>JBGVRT010000119.1:0-7606 GCA_045128735.1 Eubacteriales bacterium | reverse complement strand
CGGTGCGAACACACCTTCAAACAATAATTTATCGGTCACCCAAAGCTAACGAGGTCGTGTTTAGCGACCGAGTGGGTTGCGACGGATATGTTCGCACAAATCACAGATACGGGCGCGCTATGCCTGCGCGTGCTCACGCGCAAAAGGCTGTCTCGCGACAGCCTTTTTCTTATTCAACAAAGCTATTCATTTCTCCGAGGGTGTACATCATCTTATCCCAAAGGACGCATTCTCTGATATACTCCTCGCCGTACTGCTCAACGAGTGCCGACTCGCTCATTCCCTGCGCCTCAGCGTACTCAATAACGCCGTTGGCATAGTCCTCGTCGGTAACCTCAAGCCCTTCGGCTTTAACGATAGAGTAGAAAATTATCTCCTCCTCCACGCGCTTACCCATAACCTCTCTGAGGTACTCGTCGGTAACGCCCAACTGCGCCAGAAGCTCGTCGTAGGTGTATCCGTTCTCTGCGGCGTAAACCTCGTAAATACTGCGCTCCGAGGTGTAGTAGTACATTATCTGCGCCGTGGGAAGCTCAAGGGTCTCGGCATTTGCCATTATCTGCTCCCACATAAGCTGATACTTCTGCACGTCGTACTCGGCATCCGACTCCTTTTGGAGAAGGTCACGCAAGAACTCTCTGTAAGCCTCTGCGCTGTCAAAGTCGAGCTTTTCTTTAACGAACCCGTCGTTGAACTCGGGGATAGTATAGTGACCTGCTATGTAGTTGAGAGTTATCTCAAAGCTGACCTCCTTGCCCGCAAGATGCTCGTGATAGTCCTCTGGGAAAAATCCCGTAGACACCACGGTTGTGCCGGGCATAATGCCGTAGAGGTCATCCTCAAACCAATCAATATGTCCGTTGTTCTCGGTAAGTACGATAGAATCCGCCTCCGCGCTTCCGCCCTCAAAAGCCTCGCCGTCTATCTTGCCCACGTAGCTGACGTTTACAAAGTCGCCCGCCACGGTAGCTCTGTCGGTAACGTGCACCTCGTATGGCTCGTAGGTTGTATGTGCGTCGATAAAGTCCTGTATCTCGGCGTCTATCTCAGCCTCAGTCACGATATGTCGGGGCGCGTTAACCTTAAGCCCCTTGTACTGCCCAAGCTTTACGTAACCCGAAAGGTCCTCTTTCATATAGTCCATTGCCGAATAGGTATCGCCGTCCTTGCCCTCGTCAAGCGTGGGCACGGTAGTCTCCTCGCCGTCTCCGCAGGCAAACATTGACAGGCAAAGCACAAGCGCAAAGGCAAGCGCCATCAATCTTGCAAATCTTTTCATTTTATATTCCTTTCGAATCAAAAATTCTACAAAAATGACTCAACCACCCTGAAGTCAGATAGTTGAGTCTCTTTTTGCAAGTCGCAATTTACGCTTCCTTCTTTACAACTTCTTTGCCGTTGTAGGAACCGCAAGCCTTACATACACGGTGAGCAAGTACATACTCTCCGCACTTGGGGCACTTTACCATTCCGGGTAAATCGAGCTTCCAATTATTAGAACGTCTCTTGTCTCTGCGAGCTTTAGATACTTTTTTCTTCGGTACTGCCATTTCGATACACCTCCTTGAAGCATTAAACACATATTATCGCTACAATTATACTACAAATTTTTCTAATTGTCAAGTAATTTTTTCAAAACCGCCAATCTTGGGTCAATTTCTTTCACCACACACCCACAATCGCCGTCTTTTTTGCGCTTTCCGCACTTGGGGCAAAGTCCCTCGCAATCCTCAGAGCAAAGAAGCTTTTTCGGGAACGCAAGCACGAAGGTCTCCGCGACCTCCTCGTCCACGTTAAGCTCTCCGTTCTCGTTAAGGACAGCGTACTCGTCAATATTCTCGTCAAGCTCTTCGTCGCTTACCGAGCCTTTTGTAACGACAGTTCTCTCAAGGTCCTCTTCAAATACTCCGCGAACCTCGTCAAGACATCTCGCGCACTCGGCAACGTAAGGTACAGAAAGCTTAAGCGCAAGGCGCATATAGCCTGCTCTGTCGGTTATCTCGCCAACCACGCGCACGTCTTCCTCAAACCTGACGCCTGCAAGCTCCACGGGCAGCAAATAGTCAAGCTTGATACTGTTTACCTCTCCGCGAAGAAGCGGCTTTACGTCAAACGTCATAAACGCACCTCCCGTTCACTTTTTAAGGCAACACAAGGTATTATAACTCATTTGTGAAAAAAAGTCAATAGTTTTTTGAAATTTAACCACTATTATTTTTCAAAACCCTGCACAAAGCCCTCCACGTCGGCAGAGCAGATATCGCCGCCAACCACCTTTCCGCGGTAAACGAGAACGTTTGCAAGCACCCTGCCCTGGTAGCCCTCGTAATTTTTTACCTCAAAGGTGTAGCGAGTCAGCTTTTTGCGCTTATACTTCACAAGGTCAAGTCCCTGCTCCTTCTGTATCTCGTTATACGCCGAGAAAATTTTGTCGAACTCGGCAGGCATAGTCACCTCGGTGACCTCGATAGGCGCGGCGTCAACTATCCACCCGAACTGCGCGAGGAAACGCTCGGCGTCGTCCTCGCCCCTTATTTTTTCATAGTCGTAGCTTGCCGCCTGCTCGCCGTCGGTGGCGTAGGTGGGAACAAGAGTGACAAGGGTGAGAAGCACCGCAAGAGAAAGTGCAATGACCGAGAAAAAGCGCAGAGTGCTTGCGCGCAAGGAATAAACGAACATAAAAAACCTCCCGAAAATATAATAAACTTTCGTTACATTATATATTTCGGGAGTGATTTGTATGACTATTTTCCTTCAAAAATACGCCTTTTTTTGTTGGTTATAACGCTGTGCACAAGTCCGAGAGTTATGTACGTGGCAAGCACCGACGAGCCACCCGCGCTGATAAACGGAAGTGTTATTCCTATAACAGGGCTTATGGCAAGGCACATTCCCACGTTTACGATAGTCTGAATAATCAGCATCGCGCCCACACCCGCGCACATATACGCGCCGTAATCCCTGCGCGACTGCCCTGCGATAAAGAAGACGCGCACAACCGCGAGAATCATAAGAAGCATAATACCCGCGCCGCCAAGCAGACCGAACTTTTCGCAGACCGTGGCAAAAGCAAAATCCGACTCGGCAATGGGAAGCGTGGTGTAGTAGTAGCCGCCGTAAATGCCGCAGCCCGTAAGACCGCCGTTGATTATCGCCTGCCTGCCGATTATGGGCTGTCTGCCCTTATCCGAGGGGTCGATGTCGGGGTCAAAGCCCACCAGAATTCTCTGTTGCTGATAATGCTCAAGCAAATCCCACGCGTATGGAAAAAGGAGAATGACCACAAGTGCCGCCGCCGCGAAATACCAAAGGCTCAGCCCCGCGCAGAAAAGCATAACCGCGGTTATTCCCACGTACATAAGCGCAACGCCAAGGTCGCCCGTGGCAAGAACTATTCCTATAAAAATTCCCGCGTGAATACCGAGGCGCAAAAGAGTTTTGGGCTGATTTATTGTATCCTTGACCTCAGAAAGATGCTTCGCAAAGGTGAGTATGTAGGTCGCCTTTACAAACTCCGAGGGCTGAATGGTGACAAAGCCCAGATCAAGCCAGCTCTTATTTGTTCCTATGCTCATACCGAAAAGCACGGTGCTTGCAAGAAAGAGTGCCGACACCACGCCGATGACAACCCAATATCTGTCGGTGATATATTCGTAGTCAAGACAGGACAGCACCATAACCGCCGCGTTGCCCGCCACCGTCATAAGAAACTGCATAACGAAAGCGCGCGAACCGAACTCGCTTCTGCCGCCCCACAGCATAAGCAGGCTTATTAAGGAAAGTCCAAGGGTACACGCAAAAAGAAAGGGGTCAAAGAGATATCTTCGCCTTGTAGCCGTTTGTCTGACTGCGTTCATATCCCTGCCCCTTTCAAATTCTATCTATTATTACATCAATACTGTCTGCCCCATACAACCATATGCTTTGCGGGTCTGCCGCAGCATACGCACTTGTCGGAAAGCTGTTCTTCCACGAAAGGAATGCAACGCGACTTAACGCCGCCCGTTGCGTCCTTAAGCTTATCCTCGCATTCTATGTCGCCGCACCACATAGCCTTGATAAATCCGGGCTTGTTCTCTGCCGCGTCGAGGAACTCCTCGTAGGTTGTCGCAACGCTTGTCTTTTCGGCAAGATTCTTCTTTGCTCTCGAAACGAGCTCGTCGTGAACCACGCCAAGCATCTTCTTGACCTCGTCCTCAATACCCTCAAGCGCAACGAAATTCTTTTCTCTCGAAACACGGCTTACAAGCACACAGTTGCCCGACTCAATATCGCGAGGACCAATTTCAAGTCTTACGGGAACGCCCTTCATTTCGTACTGGCTGTACTTCCAGCCCGCGCTCTGGTCGCTGTCGTCAAGCTTAACGCGGAGTCCTGCCGCCTCAAGTCTTGCCTTTATCTCGTTTGCCTTCTCAAGCACGCCTTCCTTGTGCTGTGCAACGGGAATGATAACCACCTGAATGGGAGCAACGACGGGAGGAAGAATAAGTCCGTTGTCGTCGCCGTGAGCCATGATTATCGCACCAATCATTCTTGTGGAAACGCCCCAAGAGGTCTGATGAGGATACTTTATCGTGTTCTCTCTGCTTGTGAAGGTGATGTCGAACGCCTTTGCGAAGCCGTCACCGAAGTAGTGGGACGTACCGCCCTGAAGCGCAACGCCGTTGTGCATCATAGGCTCGATGGTGTAGGTCACCTCAGCGCCCGCAAATTTTTCCTTTTCGGTCTTTTGACCCGTTACCGCAGGGATAGCAAGGCAGTTAAGGTAGAACTCCTCGTATACGCCGAGCATACGGAGTGTCTCCTCTCTTGCCTCCTCCTCGGTCTCGTGCATTGTGTGACCCTCCTGCCAAAGGAACTCGGAGGTGCGAAGGAAGGGTCTTGTGGTCTTTTCCCAACGCACAACGTTTACCCACTGATTGTAAAGCTTGGGCAGGTCGCGGTAGGAGTGAATTATATCCTTGAAGTGGTCACAGAAAAGAGTCTCGGAGGTGGGTCTTACAATAAGTCTCTCGGCAAGAGTGTTCTGACCGCCTATCGTTACGATAGCGCACTCGGGAGCAAAGCCCTCAACGTGGTCCTTCTCCTTCTGAAGCAGGCTTTCGGGAATGAACATGGGCATATACACGTTCTCGTGACCCAGAGCCTTGAAGCGCTTGTCAAGCTCTCTCTGAATATTCTCCCAGATAGCGTAGCCGTAAGGACGGATTATCATACAGCCCTTTACGCCCGAATAATCAGCAAGCTCCGCCTTCTTAACTACGTCGGTGTACCATTGAGCAAAGTCAACCTCCATAGAGGTTATCTGCTCAACCATTTTCTTGTCGTTTGCCATTTTTTATATCCTTTCGATGTATAATTCAAAAATTTTCAGCTAAACATATCTATTATTATATTATAAAGCAATTGCACCGAATTGTCAATAGTTGAAAATAAAAAAGGTAGGAATGTTTATGAAAAGAAATATATGCGGAATTATGATCGACGACCTTGACAGGCGCAGCCTATGTGCCGAGGTGACCGAACGGTTGGGGCGTCGTGTGCGGACCGTCATTTTCACCCCAAACCCAATAATGGTGCAGAACGCCAAGCGCGACCCCGAATTTTTGCAGGTGCTTTCGCGCTCCGACTACAATATCCCCGACGGGAATGGGCTTATTCTCGCCTCAAGACTCTTAAAAACCCCTATCCCCGAAAGGATAGGCGGCATCGACCTCGCCGAGGATATGCTCGCCTACGCCGCCGCCCACGGACTTGGAGTTTTCTTTTTCGGCGGTAAGGAGGGCGTGGCGCAAAAAGCCGCCGACCGCCTGCGCCTGAGATACCCAACACTCAAAGTCTGCGGCACCGAAAACGGTTATATAAACGAGAGCGAAAACGAGTCTCTCATAAAGAAAATAAACGCCTCCCGCGCCTCACTGCTCTACGTCTGCACAGGCTCGCCGAGACAGGAAAAATGGATAAACCGCAACTCCCCGCGCCTCCCCCACGTCCTGCTGTTTATGGGACTTGGCGGCTCGCTTGACGTGTGGTCGGGCGAGGTCAGACGCGCCCCCAAAAGCGTTCAGAATGCGGGCGGCGAATGGGCTTGGCGTATGGCTGTATCCCCCAAAAAGCTCAAAGACCTGCCCAAGCTCGTCTCGTTTGGCGTCTCCGCAGTGGCAAAAAGCATAGGTTCTATAGGCACAATGCACAGATAAGAGCGTAAAAAAAGCCCCGAAAATTGTCAAACCTACAAAATTGATAAAATTTTCTCAAAGCCCTTGTTTATTTTGCCAAAATGCGGTAAAATATATACGAATGGGTATCAAACTACCTAGATTACTATATTTTATACGGAGGATTTTACTATGTCAGTAAAAGTTGCCATTAACGGTTTCGGTCGTATCGGCCGTCTTGCATTCAGACAGATGTTCGGCGCTGAGGGATACGAGATCGTAGCTATCAATGATTTGACAGATCCCGCAATGCTCGCTCACCTTCTCAAGTACGACACCGCTCAGGGCGGTTACTGCGGCAAGATGGGTGAGGGTCTTCACACCGTTGTTGCAGGTGAGGATTCCATCACTGTTGACGGTAAGGAGATCAAGATCTACGCTGAGAAGGACGCTAACAACTGCCCTTGGGGTAAGCTCGACGTTGACGTTGTTCTTGAGTGCACAGGCTTCTACACCACTAAGGAGAAGGCTTCCGCACACATCAACGCAGGCGCAAAGAAGGTTGTTATCTCCGCTCCCGCTGATAAGGAAACAAAGACTGTTGTATTCAGCGTAAACGAAAAGACACTTAACAAGGATGACGTTATCATTTCCGCTGCATCCTGCACAACAAACTGCCTTGCTCCCATGGCAAAGGCTCTTAACGATTACGCTCCTATCCAGAGCGGTATCATGACCACTGTTCACGCTTACACAGGTGACCAGATGATCCTTGACGGTCCTCACAGAAAGGGCGACCTTCGCCGTGCACGTGCAGGCGCATCCAACATCGTTCCCAACTCCACAGGTGCTGCAAAGGCAATCGGTCTTGTTATTCCCGAGCTCAACGGCAAGCTTATCGGTTCTGCACAGAGAGTTCCCGTTAACACCGGTTCTACAACAATCCTTGTAGCAGTTGTTAAGGGTAAGGACGTAACCAAGGAAGGCATCAACGCTGCTATGAAGGCTGCTGCTTCCGCAAGCTACGGCTACACCGAGGATCCCATCGTTTCTTCCGACGTTATCGGAATGAAGTACGGTTCTCTCTTCGATGCAACCCAGACAATGGTTACAAAGATCGACGACGACACATACCAGGTACAGGTTGTTTCGTGGTACGACAACGAGAACTCCTACACAAGCCAGATGGTACGTACAATCAAGTACTTCGCAGAGCTTGCATAAGTTTTCAAATAACAGTATTAAAGAGCTGTCACACCGTGACAGCTCTTTTTTATGCAAAAAAGACCGATAAATTATTGTTTGGCGGTGTGTTCGCACCGCAGCCCGCGAGAAAAGTTTTTGCGGAGCTTTTTTCAAAAAGCGACAATCTCGCGCCCGCAGGCGCATCGGCGTTTTCTTTTTGTGAGCTTTTTCTTTTGCGCCTTTTGGTTCAAAAGAAAAAGCGG
>JBGVRT010000118.1:0-5704 GCA_045128735.1 Eubacteriales bacterium | reverse complement strand
ATCTGTACACAGATTTTTTGACACCCAAAGAGGAAATCCACTTTTCTTTTTGAAGCCAAAGGCGCAAAAAGAAAAGTTCCCAAAAGAAAAACGCCGCATGGGGAGGCGGTCGCTTTTTGAAAAAAGCTCCGCAAAAACATTTCTCGCGGGCTGCGGTGCGAACACACCGCCAAACAATAATTTATCGCACCCAAAGCCAACGAGGTCGCGTTTAGCGACCGAGTGGGATGCGTGGCACTATGTTCGCACAAACAATGGTGCGCTGACCTTTAGGGCTGTCGCGCCTCCGCGACCAAACACCAATTTATCTATCTACCAAGGCTAAGAAATGTTTTTTCCACAAATTTTTAACAAATTTCAATATTCTATTTACAAATCAAAAAAAATGTGTTATAATCTAATTATCTATTTAATAATTGCGAAAATTGGCGAGTTTTGTACTTTGATTTATAAAAGCTTCGGCTTTTGTAGATAAAGGTTACCCGAAAACGGCTCGGTCGGATCGCTTTCGCTTCCTCGGACTTTTCTGCCCGACGAGACCTATCGCTCCCACTACCGCGACGGGTGCCAAAAAATTATTAGGAGGAACATTGAAATGTTCAAAAAAATTCTCTCTCTTTGCCTTGTGACACTCATGATCGCATCGCTTTGCCTTTCCATGGCTTCCTGCGGAAAGACTGAAGACGACTTCAAGCTTGGTGTCATCCTTCTTCACGACGAGGCTTCTACCTACGACCTCAACTTCATCGAGGCTGTAGAAAGAGCCGCTGCACAGCTCGGTCTCTCCGAGGACCAGGTTCTTTACAAGAAGAACATTCCCGAGTCCAACGACTGCTACGAGGCTGCTGCTGACCTTATCGACGACGGTTGCGACATTATCTTTGCTGACAGCTTTGGTCACGAGACCTTCATGCTTAAGGCTGCAAAGGAATTCCCCGACGTTGAGTTCTGCCACGCTACAGGTACAATGGCTCACACCGAGAAGCTCCCCAACTTCCACAACGCTTTCGCTTCTATCTACGAGGGCAGATTCCTTGCAGGTGTTGCTGCAGGTATGAAGCTTAACGAGATGATCGAGGCTGGCACAATCACAGCTGAGCAGGCTAAGATCGGTTACGTTGGCGCGTTCACATACGCAGAGGTTATGTCGGGTTACACATCCTTCTACCTTGGTGCTAAGTATATGTGCCCCAGCGTTACTATGGACGTTCAGTTCACAGGTAGCTGGTACGACGAGCTTGAGGAAAAGAATGCGGCTAACGCTCTTATGGACAACAAGTGCGTTCTTATCTCTCAGCACGCTGACTCTATGGGCGCTCCCACAGCTTGTGAGGAGAGAAACGTTCCCAACGTTTCCTACAACGGAAGCACAGTTGCTTCTTGCCCCAACACCTTTATCGTATCTTCCAAGATCGACTGGACACCTTACTTCGTTCTCATCTGCGAGGCAGTTAAGAACGGCGAGGCTATTCCCACCGACTACACAGGTACAATCTCCACAGGCTCTGTTGCTCTTTCCGAGGTGAACACCGCAGCAGCTGCTGAGGGTACACAGGCTAAGATCGACGAGCTTAAGGCTAAGCTTGTTGCAGGTGAGCTCAAGGTATTTGACACCGCTACGTTCACAGTTGGCGGACAGGCTCTTGCATCCTACCTTGCTGACGTTGACACCGACGCTGCATACGAGAAGGATACAGAGGTTATCGCTGACGGTTACTTCAACGAGTCGGCATTCCGCTCCGCTCCTTACTTCGACGTAAGAATCGACGGCATCACTCTCGTAAACGAGAAGTACTAATTAAAGACTTTATTCGACAAGTGGGCTCTGCCCACTTGTCGAAATTTTACAAGTTTTCAACAAGGTTTTTCCCGACAAAGATTTTGTTGAAGATTTGTAATCCAACTTTTTGCAACGGAGGAGATTCAATGAGCAAAGCAATTGCGCTTGAAATGAAAAAGGTTTCCAAATGTTTTGGAAGTCTTGCGGCAAATAAGGACGTAGACCTTACGGTTTACCGCGGCGAGATACTTGCTATTCTCGGTGAAAACGGCTGTGGAAAAACTACGCTGATGAATATGATCGCGGGAATTTACTACCCCGACAGCGGAAGCATCTGCATTGACGGCAAGGAGGTCGTTATCCGTTCTCCCAAGGACGCATTTGTCCACAAGATCGGTATGATACACCAGCACTTCAAGCTGGTTGACCTTTTCACGGCGGCTGAAAATATAGTTCTCGGCGTTGAGAACGACGGCAGATACGACATAAAGGAAGTAAACCGCAAGGTTGCCGAGATAGCCGACAAGTACGGCTTCCGCATTGACCCCAAAAAGAAGATCTACGAGATGTCGGTATCCGAAAAGCAGACGGTTGAGATTCTCAAGGTGCTCTACCGCGGCGCGGATATCCTTATTCTTGACGAGCCTTCGGCTGTGCTTACTCCTCAGGAGACAGACAAGCTTTTTGCGGTGCTTAAGCGTATGCGCGAGGACGGCAAATCCATACTTATAATCACTCACAAGCTTCACGAGGTTATGGCGATTTCCGACAGAGTTGCGGTGCTCCGCAAGGGCGAGCACATCGCCACGGTTGAGACTGCCGAGACAAGCGAGGCTATGCTTACCGAAATGATGGTTGGTAAAAAGGTTGAGCTTAACATCAACCGCCCCGAGCCCAAGAACACCTGCGACCGCCTTGAGGTCAAGAACCTTAATATGGTGGACGCTGAGGGCATCAAGGTGCTTGACAACGTTTCGTTTACCGCTCGCGCGGGCGAAATTCTCGGTATCGCGGGCATAGCGGGCAGCGGACAGAAAGAGCTGCTTGAGTCTATCGCGGGTCTCTGCCATCCCGTTACGGGCGAGATTCTCTACCACAACCCAAAGACGGGAAGCGTTGAAAATCTCCGCGACAAGGACCCCGTGGCAATCAGAGAGCTTGGCGTAAGGCTTTCCTTCGTTCCCGAGGACAGACTCGGTATGGGTCTTGTGGGAAATATGGACCTTGTTGACAATATGATGCTCCGAAGCTACCGAAAGGGTAACTCGATGTTCGTTGACCGCAAGAAGCCCAAGGACCTTGCCGAGAGGATTGTAAAGGAGCTTGAGGTAGCTACACCCGGCACGAGCACGCCTGTCCGCCGTCTTTCGGGCGGTAACGTGCAAAAGGTGCTTGTAGGACGCGAGATAGCCTCGTCGCCCACGGTGCTTATGGCGGCTTATCCCGTAAGAGGTCTTGATATTAACTCATCTTATACTATATACGACCTTCTGACAGAGCAGAAGGAAAAGGGTGTTTCGGTTATCTTCGTTGGCGAGGATCTCGACGTTCTCGTTGAGCTTTGCGACCGCATTGTGGTTGTTTGCGCGGGTAAGATAACGGGTATTCTTGACGGAAGAAACACCACCAAGGAAGAAATCGGTCTGCTTATGACAAAGACCGACGTACCTACACAGAGCGAGGAGGTGTAAACTGTGGCAAAAAGAAAGATCAACGCGACCTCGGAGAACGTGCGCGAGCCGCTTTTCCACGTGATCAAACGCGCGAATATTCCTTTTTGGAAGGCTATGCTTATAAGAGTCGTGGCGGTTCTTGCGGCGTTCCTGCTTTGTACGCTCCTCTCCTCGGTGCTTATCGGAAAAAGCCCGATTCAGTTCCTCAGTACCTTCTTTAAGGGTACGCTTGGCTCACCCAGAAGAATCTGGAACCTTGCCAAGGACGGCGCAAAGCTGCTTTGCATCTCGCTTGCCGTAACGCCCGCATTCCGTATGCGCTTCTGGAATATAGGCGCGGAGGGTCAGACCCTTATGGGCGCGTGGGGCGCGGTAGCAATTATCTTCTACCTTGGCGGCAAGGTGCCTGAGGCGCTGCTTCTGGTGCTTATGCTTGCGGCGGCAATAATTATGGGCGCTGTATGGGGCGTTCTTCCCGCTATCTTTAAGTCCAAGTGGGAGACTAACGAGACGCTTTTCACACTTATGATGAACTACGTTGCCATAGGTCTTGTGGAATTCTTCCTAAAGATATGGGTAACAAGCGGCTCGGGTACTCTCGGTATGCTTCAGTTCGGTCATCTTCCCATTATCGGTCATAAATATCTGCTTCTCGTCCTTTGCGCTCTCGTGCTTACGGCGGTGGTTTACATCTATCTCAACTACACCAAGCAGGGATACGAAATTTCAGTCGTGGGCGAAAGCGAAAACACCGCCCGTTATATCGGCATCAACGTAAGTAAGGTTATTATCCGCACAATGATAGTCTCGGGCGCAATATGCGGTCTTGCGGGCTTCCTCATTGTCAGCGGTCTTGACCATACCGTAAACGCGGAGACGGTCGGCGGTCTCGGATTTACCGCAATTATGGTTTCGTGGCTTGCTAAGTTCAATCCCGCTATTATGATTGGCACCTCGTTGCTTATCACTTTCTTGCAGCAGGGCGCGGCGTCTATCTCGGACACCTTCAGAATAGACTCATCCTTCCCCGATATGGTGGTTGGAATCGTGCTGTTCTTCATCATCGGCTGTGAGTTCTTTATTACGTATCAGCTTAAATTCCGTCCGTCGGCTAAGAAAGGAGAAAAGGCATAATGGGAACTTTATTTACTTATCTTTTCTCCGCAATTCCTCTCGGTATCACACTGCTTTACGGCTGTGTGGGAGAGACGATCACCGAGAAGGTCGGACATCTTAACCTCGGTATCCCCGGCATTATGTGCGTGGGCGGCGCAGGCGGTGCGCTTACCATAAGACTTCTGCGCTATAGCGGAATGCCCCCCGCGCTTATCGTGATTATCGCAATACTTATGGCGTTCCTCAGCGGCGCGCTTATGGGCGGTATTTATAGCCTGCTTACAGTAACTCTTAAGGCTAATCAGAATATTACGGGTCTTGCGCTGACGACCTTCGGTGTGGGCGTTATGAAGTTCATAATGTCAAAGATCTCGACTATTCCCGAGGCACCCAGCTATCTCTACGCACTCGATTACTTCAGATTCCCCTTTGCAAACAGCATAAACGCGCTTAAGTATTTCGGCGTAATGCTTTATCTTGCGATAATTATCGCCGTGGTTACGGCGTATCTGCTCACTCGTACGCGTGTGGGTCTGCATCTTCGCGCGGTGGGCGAAAACCCCGCGGCGGCAGACGCGGTGGGAATTAACGTGTCGCTTTACAAGCACCTTGCGACCTGCATAGGAAGCGGAATTGCGGCGCTTGGCGGTCTGTTTTATATAATGGACTACGGAGGATCGCCCGAGTCCTATAAGACCATCGAGTCGCTTGGCTGGCTTGCGGTTGCGCTTGTAATTTTCACACTCTGGAAGCCAATCGTCAGCATTTTCGGCTCTGTGCTTTTCGGTCTGCTGTACCTTGCGGGCTCCTACGTGCCGGGTCTCTTTAACGTAACGATGACGCTTGCACAGTCAGAGCTTCTCAAGCTCCTGCCCTACGTGGTAACCATAATCGTTCTTGTGGTTTCGAGCGTAAGCAAGAAGCGCGAGAATCAGCCTCCCGCGTCGCTTGGCGTTGCCTACTTCCGCGAGGAGAGATAATTTCATAAAAACAAAGGAACTGAGCTATCGGCTCGGTTCCTTTTTTGACGTCGCGTTGGGGGGCACAGATAAATTGTTTTTTATATGTGTGTTCGCACTGCAGCCCGGGGGTAAACTTTTTGGGGGGGTTTGGGGGGGGGGGGGCGTTTTTAAAA
>JBGVRT010000117.1:0-1751 GCA_045128735.1 Eubacteriales bacterium | reverse complement strand
TCGCCCTCGGTAATTGCCTTGTTTGAGTAGGAGATAAGAGCAACTCTTTCGCCTACAGCGGAGGTCTTACCGCTGACAAAGAGGAAGTCGCCGTTGCCGTAGATATTGTCCTTATCCGTGCCGGGAGCCTTCTGACCCTCTACTGTGTTGACCGCGATGTCAACAGCTGAAACGTAGGTGTCGGCAACGGGGTCGCTGTCGGTTCTGCCTCTGATTATTACGGAATTTTCGCCTGCCTCGGAGGAGGGAAGGGTTATAGCCATTTCGTTGCCGTTCTCGTCAAGCTCGACTACCGAAATGTCATCTACAAGGTAGGAGCAGTAGGATGTTGTTGTTCCGTCATCTGAGAACTCAAGCGCAAACATAGGATAAGCGTATACGGTCTTGCTGTTCTGAAGCGACTTGATATCATTTGCACTTACCGTGTAGTCACAGGTGAGGGTTACCCAGCCTTCCTTAAGCTGGTCTGCAGTAGCCGTTGCCGTGGTGGCAATGGGCGCGGTAGTTCTTGAAATTATCGCCGAGCCGTAGGAAAGCATCGCGCAGGCAACTACCTTTGCCTTTGTGGGAGTTCCCACATCTCTCGATTTAACCTTAACGCTGAAGCGGAAGGTTCTGCCAATGTCGTCCTCGGTTATAGCTCTGTCAAGCAGGGTGTTATAGAACTTAAGGCGTCCGCCGTAGGTTACACTTGCTCCCGACGTAAGACCAAGTGCTTGGTTTCCGCTGTCATCGGTTATCTTGCGGTTTTCAACTATTCCGCTTCGTCTTGCAAGAGTGTATATTATATTTCTGTTACTGTCGGTAAACGCGTAATAGTGAAGTATCGAGGTTTCGGTAGCGTCGTACACGTTGTTGTCAAGTGTGCTGTTGGGAAGGTCTTCGTTACCGTCGGAGAAGCCTTGACCTATCTTGTAGCCCTCAAAGTCGTTTCTGTAGCCGTAGGTGTTGCTGTCGGCAGACTTGAAAGCTATCGTGAAGTATTCGCCCTTTATCTTGCTTGCGATATCCTCAACCACAACCGTGTTAAACTCGCGCGTGAGGGTATGTACTCCAAGCGAAACAGCACTTGAGAGCTCGGGCATATTATTATAGGTAAGTCTCTGCTCGTCTACGTAGTAGCCGTCAAGCAGGAAGAGCTCAGCATTTACCTTTTCGCCGCTTATGGGGAAGATAAACTCAAGTCTTGATTTGTCCTTGAGAGTCTCTGTGCTGAATGTGGCGAAAATGATGTTTTCGTTCACACCGCCGCTCATTACAAGCTCGTCTCTTGCTCCGAGTACCGTGTCGGGGTGCTGCTCTGAAACGTATGTGTCGGCAACGGGACCGTTTACTGCGCGCTTTTCTGTAGAGATATAGGTAGTCATTGCGCTCGTATCCTCAAGCGAGGTGACAAGCGACAGCGCGTCTTCTATAATTATGTTGTCGAAATAGTAGGTGTAAAAATTCGTGCCTACACACTCGTCCTCGGCGTAAACACCAAACGTAGGATAAGAAATGCGGTTTTTGGGGGTGTCAGTGGAGGTTACCTTCTTGGCAATCTCACTTTCGGGAACGGTATAGCTTCCTGTAAGCGTTTGCCAAGTGTTTTTCGTTGCCTCGGTAAAGGTTATGGTAGATTTTGTGCCAAGCCAGTTATTTCCTCCCGTGCGGATGAATCCGACGGATACAGAAGGCTGGCATTTTGCTCCGCTTTGCAGATCGCCTACGAACTTTGCTTTAACGCTGTAATTATAGGTCTGACCCGCCAA
>JBGVRT010000116.1:0-3218 GCA_045128735.1 Eubacteriales bacterium | reverse complement strand
TTATCTGTACACAGATTTTTTGACACCCAAAGAGGAAATCCACTTTTCTTTTTGAAGCCAAAGGCGCAAAAAGAAAAGTTCCCAAAAGAAAAACGCCGCATGGGGAGGCGGTCGCTTCCCCAAAAGCTCCGCAAAACTTTTCTCGCGGGCTGCGGTGCGAACACACCGCCAAACAATAATTTATCGCTACAACAAAAACGGGGCTGATTTTAGCAAATCAGCCCCGTTTTTGTTACTCGGTGATTGTGATTGTGAATTCGTTTTCGTAGGTCTCGCCCTTACCAAGATGTGTAAAGAGGTTCTTGGTTGCGAAATCGTCTATCTTGCCGTCATATGCGGGCACACCTGTCCAAGGCTCGATGCACACGTAGGGCGCGTCGGTATTGGGCTTCTGCCAGAATCCCAGATTGACCATTCTGTCGTCAAACTTAACCGTTACGGCGCGGTCGTTCTTCACCGACTTAAGCGAAACGGTGCGGTCTGTACCTGTGAGGAAAATAGCGTCGTTTGCGAAAAGCTCGTGGCGAAGCTCGAGCACCTTTCCGTCCTTAAGCGGGAATTCCTCGGTCTCGCCTGTGTAATAGCAGGTAGGCGACATAACAAGTCGGCGGCAGGGTACTGCGTTCTCAAACTCAAGATAGTAGTCCTCAAAAGCCTCGCCTTCCACAAAGGGAATATTGAAGCCCGGGTGTCCGCCCACCGAGAAGGGAAGGTCCTTTTCCTTCTCATTGATAACAGTGAAATGAGTCTTGACGCTTGCGCCGTCAAGAGTGTAGGTCATTCTGAAAATAAAGTCGAAGGGGTATATTTTCTTGGTTTCTTCATCGGAAGTAAGCTCAAAGGTTACAGACTCCTTGGTCTGCGCTACGACCTTGTGGTCGGAAAGCTTGTTGAAGCCGTGAAGCACCATTTCGTACTCCTTGCCCTCGTAGGTGTACTTGCCCTCGGTAAGTCTGCCGCAGATGGGGAAAAGCACGGTAGCGCGGCTTGCCCAATACTTGGCGTCGCCCTGCCAAAGGTACTCGTGGCCGCTTTTCTTGCCCACGATAGACATTATCTCAGCGCCTCTGTCGGAAATCTCAACGCGGATCTGCTCGTTTTCGATTGTGTAAAGCATTTTGTTTTCTCCTTAATTTATATGTGTCGTCGGTTTTCAAAAAGCCGCAAAAATTTACATTATTTTAATTGCCTCGATAGCCACTCTGATAGCCGCCTCGGTGTCGTGGCTTTCGTCTGCCGCGGTGTCAAGTCCCGCATCGGCACGTTCCTGATTCCAGACCACGTGGAAGCAAGCCGCCGTCTTTACGCCAAGCGCCGCGCCAACCACGAAAAGGGTTGCCGCCTCCATTTCGCTTGCAAGCACTCCGAGACGCTTCCACGCCTCCCACTTTTCAAGCAGTGCTCCTGCGGTGGGCATTCTTTTGGGCGAGTGCTGACCGTAGAAGGAATCCTTGCTCTGCACCACGCCCACGTGCACGTTGTAGCCAAGTGCCTTCGCCGAGCCGAACATTGCCGCGGTGGTGTAGATGTCGGGAACTGCGGGGAATTCGGGGGGAGCGTACTCGTGGCTTGTGCCGTCCTGACGAACCGCGCCCGAGGCAACCACCACGTCGCCGCACTTAACGTCAAGCGATATGCCGCCGCAGGTGCCCACGCGAATAAGAGTTTTCGCGCCGCAGGCAACAAGCTCCTCAACCGCGATGGCGGTGGAAGGTCCGCCTATACCCGTGGAGCAGACCGTAACAAGCTTATCTCCCAGATATCCGTTCCATATTTCGTACTCGCGGTTGGTGGAGATATGCACGGGATTCTCCAAAAACGCCGCTATTTTAGCGCATCTTCCGGGGTCGCCGGGGAGGATGCAGTATTCGCCTATATCGCCCTTTGCGACCGCGATGTGATATTGCTTTTCGTGTGTGTCGAGCATAGTTTTTCTCCTCTTATTTCTCTTTGCCCTCTATGAAATACGCCGCCTCGGAGTCTGCCGTGTGGAGCGCGAAGGCGAGAGGGAACATTTCAAACGCCTTGCCCACGTTGTTTGTGTCCTCTCCTGTGGAGAAGCCCATGTGGTATCTTATGGCAAACGCCTCGTCGCGTGTAAGGCGCATATATCCCGAAATGATGTACACCGATTTTTCGCCGTGACCGTAGGGGAGTTTGTCCTCGATGGTGTAGTAGGGCACGGTTTTCCACACGCCGTCCTCTTTTACGTTCCTTGTGCTTTCAACGTAGAAGTTGGTCTTGCAAAGGTCGTGCAAAAGCGCGACTATCGCTATGCTTTCCTCGCTGTAGTCAAGTCCGTATTCCTCGCGGACGCGGTCACGCGCCATGTAGTCGCAAAGGCAGTCGTAAACGTTGAGACTGTGCTCGCAAAGTCCGCCGGGGTACGAGCCGTGGAATCTTGTGCTTGCGGGCGCGGTAAAAAAGTCGCAGGCGGTGGAGGTCAGATATTCAAGAAGCTTGTCTGCTCCCTCCCTCTTTATCTTGCTTTTGTATATTTCAATAAATCTTTGCATTGCGCAGTTTTCAGCCATTTTTAGCCTCCGTAGTTTATTTTTCTCTATTGCTTAAACTAATTTTACCATAAAGAAGGGAAAAAGTAAAGCGAAAAAAGCGAGTTTTCCAATATTTTTTGCCCTAAATAAAATATTTTTGAAAAAAGACTTGATTTTTCCCTCGGGATGTGTTATAATATCAAAGCATTTTAAGTTATAATGCGTTTTTACGCTTTGCAAGAAATTATTTTCGGAGGATAGAAAAATGGAACTCGTACTTGGTATTTTGTTGCTTGTTATGGCAGTTTTCCTTGTAATCGCAGTGCTTATGCAGTCGGGCAAGGATAAAAAGCTCTCGGGTGCAATCGCAGGCGGAGCAGAGACCTTCTTCGGCAAGGGAAAAGGCACAAAGGCAGATAAGGTACTTCCTCTCCTTACGACCATCGTTTCCATCGTGTTCGTAGTAGTGGTTATCCTTATGTACATTGTTGTTGCTTAATCAGCACGAATAAAGAAAAGGACAGGAATTTCCTGTCCTTTCTTTTTTGTCGGGAAACGGGTGGGGGGCGGCAGATAAATTATTGTTTGGCGCGTGAGCACGCGCAGGCATAGCGCGCCCGTATCTGTGATTTGTGCGAACATATCCGTCGCAACCCACTCGGTCGCTAAACACGACCTCGTTAGCTTTGGGTGACCGATAAATTGATGTTTAGCGGCGAAGGT
>JBGVRT010000115.1:0-3810 GCA_045128735.1 Eubacteriales bacterium | reverse complement strand
TGCCGTTTGTTTGCTGGAGGAATAAATGATCAGAGCGGCTTTTTTTTTTGTTGATTGTAAAGAATTTGGGGTTTGCTAAGAAATTTTGCGGTGTTTAGCCGAAAAACAAATTCTTGCACCTAATAGCGTAGATATTCGATTTTTCTTAAAAAGCGACCGTTCCCCTTGCGGCGTTTCGCTCGTTGCGACGAGCGACAAGGGCTACGCGCCCTTGACGTGCGCCCACTGCCGTGGGGGGCTCGCATTGGTGCGGTGCGAACACAGTGCTTCCTCGCTTAATAATTCCAATACTTTTTATCCAATTTTCTGTACTGCACGGCTTCGGCAATGTGCTCGTCGGTGATGAACTCGCTTCGGTCAAGGTCGGCTATGGTGCGCGCTACCCTGAGAAGTCTGTCGTAGCCGCGCGCCGAGAGTCCCAGCGTCTCATAGGCTTCCTTTAAGAACGCCTGCGCTTTCTCGGTCATAACGCAGTATTTTCTGACCATCGCAGGCGAAAGCTCGGCGTTTGAGGTGAAGCCGTCCTCGCTCATTCGCTCCTTGGCAAAAGCGCGGGCAAGCTCAACCCGTGCGCGCACGGTCGCCGAGGTCTCGGCGAAGGGGTCTTTTGCGGAAAGGTCGTCAAAGCTGACCGAGGGCAGTTCTATCTGTATGTCCATTCTGTCAAGCAGAGGACCGCTTATCTTTGAAACGTAGCGTTTTACCTCGTCGGGGCGGCAGGTGCAGGGGCGTGTGGGGTGTCCGTAATATCCGCATCTGCAGGGGTTCATTGCACCAACAAGCATAAAAGAGCAGGGGAAGGTGACGCGCCCTGCCGAGCGGGTTATGGTTACTTTTCTGTCCTCAAGAGGCTGACGGAGCGAGTCGGTCACCTGCTTTGGGAACTCGGGGAGCTCGTCAAGAAAAAGCACGCCGTTGTGCGCCAGCGAGATTTCGCCCGGCATCGGGTTCGCGCCGCCGCCCACGAGGCTTACTGCGCTCATGGTGTGGTGAGGGGCGCGGAATGGGCGCGTGATTATCAGCGCGTCGCGCTCGTCGAGGTTGCCCGCTACCGAGTGGATTTTCGTCGTTTCGATAGCCTCCTCGTACTCCATAGGCGGCAGAATTGTGGGAAGCCTGCGCGAAAGCATCGACTTGCCCGTGCCGGGAGGACCGATAAGCAGAATATTGTGACCGCCGGCGGCGGCGATTTCCATTGCGCGCTTTGCCTGATACTGACCGCGAACGTCGATAAAATCAACGCCGTAGTTACGTCCGGGGGTGGCGTTGTTCGGGATAAAGAAAGCCGTCGGCAGCTTCTTCTTGCCGTTGATGTGATTTATAAGCTGTGCCACGTTTTCGATGGCAAAAACCTTCATTCCGGGGATAACCGACACCTCGGGGGCGTTGGCTTTGGAGATGAAAACCGTGTCAAAGCCCTCCTTGTCTGCCTGTGAGCACATAGAGAGGGCACCGCGGACGCCGCGCACCTCGCCCGAAAGCGACAGCTCGCCGAGGAATATCGTTTTGGATAGGTCTGCCTCGGGGTCTATGACCCCTGCGTTGCGGAGAATGCCCACGAGTATGGCAAGGTCAAAGCCCGAGCCTTCCTTGCGCTTGTCGGCAGGCGCAAGGTTGACCATATGGGCGAAGGATGGGAACTTGATGCCGCTGTTTTCGCAGGCGGCGCGGACGCGTTCCTTTGCTTCCTTGACCGCGGTGTCGGGCAGACCGACTATATCAAATTCGGGCTTTTTGCGCGCCGAGTTGCATTCGACCGTGACGGTGAAGCCGTCAATGCCGAAAAGCCCCGCGCTGTATACGGTTGATAACATTTTTTGTCTCCTGTTTCGGGTTATAGTTATTTTTGGGGGATATATCGCCAACACCAATTTATCCGCACTCACTCAATCTAACATCAAAACAAATCTTTTACGTGAGTGTCGTCAGGGTCTCGGTGGTCCCTGACGACAGACGGGAGTGCCATCCGTCAGCGTGACCAAGGTTACGGTAGAGTAAAACCAAACATACGGCGAGTCGCCCAATCCCCTCAAAAAAACTTCAGAAAAGTTTTTTGCGGAGCTTTTTTTCAAAAAAGCGACCCGTTCCCCCCGCCTCTTTTCCTATGCCAATATAGCTCAGCCGCCTATTTTATAGGTCGTACCCTCTCTTGAGTCGATAAGGGTTACGCCCTTTGAGAGCAGGTAGTCTCTTATGCGGTCGGCCTCGGCAAAATTCTTTGCCTTTTTCGCTTCTTTTCTCTCGTCGATAAGGCGGAGAATTTCGGCAACAAGCTCGCCGTCAGCCGCGGGAGCTTCCTCGGTTTCCTCAACCGACGCCGCCTTGATAAGGTCAAGCGAAAGCACCTTGTCAAATTCCTCGATAAGCGCAAGCTTTGTAGCCGCGTTTGTATCTGCCTTAAGCACGTCGTAAAGCGCGGTTACGGCAAGCGAGGTGTTGAGGTCGTTTGAAAGCGCCTCGTCGAATTTTGCTCTGTATTCGTCAAACTTTGCACCGTCAACTTGACCGTCCTTATCCTTGAGAAGCGACGAGATGCGTGCCACAAGCTTCTTGTAGGCGGTAGCGGCGTTGTCAAGATTCTCGTAGGAGAAAACCAGCGACTTACGGTAGTGCGACTGCATGCAGAAGAAGCGGTAGACCATAGGGTCGTAGCCCTTTTCCTCAAGCAGGGAAACGGTGAGGAACTCGCCCTTTGACTTGCTCATTTTACCGCTGTTGGTGTTTAAGTGGTGAACGTGGAACCAATAGTTGCACCATTTGTGACCGAGGAACGCCTCGCTCTGGGCGATTTCGTTGGTGTGGTGGGGGAAAGCGTTATCAATACCGCCGCAGTGAATGTCAAGATACTCTCCGCAGTGCTTTAAGGAGATGCCCGAGCACTCGATGTGCCAACCGGGGTAGCCGATGCCCCAAGGGCTTTCCCATTTAAGCTCCTGGTCGTCGAATTTGGATTTGGTGAACCAAAGCACGAAATCGGCCTTGTTTCGCTTGTTGCCGTCCTCTTCAACGCCCTCGCGGACGCCTACCTCAAGGTCGTCCTCCTCAAAGCTGTTGAAAACGTAGTAGTCCCTGAGCTTGGCGGTGTCGAAGTAGATGTTTCCGCCTGCCTCGTAGGCGTAGCCCTTTTGGAGAAGTCCCTGCACGAGCTTGATAAACTCGTCGATGCATCCCGTAGCAGGCTCAACCACGTCGGGGGTCTTGATGTTAAGCTTTTTGCAGTCCTCAAAGAATGCGTCGGTGTAGAATTTGGCTATCTCCATAACGCTCTTTTTCTCGCGCTTTGCGCCCTTGAGCATCTTGTCTTCGCCCGTGTCGCCGTCGGAGGAGAGATGTCCTACGTCGGTGATGTTCATAACGCGGAGCACGTCAAGCCCCGTGAAGCGGAGATATTTTTCAAGCACGTCCTCCATAATGTAGGTGCGGAGGTTTCCGATGTGTGCGAAGTGGTAAACGGTGGGTCCGCAGGTGTACATCTTTATTTTGCCTGCTTCGTTTGGGATAAGTTCTTCTCTTGTTCTTGTTGCTGAATTGTAGATTTGCATAGTTTGTTCCTTTCTGTGGGGAGACGTGCCACTTTTTGAAAAAAGTGGCGCAAAAACTTTTCTTGGGGGGATTGATTGGGCGGCTTGCCGATAAATTGGTGTTTATAGGTGTGTTCGCACAAACCGCCTCCTTTGCCTCCCTTGTCAAAGGGAGGGGGACCGCGGAACGCGGTGGAGGGATTCTCTGCTTTGGTTTTGGTTTGGATTTTTCAATAAAAAATATAAAGATTCATTATGTTTTATTGGTTTCTGCGCTCCGTAACTCTCT
>JBGVRT010000114.1:0-1587 GCA_045128735.1 Eubacteriales bacterium | reverse complement strand
GTTCGTATGTGCTTCAAGCTCCGCAACCTGTCCTTCGGTCACGGGAAGTCCAAGGGCGTGTTCAGCTTTTGCAAGGGACACCCAAAGGCGGCGCCACGTACTGTATCGGGTGTCGCTTGAAAATAAATTCAACATATATTCGGACGCATAGCGCGAGGATAAGGGGGATTCGTATTTGTTTGTCATATTCATTCTCCTTTTGTAGTGAGTTCTTTGTGGATCGCCATAGCCGCTGTTTTTCCTGCGCCCATAGCAAGAATGACCGTTGCGGCACCTGTCACAACGTCACCACCCGCATATACAAACGCCTTTGATGTTGCGCCATTTTCATCGGCAACGATACAGCCGCGCTTGTTCGTTTCAAGGCCCTTGGTCGTTTTCTTGATCAGTGGGTTAGGTGTTTGCCCAATGGAAACCACCGCAGTATCAATCTCTATGATATGTTCGGAGCCTTCGATGGTAACGGGACGTCTTCTGCCGCTTGCATCCGGCTCGCCAAGCTCCATGCTGATGACCTCGACACCCGTAAGCCATCCATTTTCATCTCCGATAAATTTCGTCGGATTTTGAAGAAGCAGGAACTCTACACCTTCTTCCTCCGCATGAAAGACCTCCTCCACTCTTGCAGGAAGCTCCTCTTTGCCTCGGCGGTAAATAATATATACGTTTTCTGCGCCGAGCCTTTTTGCGCTTCTCGCCGCATCCATCGCCACGTTACCGCCTCCGAACACAGCAACATTCTTACCAACGTACACCGGAGTATCGTATTCGGGGAAACGATAGCCCTTCATCAAATTGATTCTGGTGAGGAACTCGTTTGCAGAATAAACGCCGTTGAGGCTCTCACCTTCGATACCGAGGAAAGACGGAAGTCCTGCTCCCGAACCAATATACACCGCATCCAAGCCCATATTTTCCAAAAGCTCATCAATCAAAATTGTTTTTCCTATGATAGTATTTGTTTCTATCTTAACGCCGATGCTTTTCAGCTTATCAATCTCGGTCTGCACGATAGTTTTAGGAAGTCTGAATTCGGGTATTCCGTACATCAGAACACCGCCCGCCGTATGGAAAGCCTCGTAAACCGTAACGTCATAACCGAGCTTAGCAAGGTCTCCCGCGGCAGTAAGTCCGGAAGGGCCCGAGCCGACAACGGCAACCTTTTTGCCATTCTTTTGCGGCTCTGTAAGCTTATCCTCCCCGTTTGCCATATGCCAATCGGCAACAAAGCGTTCCAGTCTTCCAATGGCAACGGGCTCACCCTTGATGCCTCGAACACACTTGGATTCGCACTGTTTCTCCTGCGGACACACTCTTCCGCAGACGGCGGGCAGTGCGTTGGTCTCGGTGATTTTCTCATAAGCCGCTTCAAATTCACCCTTAGCAACAAGAGAAATAAACTCGGGGATCTTAACGGCTACAGGGCATCCCGTCATACATGGCTTATTTTTGCAATTCAAGCAACGCTGTGCTTCGTCAATTGCCATTTCAGCGGTATAGCCCGTCGTTACCTCGAAAAAATTCTTATTTCTAACACCGGGGGCCTGCTCCGGCATCGGATTCTTTTTCAGTGACATATTAGCCATT
>JBGVRT010000113.1:0-57929 GCA_045128735.1 Eubacteriales bacterium | reverse complement strand
TTGCTTACACCCTCAAAGTCCATAAAGTAGTAGAGCGCGTCGCCATTTACCGCAAGGGTGAAATACTCGCCCTTTGCAAGGTGAGCTATGCCCATAAGGTCAAGCACGTTGTTTTCCTGCGAAAGCTCGTAGCTGCCTATAAGCATACCGTCCTTAAGTGCGGGCATGTTGTTATAGCAGAGAGTCGCTTCGTCTACCTTGTAACCGTCGATAAGGTAAACCGAAATGTTCTGCGAGCCCGTACCCTCTACGGGCAGGTTGAGGTATGCTCTGTTATCGCCCTTGAAGTCGGCGGTCTTGAAGGATACGAGGTAGGTGCGCTTGGAGTCGAAGTGGACTTCCTTTTCGCTTCCGAAAATTCTGTCGGGTTCAAGCGCGGAAACGTAGGTGTCGGCAACGGGGAAAAGGCTTCCCTTTGCCTCGGTTGTAAAGCTCTTAGAGGTCTTTGCAGCCACAATGTCACTGCCAACCGTTACCGTGAAGGTAAGACCTCCGAGCATTGCGCGGTCGGGTGTGAAGGTGTAAAGTCCCGAGGTGTTTGCGGCGTTTGTGCTCCAGGTACCCGAGAGGGTGTTGCCGTATTGGTCCTTTACAGTGGTTGCCGCCGCGAAATCCTCAAGGCTTGCGGCAGGCTTTATAAGCTGAACCTGAATTTCGCTTCCTACCGAAACGTCCTTAGCGCCGTTTACGGGAGTCATCCACGCAACCTGCGAGGTGTAAAGCTCGGGCTTAAGAACGCTGTGGAAAAACTGCACGTAGGCAAGATATCTGTCGTAATCGCGGATGGGGTCGATAGCCGCGGGGTAGTCGTGACCCATATCCTCCATGCTGATTGCGATGAAGGGGTTGTCGGCGTACTCGGTGAAGCGTGCCTGAATGTCATCCCAATGATCCCAACAGCCGTATTCGTCGTGGTAACCGCAGGAAAGCACCATAGGAACGTGCTGCGTTTCCTCACCCGTTACCGAGTTGGTGGCACCCAGCTTTATGGTGGAGTTTCCGTTGTAGATCCAGTTGATACCGTCGCCTGCGGCGCAGTACGCAACGCTGATTTCACTGCTTATTTCGTTTACGACGTTGCCCTCGTCGTCGTAGGTAACCGTTCCGTCATAGCCCTGATCGTATGAAAGGTAGGGCTGAACGGTTCTGCCCTTTGTAAGCGTTCCGTCGTCGTTAAGGTCGCCCTCAAAGTAGCCTGCGGTATTGGTGGATACCTCAACACCGTCAATTACGTACTTGGGGCTGCCCTGCTCGACAACGTACTTGTTGTTAATTGTGGAGAGCACGCCGACAGAGGGAGTACCCTTGGAGATACCCGCTACGCCGATAAGCTCAGCGTCAAATCCAAGCTCCTCTGCGTAGTATCTGATACAGCGGATAGCCGCGCGCGAGGTCTTCGCACCGTTTGAGCTGTGGGTTGAATAGGGGTCGATGTAGTTGAAGTGGTCGTCACGCGCCATAGGAATGTACACGTAGTCGTAGACCGCGCCTACGTATCCGCTGAAGGTAAAGCCGACGAGTGAGGTTCTGAGCTTTTTGTGATTGGCGGTTACGTCGCCGATAACTCCGATATTGTGCATTCTGGGCGAGTGAGTTGCCGCTTGAACGAATACGGGAGTCTTTACGTCGGGCGAGCCCGAGGGGTAAATTATGTCAAGTCTGTTTACAAAATTAAGGGGCGAGCCGTCGGGCTTGCGGCAGTCCTCTATGCGGTCAACCACGGGTGCCCAATGAATGTTTACTTTTTCGTTCTTTGTGCAATCCGTGACAAGCATTTCGCTGTGGGGATAGGGGCAGGTCGTCTTGTCGCCCGTGTGAGTTATTACGTTCTCGTAGGGAACAATAACTCCGTCTATCTCCTGGGGCGCGCCCTTGTAGCACTCAACCTCGGTGTAGGTAGCGTGGTCGTAGGTGCAGGTCGCTGTGTCGCCCGTGTGGTATGCGTAGCTGATAGCTCGGGGAACTCTTTTCTTTGCAAGGTAAACGTCCTCTACAAGCGCGGGGTTGTAGGCAATGTGGCTGTTCCACGCGTTGATTATCGACTTGAATGTGCCGAGCGCGGCGTGCACGTCGGTCTCGAAGTAGGGAATATCACGCATTACGCGGTAGCCTGCGGGGAGCACGTATACGTTGCTTGCCGAGGTCGTTACCGTGGTGGTGGTCTTGGTCTCTGCCGCGGGGTCAGCCCAAACGGTCAGCTTACCGTTTCCGCTTTTGGGGTTGCCGACGAAGTTGTGGCGAATAACCGCAAGGCTCTTTTCTATAACCGTAGCCACGGCAAGAGGATTGTTGCCGTAGTCAACCACGATAACGGCGGCGCGGTGCTTTGTCTCAACCGAGGGGCCTGCCTTTACGTAGTCGGTGACGATGTCAACGTCACTGTCTTTGCCGATTCTGCCGATGCCCGTGTCGTTCCAGTTGATAACGTAAATTATCGCGTCACGGATTTCGGTGGCGTTTTCCTTGTCAAAGTAGACGGTTATCTTGGCGTCTCCCTTGACGTAGTCGCTGTCTGTCCACATCGTTTCGTACTGCTTGTAACCCGCAAGCGTATCGTCGGTGTAGATCTCACTCTCGTAGCTGAGCGCGCTGTCAGCCGCAAAAACCCCGAGAGGCATTGCGCCAACAAGCATAACGAGTGTCAGCAAAAGAGCGATAAAACGGTTTGTCTTTCTCATAAAATTCTTCCTTTCTTGTATTTGAATCAAATTAAAAACGATGTAATTTTCTCTAAAAGTACACTTTTTTGGAAAGCGGTTTCAGAGTAAATATTTGGAGATTCTTCAAAAGTACACCTTTGAAGAATCTCTTTTTTGTCGGATTTTTGGAGAAAAATCTTAAAATCAGACCAAAAAAAAGAAATTTACGTTGAGATTTGCCCATCTTGAAAATTTCTCTAAAAGTGTACTTTTATGGAATTTCGAAATACGCAATTATTATAGCATATGTACAAAAATTTGTCAATAAAAAAATGATCGTTTGAACACTTTTGAATAAACGCTCACAAATTTGATCGTTAATTCCAAGCTCACTCCGCCCCGCGACAGAAATAATTTGCATCACAGTAGTCAAAGAAAAGCCGACAGAAGAAGCCGGTTTGGCATAAGTTGACTGTTAATGATTAAAATCCCCTCATTTTCTGAACAATATTGAGGAAATATTCCCTTAAACGGTTGACATTGACCTCAAAATATGATATTATTTAAGGAAACGAAAGTGAGGTTAAGGTTATGAGAACATTTAACTACTCGAAAATAAATGAACAAAAATGGGATTCAGAGCTTCTCGGATTGATAGCGGCGATTTATAAAGAAGCCGGAAAACAGGAGATGTTTCTCAAGCAACGCCCGGAAGAGCTTGAAAAGCTCGTAGAGATTGCTAAGGTGCAAAGTACAGAGAGTTCCAACGCTATCGAAGGTATCGTTACCACAAACACGAGAATCAGGCAGATCGTAGAAGACAAGACTACACCCAAGAATAGAGATGAGCAAGAAATTGCAGGCTACCGTGACGTATTAAACATCATCCACGAGAGCTTTGATGCTATCCCAATTACATCTAACTATATTCTACAGCTTCATAAAATGCTGTACAGCCACATGAATAATTCGGCGGCAGGTAAGACAAAGAGCGTTCAGAATTATATCAGTGCAACATATCCTGACGGCAGTACGAGAACGTTGTTTACGCCTCTTGACCCGTTTGAAACACCGACCGCACTCGAAAGCATATGCAACGAGTTTAATCGTGTAATAGGTAACAATGAATTAGAGCCGCTCATAGCTATTCCGATATTCATTCACGACTTCCTTTGCATTCATCCGTTCAATGATGGAAACGGCAGAATGAGCCGATTGCTCACGACGCTGCTCCTTTACAGAAGCGGCTTCTGCGTTGGAAAATATATATCGCTCGAAGCCAAGATCGCCAAGAACAAGGATTTGTACTACGATGCACTCGGTAAAGCACAGAACGGTTGGCACGGAGAAAATGAGGATGCCGTTCCATTCATCAAGTACCTGCTCGGTACAATACTTGCGGCATATAAGGATTTTGAAGATAGATTTGCCCTTGTAGAAACAAAGCTGCCGGCACTTGAAACCGTGCGCCTGGCAACGATGAATAAGATTGGCAGATTTTCCAAACAGGACATCAGGGAGTTATGCCCCTCTTTGAGTATAAGCTCTATTGAAGGCGCGCTTCGAAAGTTAGTTGCCGAAGGAGAGATCAAGCGTGAAGGTAATGGAAAGAATATTCGTTATTTTCGACTCAAGTAATTTGGTAACATTTGCTACGAGTACATTCGAACAAAAGGAGGACACCGTATGATACGAATTGCGATATGCGATGACGAGAAAAAATACTTGGATGAGTCTGCGATGCTTCTTTCGGAATATGCGACTGCGCGAAACACTCGCTTTTCTGTGGAGCAGTTTGATACGCCGTCTGATTTTTTAGATAAGCTTGACAAGGGTGAGGGGTACGATATATACCTTCTCGATATTTATATGCCCGGCTTGACGGGTGTGAGCATCGCAACAGAGCTTCGCAGAAGAAACGATGAAAGCCCCGTGATCTTTCTGACCTCCTCGCGTGATCACGCAGTGGAAGCGTTTGGGGTGGGGGCTACCCATTATCTCTTGAAGCCTTACACCAAAGATGACTTTTTTGCGGCGATGGATAAGGCGATGCACAGCACCCTACAAGACAAGCCCAAAACTGTACTGATGAAAACGGTAAACGGATATCATAATATTTCGATCTCCAAGATCATTTATTGTGAGTCCGCCAACCACAATCAAACAATATGCTTTGTGGATGAACAGCCTGCCTCGGTACGCATCTCGCAGGCAGAGCTTTGGGAGAAGCTCTCTCCCTTCGAACAGTTCTACCTTTGCGGAAAAACTTATATTATCAATCTTGAGCAGATTGAAAAAATACTGTCGGATACGGTGGAAATGACAACGGGCAAGTGCCTTGCGGTTCCGAGAAGAATTTTGCCCGCACTTAAAAACGCCTATATGGACTATTTAGGAATGAGGTGATGAAATGGATGCTCTTACATTACTTTTGCTGATATTGTCTGTGCTTTCCCACGTTGGAATGTCCGTTTTCTTCGCAAAGCCGAGATATAATAAGCTTGTCACGGCGCTGATATGGTTGGTGTACGGGGTGGTATTCTTGGTGTTGCCCCCTACAACGCCCAAGCTCAACTACACCTTAATGCTGCTCCTCAATGCCGCCTTGTTCTTCATTTCTACCAAAGGTAAGCTGATTGAGAAAGGTTTTTTGTTTATCAGCTACACCTGCATTTATACCGCGTTCGGCGGTTTTGCCGCCTTTATCGCGCTTAAGGAAATACATACTGCCGCAAAAATCGTATTTACGGCGTTGATCATGGCGGTTCTGCAAGTATTGCTCTACGTTATTATTCTCCCGGAATATAAGAAGGTCAGCGTTTATATTGATAAGGGCTTTGGCAAGTATTACGCTATCGTAATTGCCTTTTTGGTGGTGACCGCTCTACAGACCATTTATATAGATGGCGGTACTTCCACCCATAACGGCAGATTTCAGATATTCGTAGCCACAACAGCGGTATTTTTTGTAACCTATGCCGCATTGTTTTCAAGCCTTAAGGATATGGTGGAGCTTGCCAAGGAAAAACGCAAGCAGATCCACACAGAGCTTCTTGAAACACAGGTGGCGGCACAAGAAAACGAAGTGATGTGGGCAAGAAAAAGCTATCACGACATCCGCCACCACAACGACGCTATTTTGGCTTTGGCAAAAATCGGTGATCTCGATAGCATTATTCGTTATCTTGAAAAGCAAAACGTAGAAAATGACGGTCAGCACAACGAGCGCTTTTGCGAAAACGAAACCATAAACAACGTGCTTCGCGTGTATAGGGCTAAAGCAAAAGCAGCGAATATTCGATTTAGCGCCGATGCCGTGGCAAAAAAAGAAACTCCCGTTTCCTCACATGACCTTGTGGCAATTCTTGCCAACGTGGTAGAAAATGCACTCCACGGTGCGATTGACTCAAACGCCGATGATCCTATGATCTCGGTGAACATTTACTATAAAGCCAAAAAAATGGTTATTGTTTGCGAAAACACCTGCACTCCATCCTTGGAGTATGTCCCCGATATGCCGCGTGAGCTGTGGGGCGTAGGAATTCACAGTATCGTATCCACGGCAGAAAAGTACGGCGGCACCTGTCGTTTCACCGCGCAAAACGGAGTGTTCAGAGCAACCGTTGCGTTCACATCTTAATACTTTTCAACCCATCCCCCGAAGAAAACTTCGGGGGATTTTTTGCGTTTTACTACCAATTACGCCGAATTTACTACCAATCACGCCAAAAACGCGTTTTTTTGTCGGTTCTTGCTATAATATAGCAAACCTTTGCAAAACGGATGCCCGAAATAGGAATTTGTAGATATCCAAATATACAAATGTATACAAACGAAACAGAGGATAATCAAAAGAAGGAGAACCAATGATGAGAGCTAAAAAAATTCTTTGTCTGCTGTTAGCAGTCATAACGCTGTGTGCCTGCTTTGCGGGATGTAACGGTCAGACAAACGATGAAAAAAAGGAATTTCTTGCATTTGAAGATTTTAAGGATGCAAAACTTGGTGTTCTTACGGGAAGTGAATATGACAGATTGACAGGGGAGCTGTTTCCCGACAGTAAGAAATTCCAGTATTCAGATGTCACAGACCTTATTTTGAGTTTAGAGGCTGATAAGATAGACGGCTTCCTTCTCGACAGCACTTACTATTCAGCCATCGGGTGGGAAAGACAGGGATACAAGTCCATACAGAGTGACAACAACACTACCGTCAGCTATGCTTTTATGCTGTCTGAAAGTAGTATGGCAAAGAAAGTTAAGGGCGAGCTGGACGAATTCATTACAGATATGAAATCCAACGGCGGCATAGAGACGCTTGCGAAAAAATGGCTGTCCGGAAGCAAACCCACTGCATTTGAGGATTACAGCACGCTTAAGGGAGAAAATGGCACAATATCGGTGGCTGTCTCCGATTCCGATATGCCTTTGAGCTATGCTTCCGAAAAAAGCGCAAGAGGCTTTGATGTTGAGATCATGATTGCCTTTGCAAAGGAGTACGGGTACAAGACGGACTTCGTTCCTCTTGACTTTGAAGCAAAGCTTGGCGGTATTACATCGGGCAAATATGACGTTGCCCTCGGCGGTATCACGGTTACCGATGAGCGCAGAGAGGAGATGACCTTCACCGTTTCCTATTATGAAAGCCCCGTTGTAATGGTAACAAAGGGCGAGGATAGCGGAACGACACACCTCTCCGACCTTGCGGGAAAAAGAGTAGGCGTTATGACAGGCACTATTCACGCGGTTATAATGCCCGATCTTATTCCCGATGCCGAGTATATGGAATTCAATTCCATAACAGATTTGATCGCAGCGCTGAACAGTAACAAAATAGATGCTTTCGGTTGTGACGAGTCTTTGTATACCTCAATGCTTTGGGAAGGTCAGGCGGTAGACCGCATTGACGAGCCTCTTGGTGAAAGCAATTACGGAATGATATTCCCCAAGGGTCAAAAGCTTGAACTTCAAAAAGAAGTCAATGACTATATTGCCAAGATAGGTGCGGACGGAACTCTTCATGCGTTGGAAGAAAAATGGTTTGGCGCGAAGGAACCGACAGAGTTTATGTCCTATGATGACATAAGCAGTACCAAGGGCACGATTACCGTTGCCATCAATTCTGCCTCTATGCCGTTTGTATATCTCAAAAATAATAAATTTGTCGGCTTTGATATTGAGTTTATTGTGGGCTTTGCTAAAGAATACGGCTATGCTGTTAAGTTTGAAGATGTAGCATTTGCGGCGATTCTTGGCGGTGTTGGGTCCGCAAAATACGACATCGGTATAGCGGGCATTACCATTACCGATGAAAGAAAAGAAAGCATGGACTTTTCTGATGTTTATCATGAGGAGGACCTTGCGGTAATTATAAGAGGCGGCGCGGGAGCAGATGACCTTGAGCAGTTTAACAGCGCAACACTCGGTGTTGTTACAGGCTCGCTTTACGGCGGTTATTCAAGAGAACAGTTCCCAAACGCAAGCATTAAAGAGTTCAACACATTTGCCGATGTGCTCGTGGCACTCAAAGGGGGCAAGGTTGACGGCATTATGCTTGATAAACCGAACTTCAATTCGGTAGCTCGTACAGACAAGAGTCTCACGAGCATCACAGTACCTGCATACTCCGTAGAAATTGGCTTCGGATTCCAAAAGAATGACGGTGGAAATGCTCTTCAGGCGCAAATGAACGGATTTTTGAAAGAGCTCAAAGCGAATGGCAAGATAGATGAGCTTATAGATAAATGGTACGGCGAAACAGAACCCGAGGAAACGATACGGCTTGACGAGCTTGTAGGGGGCGCGAAAACGCTTAACGTTGCGATAGATACCACACGTAAGCCCTTTGTTTATATGTACGAGGGTAAGCCTGTTGGCTTTGAGATCGAAGTGCTGTATATGTTCTGCCGCGAATACGGCTACAACGTGAACATTTCGGATATTTCCTTTGCTTCGGGGCTTGCAGGACTTGCAAGCGAAAAATACGACCTTGTATGCGGCGGACTATATATGACCGATGAGCGCAAGGAAAGCGTAAACTTCTCCGATCCCTACATGAATGCCGAAGTGGTTATGGCAAAGTGTGAGAGAAGCGGATTCGAAAACTTTATGCTGTCCTTCAGAGATAGCTTTGAAAAGACCTTTATCAGAGAGCAGAGATGGAAGCTGATCGTAGAGGGTATTTGCACCACTATGATCATCAGCGTCTTCTCGGTGCTTGGCGGTACGCTTTTTGGCTTTGCGCTGTATATGTTGGCGCGGAGCAAAACAAAGTGGCTCTCTAAGCTTGCAAAAGGATTTGCGAAAGTATATTCCACCATCATTGCGGGTACGCCGACACTTGTCGTTTTGATGATACTGTTCTACATCGTCTTTACCTCGCCCGATATGAGCGGCGTGGTGGTTGCTATCATCGGCTTTATACTGACCTTCGGCTCCTTTGTTTACGAGCAGCTCTCGCTTACGGTTTCGGGCGTGGATAACGGTCAGCTTGAGGCGGCATACGCACTGGGATACAGCAGAAATCAGACCTTCTTCCGCATTATTCTTCCGCAGGCAATGAAAATGTTCCTGCCTTCCTATTCGGGAGAGATAGTAAGCCTTATCAAGGCAACCTCGGTCGTCGGCTATATCGCGGTAAACGACCTTACCAAGATGGGCGATATTATCCGCGGTAACACCTACGAAGCATTCTTCCCGCTGATCGCTGTTGCGCTGATTTACTTCGCAATTACTTGGGGCGTTGCGGGGCTTCTCGGCATTTTGAAACGAAAAGCCGAACCGAAACGAAGAAAGAATAAAAATATTCTTAAGGGGGTTGTAAGATGATTAAGATAAGCCATTTGAAAAAAGTATATCCCAATATCACCCCTTTGAAAGACGTAAACGTGGAAATACATAAGGGTGACGTCATTTCGGTTATCGGTCCGTCGGGAACGGGAAAATCCACCTTGATAAGATGTATCAATATGCTTGAAACACCCACGGCGGGTGAGATTTGGGTTGACGGAGAATGTATCACCGATAAAAAATGTAACATAAATAAGATCCGTCAAAAGATGGGTATGGTGTTCCAGTCCTTCAATCTGTTCAATCACATGAACATTATTGAAAACATTATGGCGGCACCTATGGACTTGCTTAAAAAATCAAAGCAGGAAGCATACGACCGCGGTATGGAGCTTCTTCGCACCGTTGGCCTTGCGGATAAGGCGTTCAATTATCCCGACCAGCTTTCGGGCGGACAGAAGCAGCGTGTGGCTATTGCCCGTGCTCTTGCGATGGAGCCTGAGATCATACTCCTTGACGAGCCGACCTCGGCACTTGACCCCACAATGGTGGGCGAGGTTCAGGCGGTTATCAAGGAGCTTGCAAAGAAGGGCTTGACGCTGATGATCGTCACCCACGAAATGCGCTTTGCCCGTGAGATAGCCAACCGTGTGTTCTATATGGACGAGGGCGGCGTTTATGAGGACGGAACTCCCGAGGAAATCTTCGACAATCCCAAGCGGGAAAAGACGATACGCTTTATAAAGCATCTGAAAGTATTTGAAACGCTTATTGCCTCAAAGGACTTCGACTTTATCGGCTTCAATACCTCCCTTGAGGAATTCGGCAGAAAGAATCAGGTTGCACAGAGGGCGATTATGCGTGCCCAAGCAGTATTTGAGGAGCTTGGCGTGCAGTGCCTGCTTCCAAAGCTTGAAAATGAGTTCAGGCTCTGTGTTGCCTTTGAATATTCCGCGGAGGAAGAAACCCTTTCAATGACAATGAAATACGATGGGGCGCATTTTGACATCAGAAACACCCCCAACGTTATTTCCCTTGCCATTGCGGAAAACGCATCGGAGAGCATAGAATACACAAAAATTGACACAGACGGATTTACAAACCTCGTAACCGTTAAAATCAAATAACGAGGTGGTAACTTGGAAACATTTAATTTTTCAAACAGCAATATTGACCTCGCTTGTGAGGAAGTCGGAAAGTTTCTCGCATCGGCGGGGGTTGATCGGCGCGAGGCTCTCCGCCTAAAACTCACATTTGAGGAAGTGCTCTTGGAGCATCAATCAAAATTCGGCGAGGATGCTACCTACAAGCTGAAATGTATAAAGCGCTTTTCTGCCATACGAGTGGAAATGACCGTCCTTGGCGAAAGCTTTAATCCCCTTGAAAAAGACACGAGTGACAGTGCCGTAATAAACGGACTTCTGGCAGGTATCGGTCTTGCGCCTACCTACAGCTACAAGAACGGAAAGAACTATATCGTATTTACGCCTAAGAAAAAGGCAATGTCGGGTACTGTCAAAATGCTCGCGGCTATCGTCCTTTCGGTTATCACAGGGCTTTTGCTCACGCTCTTGCCCGAAGGTGCGAGAACAAATCTTTCCGAGCATTTCTTGGCTCCCGTGGCAGACCTCTTCTTTGGAGCCATCGCGGCGGTATCGGGACCGTTCATCTTCCTCTCTGTGCTTGGCAGTATTTGCTCCATGGGAAACACCGAAACCCTTGGCAAAATAGGCAAAAAGACGATCACCGCTATTTTTGGATATATGACGGTTGCGGGGCTTGGTCTTACGCTGCTTGCAACGCTGTTTTATAAAATAACTCTCGGCGGTGTCTCGGGTTCGGACTTTACAAAGGTGCTTGATCTGATCTACAATATCGTGCCTGCCAATATCTTCGAGCCGTTTATCAGCGGCAATTCACTCCAAATCATATTTATTGCCGTAATTTTCGGCATTGCGATGTTGATGCTCTCCTCAAAGGTGAGTGGAGTGTTTACTGTTGTGGAACAGCTTAGCGCTCTCGTGCAGGCGGTAATGAGTGTTGTGCTGGAGGCACTTCCGTTTGCTGTATTTGTAATCTTTACCAATATGATCGTAAGCGGCACCATTGTGGAGCTTCTCGGCTCGTATAAAATGATCCTCCTCATTTTCCTACTCGTGAGCGTGTATCTTGTGGGAATGGTTTTGTGGATCTCGGCAAGAAAAAAGGTCTCGCCTGCCGTGCTTGTCAAAAAGATTTTGCCCACCTTCCTTGTTGCACTCACTACGGCATCCTCTGCCGCGGCATTTTCAACCAACGTGAAGGACGCAAACAAAAGGCTGGGTATCGATAAAAACCTTGTGGACTTCGGTATTCCGCTCGGTCAGGTTTTGTTTAAGATGAGCGAATTTGCCATGTTCATTCCCATCGTTCTGACGTTTGCCGAAAGCTACGGGATCGCCATCACACCTGTGTGGTTGATTCTGGCGTACATAACCGTATGGCTTATCTCCTTTGCCGTACCGCCCGTTGCGGGTGGCGCGATAATGGGCTTTACTGTCGTTTTTTCGCAGCTTGGCATTCCGATGGAAGCTATGGCTATTGCAATCGCATTAAACGCCATTACCGATTTCCCATTGACTGCCATGAACGTAACAGGCTGGCAGCTTACAATGATTGATGTAGCCGACTCGCTGGGCGGTCTTGATAAAGAAACTCTACGCAAAAAATAATTAAAAAATAAAATAAAGAAAGAGGTACACTAAAATGATAATCGAAAAGAATTTGAACGGAACCGAACTTACCGTTACCATTACCGGAAGACTTGACACGACCACCGCTCCCCAGCTTGAAGCAGAATTCAAGCAGAGCATTAACGGAGTGGAAAAGCTCGTTCTTGACTTTGCCGCTCTTGAGTATCTTTCTTCTGCAGGACTTCGTGTTCTTCTTGCGGCTCAGAAGGTAATGAACAAGCAGGGCGAAATGATCATTAAGAACGTAAACGATACCATTAACGAGATCTTTGAAGTAACGGGATTCATTGATATTCTGACAATCGAATAATTGCTCAGGGAGGTCTTTGTATGCCAAATTACGACTTCTTGCTTGAGCATAGGTTAAAGGAATTGAATAGCGAGCTTGCATATCGGCATACCTGCTGTATGTCACTTTTTGAGCAAATGCTGAAAAAGTTTCTCGCCGTATTTCCAACGTTTACCGATCATACACTCCTACATACTTTGAGTGTAGCCAACATATCTAACCAACTGCTTCGTGAAAACGTTATGAAATTAAACGCAGGTGAGATATACATTTATCTTATGGCTTGTGCTTTACACGACATTGGAATGGGTGTTTCGGATAAGGATATCGACTCGTTCATTGATGCATCGGGACTCAGGGTTTATGTAAACGATCATCCGGAAATATCAAAGCCCAATCTGATCCGTAAATTTCACAACGATTTCTCATCGCAGTTTGTAAAAAAGTATTGGGAGCTCCTTGAGATACCAAGCAAGCAGTATGCGAACGCTATCGCAGAGGTGGGAAGGGGACACCGAAAGACCGATTTGATGGATGAAGCCCTTTATCCTACAGATTATGATCTTGGTGACGGACAGTATGCGAACCTTGCCTTGCTTGCGGCGCTTATAAGGCTTTGCGACGAGCTTGACATAGCATCTGACAGAAACCCCGACTTGCTGTATGATACCGAAACAATGGAAGGTATGAGCGAGAAGGACGTTTTCGAGTTTTCCAAGCACGATGCGATCCATACGGTAAATTTTGGCGAGGATTGTATCGCGGTGATTGCCGACACCGATAAGGCGGATATTGTCGATGGTGTTGTGGAGGCGATCCGCACCGTCAAGGAAACCCTTGAATATTGTCTTTCGGTTATCCAAAAACGCAGCGATTTTTCTATTGACTGTAAGAGAATACAACTGATTTTGAACAATAAGGAAGTAGAGGTATAAAAATGGCAACTGCACATATTAACGCAAAACAGGGGGATTTCGCTTCCACGGTGCTTATGCCGGGCGACCCTCTCCGCGCAAAGCTGATCGCGGAAAAATATCTTGAAAACGCTGTGCTCGTTAACAACGTCAGAGGCGTTCAGGGATACACGGGAACCTATAAGGGTAAGCGTGTTTCGGTTATGGCAAGCGGAATGGGAATGCCGTCAATGGGCATTTACTCCTACGAGCTTTTCAACTTCTTTGGTGTAAACAACATTATCCGCATCGGTTCTGCGGGGGCTCTCAAGGACGATATTCACGTTCGTGACGTTGTAATCGGTATGGGATGCTCCACCGATTCCAATTATGCGGCGAACTATAAGCTTCCCGGTACGCTTGCTCCGCTTTGCAGCTATGAAGCAATGAGCAAGTGCGTAGAGTGTGCCAAGGAAATGGGCGTTACCTATCACGTAGGCAACCTCCTTTCCTCCGATATCTTCTACGGTGATGATGAAACCGCAAACGCCGCTTGGGCGAAGATGGGTATTATGGCTATCGAAATGGAGGGTGCGGCTCTCTATATGAACGCCGCGCGCCTTAACAAAAATGCGCTTGTGATCTGCACCGTTTCCAACCATATCATCACGGGTGAGGAAACGACGGCGGAAGAAAGACAGAACTCTTTTGGTGAGATGATTACATTGGCGCTTGAAACCGCATTGAAGCTGGATTAAAGGAGGGACTGATGGTTATAAAGATATTGACGGGACTCGGTGTTACGTTTTTTTTGACCATTGTATGCTTTGTAACGGCATCCTTGATCGGTGTTCTGACGTGCGCCGGATTCTGCTCGGGAAACAAGGTGATAAGAACGATCGCGAAGGTATATAACGGGATCATTATTAAGATACCGCCGCTGGTTATGCTGATGCTTTTTGCTCTTATCATAATGGGGGACCGAAACAACGGCTCCATTCTCATAGCTTACATAGGTTTGTCACTTTTTGTTGCGGCTAATCTTACGGGCGTCTTTTTCGGCGGTGTTTGCTCGGTTGCAGGTGGGGAGGTCGAGGCGGCTCGTACCATTGGAATGAGCAAAATGCAAACCTTTTTCCATATTATGCTTCCTCAGATTATCGAGAGCATCGTTCCCGTGTATATGTCCATGTTCGTGATGTGTATGCAGATTACCAGCGTTGCGTCTGTGATCGGAGTAAAAGAGTTCTTAAGTACGACTGACGGTATCTCCAATGCTGTTCTTGGCATTGTGCTGTCGATTGTGGGTTATTTTCTGATCGGAACACTCGGTGACTTTGTTATCACAAGAATGGGAAAGAGAAAGCATATCAAATCCAAGGATTATCTTGAGAAATCGGAGGTGAGATAAATGAGTCTTGTAGAAATCAAAAATCTTACCAAGCGTTTTGGAGATAACCTTATTTGGGAAAACATTAACGAGAATATTGAAAAGGGCGACGTTATCGTTATCGTTGGCAACTCCGGTTGTGGAAAAACCACCTTCCTTCGCTGTATCAATATGCTCGAAACGCCCACCTCGGGACAGATATTCATTGACGGTGATGAGATCACAGCCAAGGGGGCTGATATCGACAAGATCCGCCGCAAAATGGGTATGGTGTATCAGAACTTCAATCTTTTTTCACACTTGACTGTTCTTGAAAACGTAATCAAGGCCCCAATGCTTGTGAATAAGATCCCGAGGGAGCAGGCAATCAAGGAAGGCATGGAATACCTTCGTATGGTTGGTATGCAGGAGAGAGCCGACTTTATGCCCTCTCAGCTTTCGGGCGGTCAGAAGCAACGTGTGGCTATCGCCCGTTGCCTTGCAATGAATCCGGAGATCATTCTGTTTGACGAGCCCACCTCGGCTCTTGATCCCACGATGGTTGACGAGGTTCTCGCGGTTATCCGCAATCTTGCCAAGAACGGTATGACCTGTGTGATCGTTACCCACGAAATGACTTTTGCAAAGAACGTGGCAAGTAAAATCATTTTCCTTGCTGATCGTGGCGTTTATGAGGAAGCTTCTCCTTTGGAGTTTTTCAATCATCCGAAACGTGAGAAGACAATTGCCTTTGTCCGCAAACTGAAAACCTATACGTACGAATCCACAGTAGAAGACATTGATATTTATACCGTTCTTGCACAGGTTTCCTCTTATTGCAGTAAATACGCATTTGCCCCCAAGGCTGCCACCCGTGTTCAGCTTGTCGTCGAGGAATTGCTGACAGGACTTCAACCCATCGGTGGGAAGGGAAAGGTAAATCTGACCGTTGCCTATGAAGAATCAACAGGCAAAAAAGAAGTTGTCCTGCGACACAACATCACAAATAAAGCCTTCAAGGTGCTTGATGAGCTTAGCGAAATGATTATTAAGAACTGCGCTTCCGATATTAAGTACGATAATGAAAACGGATACAAGGTTCTGACGGTTTGTATTAAGGAATAAAAAATTAGAAATAGGAGAAAAGCAAAATGACTATCGAAAAGAATCTCAACGGAAAAGAACTTACTGTCGCTATTACAGGCAGACTCGACACCACCACCGCCCCCCAGCTTGAAGCAGAATTCAAGCAAAGCATTGACGGCATCGAAAAGCTCATACTTGATTTTGCCGCACTTGAATACCTTTCTTCCGCAGGACTTCGTGTTCTTCTCTCGGCGCAGAAGGTAATGAACAAGCAGGGCGAAATGATCATCAAGAACGTAAACGATACCATTAACGAAATCTTTGAAGTAACGGGATTTATCGATATTCTAACTATCGAATAATTTTATTGCATACATTTTTCTCCTATGCCGTGTGAACGGCATAGGAGGTACCAACAAACTTTGGATGGGAGAAACACAGAATGAACTTCGAAAACTTAAATTTATCACAAAGAGAAATTGCAATGAGTGAGGTGGCAAGCGTTGGAGAAAATGCCATCAATACAATTTCCGTCAAAATTCATTTGCACACGGTTTCTCCGTCCGAAGCAAAGGTTGCGGTCGATACGGTCTTGTCAGAAGCCGACGCTTTCTTTGCAAAGCTGAACAAGGACGAGCAATTATGTAAGCTTGAATATTTGTATGCACCTGTTTCTTTAAGCAGTATTCTTGAAGAAAAAAGCGCAGAGAATGCGGCTGAATATATGAACACCGCCGATCGACAGCCTATGAGAGCCGAGCAGGAGCTTTACCGATCCGAGATTATTCCTCTCTGTGAGGGCGGATGCATTGTCTATACCCGTTTTCATCATTTGATCATCGACGGCTACGGTATGAGTCTGTTTGCGCAAAAGGTGTTGGACGTTCTTGGCAGAAAGGAATGCCGCGCCGATTCTTTTGCGGTAAACGCGGCAACCGATTTGTCCGATTCGGATGCTTCGTTTTGGCAGAATTATTTTAACGAGGCAGAGTTTGAACCTGCGATCTTTTCGGAAAAAGCTGTGGGGGCCGGATTTACGGCATACAATTTTTCCTGTGAAAAGGGCTTTTCCGATTCGTTAAAGCATTTTGCCAAGGATAATAAATTAACGCCGGCTTACGTTTTTGCCGCCGCCTATGCGCTCTATCTTGCCGAATCCACCGGCAAAAAGGATGCTGTGTTTTTAATGCCTCGCCTCAATCGCACCGTGGCTCAAATGAATGTCATCGGATGCTATACGCTTCTTGTTCCCGTCAGAGTACGTGTTGATCAAGAGCAGACCTTCGCCGAGCTTTGCCGATCTGTGGAAACGGCGTCGAGAGAAGCATCGGCACACAAAAATTTCGGATATGACAAAATCCTTGAAGTCTTGCGCGATAACGATATGATCTCCGAGTCGCTTTCGGAGTACGTCTTTAACTTTTATCGGTATGAATTTGATACCGAGATTCCCCATCACGTGGATTACAGCGTGGCGGGGGGAATGCATAATCACTTAACGTATAACATTTTCCATAATGAAAACGGCGGATTTGATATTCGCCTCGATTGCCGCGAGGGAATTTATACCAAGGATCGCGCACAGAGCTTCTTTGACTCTGTATGCACGATCATAGACCAAGGCATACAAAATATTAAAATTGAAAACATCTCTATTCTTGGAAAAAGAGAATACGAAAAAAATACAAATATCTGCGGAGTAAGCTACAAAGTCGGTAATGACCTTACCATTCCGTCAATTTTCAAAAGCGTAGCCGAAAAGCACGGTAATTGCTACGCGCTCTATGCGGGCGAGGTGTCGCTCACCTTTGCCGAGCTTGACCGCGTCAGTAGCAGAATTGCGAGAGGGCTTGTCAATGCGGGCGTGAAATCGGGAGATTCGGTTGCGTTTATGCTGAATCGCGACTGGCGCATCATTCCCACAATCCTCGGAATTTCCAAGGCGGGGGCGGCGTTTATTCCCGTAGATCCCGCATACCCACAGGATAGAGTATCCTACATTGTAGAAAACAGCAAAGCCGCATACTTGATTTCATCGAAAAATGTGGAGACCTCGGATAAATACGATTATCTTGAAGTCGACAGACTTATTGAATTTTCCGATGACTCGGTAAAATTACCCCTTGTAAAGCAGGAAGATGTGGCTTACATCATATACACGTCGGGAACAACGGGCAGACCCAAGGGCGTTATGCTCTCCCACAGAGGTATCGCCAATATCACCCACCCCGACAACAATCCCTTTAACCGCGACATAGTCAAGAACTGCCGCGGCATCGTGGCAATCGGCTCTATCTGCTTCGACATATCTCTTTTCGAGATATTCGTTCCTCTTTTCAACGGAAAATTTGTGGAATTCGGAACCGAAAAGGCAATGATAGACGCAGGTGAGCTTGCCGCCCACATTACAAGACACAGCGCAGACATTATTCACTGCACTCCGTCGCGTATCGCCGCCTATCTGTCAAACTCCGCTTTTGTAAGCGCGCTTTCAAACGTAAAGGCAATTCTTGCGGCGGGCGAGGTATTGCCGGGAAGTCTTGTTGAAGAAATGCAAAAGACCTACGGCATCCGCATGTATAACGGATACGGCCCCACCGAAACCACAATAGGCGCCACCATTACCGAGGCGGGAGATATGCTCTCCATCGGAACACCGATCGGCAATATGGGCATTCTGCTTCTGAACGCAAATCGCAAGCTTGTACCCTTTGGCGCGGTCGGTGAGATTTGTGTTTACGGAAACGGTGTCGGTATCGGATACAAGGATCGCCCCGAGGAGACCGCCTCGAAATACATTGAATGGGAAGGGCTTCGCGTTTACCGCACGGGTGACCTTGGACATTTACACCCCGATGGAAGATTGATCTATCACGGCAGAAACGACAGGCAGATCAAGCTTCGCGGCCTTCGAATTGAGCTTTCCGAAATCGAAAAGGTAATGGGCGGATATCAGGGGATCGCACTGTGTAACTGTATGGTCAAGAAAATAGACAAGACAGAGCATCTCGTAGGATTTTATACGGTTGCGGCAGGGCAGACGGTGGACGCAAAAGAGCTGAAGGCACATATGAAGAGCCGCCTCACGCCTTATATGGTTCCCGATATTTTGAAGGAGCTTGAAAAAATGCCGCAAACCCCCAACGGAAAAACCGACCTCAAGGCACTTGCCAATGAGCCTGTGGAGTATGTCAGAAGCTATAAGAAGCCCATATCCCACAGAGAGGTTATCGTTTGCCACGCCTTTGAGGAGATTCTCGAGGTCGAAAGGGTTGGGCTGGAAGATAACTTCTTCGAGCTTGGCGGTTCCTCCCTGGATGCGGCAAACGCTTTGCTTGAAATTGAAACACGCCTGAATCTGGAAGAAGGCAAGCTTGATTTCGGAGATCTTTACAAATATCCCACCCCCGCGCTTCTTCTTGAGAAAATCTACGGAGATGCGGCGGAAGATAACGGCTTCGATCTCGTTTCTCTCGATTATAACGGAATTGATGAGTTCATTAAGGCTCATACTAATAATGAAGTAAAGAGCAAGAAGCTTGGAAACGTACTTCTGACGGGTGTTACGGGTTATCTCGGAATCCACCTGTTGATCGATCTTCTTGAAAGAGCCGATCTGTGTGATAAAATCGTATGTCTGGCAAGACCTAACAAGAGACTTACGGCTGAGCGCAGAGTAAAGGCTAACCTTTTCTACTTCTCGGAAGAGGATTATTCCGAGGGCTACGGTGAAAAATGGACGGTGGCAGAGGGGGATATCACAAATCCCGATATCTTTACACAAGGCTGTGATATTCACTTTGATACCATTATCAACTCTGCGGCAAACGTTGCGCATTTTGCTTATGGAGATACCCTAACAAGAATCAACACGGACGGTGTTAAAAACCTTATTGCCTTTGCAAAGAAACAAGGCGCAACTCTTTGTCAGGTGTCTACCATCAGCGTAGCGGGTTCGGCAAAAAGCATTGACAAAATTCAGTTTACCGAACGTGACTTCTATATCGGTCAGCGCATCCATAACAGCTACATTTATTCTAAATATATGGCAGAGCACGCGATGCTCAGAGCCGCGGTTGATGACGGGCTTGATATCAAGTTTATGCGTGTCGGAAATCTTCAGGGCAGAATTAAGGACGGAGAATTTCAGATGAATATCCATTCCAACGCATTTACGCGAAGAATGGCATCGTATATCAAGGTAGGAGCCGTGCCCGAATCGATTTACGGTGCGACTGTAAATTTCTCACCTGTAGATGAAACAGCGCACAATATCATCAGCCTTTGCGCTACCGATAACAGCACAGTGGCATTTCATATCTATCCCGCGCGAGAGGTAGCCTTCAAGGCGCTCTTTGAGGGACTCGCAAAGCTGGGTTACAACGTTGAGGTGCTCTCAGATGATGATTTTGCCGCACTTGTTAAGGAGAAAAAACACACGGATGAAGGAAGAGAGCAGCTTGAGGGTCTCTTTACAGGCGGTATCGAGGGAGGACTTCGCGATATTCCTGTGGTTCAGCCTCTGACCGATTCTTATATCCGACAGCTTGGTGATGCTTGGAGTGAAATCACTCCCGAGTATCTTGACAAATATCTTTCCGCGCTTGACGGAATGGATTTGTTTTAATTTATATTTACATACAGAAAGGATTAAAAGAAATGGAAATTATTGGACTTTGGAGTTTTGCGGTGTTTTTAGCATCGGTTTTTGCCGCTTGTCTTGCAGGCGTTACCTTTGAGCCAAAATATTCTAAAAAGTTTCTTGTCCCCGCATGGATACTTGCAGCCGTTATCGCTTACGGCATTGCCTTCGTATCATATTACATAAATCTTACAAACGATGCGGTGGGAATTATCGGACTTTCCGCAATTGTTTCCTTGATGATTTGCTTGCTTTATAACGGCACTCTTTCTTCAAAGATTTTCGTATCACTGACCTCTTGCCTGATTGCAAACGTTTGTACGTTTATGTTCTGCGGTACCACCGACACACTTCTTGCGGGAAGGCTTGGACTTATCGTCGCAAGCCCGTATGAGGTTCCCAATCTTCTCTTCTTTATCGGCATTAAGATTGTGGTGTATTCTATCTTCTTCTTTGCATATTTCCGCTTCCTTCGCAAGCACTTCAGAGAAATGATAGATTCTCTTGAAGGAAAAATGGCAACCTTTGTAGCCGCACCCGCGGTTTCGCACGTTGGTTTCTACGTTATCAATCTGTTTTCCAACGCAAACGGTATTTTCCCCGGTCATTTCTGGTTCTTTCCGCTGTATCTGACTGTTTGTGTTATCTTCGTTATCGAGTTCGTTCTGATTTTCCACTCTATTCTGTCTGCATCCCGTGAAATGAAGAGCTCGGCGGAATTGAACGTTGCCACAAACATTCAGAAATCTATGCTTCCCTGTATTTTCCCCGCATTCCCCGAAAGAAAAGAAATTGACATTTACGCAACCATGGACCCCGCGAAAGAGGTAGGAGGCGACTTTTACGACTTCTTTATGGTGGACGACAAGCATCTGGCAATCGTTATGGCCGACGTTTCGGGCAAGGGCGTTCCCGCGGCTCTCTTTATGGTCATCGGTAAAACCCTTATCAAGGACCACACCACACAGGGCAGAGACCTTGGAGCGGTGTTTACCGAGGTCAACAATCTCCTTTGCGAATCAAATAGCGAAGAGATGTTCATTACCGCCTTTGAGGGCGTGCTTGACCTTGAAACAGGCGAGTTCAATTACGTAAACGCGGGTCACGAAATGCCCTTTATTTGCAAGGCGGGCGGCGATTTTGAGCCTTACAGGATACGCGCAGGCTTTGTCCTTGCCGGTATGGAGAATACAAAATACCGCGCAGGCTCGATGACGCTTGAGCCCGGTGACAAGATATTCCAGTACACCGACGGTGTAACCGAGGCAACAAATGTAAATAATGAGTTATACGGTATGGAAAGACTTGGTACGATTTTGAACAAAGTGAAAAACGGAACACCCCAAGAAATACTTCCTGCAGTCAAGGAGGATATTGACGAATTTGTAGGTAAAGCACCTCAGTTTGACGATATTACAATGCTTTGTCTCGAATATAAGGCAAAGATGAAAACAAATGAGGAGGACGCAAAATGAAAGAACTAACCATTGCGGCAACAGTAGAAAATATTGAAACCGTTACCGACTTTGTAAACGAACAGCTTGAAGCGCTCGATTGCCCCATGAAAGCGCAGATGCAGATCGACATTGCCATCGACGAGCTTTTCGGCAATATAGCACACTACGCATACAATCCCGAGGTGGGAAGCGCAACCGTCCGTGTGGAGGTTACCGAAGATCCTCTTGCCGTGATAATTACCTTTATCGACAAGGGTGTGCCTTACGATCCCCTTGCAAAAGCCGATCCTGACACAACCCTTTCCGCAGAGGAAAGAGCCATCGGCGGTCTTGGTATTTATATGGTAAAAAAGTCTATGGACGACATTACCTATGAGTACAAAGACGGACAAAACATTCTGAAGATCAAAAAGAATTTGGGTTAAAGAATAATCCAAACACCAAATCGCAGGGGATGTGTACGCATCCCCTGTGTAATATAAATAAAAATCAGTTTTGAAGCGTAGGTAAAATAAATGTCAATTAAGGGTAAAAAATTCACAGATGACGGCTGGGCAATATGGATTGACGGCGACGATACCAGCACGATCTATTTTCACGATTGGATGAGCCCGAAAGGAAAAAGCTACATCGACGTATCCGTAAAAATCGTGGGTATTAAAGGGACGAGCAAACTCTGTCTTTACGTGCCTTTCGAGGTAAGCGCAGAGGAGATAGAGGATATTTCGCTCGCATTCAAAAACGAAGAGATTGCCCGCGCCACATTTTCAAGCGGCTGTATCATTGATTTTATGAAAAATGAATACACCTCTGAGATCGCATATAACAGAAAAACCGTAGATATTGTGCATCTGTCAAAGCTTGAACTCGCACTTGACAAATTATCGGATGGAACGTTGATCACAGTGGACTACGGGCATATTCAATCTTACATAGACAATGAAGAGGGATATTTCTCCTTCCGCTTGCCACATAAATCTCTCGATAGGGTATTTAGCACCTACAAGTCGGCAGGCAGCTTTTTGGTCAGACTGCGCGATCTTATTACCACGCCGATACAATCCGAAAAATACGGTTATTCTATTCGCGTGAACGAGGCGCGCAATCTTCCGTCCGAAATCAACAAAATCGGTGCATTCCACCGTCAAAAACTGAAAAAGGCAGTCGTTACTGTGTCGGTCAGCGAGGACTATGAAATCAATGATGCAAACTGTTTCCAAATCCGCAGATTGGAAGAGGGGCTGTATCGTGATTTTGTGCCGTCGGGCTTTGTTTGCGACGATGTAATCACGTACCAATGGAAAGAATCAAGAAAAGAAGAGGGACTCCGTGGAAAGTTCAATTTTTATTTGAATATCAAGCGTGAGGCTGTCAGTGTGGCAAGCATGGTCATTTACATGATTTTGCTTACAATCACGGGCGGTTTTGGTAACTTCTTTGCCGAACTTGTATTCTGGCTCAAGTCGCTGATATAAAGAGGTAGTTATGAAAAAAAGAGTTTTAAGCATATTTTTGTGTCTCTCGGTGCTTTTGTCGCTGCTGACACTTGCATCCTGCTCGGGCTCGGGAACAAATCCCCCTGCGGCAGAAACAGAGTCTATTGCGATCATTTATGAAAACGACGTGCATTGTGCCGTGGAGGGGTATTCCAAGCTTGCGGCGATGAAAGCTGAGCTGAAAGGGGTCTATGACCACGTGGGCGTTGTTTCCTCGGGTGACTTTGTGCAGGGTGGCACTTTGGGTGCTGTTTCGGGGGGTGAGTACATCATAAACCTTATGAACAAGGTGGGCTATGATGCCATCGCGCTGGGCAACCACGAATTTGACTATCAGCTTGCGCGTCTTGTGGAGCTGAACAACCTCTCAAACACCAAGTTCCTTTCCTGTAACTTTGCTAAGGTAGGCGAGGACAAGTCATATTTTGATTCCTATACCATCGTATCCTACGGTGACGTGGAGATTGCTTACATCGGCATCACCACACCCTCTACCATCAGTTCGTCGAGTCCCGATCAGTTCAAAAACGAGGACGGCGAGATCATATACACCTTTGGTGGTGCTGAAATATACGACCTTGTTCAGGCGAATATTGATGCCGTCCTGGCAGCAGGCGCGGATTACGTGATCGCGCTCTCGCACGTTGGCTATGACGAGTCAGATGAGTTGTTTGATATCACCGATATCATCGAAAATACCGACGGATTTGATGTGGTTCTCGATGCACACGCGCATCTTGTCATCGAAAACAAAACCATCAAAGACAAGAGTGGCGACGACGTTCTGCTTTCCTCTACGGGAACAAAATTTGAGTACATCGGCAAGCTCACCATCACCGAGGACGGACCCCATACCGAGCTTGTGGAAACCGCTACATACGAAAAGACCGATGCGACCGTGGATGCGTACCTTGCTGAGATCAATGAGAGCTACTCCGAGCTTGGCAACCGTGTAATCGGCGGGAGCACTGTAACGCTGAACACCCACGACGGCGATACTCGACTTGTCAGAAATAGTGAAACCGCCCTCGGCAATCTTTGCTCGGATGCACTTCGTGTGATGACGGGAGCTGATGTGTCCTTTGTCAACGGCGGCGGATTGCGCGCGCCTATCGAAGCGGGCGAGGTCACCTTCAACGATATTTTCTCGGTGTTCCCGTATAACAATCAAGTCGTAACGGTTGAGATCACAGGGCAAATGCTTCTTGATATGCTTGAAATGGGCGTGATGAAGTATCCCGAAGAAAACGGCTCATTCCCAAGTATGTCGGGCGCGACCTTCTCGCTGAACACAGCCATCCCCACATCCGTCAAGACCGATGAAAACGGCTTCTTCACGGGCGTGGACGGTGACTACCGTGTGTACGGTGTCAAGGTGCTTGACAAGGAAAGCGGCGAATACCGTGACCTTGACATTAACAAGAAATACGTTCTCGCAGGCTTTGACTTCCATTTGCGTTCCTTGGGCGACGGAATGGCAATGTTCAAAGACGCAAGGCTCATAGATGCCGAAGGAACGCTTGATATTGAGCTTCTTGAAAACTACATTGCAGATTACCTCGGCGGCACTATTGGCGAGGAATACGCAAAGCCGCAAGGAAGAATTACCTTTACCGAGCAATAACGGTTTATAATACAGTCAAAGCGGTGGGCAGAAATGCTCACCGCTTTCTTTTGCGGTCAAAACCGCTAATTTTTGTCGGATTGTTCATAACAGATATAAAAAATGTGAGTGCCCTTATGGACACTCACACTGGTCGGATTGTTCATACCTGATCTACTCAAAGGCAAAAAGCCGAGGTGGACGAAACATATTCCAAAAGGTCAGAAAATGCTTGTGTTTACAAGGAATTTTGAAACAAGAAAGGAATATGATTATGGAAAAGTACATCACTAAAAACGGCATTAAATACGAGCTTCGCGGAGTGCAATACTACCCAATGCTTGAAATCTCTGAAAAAACAAACTACGAAATCGGCAAATACGGACACCTCCATCTCGACTTCATCAAGAAGCACCGCAGAGGTACATACACTACTCTGCTGACGGGAGGACGTTTAAACGAACATCTCCACAGCATCGACGAGCAGGCACACGAACAGATCGATATACATATCGCGCGGATGGCGAAGCAAATGGGCATGACCGAGGAACTCAAAGCCTCCGATCCAATGCGTTGGGTGCAGATGGTGAATAACATCAAGGCAAGTGCCGAGGAAATCGTTCTTAAGGAGGTTGTCTACAAATGAGATCTGTTCTTGAAGAATTGTTCTACGGCAATATTTGCCCCAATACCGATTGCAGAAGTCATGATAAAGAAACAAAGCAGTTGATGGGGTACATAGCCGACCACCACGATAATCTGCTATCCACCTTAAACGATCAGCAGAAGGAACTCCTCGAAAAGTTCGATGATTGCTATAACGAGTTGACCGATATTAACGAACGAGAGATCTTCTCGTATGCGTTCAAATTGGGAATGAGAATAGCAATAGAGGTATTAACCGATTAACTATATTGTTAGGCATACAGATTGCGATTGGCGTCTGTATGCCTTTTTATATTAACATACACAAAATCCTACAAAAACCTACAAATACACTTGAAAAACAACCCAAAATATGTTATAATATAAACTGTAAGATTATATTTTCGGGAGATAAAGAAATGTCTAACAATATTGATTTGTCTGATCGTTGGTATTCCACCAAAGAAATATGTGCTTATCTTGGGATTAGCCGTGATACTTTGCTTGTGTGGATCGCAAGTAAAAATATGCCCGCACACAAGGTAGGACGAAATTGGAAGTTCAAGGTTAGTGAAGTGGACGAGTGGATCAAAAGCGGCAAGGCTGCTGAATGATAAAAAATAGTCATCTATTCAATTTTTATTGTACTGAAAGGCTTTTTAACAAAGTGACAAAAGAAGATTATATCAAAAAAAGAATGGACGAATCTGATCAATATTCTAAAGGCTATGTAGCTTTTTTGGATTTGATGGGATTTAAAGAGATGTGTAGAAATTATCCCTGTCAAGAAATAAAGTCAATTATCAATGACATAGGGTTGTTAGAGATAGATTTTAGAGAAGCTAAAGCGATTCCTCTTTCAGAAGAAATTGTAAAACGAACAAACATTAAATTGATATCAGATAGTATTATTATAACTGCACCTAATGATGACTATGGATTGTTATGCATTATTTATTATTGTGCGTTTTTACATATTAGGTTATTAAACTACAGAACATTATTAAGAGGCGGAATTGCTTTCGGTGAGTATTATTGTGATGATAACACGGTATTTGGACCTGCATTAGCAGAAGCGCATGATATAGAAAGCAACATATCGGTATATCCAAGAGTAGTTGTGTCGGACTCTATTGTTGCGCATTTGAAAGAAACAAAGTGTTTTGAAGGTAATAACGCTTATGATTTGGTTGAAAAATATAAAAATCCTACCTCAACAAATAGTATAGCAACAGAGATTCGTACATTGACTGAGTTTGCAGAAGATGGGTGCTTGTATGTTGATTATTTCAATGCAATAGAAAAAATGCTCTTGAGAAGAAATGAAGAAAAACGAAAAGCAATTGAATCATTCATTCGGGAAATGTTGGAGTCGTGCAAAACCAAACCCAAGGTATTGTCAAAATATAAGTGGCTTAGTGAATATTTCACACGGAAAATATTGAAGACAACCTCGATGGAAGAATATTTAAAAAAGATAAAATCGTTTGAAAGAGAGAACTAAAATGTCAGATATAAGAAAAGAACAAGAGCGCGATGAATTGCACAAGACGATTTGGGGCATAGCCGACGATCTGCGCGGTAGCGTTGACGGTTGGGATTTCAAGTCCTACGTGCTCGGAATGATGTTTTACAGATATATTTCCGAAAACCTCACCAACTACATAAACGCAGGTGAAGCCGAGGCGGGCAATCCCGATTTTGACTATGCAAAGCTTTCCGATAAGGACGCGGAACAGGCTCGTGCTGACCTTGTAAATACCAAGGGATTCTTTATTCTTCCCTCGGAGCTTTTCGTAAATGTAAGAGCAAGAGCCGCGCGTGACGAAAACCTTAACGAGACCTTGGAGCGTGTATTTAAGCACATCGAGGAATCCGCAAAAGGCAGTGTCAGCGAGGACGACTTTGCAGGACTCTTTGACGATATTGACGTCAATAGCAATAAGCTCGGTGCAACGGTTGCCAAGCGTAACGACAAGCTCGTTAAGCTGATGAACGGCATCGGTGAAATGAAGCTCGGTAATTACAAGGATAACACTATCGACGCTTTTGGTGATGCCTACGAGTATCTGATGGGTATGTACGCATCCAACGCGGGAAAGAGTGGCGGCGAATACTTCACGCCCCAAGAGGTGTCCGAGCTTTTGACGCGCCTTGCTGTTGTTGGCAAGACCGAGGTAAACAAGGTATATGACCCCGCTTGCGGTTCGGGTTCGCTTCTGCTCAAAGCGGCGAAGATCCTCGGCAAAGAGAACATCCGTCAAGGATTTTGGGGACAGGAAATCAACCTTACCACCTACAACCTTTGCCGTATCAACATGTTCCTTCACGATATTGATTTTGACAAATTCAATATTGCTTGTGAGGATACGCTGATCAGCCCTCAGCATTGGGATGACGAGCCATTCGAAGTTATCGTTTCCAACCCTCCGTATTCTATCAAATGGGCGGGTGACGAAAATCCGCTGCTCATCAACGATCCACGTTTTTCTCCTGCGGGTGTTCTTGCACCCAAATCCAAGGCAGACCTTGCCTTTATTATGCACTCACTTTCTTGGCTTGCTACGGGCGGTACTGCGGCAATCGTATGTTTCCCCGGCATTATGTATCGTGGCGGTGCGGAGCAGAAGATCAGAAAGTATCTGATTGACAACAACTACGTTGATTGTGTCATTCAGCTTCCCGATAACCTTTTCTACGGAACGTCTATCGCTACCTGCATTGTGGTTTTGAAGAAGTCCAAAACCGATAGCAGTGTACTGTTCATCGATGCATCCAAGGAATGCGTAAAGGTTACGAACAATAACAAGCTGACAGATCAGAACATTACCAATATCGTAAACGAGTTTACGACACGTGCAGAGGCAACACACTTTGCTCATCTTGCTTCTTATGATGAAATCGTGCAAAACGAGTATAATCTTTCCGTAAGCACATACGTAGAGGCAGAGGATACGCGCGAGTTTGTGGATATTGTTAAGCTCAACGCCGAACTCAAAGAAATCGTTGCAAGAGAGCAAATCTTGCGCGAGGAGATTGACAGAATTATTGCGGAGATTGAGGAATAATGGCAAGAGGCGAACAAGAGCAAAAATGCATTGATTTTGTAAGGAAGCAACTTGAAGAAAATAAATTTAATTCTTTGCTCCCCAATAAGGACATTGATATTATTCGGCAGATATTTCATATAGCAAAGCCAAACTCACATCTTAGCGAATTTCCTGATTTTATCTTTGAGAATGGATTTATAGAGCATTTTCAAGTAACATCTGCAAAGGAAACGAAAAAAGGTTCAAAATCGGCAGAGGCAAGCGCCTCTTTTGAAAAAGAATGTGAATCAGCAAATGAAGAAATGCTCAAAACGCTTATGCAATCTCACGAAGTCAATCAATTTTATACTCATCAAATGGAAATGGACTGCCCCGAGTGTTCCTACGAGTATTATGAAAAGTCGTTCAAGAAAAATTTCGAGCATCATATAGAAAGCCTTGAAAGGTACACAGGAGCAAAAAATGTTGGGATTTTTCTGATAGAACAAAGCGGCTCACCTATTACAATATTGAAAGATAGCAAATCTGCGGATTTTTATCATTTGCAAATGGACGCCCCTTTGCTTGATTACTTATACCAATACAAAGACAAATTAAAGTATGTAGTATTTTATCATCAAACCTTTTGCGATATTATTTCCTTAAAAGACATACCAACAATAAAAAGCAAAATTCCAGATGATATTACTTGGGGAATGGGAAGATTTAGAAATATGCATGTGGTAAATGCTATTGATATAGAGCCATCAAAATCCACAAGTGAGGTTAATTTAACAATATCATTTCAACAAACGAAAAGCGCAGGTGATTATTTATGAATTGGAGCAATTACAAGCCACCTCATATGGCAACCAATCCGCCATTGCCCAATAGTGTTTATGAAAAAACGAGAGAGCAAGAGTGGCACGACGAAGCGGTTCAGAGAGTAGAACAACAGATAACTTCGTTGCAAGAACAAAATGAATTGTTGAAAGAACAAAACCAAGCGTTAAAAGAAGCAAATGACGAAAGCAATAAGGAATTGAAGAAAAGCAAGCGAATGAATATTTTTATGGCGGTAATTGCGGCTCTTACCTTGATAACTACTGTTGTTTTTGGATTGCTTACATTGTTGATAAAATAACATATTGGTGAAAAACATGACAAAACTTGAACAACTGATAGAAGAATTTTGCCCAAATGGAGTGGAGTTCAAAAAGGTAAAGGATGTCTTTAAGCGATTAAAAGGCACACCCATTACTGCGGGCAAAATGAAAGAAATTGAAAACCCAAACGGCGAAATAAAAGTTTTTGCGGGCGGTAAAACTGTAATCAATGCAAATGAGGCAGATATACCTAACGCAAATATTACAAGAGTTCCTGCTGTATTGGTGCAATCGCGTGGTGTGATTGATGTGGTATATTATGAGGAACCATTTACCTTCAAGAATGAAATGTGGGCGTATACCACCGATAATAAAACCACAGTAAAATACTTGTACTATGTTTTGAAAAATAATATTCAACATTTTAGAGATGCTGCATCTGGGATGGGTTCGCTTCCGCAGATTTCCTTGCCTGTTACAGAGGAGTTTTATATTCCAATTCCGCCTCTGCAAGTGCAGAGTGAAATTGTCCGTATTTTGGACAATTTCACGGAGCTTACAGCGGAGCTTTCAGCGGAGCTTTCAGCGAGAAAGAAGCAGTATGAACATTATACCTATCAATTACTTAACTTCGGTGATACAGTCCAAAGGCAAAAGTTGAGAGATTTAGTTGACTTTAGAAATGGAAAAGGACACGAAAAAGATATTGCAAATGATGGTAAATATATCGTTGTTAATTCCAAGTTCATTTCAACCAATGGAGAAGTGAAAAAGTATTCCGATAAACAAATTTGCCCATTGTATATTGATGATATTCTTATGGTTATGAGTGATTTGCCGAATGGTAGAGCGTTAGCTAAATGCTTTTTGGTAGTAGAGGATGACAAATACACATTAAATCAGAGAATAGGTGCATTTCACGTAAAAGATGAAAGTGTTATCAAGACAAGATTTTTATTATATGTGTTAAACAGAAACCATCAACTTTTGAGATACGATAATGGAGTGGATCAAACCAATTTAAGAAAAGATGATATTTTGGATATTATGATTCCTGTTCCGTTAATAGAAGAACAGGAGCGTATTGTTGCTATTCTTGACCGCTTTGATACCCTCTGTAATGACATTTCGGCAGGACTTCCCGCAGAAATTGAAGGTCGCAGGAAGCAATATGAGCATTATAGGGATAAGTTGTTGACATTCAAAGAATTATCTAAGTAGCAGAAAGGATTTTCAGATATGGAAGAATGGCAAATTGTTTTGTTGACCGGCGGAATATCCGTCGTCAGCTCAATTATTACAGCTCTTATAACACTTTCTCGTACACACCGTAATGAAGTAAAAAAGCTTGTTTTGGAAAAGCGCTCAGCTTTGTATTTTGAGTTTTATGATGTGGCAGAAATGTTATTGCACAACAATAATAAGGTTTACGATAGCGAATACATAAAAGTGTTATTGCAGTTCAAGCCAAAGATGAAATTGTTATCATCTAAGGACACCGTAGAAGCATTCAAAAGTTTTTTCGAACTTGTTACAAAAAAGTATGAAGAATATAGAACGTTTTGTGCTGAGAATGATCCTCGTGTGAACCCAAAATATTTTCACACTTATATTGACGAGGATGGCGTTGAACAAGAGGAATGGCACGGAAATGCACTTGAAGTATCGTATTTTGAAAGTGATGCAGAAAAATTCAAGGCTGATAATATGCCCAGTAAAGAGATATTCTCTAAACATATTACAGCTTTATACGAACAAATGAGAAAAGATTTAGGAAGCAATATTAAATAGTCGGAGAGAAAAAATGAGCTATTTTAATATCGTCGCACAGACAAACGAAAATACCGTTGTAACTGAATATGAGTCCGTGACCAAGCGCTCCGACGCTTATCAGAGCGAAGCCGAGCTTGAAAAGGAGTTTATACGGCTGCTTACCGAGCAGGGATATGAGTATCTGCATATTCATACCGAAGCGGAGCTTATAGCTAACCTCCGTAAAAAGCTCGAAGAAGTCAACGGATATACCTTTACCGATAGTGAATGGAAACGCTTTTTCGGTGAAGCTCTTGCCAATTCAAACGAGGGAATCGCCGAGAAAACACGCAAGATACAAGAGGATCACGTGCAGGTGCTTCGCCGTGATGACGGTACTTCCAAGAATATCCGCTTGATTGACAAGGACAATATTCACAACAACAAGCTGCAAGTGTTGAATCAGTACGTGATCGGCACGGCAGAGGGCGCAAAGCACGACAACCGCTATGACGTTACCGTGCTCGTGAACGGTCTGCCCCTCGTACATATTGAACTCAAACGCCGCGGTGTGCCTATCCGTGAAGCGTTCAATCAGATCAACCGCTATCAGCGAGATAGCTTTTGGGCGGGTTCGGGGCTTTACGAATACGTACAGATCTTCGTAATCTCCAACGGCACGAACACCAAATACTACTCAAATACAACGCGCTTTAATGCTATTAAGGATGCCGCATCGGCAAGTAAAGCCAAGAAGGAAAAGACAAGCAACACCTTTGAGTTTACTTCGTTTTGGGCTGATGCAAACAATCGCGTTATCCCCGACCTTATCGACTTTACAAAGACTTTCTTTGCAAAGCATACCATCTTGAATATACTCACAAAGTATTGTATCTTCACCTCTGAAAATATGCTGATGGTAATGCGCCCGTATCAGATTACAGCTACCGAGCGCATTCTCAATCGCATTGAGATCGCAAACAATTACAAGAAGTTTGGTCGCGTTGAGGGTGGCGGATATATATGGCATACCACGGGTTCGGGCAAGACTTTGACCTCATTTAAGACGGCGCGCCTTGCTTCTCGTATTCCTTATATTGACAAGGTTCTTTTCGTAGTTGACCGTAAAGACCTTGACTATCAGACGATGAAGGAGTATGACCGCTTTGAAAAAGACTCAGCAAACAGTAACGCTTCAACTGCTGTTTTGAAGCGTCAGCTTGAAGATGATAATGGAAAAATCATCATCACGACTATTCAAAAGCTTTCTACTTTTATCGGTAAGAATAGCGGGCATCCCGTATTTGACAAGCGTGTGGTTATCATATTCGATGAGTGCCACCGCAGTCAGTTTGGAGATATGCACGTAGCAATTACGCGCAATTTCAAAAAATATCACCTGTTCGGCTTCACGGGCACACCGATCTTTGCCGTCAATGCGGGCGTTGGTAAAAATCCTAACCTCAAAACTACGGCACAGGCTTTCGGAGATCAGCTTCACACCTATACCATCGTGGATGCTATCAACGATAAAAACGTGCTTCCGTTCCGTGTGGATTACATCAAGACGATGGACAAGAACGATGATATTGATGATGACCAAGTATGGGATATTGACCGAGAGAAAGCGTATATGGCTCCCAAGCGTATAGAGCTTGTTACTCGTTACATCTTGGAGCATTTCAATCAAAAGACCTACCGCAATGAAAGAACCTATGCATACAACGTGCTGACAAATATCGCAGAGGTTGCCGCCGCGCACGGCAAGACCGAGGTGGAGGAAATCAAGCGCAAGCAGAGAGTCCGCGGTTTCAACTCTATCTTTGCTGTATCGAGCGTACCTGCTGCCAAGCTCTATTACGACGAGTTCAAGCGTCAGATGGCGGCTGATTCTACGAAGAAATTGCGTATTGCCATCATATATAGCTATGGTGCAAACGAGGAAGAAAACGACGGTATCTTGGACGAGGAAAACCCCGAAGATACCTCAGCACTTGATCAGAGCTCCCGCGATTTTCTTGATGCTGCTATCCGCGATTACAACGAAACCTTCCATACCAATTACGATACGTCGAGTGATAAGTTCCAAAACTATTACAAGGACGTTTCGCTTCGTATGAAGAACAAGGAACTTGACCTTCTTATCGTTGTCAATATGTTCTTGACGGGCTTTGATGCGACCACACTCAACACACTTTGGGTGGACAAGAACCTTAAAATGCACGGACTTATTCAAGCATACTCTCGTACCAACCGTATCTTGAATTCCATTAAGACATTTGGCAACGTGGTTTGCTTCCGCAATTTGCAGAAGCGCACTGACGATGCAATCTCACTTTTCGGTGATAAGAATGCTTCGGCTATCGTTCTCATGCAGAGCTTCAATGATTACTACTACGGCTATACCGATAAGGAGGGCAACGAGAAGCCCGGCTTTGTGGATATGATTGCGGAGCTTGCCGAGAAGTTCCCGTTGACCGAGTCGCAGATTATTGGAGAGCAGAACCAAAAAGACTTTATCTCTTTGTTCGGTGCTATCCTTCGTATGCGTAATCTGCTCACGTCTTTCGATGAATTTAAGGGCAAAGAGATCCTTTCCGAGCGTGATTTGCAGGACTATCTCGGACGGTATCAAGACCTTCGCGACGAGTGGAACGAGCGCAGAAAGAAGGGCGAGCTTGAAGATATTGTTGATGATATTGTATTTGAAATCGAGCTTATCAAGCAGATTGAAATCAATATTGACTACATTCTTATGCTCGTAGCCAAGTATCACGATACACATTGTCAAGACAAGGAAGTTCTTATCACGATACGGAAGGCAATCGACGCGAGCCCCGAGCTTCGTAGCAAGAAGGCTTTGATTGAAAACTTCATTGATGGAATCAACGACGTTGATGACGTTATGACAGAGTGGAGAACCTATGTTGCTGCTGAAAAAGAGCGCGAGCTTACGGCAATTATCGAGGAAGAAAAGCTCAAGCCCGATGAAACTCGCAAGTTCATCGAGAATGCTTTCCGTGATGGTTCCGTTAAGACAACGGGCACGGATATAGACAAGATCCTGCCCCCAATGGGACGTTTTGGCGGAGGAAACCGTACCGAAAAGAAAAAAGGAGTTATCACAAAATTGCTTAAATTCTTTGAGCGTTTCTTTGGTGTTGGATAACTGAATATAGCCGCTATCAAAGCGTGATTGACACGCCGCGATAGCGGCTTTTCAGATACTTCGTGCCATCTTGGCACGAGGTCGAATTTTGTTCACAACGATGAGGTGCGGAAAAAGTTCCGCACCTCAAATTTCTCCAACCCGCTTGACACAGAATAGATTTTGTTGCATAATATAAGAGGACGCAGAACACCTTGCATTGAAACTGCGCAAGAGCAAAAAGAACCGCTTTTTATGCGGTTTAGATACTGTGTCACCAATATTAGAACGAACAATTAAATATGAAAACCATTGATGAAGTGGCATCAATGAAGGACCAAGTGGGGTCGATAAGTTGCATTTTTTATGCAATTTATTGGCTCCACTTTTTTGTTTGGAGCTCCCTGCTTGGAGAAAGGACTCCAAATGAAAAAGAAGTGGCTGTGTTACGTTGCCAAACACCCTTAACTGCGTCTCAAATTGAGACACGCGGTAATTTGAATACTACGCCCATAATATTTATTTTTCGAATGATGGCTAATTTTTCTCGAAAAAATTCCCAACTAATAAGTAGGAGAAAAATTAATTTTTTATAAATTTTCGATTTTTAGGGTTATTTTTCAAGGAAAAAGTAAGCAACGAATAGCGAGGGGATATGAAAACAATTTGTAAATTTAGCAAAAACATGTCGGTCAAATCGCAAAAAAGTAAGCAACGAATAGTAGGAGAATGAAAATAATTTATGAATTTTTGAAAAAAGTGGCGGGTTTTAGTCGTTCTCGCAGGCTACTACTTGAGGGGATGTTTTATCGCAGGACAAATTCAGCGTTTTCGATTCGGTATATAAGTGAGCAGATCTCGCGTCTCAAATTGAGACACGGACGTATGAGGCAATTATTGGGCAGTATGACCGCAAATGTGAATACTGCCCCCACAAATACATAATCGCTATCCGAGTGAAAGGAGGATGCGGACGGTGATAGCGACGAGAATTATTACTCGTCGTGTAGGGAGACATTCGAGCGAGTGAGAATGTCTTCAACATAGAAGCGTGGTGCAGGCGCAGATGAAACACGCGGTCTCCGAAGTGAGCGCTTCGGAGACATAGGCTGCCACGTCAGCCTATGCCCTCGGCAGAGCGCAATGGACTTTTGATGCGTAGTGTCAAAAGTGCCTTTGCGTTACTTTTGACAAAAGTAACAAAACTCACCGAGTCGCTCGTTTCACTCGCAAAAAATAACCGCATCTTGCGGAAAGAACGGAGGTGAAAGTATAGACAGAACAGTAAGTGTAACTCTCGGGAAAGGATGCCTCGCCCACAATGATCGCAGCTTTATCGCGGAAAACGTGGACGAAAGCAGAACGCATCTGAACGTAACCTATTGCAACGTACCGCTGAAAGAAACCTATCACAAGCTCTTTGACGAAGCTCTTGAAAAGTACAATGCCAAGCAGAAACGCGCAGACCGACGTATCCCAGATTATTATGAAAAGATACGTCTATCCAAGCAAGAAAAGCTGTTCCACGAGGTTATCGTCCAAGTGGGAAACTTTGCGGATATGAGTGCCGTAGGCGAGAACGGCGAGCTTGCCAAGCGGATACTCGATGAGTATATGCAGGGATTTATCAAGCGCAACCACACCTTGCACGTATTCTCGGCGCATTTGCACATGGATGAAGCAACACCGCATCTACACATTGATTTCGTTCCCATTGTCACAAACAGCAAGCGAGGGTTGGAAACGAGAGTATCTTTGAAGCAAGCGTTGTTGACTCTCGGATTTGAGGGTGAGGGGCGAGATAACACGGAAGGCACACAATGGACGGAATCCGAGAAAGAGCATCTTGCAGAGGTAATGGCAAGATACGGGGTTAGACGTATTGATGTGGACAAGCCACACGAACACTTATCGGTGCTCAATTACAAGAAGCAGGAGCGCGCTCGCGAGGTAGAGGAGCTTACCGAGCAGGCGCAGGTATTGCAAGAATCCAACGATTCTATGCGAGAAAGTCTTGAAGATCTCAAGGACGAACTGTCCGAGCTTAGCGAAGATAAGGACAATATTCATCTTGAAATGAGCAAGTATGTCGGTGAGGAGTGGGAACTACCCGAGCCGCCACCACTTATGAGCGCAAAGACCTATCGCACGAAGATCGCGCAGCCGTTGATTGCCAAGCTCAAGGATGTGATACGAAAGCTTATCGTCAACGTAGTCGAGATCTCAAAAATGTGGAAAGAAGCATTGAACGAGAAAAGCCGCTTTGCCGGGCGTTGCAGAGATTTGGAGCGAGAGAACGATGCTCTGCGTAAGGATGCCAAGAAGTTTGGTATTGTGCGAGACAAGCTCGGTGAGGATGAGGTGCAAAGCATTTTGCAAAAAGCAGAGGAAGAACGTCTCGCAAAAGAAATTATGAAGCAGCCGTCCCTTGTGGGAGGCAAAAACCAAGCCCGCGGTAAGACTCGCGGCAACAGATAACAAAATTATTTTTATAAACGAAAGGAACTTTTAATATGACAAACAACAATTACAACGTAAAGACCGACGAACAGATCGCAAGAGACATTTTGAGCATCCTCCCCGACGCACCCGAAGATCCCAACAAGGAACCTGCCGAGTCTCCCAAAGTGTTTATGCTCCCGATCAGACAACTCAAATCTTTTCAGAATCATCCATTTAAGATCGTTGATAACGATGAAATGAAAGATCTTATGCACAGTATCCGTGATTACGGCGTTATGACACCCATTACTGTTTACGTTAACAAGAATGCCGAGTATGAGATCGTATCGGGACATCGCAGAGTGTTCGCGTGTAAGATGCTCAAAATGACCGAGATCCCCGCTATCATTATGGATTATGATCGCGACCAAGCGGTTCTTGCAATGGTGGACAGCAATCTCCACAGAGAAAAACTCTTGCCCTCCGAGAAAGGCTTTGCCTACAAGATGAAGCTTGAAGCGCTCAAAAATCAGCATCGCGAAATGGAGTTTGAGATGCAGATGAGAAGCGACGAGATCCTTGCCAAAGAGGTCGGAGAGAGCCGCGCCACGATTCAGCGCCTTATCCGTATTACCAAGCTCATCAGCCCTTTTCGCGATCTACTCGATTATGAGTGCATGACCTTCGGCGTAGCGTATGTTTTCGCAGGATGCGATCCCGTAGGGCAGGATATGCTGTATTGCTTCTTTTACGAAAACAATGTTTATCCGAATCTTGAGCAAGCGAAGGCACTTCAAAAGCTGTGGGAGAGCAATACGCTTACGATTGAGAATATCCGAGCAATTATGATCCCCGAAGGAAACGGTGAGGAGCTCAAAGCCCCTAAAGCGGAAAAGGAGAAAGCACCCAAAAAGGAAAGCGTGAAGTTCGGTGTGGATGAACTCTCAGATTACTTCCCGGGAATGAACGCCGCCGATATGAAAGCAGAAATGTTTACTATTCTTGCAGAGTGGAAGGCAAAGCAGAGCGTAGCGGGAGGTGAAAGCTATTGATCAAAGGAACTGACAGAAATATACCTCTTTCAGAGTTACACCCATTCAAAGATCATCCTTACAAAGTAGAGGACAACGTAGAGATGGATGCTTTGTGCGAGAGCATAGAAAAAAGTGGATTGCTTTCGCCTATTATTGTCCGTCCGAGAGACGAGGGCGGTTACGAGATCATCTCGGGACATCGCCGATTCAGAGCATATCAAAGGCTCGGTATGACCGAAATCCCGTCTACCGTCTGTGAAATGACCGACGAGGAAGCGGTTGTCGCAATGGTCGATGCCAACCTCCACCGCGATCATATTCTCCCGTCCGAGAAAGCTTTCGCCTACAAGATGAAGCTTGATGCCATCAAGCGACAAGGTGAGCGCACCGATTTGACTTCTGCCCAACTTGGGCAGAGGTTGACTTCGGTGGAAAAGATTGCCGCCGAGAGCGACGAGAGTAAGACACAGATACAGCGATATATCAGCCTCACGCGCCTTATCCCCGAGCTGCTTCAAATGGTGGATGAGGGCAGAATAGCACTTACCCCTGCGGTAGAACTTTCAAAGCTCCATTGGCAAACGCAGAAGCTTATTTATGAAATCTGCGATATGGATGACCTCACTCCGTCTTATTCGCAGACCGTCCGTATGCGAAAGCTCGCAGATGAGGGAGCACTTGGGGAGGATGCCATACGCGAGATCATGAGCGAGGAGAAAGCTAATCAGAGGGAGCGCATCGTAATCTATATGGACGATATAAAGCAGTATTATCCCCGCAATATGCTCCCGAAGGATATTGTCGCTGATATCAAGAGTTTGCTTCACAAGCGACGCTTGGAGCAGATGCGTAGAAAGGAGAATCGTGATGCGAGGTAAGAAGAACAAGAACAGTTGGGTGATGAGTATGGCAAACGAGAGCACCTATCAAGTCAATGGTGTAACTTATATCGTCGCGTCTCAATTTGAGACACGGAGCGAAGAAGCACACACTTTACGTTCAAGATTTGAAAGGCTGATAAAAAATAATTCCGCAGATTTGTCAACGGAAACACAAGGTGATATAATAACGGCGGAATATGTTTCGGCTGCCAATCCGATTTCGGATAGAAAGGAGCAAAATGCAGAAGAAAACAGCAGCCAAACAGAATGAAACCATTATAGGCATTACCGCGCTATATTGCCGTCTGTCCCGTGACGATGGGGCTGAGGGTGAGAGTAACTCGATAGCCAATCAGAAAAAGCTTCTCGCCAAATACGCGAAGGAGCACGGGTTCACCAACACCAAGTTCTATGTTGATGACGGATACACGGGAACAAACTTCAACCGCCCCGGCTTTCAGCAAATGCTTGAGGATATGGAGATGGGATATATCTCAACGGTCATCGTTAAGGATTCCTCCCGTTTCGGAAGAAACTATCTTGAAGTGGGTCAATACACGGACTATTACTTTCCCGAGCACAATATCCGCTTCATAGCCATAAACGATTGCATCGACAGCGACAATGGAGAGGATGATTTTAGCGCGTTCCGCAACGTAATGAACGAGATGTATGCGAAGGATATTAGCAGAAAAGTGCGTTCTTCTCACCGCCTCAGAGGCAACGCAGGAGAGCCTTTAGCTCCGCCTCCGTATGGGTACGTGAAAGACCCCGCTAACAAAAAGAAGTGGATCATTGATCCCGATGCGGCAGAGATTGTGAGGAGAATATTCCGCCTTTGTATTGAGGGAAACGGAAACGAAACCATTGCAAGAATACTTCAAGATGACAAGGTTCTCGTGCCACAAGCCTATTGGCAGAGCAAGGGTATGAGTAGAGGTGGAAAGAAGACACAGCCCAATCCGTATAAGTGGTGTAAGACCACAATAGCCAAGATGCTTGAACAACAGGAATATTGCGGAGATATTATCAACTTCAAGAGCTATTCCAAGTCCTTCCGTAACAAAACCCGCGTTGAGAACCCCAAAGAGAATTGGGCAATTTTCAAGGACGTACACGAACCGATCATTGACCGTGAGACTTGGGAGAGAGTGCAGGCGCTAACCAAGAACTCCAAACGTCGCAAGCCGAAGAGCGCAGATGTGAAGAAAAGCATTTTCACAAATCTTCTTTATTGCGGAGATTGCGGACACAAGTTGTGGTTTAACATCAACAAACAGAATCCAAGCATCCGCTTTTACAGTTGCTCCAACTACAAGGGGCTTCGCGGCACCTGCGAGTCAACGCATTACGTGAGAGAAGATTCCTTGGAGCAGGTTGTAAAGATGGAACTGTTCAAGCTCGCAACCTACCTTGACCACGACGAGAATGCCTTTGCAGAGCTTTTGGAGCATAAGAGCAACAAAGACTCAATGGCTGAAAGAAAAGCGGCAGAGAGTGCCTTGGCGGCGGCTACCGCACGAAGTCAAGAACTGCTCCGGCTCTATGAGAGAGTGTATGAGGATAATGTCAATGGCAAGGTGACGGACGATTGGTTTATGCGGCTGTCTCACAAATACGAGGTCGAGCAAGAAGAACTCAAGAAGCAGATGTTCGATCTTAGGAACAAGATTGAACGTCTCGATACCGCACAAAACTCGTCGGGAAGTTTCATCCGAGCAATACGAAAGTTTATGACGATGCAAACGCTGACACCCATCGTTCTCCAAGAACTTATCGACAAAATCGAGGTCTTTCCGATTGAGGGAACGGGCAAGAACAGAACGCAACGGCTTGTCATTCATTACCGCTTTGTTGGTTGCATTGATCTGCCGAGCATCGTACCAAAGCACACCTACAAGCTCGACTCACGGCAGGGAGTGGCTATCGAATATCTCCCAAGCGCAGTTTAACTAAAAACAAAAAAGAGCAGACAAATCTGCTCCAAACAACTTAATATTAAGTAAACACAGGCAAAAAAATATCGAGTGTTCCTAACATCAGTTATGAACACTCGATATGGTATGGGTGTCAGGGGTGCAGCTCTTGCAACCGTTATATCTCAGGCACTTTCTTGTGCGTGGGTTCTGTCCTTCCTGTTTGGCAAGAGAAGTATTCTCAGATTAAAGCCGAAATATTTCATCTCGTCACCGAAAATCATTTTGCCCTGTGTTGCTCTCGGAACGGCAACCTTCATTATGCAGGCAAGCGAGAGTGTGATATCGGTTTGCTTCAATTCCTCTCTGCTTGAGTACGGTGGCGATATTGCCGTTGGGGCTATGACGATTCTCACAAGCGTGATGCAGTTTGCCATGCTTCCGCCACAAGGCATCGCTCAGGGAGCTCAGCCTATACTCAGCTATAATTACGGAGCGAAAAACGCAAGCCGTGTAAAAGAAACGTATAAGCTTTTGCTTAAGGTATGCCTGATCTATTCGGTAACCATCTGGGCGGCTGTAATGCTGTTCCCGAGCGTATTTGCATCGATGTTTTCGCCGGATGCCGAGCTCGTTGCATTCGCATCAAAGGCACTTCGCATCTATTTTGCGGGAATGTTATTGTTTGGAATTCAGATCGCGTGTCAGATGACCTTCGTATCTCTCGGAAACGCGCCGTCCTCTGTGCTTGTTGCGGTCGTCCGAAAATTCATATTGCTTTTGCCGCTGATCTATATTATGCCGAATCTGATCAGCGACCGTACGATCGGTGTTTATACGGCAGAGCCGATAGCGGATATCCTTGCGGTGACCTTTACGGCAATTCTATTCGTATTTCAATTCAAAAAAGCACTTAAGAAAATAGAGCCTCAAGACGCTATTACAAATGAAGAAAAAACTATCTGAAATCAATCGAAATAAATAATGAAACGGAGATAAAATAATGAAAATTGCAGTAACTTATGAAAACGGACAGATTTTTCAGCACTTCGGACATACCGAGCAGTTTAAGATCTACACGGTAGAGGGCGGTAAGATCGTTTCTTCCGAGGTCGTGGATACAAACGGAAGCGGTCACGGAGCACTTGCGGAATTCCTTTCGGAGCAGAGTGTGGCGGTTCTGATCTGTGGCGGCATTGGAGGCGGTGCGCAGATGGCTCTTGCGAGTGCGGGCATTCAGCTTTTCGGCGGTGTCAGCGGTTCTTGTGACGATGCGGTTAACGCATTGCTTGCGAATAAGTTGAACTTCAATCCCGAGGTTAGATGCGATCACCACGACCACGAACATGGTGAAGAAGGACACACCTGTGGTAGTCACGGCTGCGGATCGCATAATTGCGGTAATCACGGATGTGGCAATTAAAGGAGAACACGTTGAAAAATCAATATCAGGATAAGGAAACTCTGTTTGATGATTTGGACGAGGTGGTGCTTCCGACAGCACTCGCCACGATGCCAAGCAGCGTGATGAACGCGCTCTATCATCAGACGAAGAAAATGATGGGCAGAATGGTAGATTACAAGGAGCTTCGAATGATCTACGCTTGCGCGATGAAAGAGATCAAAACGAAATTCGACATTCTGAATACAGAATTCAGCTTGCAATATCATCGTAATCCGATAAACTCCATTCAAACTCGTCTTAAGAGTACGGCAAGTATCGTTGAAAAGCTTGCTAAATTACATCAATCCGTGGACATTGAACATATTGATGAGCATATACACGACATCGCGGGTGTCAGAGTCATTTGCTCCTATATCGACGACGTCTATTTGGTTGCCGAAGCTCTTTTGAAGCAGGACGATATTACGCTCGTTACACGAAAGGATTATATTGCAAATCCAAAGGAAAACGGGTATAGGAGTTTACATCTGATCGTTAAGGTTCCCGTGTTCCTTTCGGAGCGACGCTTGGAGATAGAGGTAGAGGTTCAACTTCGAACCATCGCTATGGATTTTTGGGCAAGTCTTGAGCACCAGCTTCATTATAAAACCGATTTTGACGGCAAGGATGAGCTTGTAGACGAGCTTCGTAGGTGCGCCGAAACGATCAGCAAAACAGATAGCGATATGATGCGGATTCGTTCCAAAATGGAAGAGCTCGTTGACATTCCGACTGAGGAAGAAATTCTCCTTGAACGAATCAGAAAACTCGATACACCGATCGAATAGGTGAGTGTATGGCATTTTACTCAAGCAAATGTGAGGAATGCTCCGAGAGAAGCCGACGCGTCGTAAAAGAAATCAAATATAAGGACGGAAACGGTACGTATACGATCAAGTATTATGAATGCGATAACGTCGGATGTGACATTGCTCACAAAACCGTCAAAAAATCCAAAATAAAAAAAGAAACGCATAATAAGGGGGAAAAGAAAAATGGCTAAAAAGCAATTCAGAACAGAATCCAAAAAGCTTTTGGATATGATGGTCAACTCCATCTACACCCACAAGGAGATCTTTCTGCGTGAGCTGATCTCCAACGCAAGCGATGCGATCGACAAGCTCTACTTCAAGTCGCTGACCGACGATACGGTGAAGCTCAGCCGTGAGGACTTTGAGATACGCATCACCGCAGATAAGGACGCAAGAACCCTGACCATCACCGATAACGGTTGCGGTATGACCAAGGAAGAACTTGAAAACAATCTCGGTACGATTGCAAAGAGCGGTTCTTTTGATTTCAAGAACGATCCCGAGCATAAGGATAAGGAAAACATCGATATTATCGGTCAGTTTGGCGTCGGCTTCTATTCCGCATTTATGGTGGCAGATAAGATCACGGTTGTCAGCCGCGCACACGGCTCGGAGGAGGCATATCGCTGGGAGTCCGAGGGCGCTGACGGTTATACCATTACCACCTGCGAAAAGGATACTGTAGGAACGGTAATCACTCTTCACATCAAGGAGGATACCGATGATGAAAAGTATGGCACGTATCTGGAAGAATATCAGATCCGCATGCTCGTCAAGAAATACAGCGATTATATTCACTATCCTATCCGTATGCTAACCGAGAATGAACAGCTCAAGGAAGGTAGTAAGGACGAATATGAGACCGTAACAGAGGATGAAACGCTCAACAGCATGATCCCTCTTTGGAAGAAGAACGCAAGCGAAGTCACCGACGAGGAATATAACAATTTCTATCGTGATAAGTTCTACGATTGGGAAGCTCCTCTTAAAGTGATCCGTCAAAAGACCGAGGGTGTGTCCAATTTTGAGTCCTTGCTATTTATTCCGTCCCATGCGCCGTATAATTATTACAGTCGTGACTATGAAAAGGGCTTGCAGCTCTATTCGAGCGGTGTGCTCATTATGGAGCATTGCAAGGATCTTCTGCCCGACTATTTCAGCTTTGTGCGCGGTCTTGTGGATAGCTCCGACCTCTCGCTCAATATCTCCCGTGAAATGCTTCAGCACGACCGTCAGCTTAAGAGCATTGCCAAGGCGGTTGAAAAGAAGATCGCGTCCGAGCTTTCTAAGATGCAGGAGAACGATCGCGAGAAATACGAGCAGTTCTACGCCGCGTTCGGCGCACAGCTTAAATGGGGCATCTACAACGATTACGGAATGCACAAGGATGTGCTTCAGAATCTCATTATGTTTAAGTCGTCCCACGAGGGCAAGCTTGTTACACTCAAGGAATATGTGTCCCGCATGAAAGAGGATCAAAAGAAGATCTACTTCGCATCGGGTGAGACCGTAGAAAAGATTTCGCTTCTGCCGCAGGTAGAGTCGGTCATTGCACACGGATATGAGGTTCTTTATCTGACCGAGGACGTGGATGAGTTTGCATTGCAGATGCTTCGCACCTATTCGGAAAAGGAATTCTCCAACGTGTGCAAGGACGATCTTGACCTTGCAACCGATGAGGAAAAGGAAGCTCTCAAGACAGAAAACGAGGGTGCAAAGGAAATGCTCGACTTCATCAAAGAGAGCATCGGTGAAAATCTTCACTCGGTTCGCTTCACAAACACATTGCAAAATCACGCAGCCTGTCTCTCAAGTGAGGGCGCAGTTACGGCAAATATGGAAAAGGTACTCAGCAAGAACCCCGGCAACGAAGCCGCAAATATCAAGGCAGAGTTTGTACTTGAGATCAATATGGCTCATCCGATTGTTGAAAAGCTGAAGGAACTCTTTGAGAACGACAAGGATAAGCTTGCAAGTTACAGCAAGGTTTTATATGCACAGGCACGTCTTGTCAGCGGTCTTTCTATTGAGAATCCCGCAGAGGTCAGCGAACTTGTCTGCAATTTGATGTTGCAGTAAACGCCCCCCGACAAAAGGCTCACAAACGATCTGTCTGTGAGCCTTTTTGAAATATTATTGGTTAGTTTATTTTCGGTTTAGAATACCTAAGTAAAATTTTTGCTGTAAGATAGATATAAGGAGCAAAAAATGTATTTACAAGATTATTTTTGGTTTATGCTTGCAATCCTCGCCTGCATGATATTTTCGGGAATTGCCAGCGGAAAAGTGAAAACGTCGTTTAACAAGCATAATTCGACAAGATGTCGATCGGGACTTACAGGATACGATACCGTAAACCGACTTATGCGGAAGAACGGTGTTCACAATATTGCGATTGGATCTGTCAGAGGTTTTTTGACAGACCATTATCATCCAACGAAAGCAATTGTCAATTTGTCCGAGAGCACCTATGCTAACAATTCGGTCGCAGCCGTTGCAGTTGCCGCACATGAAATGGGACACGTAATGCAGAAAAGGGACGGATATTGGCTTTACAAAATCCGTACTGCACTCGTTCCTGTTGTGAACTTTGGAACACGTCTTTCGATGCCTCTTGTGCTTGTAGGTCTTTTACTTGATTGGTTTTCTGCGACAGTGGATGCTAATACAGGCTTTTATATTGCTATGGTAGGCGTAATCCTTTACGGCGGATCACTTTTGTTCGCCCTTGTGACGCTTCCCGTAGAGTTGAATGCAAGTCACAGAGCGCAAAAGATGTTGCTTGCGGAGGGCATTCTTACGCAAGATGAGATCCCCGCTGCAAAAGAAGTCCTTTCTGCTGCGGCGTTGACCTACCTTGCATCGCTTATGACCTCTCTTGTGTATTTCCTTCGCTTCCTTGTACGTGTTCTTACGATGTTTGGACGCAGAGATAACAGAAGATAACAAAGCTATACAAAACTGTAATTTGTGAAGATATAGAGTTTTTGATATTGATAACTTTTAAGAAAGCGGTGAAAAAATGTTCCATATTCTTGTGGTAGACGATGATAAAAATACGAGGATGTATTTTGAGGCGGTGCTCAAAAGCAATAACTATACAGTAACCGTTGCCAAAAACGGCGAGGATGCGCTGGATGCGATGGATAAGGAGCACATCGACCTTGTGGTGCTTGATATTATGATGCCGAAGATGGACGGATATGAGTTTACTAAGACTCTGCGCGAGTGCGATAATAATCTGCCTATTCTGATGGTTTCTGCCAAGCAGTTACCCATAGACAAGAATAAGGGCTTTGCCGTTGGCACGGATGACTATATGACAAAGCCCGTCAATCAAGACGAGTTCCTATATCGCATCAAGGCACTACTGCGCCGTGCAAAGATTGCAAACGAACGAAAGATCGTTGTCGGTGACGTTATCCTTGATTATGATTCCTTGACAGTGACAAAAGGTAACGAGATACAGGAGCTTCCGCAGAAAGAATTTATGCTTCTCTATAAGCTTCTCTCCTATCCCGGAAAGATCTTTACCCGTATTCAGCTGATGGATGAGATATGGGGGGCTGAGAGTGAGACGGGATGGGAGACGGTTACCGTACACGTTGGCAGACTCCGCAAACGGTTCGAGGGGTGGAGTGAATTTGAAATAGAGTCGGTTCGCGGACTCGGATATAAGGCGGTAAAAAAAGTATTAAAAAGACACCGCAACTCAACATAGAAAAAATTAAAGAAAGAAGATCAAGAATGTCCTTGACGCTTGCTTTCTCTATCTTTGTATTTGCTATTCTTCTATCGGCAATTGCTTTGACCGCGATTGGACTTTGGTTGCTGACCAAAGCTGGAGTGATCGTAGACGTTGACGGTGATCTTCAGCTCGGTCAGGTCATTCTCTTTATGTCGCTGATCAGCTTGATCATCGGCGGTGTCACAGCGTTTTTCAGCAGCCGTCTGCCGCTAAAGCCCGTGAATGAGATCATCAATAAAATGAACCGCTTGGCGGCGGGTGACTTCAAGACGCGTCTTAAATTTGGAGAAACGATGTCGGCACATCCGGCAGTAAAAGAACTTACGACAAGCTTCAACACGATGGCTGAGGAGCTTGAAAATACCGAGATGCTTCGTAATGATTTCATCAACGCGTTTTCCCACGAATTCAAAACGCCCATTGTTTCAATCACAGGACTTGCCAATCTTCTTGAAGCGGGCAATCTTACCGAAGAACAGCGAGTACAGTATGCTCACGCTATTCGTGAGGAATCTATGCGACTTTCCTCTATGGCGAGCAATGTACTGAATCTGACTAAGGTGGAAAACCAAACCATTCTTACAGATGTATCCCGATTCAATCTATCCGAGCAGGTGCGCTCTGCTGTTCTTCTGCTTGAGGAAAAATGGGCAGCGAAAAACATTGATCTTCAGCTTGACTTTGATGAATATATGATCGAAGCGAATGAAGAAATGCTCAAGCAGGTGTGGATCAATCTCATTGATAATGCAGTGAAATTCGTCCCCCGTTGCGGAACGGTCGAGCTTGAAGTGATAGACGCAGGTGAAAATCTTTGTGTTAAGGTGAGCAATACGGGTAGTGAGATACCGCAGGACAAGCTGGATAAGATCTTTAATAAGTTCTATCAAGCCGATGAATCCCACGCAACGCAAGGCAACGGCATTGGGCTTGCCATTGTGAAAGGAATTGTGGAGCTTCATAACGGAAAGGTAAGCGCCAATAGCGTTAACGGTATTACAACCTTTACCGTTGTATTGCCTAAAAAACAATAATTATACTTATAACGAGCAGTACCACGATTTTGGTAGCTGCTCGTTTTATTTTTGAAAAATATTTACAAGTTTCGATTCAGTTTAGAAACCGACCGTAAAATAATGTCGTAAAATGAAAAATTTTCTTATTTAAGGAGAAATACAGCAATGCGATATCTGCTTTATAATCCGCTTTCGGGAAAAGAAAATCAAGCCAAGATCGATGCCGAGTGCTATTCGGTCGTAGCCAATATGTCCACGGAGCTTGTTGATCTGACGAAAATCAAAAATTTCGGGAGCTTTCTTGCGAGTATTGACCTTTATGATGATATTGTGATCTTTGGTGGTGACGGTTCACTGAACAGAATCGCAAACGAAGTGGCAAAAGCAAATATTCATAACGACATTTATTACTATCCAAGCGGAACGGGTAACGATTTTGCAAAAGACGTTGGGATGGAATATTCACGTGCACCATTCCTTATCACCGATTTTATAAAAGACCTCCCCACAGTTACGGTAAACGGAAAGCAGAGCAAATTTATCAACGGCGTGGGCTTTGGTATTGATGGCTATTGCTGTGAGGTTGGAGATCAGCTAAAGAGCACGGGAAAACAGCCAAACTATACGTCGATTGCAATAAAAGGTCTATTGTTTCACTTCAAGCCTGTTAATGCAACCGTAACTGTTGATGGAAAGAAAATGACCTTCCAAAAGGTTTGGATAGCACCTACGATGTACGGCCGCTATTACGGCGGCGGTATGATGCCGACACCGTATCAAAATCGAAATGCAAGCGACAAAAAGGTCTCCTTGATGCTCTTTCACGGTTCAAGCAAGCTTGGCACTCTGTTGATCTTTCCTTCCATATTTAAAGGAAATCACGTGAAGCACGAGAAAAACATAAGCATCTTTGAAGGAAAGAATATTACCGTAAGCTTTGATAGACCAACTCCTCTTCAAATAGACGGAGAAACTGTGCTGAATGTGATGGAATACAGCGTAGAGGTAATGCAAAAAGAAGAAAAATGCATTGCTATGGGGCATGAGTTGCAGAAGCTGAAAAAGGAAAACTCAGCTCGGGTCATCTATGAAACCATGGACAAATATGAGACGTGCCGATATGAATAAAGAAAAGCTTATAGTTATTATTCCTGCATACGAGCCTCCGAGGGAGTTTATAGACTACGCAAGACGTGTAGCGGAATTTGCGAGAGAGCTTGTTGTTGTAAACGATGGAAGCGGTAGTGATTACGATGGGTTATTCAAAGAAATTCAAACAATCGAAAATGTAAAATACATAACCTACGGAGAAAATCACGGCAAGGGTTACGCCTTAAAGCAGGCATTTAAGTATTGCGCAGATATGTATGACGAGAGCTATGCTTGCGTAACTGCGGATTGCGACGGTCAACATGACGTTAATGATATAGAGCGCATTGCAAGGGCAGCTATGGAGCATAAAGGAACCCTTGTTCTTGGATCAAGAGATTTTGATCTTCCTAACGTTCCCAAAAGAAGCAGAACCGGGAATACGAACACCCGAAGGATATTCCGAATACTTTACGGGCTTAACCTCACCGATACGCAAACGGGACTTCGCGGATTTTCCGTTAAGATTGCAAAGCAATTTCTGTCAGTCAGGGGCGACCGATTTGAATATGAGATGAACATGCTCATCTACACAAAGAAAAACGATATATCAGTCTTGGAAATTCCGATAAAGACGATATATCCCGATAATCCCGAGGAACACGTTTCGCATTTTAAAACGGTAAGCGACAGTGCCAAGGTAATCGGTGCTCTGCTCGGTAACCTTAGCTTTTACATTATCTCCTCAGCACTTTCGGGAATTCTTGACGTTCTTGTTTTTTTCATACTGTCGAGCGTCGTGCTTGGAGAGATAAGCGCAGTAAACACCCTTATCGCAACCGTGAGTGCGCGAGTCGCCTCCTCGCTTTTAAACTTTACATTAAACAGAAAATACGTATTTGCGGTAAAGAGTAAAAGATCGATATTCAGATACTATATTCTGTGGTTCTGTCAGCTGGAGGCATCTTACGGACTGATATTCTTATTCGGAAATATACTCGGACTTCCAATGACGCCGATGAAGCTTGCAGGAGATCTTCTTCTTGCCTTTTTCAGCTATCAGATACAGCAGCATTGGGTGTTTAAGAGTAACACGGGTGGCAGGTTTTACGGATCGCTTGTCCGTTTTATACGAGCACTTGCTAAAGTATTTACTCCAAAATATAAGAGCACCGTTATTCCGCCCGAAGAACCGACGGTATACGTTTGCCGTCATCTCAATATGCGCGGCCCGATCACGACGCTCGTAAGGCTTGATTTTCACGTCCACCCGATGATACTGTCTTGCTTTTTTGATAAAGAAGAATGTTACAGGCAATACTCGGAATTCACTTTCACCGAAAGGCAGGGCAAAAGACGGAAAAAGCATAATTTCAAGGCTTACGTTGCAAGTCGCTTTGTTCCTCGCATAATTAAATCACTCGGAGGCATTCCCGTACACAGAGGAGCGGATGCAAACTCTATGCAAACGATGAGAGACTCGCTTTTCTATCTTGAAAAGGGAGAAAGTGTTATAGTGTATCCCGATATTGATTACACCGCAGGCTACGAAACCGAAAGTGAGCTGTACGAGGGATTCTTGCTTCTCGGTCAGCTATATAAGCGTAATACGGGAAAAAGTCTGCGCTTCGTTCCGCTTTACATAGACGATGTGGGAAAGCGTGTAAAGGAGTATGAGCATATTACGATTGATGATTTTAGGAAAGAACGAAGCATGGTATATGATTATATAAAAAAATCAATTAACGGAAAAGAGGAGTAAGATAAATGATAAAAATCGTCATAGATACAAAGGGCGCAGATAAGGGCGTAGAGCCACTGATAAAAGGCGTATCCTCAGCACTCGAAAAATTTTCTGAGGTCAGCTACTTGCTTGTGGGAGATGAAGAATACATAAAGCAGCTTTGTGCGGAATATGGGATTTCTCGGGAGCGTGTGGAAATACTTGATGCGCCCGAAGAAATTACGAACTACGACAATCCCGCAGAGGTTATGTTTACAAAGCAAAGCTCCTCTATGCTGAAGGCTTTGGAGGCGCTGTCGAAAAGAGATGATCTTTTTGGACTTATCACGTCAGGTAACACGGGCGCATTGCTTGTTGGAGCGATGAGATACTTGCCACTGAAAACGAGAGTAAGGCCTGCGCTTGCGGCGCTTCTTCCTTCGGCGGGGGGCGGCTTTACCTGTGTGGTCGATACGGGAGCGACCGTCGACTCGACACCGGGGATGCTTCATCACTTTGCCCATCTCGGACGCGATTTTATGAAAGAGGCTTGCGGCATCCAAAATGCAAGGATCGGACTGTTATCAAACGGTGCTGAGGAAAGCAAGGGCAATAAGCTCGTCAAAGAAACCTTCCCGCTTCTGAGGGAAGACGAGTCCTTGAATTTCATCGGTAACGTTGAAGGAACGAACGCCCTTTCGGGAATTTGTGATGTCCTCGTATGTGACGGCTTCGCGGGAAATCAGGTGCTGAAAGTCACCGAAGGCGCGGCAAAGCGAGTGATCACAGATGTGGTAAATTTTGCGAAAAAGACCGGAAGCGAGGATGTGATGGCTCTTGTTAAGCAGCTTCTCGTCACATACGACATAGAATCCCTCGGCGGTGCAAATCTGCTTGGCGTCAGAAAACCCATTGTCAAAATGCACGGAAGCGCGAACGAAAAAACGGTTGTAAACAGTACTGAAATGCTATTGAATATGGCTCATAATAAGGCAGTGTTTGACTTGGAAATGTTTGAAAAAAAGGAGACGGAAAATGCTTGATACCTTAAAGGAAATGCTTGAGCTCGTTATGCCCGACGTTGACGCTCGGGGCGTAACGGAAGAAACGAAACTACAGGATGATCTCGGGTTCGATTCTCTTGCCATGATGATGCTTGCGATGGAGATCGAAAACAAGTTTAATTTCAGATTTAATGAGTTCGTGGCATTCAAAACGGTTGGTGAAGTGTGCGAATATATTGAAAATCACAAACAATAAAAGGAGAAAGGAAAATGAGAAAAGTAAAGATCGTTACAGACTCTTGCGCTGATTTGACAATGGAGCAGCTCAACAGATACGGCATTGATTTTGCAAAAATGTCTACCTCTTGCGACGGCGTGGAAAGCGTTGCTACACTTGCATGGACGGAAAACGACGTTCACTGTCATTACAATAAAATGAGAGACGGTAAGCGTATCATTACCGCGCAGGTCTCGGTTGAGGAATTTCAGCGGATCTTCGAGCTGTATCTGAAGCAAGAGATGGACATTGTTTACATAGGCTGTTCATCCAGATCCTCGGGATCTGTCAACACGGGATTTGTGGTTGCGAAAAAGATGATGGAGAGCTATCCCGAGGGTAAGATCATCTGCGTCGACTCGCTCAACGCGAGCATAGGCATTGGAATGCTTGCCATTGAAGCGGCTAAGATGGCGATAAACGGTGCGACCGCTACAGAGATCGAGGCGCATGTTCTTGCAATTTGTAAAAAAGTCAATCAATATGTAACCGTTCATTCACTTGATGCACTCAAGCGAGCAGGGCGTGTGAAAGGTTCAGCGGCTTTCTTTGGAAATCTGATGGGAGTCAAGCCCATTATCATTGCCGATGCAAACGGTGATCAGGCGGCGTACAAGAAGGTCAAGGGCAGACAAAAGTCCTTTGAAGAGATCGTGGCTCTCTTGAAAGCAAGTATTGTTGAACCCGAAAATCAGGTGGTTTATCTGACTCATGCCGATTGTGCAAAGGAAGAAATTGACAGTTTGGTTGCTCTGATCAAGCAAGAGATCCCCTGCATTGATGTAGAGGTTGGTTTTATCGGACCGATCATCGGTGCATCTATCGGCCCCGATGCAGTTGGCATTTGGGGATTTGGACAAGAGGTAACTTACAAAACAGGAGACTAAATATGAGAACTTTGGACGGAATTCTTTTCGCCCGTATGGTGAACTCGGGCGCGGCGAACTTAAAGGCACACGCAAAAGAGATCAATGACTTAAATGTATTTCCGATTCCAGACGGTGACACGGGAGACAATATGCTGTTGACGATGATGGGCGGCGTTCATAAGGATTTCGACCGTGAGGTGCTGTGTGAGGCGGCGGAACGCGTGTCAAACGGTATGCTTCTCTCTGCACGTGGAAACTCGGGTGTTATCCTTTCGCAGTTTTTTGAAGGGATCAAAAACGGATTTTCGGGGCTTCACTCAGCAGATACGAAGGAGATCGGAGAAGCATTCCGTCAGGGTGTCAAGCAGGCATACAGCTCGGTTATGACGCCCACCGAAGGAACGATTCTGACAGTTGTCCGTGAGGCAACCGAATACGCCTGTGAGCAGGATGCCGATACACCCGAAGCCTTCTTGAATGCCTTCATCAAGGAAGCGAAAGCTTCGCTTGCGCGTACTCCCGAGCTGTTGCCTGTGCTGAAAAAAGCGGGTGTCGTTGATTCGGGAGCGGCAGGATTGATCTATATTATTGACGGCATGATGAAGGCTATCATTGGCGAGGATGTGTCGGAGCTGACAGCATTTGTAGAGCAACAGCAGGAACTTGACCTTGACGCCTTTAATGAGGACAGCGTATTGGAATTCGGTTACTGCACCGAGCTTCTCGTTCGTTTGCAAAACGCAAAGACCGATATTCCAAGCTTTAACGTGGAAGTGATTACGGATTATTTGCAAACCATAGGTGATTCCATCGTGACCGTTCGCAACGGTAGTATCGTTAAGCTCCACGTACATACAAAACAGCCGCAGAAGGTCCTTGATTTCTGTCAGCAGTACGGCGAATTTCTCAAAGTAAAGATCGAAAATATGTCCTTGCAGCATAACAATACCGTGACAGAAGAAAAAGAAAATGTTCCCCAAAAGGAGCGAAAAAAGTACGGCGTAGTTGCCGTTGCCTCGGGTGAGGGACTAAAGAATACCTTCCGTGAGCGCGGTGCTGACGTGATCGTGGACGGAGGTCAAAGCATGAATCCCTCGGCTGAGGATTTCATTGCAGCTTTTGACGAAGTCAACGCCGACGTGATCTTTGTGTTCCCGAATAACGGAAACATTGTGCTAACGGCACAGCAGGCGGCGCATCTCTATGAAAAATCAGACGTTCGCGTGATCGAAAGCACTACTATCGGCGCGGGTTATGCCGCTCTTGCCATGTACGATACCGGTTCGGGTAATACCGACGCCATCGTAGAGGATCTCAGAATGGCAATGGACGGCGTAATTACCGCAGAAATCTCTCATTGCGTCAGAGATGCCGTCATTGACGGCAAGGAAATACACACGGGTGACTATATCGGCTTTGTCGGCAAGGAGATGCTTGCCGTAAACGAAAGCAGACTCGTGACCGTTTGCGAAAGCATTGATGCGTTAAACTTTTCAAAGTATGATTTCTGCATTCTGATCTGCGGAAAGGACGCAACCGACGAGGAAGCACAGCGGATCGAGGCATATATCAAGGCTCGGTATAAAAATAAGGAGCTTTACATCATAAACGGCGGTCAGGACGTTTATGATTATATTCTGATCGTAGAATAAAACGGAATCCCTTATGAAGTATCGGCGGCGGTATGCGGTTACGTTATCGCGGGAATGAACCCTACAATCGCTTTGTCAAAAGCCGGATACAAAAAAGGATATTCGCTTTCCGCGGTGTTGACAGCATTCGGTTTTGCAATGTTTGCCGACATTCGTCATAAGGATCATTTGATTCGTTTGAAAAAGGGCTCGGAAGTGAAATTCAGCATCAGAAACAACAAAAAATAAAACAAGGAGAGTCGATATGCATTTTTGGCATTCATTTCTTTACCTTTTGTGTTTAAGTATCGTGGCATTTATTCTCGGCAGGCTCTATCCGAGAAAATGGTTGCGTCCGTATGCCTTTCCTTTTAAGAGCTTTAAGTTTGAAAAAAACGGTACGATATACAATAAAATCCAAATCATGAAGTGGAAAACCAAGATTCCCGACATGAGTATGATCATAACCAAGATTCTACCAAGGTTTATGCCTAAAAAGCGCTTGGCAGATGAAAATAATATTCCTGTTTTGATAGGTGAAACTTGTGTTGCCGAGGCGACGCACGTTATCGTTGCAATTCTTGGCTTTGGCTGTGTTTTTATTTGGAACAGCATCGGAGGCTGGATATTATCTGTTCTGTTTTTGCTGATCAATGTTCCATTTATCATTGTGCAACGCTTCAACAGGCCGCGGCTTGTTACAGCGTATATGATGCTAAAACGTAGAAATGCTTTTATGGGGGAAGATAACAAAAATGAGTCTTTGGAAAAAGAAGAAGGCGAAAGCCTGTATTCAAGCGAGGTTGCGGAAACGTGACAGTGACGGAAACATCATTATCGATATGACCGTCAGTAACGATGATGATTTCTTGTCTGTTTATTCTACGAGTCATACGCCCGTTATCTCGACAGACGTAGCTGCATTTATTGAAAACAGCGGACATTCCATATCTGTACGCGAGAGCATCGCTCTTCATATCCATAGCAATTGTATTGATGACGGGGAGAAGATGGAATACGCCTCGGCAATGAAAGAATATTATGCTGAAAAGTACGTGGCAAGCAGAAAAGAGCTTCGGCTTAATCGGATCATTGCATTGCTTTTGCTCATAGCGGGTGTATTGGTTCTTACCTTTGCTTTTCATATAGAACATCATTTATGGAGCGAGGTTATTGATATCGCCGCTTGGGTGCTTCTTTGGGAGGCGGTGGACATATGGGCATTTAAAAACCGAGAACTTGTGTTACTGTCAAAGCGTTATCTTGCCTTTATGAATATGAAGGTTGAATATCTGCATATGGAAAAGAAATAAATCCAAAGGGAGAGGAGTGCAATTATGAAACGCTTTTTTAAGAAAAATCAAATATTAACAGTACCGAATCTTCTGAGCGTGGTTCGTCTTGCACTCATCCCATTGATCGTATGGCTTTACAGTTTTGAGAAAAACTATTATGGGGCAATCGGTGTGATTCTGTTATCGGGGGCAACCGACATCATCGACGGATGGATCGCAAGGCATTTCCATATGGTCTCGGACTTTGGCAAGGCGCTCGATCCCTTTGCGGATAAATTGACGCAAGCGGCACTTTTACTATGCCTTTTGTCGAAATATACGCTGATATGGGAGCTGATCGTTGTTTTCGGAGTGTGTGAGCTTGGAAAATTCGCGCTTGGAATTGTCATTGCAAAAAAGTACGACGAGGTAATGGGCGCAAAATGGTACGGAAAAGTGAACACCGTTGTCATTTACGTAACTATGATGCTGCTTATTTTGCTTCCCGATATCAATGCTGTCCAAGCGAACATACTGATAGGACTTTGCGGAGTAATCATGATCATAGCGCACGCATTGTATTTTCATTTGTATTTTAGAATATTAAAAAAGAAAGCGAAGTGTAATAAAAGTTGAGCAAAAAAGGTATTATCATCGGCACAGGCATTGCCGCCCTCGGAGTAGCTGCGGGCGTGACTGTGTCGCATATGATAACGAAGGGGTTGGTAAAATTCGCAATTGAGCGCGATATGCCGAAAGTGTTGGAAAAACAAAGACCGAAAATCACGCAGGGTGATCGTGTTAAGGCTTTTCAGAAGTGTATCAATGAAACGGGAAAAGCACTTCTTGAGAAAGACATCGAAAAAGTAGAAATCAGAAGCCGCGACGGACTTCGCCTTGTCGGACACTTTTATCCTTGCGAGAATGCCAAGCGCGTGATCGTTGCTATGCACGGCTGGCGTTCGGCGTGGTATATGGACTTCGGAATGATCGCTGACTTTTGGCACAACGAAGGATGCAGCATTCTGTTTGCCGAGCAAAGAGCGCAGAATAACAGCGAGGGCGAGTATATGACTTTCGGATATATGGAACGTTACGATTGCCTTGATTGGATTCATTGGGTGAACGAGCGCACCGATAGTCAATATCCCATCTATCTTGCAGGCGTATCTATGGGGGCATCCACCGTGCTGATGACGGCGGGACTTGAACTGCCCGAAAACGTAAAGGGTGTCGTTGCCGATTGCGGATTCACCTCTGCTTACGATATATGGCGTTACGTGGTCAATGACAATATGAAGCTTTCCTACGGACTGCGCGGACTAATGATCGACCGCATTTGCCAAAAGAAGATCAACACAAATTCTAAGAACATTACTACGATCACGGCAATGCAGAAAACGCAAATTCCAATCCTGTTCATTCACGGCACGGATGATAAATTCGTGCCTGTGAAAATGACGTATGAGAACTATAAGGCTTGCAATGCGCCCAAGGAGTTGTTAATTGTCCCCGGTGCTATCCACGGGGAGAGCTACTTTGTTGAAAAAGGAAAATACGAAGCAGTTACCAAAAAATTTTGGTTATCTTATGATAGCAATACTCAATAATTATGCCACTGTAGTCAAAGAAAAGGGCTCTCCTACAAAAATAATTCACAAAAATGGAATCTTCTCAACTATACGTCAAACACAGAATTGCATTTTCGAGGCTCGAATTTACAGTTTCCTTTTTCAGCATTTCGTGAAAAACTTTCAAAAATACCCGAAAAGCCTTGAAAACATGGGCTTTTGTGTCGTTTCGTGCAAAACTGTGATTTCGGATAAATGGTAGAGAGTAGATTCAGCCTACAAAACCCAACCATAAATCAAAGCGACACAATGTCGCTTTGATTTCGGAATTCATGCCCTCAAAATGAGGGCATGAAACAAACCGCTATAGCAAGTCCTCATTTTGGTGCTGTTGACAAACACCCCAATTTTCACGCCAAGTTCACAACTCTATGGTATAATAAGAAAAACGGGTGAGGTGTGAAAATATGATGGATCGTGAACACGGAGCACAGCAGAAAATGCTTTGCGTAACAATGGAATCC
>JBGVRT010000112.1:0-4042 GCA_045128735.1 Eubacteriales bacterium | reverse complement strand
TATTTTCTCCCGACCGACGGTTAGCGAGCTACCGTCGGGTCTCGGTCGAAAATGCGAACCCAATTTGCGCTACGCGCAAAGATGGGTTGCCGTGAGAGTGCCAAAAATCCCGCGCATCTTCCGATGCTCGGGATTTTTGGCACCCGCAACGGGAATCGAACCCATAACTACCCCTTAGGAGGGGGCTATTATATCCATTTAACTATGCAGGCTTATTCGGTTTCGTAGGAAAGAAAAGAGCAAGTCCTGTGACTTGCTCTTTTCCTGGTGCTCCATCGGGGAATCGAACCCCGGACACCTTGATTAAAAGTCAAGTGCTCTACCGCCTGAGCTAATGGGGCAATGTGCGTTACCTAAATATCATACCACAAAAGCCGCGGTTTGTCAAGAATTTTAAGTTGGTGATTTTGCACAAAATTATTTGTTTTAATTTGTTACAAGTGCAACAAAATCAAAAATGGTGGCGGATTTCGTCGGCAAAACGCGATATATTTTCGGGCAGAACCGCGGGAACGTTCTTATCCTCGTCTCTGTCCGCGTCTGCGTTATTGTTTTTTATCTCACTCAAAATAAGCTTAGCGATAAATCTGTCAAGCCCCTTTTGCTTCTTTACGCGCAGGTCGCCTCCAAAGCAGATATTTGATATGGAGCTGTTCAGCAGGTCGCGGGGAATCGCTTTTTCAAAGTAATATTCGGTGCTTTCGGGCAGACCGCAGCAGATAAAGAACGCGTGCATAGTCACTGCAAGCAGGGCGGCGTTTTCGGCTACGTAATTTCTCATATATTTACTTATCTTGCCCATTCTGACGTAGCCGCCGATTACGGCGATATCAAAGCCCGAGAGGTCGGGAGAGCCTTGCTCAAGGCAGGCGAGTGTGACCTCGTTGGGGGCAAGCTTTGCGGCAAGCTCCTCGGCGCACTCACGCGTCGTTCCGCTTTTACTTGAATATGCGATAAGAATTTTCATTGGGTACCTCATTGTTTAATGCCTGCCGCGAAAGCGGCAGGCATAGTGTATGTGTCAATTATTTTTCGGGAACTATAAGACCGTAGTTTCCGTCCTTGCGCTTATATACCACGCAGGTGTCCTCGGTTTCCTGATCGGTGAAAACGAAGAACTCGTGACCGATAAGCTCCATCTGGAGGATAGCCTCTTCGACCGACATAGGCTTGAAGGAGAAGGTCTTTGTCCTTATTTTGAATTCGGGCTCGTCGTCGATATAATCGTCCGCGGTATATCCCGTATCAAATACGCCCTCGCGCAGTCTCTTTTCAAGACGGGTCTTGTTTCTGCGGATCTGGCGTTCGATTGTGTCAACTCCGCGGTCAAGGGCGTTCTGGAAGGTTTCGTCCTCGATCTCGCAGCGGAAAAGGGTATTTGCCGCATGGATCGTAACTTCAAGATTTACGTTGTTTCGCTTACGGCTGAAGGTGACTGTAGCATCGCCCTCGTCATAGAAATACTTGTCAAACTTTGAAAGCTTTTCAAAAACAAGCTCCTTGAGGCTTTCGCGGACTGTCATCTGCCTTGCGTTAATGGTAATCTTCATACTTGGTTCCTCCTTGAAGTTAATCACGGAGAGGCACGGTGCTCTCCGTGTCTGTATTTAGATTATACCACATTATTGACCGTTTGTAAAGACTATATCATAAAATTAAAAAAATGTACACATTTATTGTGTAAAATGTACATAAATTTGAAGAAAAATGTGTAAAATCAGCCGAAACGATTGACATTATCGCCTTGATTTGGTAAAATAATATAGGAATAAAATATGGAGGAAGAAATATGGATTCCGAAGTAAGAAGAATAAAGGAGCTTCGCGAGACGCTTACGCACCACGCAAAGCTTTATTACGTGTACGACGCCCCCGAAATCTCCGACTACGAATACGATATGATGTTCGCAGAGTTGAAGGCGCTTGAGGAAAAGCACCCCGAGCTTGAGGACCCTGCGTCGCCCACTCACCGCGTAGGCGGAAAGGCACTTGATAAGTTCGAAAAAGTGACTCACGGAGTAAAAATGAACTCGCTTTCCGACGTGTTTTCATTTGAGGAGGTCGAGGATTTTATTGTCAAAACCGACGAGATCGTTGACGGTGCCGAGTACTCGGTAGAGCCGAAAATAGACGGTCTTTCTGTAGCGCTGACCTACGAAAACGGCGTGCTTGTTATGGGCGCGACCCGAGGCGACGGAATAGTGGGGGAGGACGTAACGCTTAACGTAAAAACGATAAAAACCATACCTCTTTCGCTTAAGGAACCCCTTAGCTTCACGCTTCGCGGAGAGGTCTATATGCCGAGAGCGTCTTTTGAAAAGCTGAACGCGGCGCGAGAGCTTCGCGGAGAGTCGCTTTTTGCCAATCCACGAAACGCGGCGGCAGGCTCGCTCCGTCAGCTTGACTCTAAGATTGCCGCAGAGCGCGGACTTGACATTTTCGTGTTCAATCTTCAGGAGGGCAACCTTTACACCGACCGCGAAAATCCAATGTCACACACCGAGATACTTGACAGAATAGCCGAGCTTGAATTTCCCGTGCTTCGCGACAGAGCGAGAGTAAAGGGAGCGTCGGCTGTTATTGACCACATAAACAAGCTGGGCGAGCTTCGCGACGGACTTGCATACGACATTGACGGCGTTGTTATAAAGCTTGACGGTATTGAACAGCGCACCGTGGTGGGCGAGGGAACAAACTCGCCGAAATGGGCGGTTGCCTATAAATTCCCGCCCGAAAAGAAGCAGACCAAGCTTGTCGACATAACCGTTGCGGTTGGACGCACGGGCGTGTTGACGCCAAACGCTGTGCTTGAGCCGGTCAGACTTGCGGGTACGAGCGTGTCACGAGCAACGCTTCACAATATCGAGTTTATAAGAGAAAAAGAAATAATGATAGGCGACACCGTCACCGTGCAAAAGGCGGGTGACATTATACCCGAGGTGGTTTGCGCCCACAAGGAAAAGCGCGACGGCAGCGAACGCGAGTTCAATATGCCCGAGTTTTGTCCCTCCTGCGGTGAGCCCGTGTTCTACAACGCCGACGAGGGAACTGCGACCCGTTGCACCAACAGCGCTTGCCCCGCACAGCTTTCGCGCTCTATAGAGCATTTTGCCTCAAAGGGAGCGATGAATATTGACGGACTCGGACCGCAGATAGTCGAGCTGTTGCTTAAAAACGATCTTATTCACGACGCCGCAGACCTCTATTCGCTTAAGGTGGAGGAGATTGCCGAGCTTGAGAGAATGGGCAAAAAGTCGGCGGAAAATCTTATTTCTTCAATAGAAAATTCCAAAAAGGCAGGTCTTGAGAGACTTTTGTACGGTCTTGGAATACGCAATATCGGCGAGGTTGCGGCGGCGGCACTCGCGGCGCGCTATGGCACGCTTGCGGCTTGCTTTGACGCTACACTTGAGGAGATATGCGCCATTGAGGACTTCGGCGAGATAACAGCCAAATGTGTGGTGGATTTCTTCTCCCATCCGCAGAACAGAGAGCTTTGTATAAGACTTATGGATGTCGGACTTGTCACCGAGGCGGTTGCTGCGCCCACCGACAGCAGTTTTGAGGGGCTGACCTTTGTGCTTACGGGCACTCTGCCAACGATGTCGCGCGACGAGGCTTCAAAGCTTATAAAGGATAGGGGCGGTAAGGTTTCGGGCTCGGTGTCAAAAAAGACCTCCTACGTGGTAGCAGGTGAGGCGGCAGGCAGTAAGCTTACAAACGCGCAGAAGTTGGGAGTTCCCGTCATCGACGAGGAAGCTCTCCTTAAAATGCTTGGGCAGTAATTCCAAACACCGAGTCATTAGACTTGGGTGACAGACAAATTATTGTTTAGCGGTATGTTCGCCCCGCAGCCGTTCCTTTGCCCCCCTTGTCAAAGGGGGGGCGGACCACGATAGTGGTGGGGGGATTCAAAACGCAGAAACAATATGGAATCCCTCCACCGCGTTCCGCGGTCCCCCTCCCTTTGACAAGGGAGGCAAAGGAGGCGGTTTGTGCTAACACACCTTCAAACACCAATTTATCTGCCACCCAATGCCAAC
>JBGVRT010000111.1:0-5581 GCA_045128735.1 Eubacteriales bacterium | reverse complement strand
AAAAAAGAAACAAAATGATTTTGCTCCCCAAATTGATTTTAAGGAGCAGACTCCCGAGATGCAGTTGAAAGAAGTAAAGCCCGATCCTCTGTACGAGAAAGCGTTCCTTTCCCGTGAGGATAAGAATACGAGCGAATATGCTCGGAATACAACCACTTGGGATTAACTCCTAAAAGAACAAAAGCGATTGAGAAAAGAAAAGTAATACGGATACTCGTCTATAGAGAACACGGGGTGGTGGAAGCCGTGTGGCGAGCCCGTATGAAGAACACTTTTCGAGCTGCAAGCTGAAAAAGCCTCGGCTTTAGTAGGTGCGCCGTTTGGTCGTGCGTCAATCGACACAGCCTTGATTGAGGCAAAAATGAAGAACAAATATAGGTGGCACCGCGAGTACAGCACTTGCCCTATAGGATGCTGAATTTACAATGTAAATGAGGTAAAAACAATGTGTTCCATTATGGGTTATTGCGGAAGCGGCGCCACCTTTGCGTCGTTTTCCGAAGCGTTTGATAAAACGGTCTCGCGCGGACCGGATGATACGAAAATCATTGATACGGGAAATGGTCTTCTTGGATTTCACAGGCTGGCAATTATGGGTCTTACTCCGTCAGGAATGCAGCCCTTTGAACTTTCCGGCAGCTACGTTGTGTGTAACGGTGAAATCTACGGCTTTGAAAAACAAAGGGAAGCACTAAAAAAGAAGGGATATACCTTTGTAAGCGACAGCGATTGTGAGATACTGCTCCCGATGTACCGTGAATACGGCACGGCAATGTTTGCTATGCTTGATGCGGAATATGCTCTCATCATTTATGACGGTGATACGGGTGAGTATATAGCGGCACGGGATCCCATCGGTATCAGACCGCTTTATTACGGGTATGACGGTGAAGGCGTAATCCTTTTCGCCAGTGAAGCGAAAAACCTTGTCGGTCTTACGAAAAAGATCTTGCCGTTTCCTCCCGGACACTACTATAAAGACGGTCGTTTCGAGTGCTATACCGATATCGCAAAGGTGGATAAGGTCTGTCAGGATGACCTTGAAGGCGTATGCCATCAGATCCACGATAAGCTGGTGGCAGGCGTGGAAAAAAGACTCGTTGCCGACGCTAATGTTGGATTTCTCCTTTCGGGCGGCTTGGACTCTTCGCTGGTGTGTGCGATTGCGCAGAAAAAGAGTGACGTGCCGATCAAGACCTTTGCTATCGGTATGAGCGAGGATGCTATCGACCTCAAATATGCAAAGCAGGTTGCCGATTACATTGGAAGCGATCATACGGAGATCTATATGACGCCGGATGATGTGCTTTCCTCGCTTGAAACGGTCATTGCAATGCTTGGTACCTTTGATATAACGACGATCAGAGCCAGTATGGGAATGTATCTCATCTGCAAGGCGATCCACGAAAAGACCGATATTCGAGTTCTTCTCACGGGGGAGATTTCCGACGAGCTGTTTGGTTATAAATACACGGATTTTGCACCAAGTGCCGAGGAATTTCAAAAGGAGGCGGAGAAGAGAATCCGTGAGCTTCATATGTACGATGTGCTTCGTGCCGACCGATGTATTTCGGTCAACTCTCTTGAAGCAAGAGTGCCGTTCGGCGACTTGGATTTTGTTAGGTACGTTATGAGCATTGACCCAGAATTAAAACTGAACAAGTACGGAAAAGGAAAATATCTCTTGCGCCACGCCTTTGAGAACGGTGATTATCTTCCCGATTCGATTCTGTGGCGAGAGAAGGCAGCATTCTCGGATGCGGTAGGACACTCAATGGTTGACTACTTAAAGGAATATGCCGAGAGTAAGTATACTGATTCGGAATTTGAGGAAGGGTGCAAAAAGTACACACACGCAACACCCTTTACCAAGGAATCGCTTTTATACCGTGAAATATTCGAGAAGTATTATCCCGAGCAAAGCGAAATGATCTTAGACTTCTGGATGCCCAACAAGGCGTGGAAGGGCTGCGACGTAAAGGATCCCTCTGCCCGAGTGCTCTCCAACTACGGAGCCAGCGGTGTATAACAACTATTGAAATATTAACAAATACAAACTAATACACAAGTGGTGCAGGCAATTTTGTCTGCACCCTAACTTATACCACCATTTCTTTTAGTACTTTTGCAGGAAGACTCGGCGTATGACCTTTTCTTGTAACCACACAAATATCTCTCGTAGGGATCTGCTCGCTTAAATTCAGACGATAAATACCGTTCGGTTCGTCATACAGAAATTGCTCGGGGACGAAACCAATACCGAGGTTGTGCTTGACGATGGGTAGAATCTGATCCGCTGTTGCCACTTCGATATCGGGAGAAAAGATTGCGCCGTGTTTTGCAAAGAGCTCGGTATAAAATGTATGAGTGGAGAGGCCTTTTTCCAAAGAAACGATTGGATATTCAGTCAGTCCCTTAAAATCGAGTGCTTTTCCGTTCAATCTGCTCTGTAAGACTTCGCCACACACGGCGATCTCTCGAAAGGACTTTACCTTCTGCTCGTAAAGCGTGGAGTTTTTCTCTGTGGGAGAAGTCACAACGGCGAAATCCACAAGTCCGTTTTTGAGAGCTGATAAAGCCTGTGGCGTTGACAGGTTTGATATTTTGATACGGATGCCCGGATATTTCTTTCGATAATCGTTCAGGATCGGCAGGAGGAAGCACCGCAAGGAGATTTCGGTCACTCCAATCGACACAATACCTTTTTGCAAGCCTTTGTTGGCTGATATTTCTTCCTCACCCGTCTGTATATGTTCAAAAGCCAAAGAGATATGGGAATATAGCACCTCGCCTTCAGGTGTCAGCGTTACTCCTTTATTGCTTCGGATAAAGAGCGTACAGCCAAGCTCCGATTCCAAGGTCTTCATTGCGCGAGAGATGTTTGGCTGATTATTCAAAAGCATACTGGCAGCCTGTGTAAAGCTGCCGTATTTGGCTACATAGTAAAAAATACGGTAGTAATCATAGCTAACGTTCATATCTGTACCTCAATATCAATTTGATATAAATAATATTTCAAATATACATTTTACATATATCTGCAACAGTATTATAATTGTTGATAAAGAATTTGTCAAGCACAATTTAATATTTGGGAGGAAAATATGGGTATTATTTTTGAAAGTATCATGTTAGCTTATCTGTGTGCCGCAATAGTGGTTATCATATGTAGATTTGCCAAGCAGCGTTCGGTTCATCTGAAGTTCGATAGAAGCATCGTAATCACAATGGGAGTAGGCTTTGTGATCGGAGCTGTCAGTAAGGCGATTTCAGCTCCGGTGGAGTGGACGTTTGCTCTGTACGTAGTAGGTGCTTATCTTGCCTATACCGCCGTTCTGCTTTCATTTCCCAATATTGGACGAGAGGTGAGCGAAAATGAATAAGGATCTGACCGTCGGAAAACCGCAAACCGTGTTGTGGAAATTCTGCTTACCTCTGTTCGCAAGTGTCATATTCCAACAGCTTTATAATATTGCGGATAGTTTTGTAGCTGGCAAATTTATCGGCGAGGATGCGCTTGCCGCCGTAGGAAACAGTTATGAGATCACGTTGATCTTTATTGCTTTCGGCTTTGGATGCAACATAGGCTGTTCGGTAATCGTATCAAGACTGTTCGGTGCAAAACAGTATAAGGAGCTTAAGACCGCTGTATATACCACGCTGATTGCAAGCGGTGTGCTTTGCGTGACACTGATGCTTCTCGGCTTGGCACTTGGTCAGCCGCTTTTGCACTTGATCAACACACCAGAGAACGTTTTTACGGATTCGTGGCTCTATCTTGAGATTTATATATGGGGCTTGCCATTCGTACTGTTCTATAACATAGCAAACGGCATCTTTTCCGCCTTTGGCGACTCAAAAACCCCATTTGTTTTTTTGGCGTGCTCGTCAACGGCAAATATCGGTATGGACATTTTGTTTGTTACAGCGTTTGATATGGGAGTTGCAGGTGTGGCATGGGCGACCTTTATCTGTCAAGGGATCAGTTGCATTCTTGCCGTTTTGTTCGTATTCCGCCGTTTCTCGAAGATTGGGACGGAAGGAAAAATACCCGTATTTTCTCTAAAGCTTCTCAAGGATATTTCGGTCATCGCTGTGCCGAGTATTCTGCAGCAGAGCTTTATTTCGGTTGGAAATATCATCATTCAAGGTATTATCAACGGCTTTGGTCCCGGTGTAATGGCGGGCTATGCCGCTTCGGTAAAGCTGAACAATCTCGTCATAACCTCTCTGACCACACTTGGAAACGGTATCTCCAATTTCACATCGCAAAATCTCGGCGCAAAGAAAAACGAGCGGATAAATGAAGGCTTTCTTGCGGGTGTCAAATTGGTGTGGTTGATCTGCATTCCTCTTGTGATCCTGTATTTGTTTGCAGGAAAATATCTTGTCTATCTGTTCCTTGACACGCCGAGCGAGGCGGCACTTGAAACGGGCATCGTATTCCTTCGCATTCTCTCGCCGTTCTATTTTGTTGTGGCATTAAAGCTTGTTTCGGACGGTGTTCTTCGCGGAGCCGCAATGATGAAAAAGTTTATGGTCGCAACCTTCACCGATCTGATCCTGCGAGTTCTGCTGGCGTGGTTGTTATCCATTCCGTTTGCGTCAACGGGAATATGGCTTGCATGGCCGATAGGATGGACGATTGCCGCGGTGATGTCCTACTTTTTCTATCGTTCCCACAAATGGGATGAGAAATAGGCTGACATGATGATTATTTCAAAATAAGGTGGTTTTTTCAATAATTTATATTGACAAATAAGATAAAAAGGTGTATAATATCTACGTGAGGGCAATGGCGTCTTCCGATCATCATCGGGCGTAGATTTACGGTCGGTTTTATCGGGGCAAGTTGTCCGTATTTTTATTTTGACAACGAAAACTAAATAAAAACAAAGGCAAAGGCGTCTTAATGTTTCACCGCATTAAGCGTCTTTGCCTTTTTTGCTTGTTACGGGGATTTCAATTTTTGACTCAAAAAATGGAGGTATATACATATGGAAAAGAGAGAACAACTTTACGAGGGAAAAGCCAAAAAGGTCTTTGCGACGGACGATCCCGAGCTGCTCATCGTATCCTACAAGGACGATGCCACCGCCTTCAATGGACTCAAGAAGGGAACGATCGTCGGTAAAGGTGTGATCAACAACAAAATGAGCAATCTTTTGATGCAAAGGCTGGAAAAGGCGGGTGTTCCCACCCATTACGTGGAGGAGCTCAGCGATAGGGAGACTCTTGTCAAGAAGGTATCCATTGTACCGCTTGAGGTTATTGTGAGAAATATTGCCGCAGGTTCGTTTTCCAAGAGATACGGCGTAGAAGAAGGAGTTGTTTTTGATTCTCCAACCATTGAGTTCTCATATAAAAACGATGAGCTTGGTGATCCGCTCCTTGACGAGTATCACGCACTGGCGTTGCATCTTGCCACTTTCGAGGAAATTGAAACCATCAAGAAGTATTCCTTTACAGTAAACGAGCAGTTAAAGGCGTTTTGGCGTGAGTGCGGCGTAACACTTGTTGATTTTAAGTTGGAGTTCGGCAGACTGTCCGACGGGACTGTTGTTCTTGCCGATGAGATCAG
>JBGVRT010000110.1:0-6408 GCA_045128735.1 Eubacteriales bacterium | reverse complement strand
AAAAAATCTGTGTACAGATAAAAAGTTAGAATTTACGAGGTATAAACTATTTTTTTATTTATTTCACAACCGTTTTATAAAGCGCAAACCGTAACTCCGCTTTTTCTTTTTGATGCAAAAGGCGCAAAAAGAAAAAGCTCAAGAAAAAGAAAAACGTCGATGCGCCTGCGGGCGCGAGATTGTCGCTTTTTGAAAAAAGCTCCGCAAAAACTTTTCTCGCGGGCTGCAGTGCGAACACACCGCTAAACACCAATTTATCGAACAAATAACGAAGCCCAAAAGCCCCCTCCTTGCGGAGGGGGCCTTCGGGAATAAATCTATCAAAAAAGGAGTAAGGAAAATTAGCTTGGTTTACGCAAGTGCTTCCTCAGCGAGAACTGTTGCGTTCTCGAAAGCAGCCTGTACCTTTGCGGTGAAGTTTGCGATAAGCTCACCGTTACCGAAAGCAGATACAACGTAGTCTCCAACGCTGATGATTACAAGCTTCTCGGGGAAGCCGCACATCCATCTGTTGTTGGTAACCGTGTCCTTTACGGAAGCTACAAAGCCCTCAGCGGTAGCGTCAGCCTTGAGCTTGAACGAGCCTGCTGTAAAGGTGTTTGCGTTCATAGCGTGCATAAGCATACCCATATCGCCCTCTGTCATAGCGATTGCATCCTCAGAAAGCACGAAGAATGTCTGAGCAGCGAGAAGTGCCTCCTCGTCGTTTGCGGGAATGTAGCCGGGGCCTTCCCAGTTCATATTCTCACCGTAGCCGCCTGCTGCTGCGAACTTCTCGTCTTCGCCGTAGGTTGCCCATACTGTCTCGATAAGAGCAAGTGCGCTGTCAATAGCGGGAGTCTCTACTGCGGGAGCGTCGGTCTCGGGTGCATTTGTCTCAGGTGCGTTTGTCTCAGGTGCGTCTGTCTCTTCGTTTCCTGTTGTCTCAACAGGTCCGCCGCAAGCTACGAGAGTTGCGAGCATAAGTACTGCAATCATAAGTGCAAGAATTTTTTTCATTTTAATTTTATCCTTTCTGTTCGGAGCTTTTCTCCGTGAATTAGCCGCCTTTTCTCGGCGTTTACATAGACTACACGAACAAATATGCCCGTAGGTCACATTTTTTTGAAAAAATTTTTTTATTTTTCAAAAAAATATTTTCAGCGCTCTTTTTTGTCGGTAATTACTCCGTCCAGCTTGTCGGCGTTGCAGAGGTTGTGGTAATACTTTTTGCCGATTTTTTCACTTCCGCAGAGCAGATATGCGCGTTTTGAATTCTTAATCATCTTCTGTCTGACGTAGTTTTCGGAGGGGAATATATCTGTGAGATTTCCTTCGCCGTCAAGACCGCGGCAGGAGAAAAAGCATATGTCGGCGTTTATCGCCTCAATGGTTTTGTACGCCTCCTCACCCACAAGCGACATACAGGCGGGGTCAAGTATTCCGCCCGTGGAAATTGTGTTAATGCCGTATTCGGCAAGCTTTTCGAGGGCGCGGACGCCATTGGTTATAACCGTCAGATTTTTCTTGCCTTCAAGAAAGGGAATAATATTGTAGGCACTGGTGGACGAGTCGAGAAATATGACGTTTCCATCCTCCACAAGCTTTACCGCTGCCTTGGCGATAATAATTTTCGCACTGCTCTCCTCAAGCTCTCTGACCTTAAAGGGGATTTTGTTTTTTGACTGCACCGACTCGTCAATCATCGCGCCGCCGTGGGTTCGCTTGATAAGGTGCTGGTTCTCAAGTCTCGACAGATCTCGGCGCACCGACGGCTCGCTGACGTAGAGAGTCGTCGCAAGCTCCTTCACGCTTACCTTTTTCTTTTTTAACAGCAGTTCGAGTATGGCTTTGTCTCTTTCGTTGCTCATTCGTTCAAAAATCTCCATGCTAAACGCTCAAAATTTCGATCATATTATAAAAAAACACGGCGCGTGTTGACAATCTGATCGTTTTATCTTATTATAATACTGAAAAATGTAATTGTCAAGACTTTTTGAAAGGATAGTGAAAATGATAAAGCTGCAGGCTCACAGAGGGGTAATCACAGAGGCACCCGAAAACACTCTTGAGGCTCTCCGCACGGCGGTTGAGCAGGGGTACTTCTCGGCGGAGATAGATATTTCGGTGACCCGCGACGGGCAGTTTGTGCTTTTGCACGACAAAAAAATAAACCGCACGGCGCGAACACGTGATGGCGAGAGTCTTAAAGACGGAGTCTGCATTTCCGACGTGAGCTACGAGCAGGCACTTGACTACGATTTCGGCGTGTGGTTTCACAAAAAGTATGAGGGGGCAGAGATACCATTCTTTGCCGATGTGCTCGATTTTGCCGAAAAATCGGGGCTGAAATTAAAAATAGATAATAAATACGAGAGCTTTCCGGAGGACGACAAGGAAGGTCTTTTCAAACTTTTAGCGCCCTATCAGCGCACAGCGTCGCTGACCTGCAAAAATCTCGGGGAGCTAAGGCGGGCGGCGGCTGCGTTGCCCAAAATGAGCTTTCACTACGACGGCGCGGTTGACGGCGGCGTGCTTTGCAGGCTTTCGGAAATTCTGCCAAAGGAAAGGCTTACTGTGTGGGTGCCATTGCGAAACAGGCATACGGAATGGGCGAGGCTGAATTTTGCTACTCCCGAGCTTTGTGCCGAGATAAAGGAGTACGCGCGGCTTGGAATTTGGCTTTTAAGCGAGTATTCGGAGCTTGCCGAGGCTGAGGCATTGGGCGCGGATATTGCCGAAACGAACGGCTCGCTCAAGCCCGTGATGAACGAGGGGGTGCTTGCGGACATGCACACCCACTCGAACCATTCCCACGACTCGTCACTTGATATGGAGACCTCCCGCGGCGCGCAGGCAGAGGCGGGAACGGCGTTTGCCGCCTTTACTGACCACAGCGATATAGGATTTTACAAGACTCGGGAGGCGTTTAACAATATTGCCGAGTCGGTGGACGAGGTGGCTCGGCTCAACGCGCGTAACGACTCGAAATGCCGTTTGCTTTGCGGCGTTGAGGTGGGTGACGGTATTTATTATCCCGCGCAGATGAGGCGTGTTGAGGGGATGCGCGATTATGACGTAATAATCGGCTCGATGCACTGTTTTTCGCGTCTTGGCGAGCTGAGGGCGTATTCGTCCTATGATTTTTCAAGCTATACCGATACCGACACGGATCGGTTTATGCGCAGCTATTTTGCAGACGTTCAAAAAATGATAGAGGTTGGCAATTTTGACATTCTTGCTCACCTGACCTGCCCCCTGCGGTATATTTCGGGCAGATACGGAAAGTCCGTAGATATGACGCGCTATGCCGACGAGATTGATACCATTCTTTCTGAAATTATCAAAAAGGGAATTGCGCTTGAGCTCAACACCTCAAGTCTGTCCTTGAAGCTTGGCGACTTTGTTCCCGATACCGAAATACTTAAGAGATACCGCGTTATGGGCGGCTATCTCATCACGCTGGGCTCTGACGCGCATATAGCTTCCGATGTGTCGGCAAACTTCGGCAGGGCGGTGAAGCACCTCAAATCTCTCGGCTTTGAGAATATATTTTATTATAGGAAGAGAAGAGCCTATCAGTGCAAAATTTGATGTGTTCGCACCGCTAAACAACATAAAAAGGACTGCTCATGTGAACAGTCCTTTTAACATTTTTAATTACTTAGCGTAGTCTACTGCGCGGCTTTCGCGGATGACGTTTATCTTGATCTGTCCGGGGTACTTGACCTCGTTCTTGATCTTGAGTGCCATATCGTGTGCGATAAGCTTCATTCCGTCGTCGTTTACGTTTTCGGGCTTGACCATTACGCGAAGCTCGCGGCCTGCCTGGATTGCAAACGCCTTATCAACGCCCTCAAAGCTCTTAGCGATTTCCTCAAGCTTTTCAAGACGCTTGATGTAGTTCTCAAGGTCCTCGCGTCTCGCACCGGGACGTGCCGCCGAGATAGCGTCAGCCGCCTGAACGATAATCGCGATTACCGTCTTGGGCTCAACGTCGTTATGGTGTGCCTCGATAGCGTGGATGACCTCGCGGCTCTCCTTGTACTTCTTAGCGGTGTTTACACCGATCTGAACGTGAGATCCCTCAACGTCGTGGGGGAATGCCTTACCGATGTCGTGGAGAAGTCCTGCGCGCTTTGCCGTAAGGCTGTCAACGCCGAGCTCGTCCGCAATCATTCCTGCGATAAACGCAACCTCGATAGAGTGCTTAAGTACGTTCTGTCCGTAGCTTGTTCTGTAACGGAGACGTCCGAGAGTCTTGACAAGCTCGGGATTTATGCCGTGAATGCCAACCTCAAAGGTAGCTCTTTCGCCCGCCTGCTTAACGGTTGCCTCAACCTCGCGGTTTGCCTTCTCGTACATTTCCTCAATGCGAGCGGGGTGAATACGTCCGTCGGAGATAAGCTTTTCAAGTGTAAGTCTTGCAACCTCACGTCTTACGGGGTCGAAGCCCGAAAGGGTTATTGCCTCTGGGGTATCGTCGATAATAAGCTCAACGCCCGTGAGGGTTTCGATCTTCTGGATGTTACGTCCTTCGCGTCCGATAATACGTCCCTTCATCTCCTCACCGGGGAGGGGAACAACCGAAATTGTGGATTCGGCAACGTGGTCTGCGGCGCAACGCTGAATAGCAAGCGAAATAATGTTTCTCGCTTTTTCGTCAGCCGAGTCCTTAAACTCTGCCTCAAGCTCGTCGAGTCTCTGCGCAAGCTCGTGTCTTATCTCGGATTCAGCCTTCTGCATAAGCTCAGCCTTTGCATCGTCGGCAGAAAGTCCCGAAATTTCCTCAAGACGCTTGATCTGTTGTGAAAGAACAGCCTGAACCTGCTCCTGCACGACCTCTGCTTCCTTGATTTTTTTGTCAAGGACTTCGTTTTTGTGCTCAAGAGCATCGGCTTTCTTGTCGATGTTTTCTTCTTTTTGAGTAATACGGCGTTCGTTGCGTGTCAATTCCGCGCGGCGTTCCTTAAGCTCGCGTTCAGCCTCGTTTCTCTGGCGTATGATTTCCTCTTTCGCCTCGATGAGCGCTTCCTTCTTTGCGGATTCGGCTGTTTTTTTGCCTTCTTCCACAAGGCGCTTAGCCTCGGATTCTGCCGAACCTATCTTTGCCTCGCTGAACTTTTTTCTTATAGCCATACCGATGAAAAGTCCAAGCAATGCGCCCAGAACAACACCGGCAACAATAAGTATCAAGCCGTACTGCTGTACAAGTTCGTTCAGTGTCATAATACACCTCCTTATAAAAAATGTGTGGTTCTATCATTTAACGTAAGCGATGTTACATATTTTATGATATACACATTTATTTTACACTTTTTTATCGAATTTGTCAATAGGTAGCGACGGGAAATCGTAAAAAACATATTGCAATTTTGTTAATTTCGTGATAGAATTAAATAAAATAAGTTATGAAAGGGGGAGCGAAAATGGACAGAGAAAGCCCGATTGCGGTGATTGATTCGGGCGTGGGCGGAATCAGCGTGCTTGCCGAGCTTGTAAAGCTTATGCCGCACGAAAATTTTTTGTATTACGGCGACTCTGCCAACGCCCCCTACGGAACGAAAAATAAATCGGTGGTGCTTGACATTACAAGGCGCAACGTAGAGGCTCTTATGGAGGCGGGAGCAAAGGCGGTGGTCATTGCCTGCAATACCGCTACCAGCGCGGCGGCGGGCCAGCTCCGTGTGGAAAATCCCGATTTTACTATCGTGGGTATCGAGCCTGCCATAAAGCCCGCATCGATTCTGTTCTCTAACCCGAGAGTGCTTGTAATGGCGACACCGTTGACCTTGTATGAGGAGAAATTCCAGAACCTTTGCCGCAAATATGCCGAGTATGAGGAGATAATTCCCTTGCCCTGCCCGGGGCTTGTTGAGCTTATCGAGGCGGGAAAGCTTGACTGCGAGGAGACCGATGCCTACCTCCGAGAGCTTTTTGCGCCGCATATGAACGAAAAAATCGACGCGGTGGTGCTTGGATGCACACACTATCCACACATAAAGACGGCGATAGCAAGGTGCTTGCCGCTGAGAACCACAATTCTTGACGGCGGCGAGGGAACGGCGCGCGAGACCTTCAGAAGGGTAAAGGAGCAGGGCTTGCTCAATCCATCGGAGCGCGAGGGCGAGATACAGATGATAAACTCGTCGGAGGAGGAACGACTCGTAGAGCTTTCGTGGGAGCTGCTTGAACGCGGACTTGGAAGAAAGGTAAACAGGTAAGTAAATAGCAAAAAGGAGCCGAATGGCTCCTTTTTGCGTGTGGGGCGGATTTATGGTAAATTATTGTTTGAAGCACTATGTTAGCACCGCACCCCGACAGAAAAGTTTTGCGGAGCTTTTTCAAAAGCGACCGCCTCCCCATGCGGCGTTTTTCTTTTGGGAACTTTTCTTTTTGCGCCTTTGGCTTCAAAAAGAAAAGTGGATT
>JBGVRT010000109.1:0-22401 GCA_045128735.1 Eubacteriales bacterium | reverse complement strand
AAAAGTAACAATTTGCGCGGTGAAAACTAATTATTTTCTTATTTTACAGTGGTTTTATAAGGCGCAAACCGTAACCCCGCTTTTTCTTTTTGAAGCCATTGGCGCAAAAAGAAAAAGCTCAGGAAAAAGAAAAACGCCGATACGCCTGCGGGCGCGAGATTGTCGCTTTTTGAAAAAAGCTCCGCAAAAACTTTTCTGTCGGGTACGGTGCGCTGACCTTTTGCCTGCGGGGGCTCCCCCGCAAACACCAATTTATCACTCAGTTCCTCTTATCCACGCAAAAACGGCTGTCTCACAGACAGCCGTTTGATTTTATTATTCTTGTCCCGCAATTTGTCTTGCGACGAAAACGCCGCTTGCCGAGGCGTGGGAGAGGGAATGGGTGATTCCGCTTCCGTCTCCGATAATGTAAAGTCCGTCGTACTTGGTCTCAAGCTTTTCGTTGACCTTGACTTCCATATTGTAGAACTTGACCTCTATGCCGTAAAGCAGAGTGTCGTCGTTCGCCGTTCCGGGGGCTATCTTGTCGAGGGCGTATATCATCTCGATAATGCCGTCAAGTATTCGCTTGGGAAGCACAAGGCTGAGATCGCCGGGGGTAGCGTTGAGGGTGGGAGTTACAAACGACTCCTCAATACGCTTTGCCGTAGAGCGCTGACCGCGGATAAGATCGCCGAAGCGTTGAACGATAACGCCGCCGCCAAGCATATTGCTCAGCTTAGCTATCGACTCACCGTAGCCGTTGGAGTCCTTGAAGGGCTCTGAAAAATGCTTTGCCACGAGAAGCGCGAAATTTGTGTTGCCCGTCTGCTTTGAGGGGTCCTCATAGCTGTGTCCGTTGACAGTTATGATGCCGTTTGTGTTCTCGTTTACCACCGCGCCCTTGGGATTCATACAGAAGGTACGCACCTTGTCTCCGTATTTTGGCGTGCGGTAGACTATCTTACTTTCGTAAAGCTCGTCGGTAAGGTGAGAGAACACCTCTGCGGGGAGCTCGACACGAACGCCGATATCAACGCGGTTTGACTCTGTGGGAATATCCATATCGCGGCAAACGCTTTCCATCCACTTGCTACCGCTTCGACCAACCGATATAACGCACTTCTTGGCGGTGTAGCTTTCGCCGTTTGAGGCGATTTTGTAGCCGCCCTCAATGCGCTCGATTTTGTCTACGGGCGAGTCAAAATGGAACTCAACCTTATCGACAAGGTGATTATAGATATTTTCAAGAACCACGTAGTTTATGTCTGTGCCGAGGTGGCGTACGGATGCGTCAAGCAGGTGCAGGTCGTTTTGCATACAGATTTTCTTGAATTTGCTTCCCGCGGTGGAATAGAGCTTTGTTCCGTCGCCGCCGTGGAGCATATTTATCTCGTCAACGTAGCGCATAAGCTCAAGAGCCTGATGTTTGCCGATGTACTCGTAAAGCGTACCGCCAAAGTCGTTGGTGATGTTGTATTTGCCGTCAGAGAACGCGCCCGCGCCTCCAAATCCGCTCATAATTGAGCAGGTCTTGCACTCGATGCAAGATTTGACCTTGACGCCGTCTATAGGGCATTTGCGGCGATTAAGGGCGTGTCCCGTTTCAAAAACGGCTATTTTAAGTGATGGGTCAAGCTTTGCAAGCTCGTAAGCCGAGAAGATACCGCCCGGCCCCGCACCGATTATAAGAACGTCGTAATTCATAGTTCTGCCTCCTTATGACAGTAAAATACGGGCGTGTGCCCGCGGTTCTCTTTAATTATAGCATAATTGAGATGTGTTGTCAAGTGTCGTGAAAGTGCGGTGCGAACATAGTGCGCCAAACAAATTTACCCGTTCTCTCCCGCCGCTTTCGACATAGCGTAAACTGCGGCGAAGCCTGCGGCGCAGAGGATGAGGAAAATCGGGAACGCCCACAGGGGCGTGCCGACAAAGCTCAGCCCCTTGAACATTGTGGGCACAGAGCCGAGAAGAAATCCGAATATTGCGGCATAAACGCGGCGCGGAAATCGTTTCATAAGCTTTTCAACCGCCATCGAGGTGGCGAAAATGCCGATTATTCCGCCTATTCCAAAGGGAACGAGAGGGAGAACGTCAAGGCTTGAAACGCGTTCGACTATCTCGCCGTAGATGCCGAAAACGTAGAGCATCTGCGAGAGGCTGATGCCGGGGAGCACAAGCCCGAAGGCGAGAATCACTCCGCAAAGAAGCTTAAGAGCAAAGCCGCCGAAGCCGCCGATTCCGTCTATTGAGAAAATCCCCGACGGAATGAGTGCAATAAGCTGTACCACGGTTATTCCCAAAAGCACCATAAGCAGGTCAATCAGGTTTATTTTGTCGATTTTCGCCTGAGAAAAGACCACGGGAATACCGCCGACCACCGCGCCCACGAAGAAAAAGCAGACGTACAGCGGAAATTGCTCAAGCAGAAAGCCCACAAGGCTTGAAAAAAGCACAAAGCCGGTGGCGCCGCCAAGGGCGAACCACAATAGAAAGAGCAGGGCGCTTTTTTTGTCGCCGTCCTTTTTCAGAAAGGCGTTTACCGACTCAAGGAGCCTGTCGTAGACTCCGAGAATCATCGCCATTGAGCCGCCCGATACTCCCGGAACGGTCAGCGTTCCGCCCACCCAAAGCCCCTTTAATAGAGTAAATAAAGTGTTTTTCATGTTCAATTCCTAACTAATTTTTTAACCAATTCTTCTTCAAGGACAGGCTCTTTGCCCTCGCGGAGAACGCGCAGGGAATTGTCAGCCATAGCCTCGGCGATAACGGCAAAGCCCTTTTCGTTTACGTGGGGGTTGCCGAAGCCGTATGCGGTGTCGCGGCAGTCGTGATATTTTTCGTCGGGCTCTTTTGTAAACCAAAGCTCGTTTGCTATTCCCTTATAGGGTATAAGCGACATTGCGCGGGTTATCATATAGCAGTTTTCGTTCTCGCGGCAGAATTCTTCCTGCGCTTCCATTACCTCGTGAATGAAGTTGTTTTCGTTGTTTTCTCCCCAATATCCGACTCGTACACAGAAAAAGTGAGTAAAGCCGAGGGCTTTGAGGTGCTCCCAAAGAATTTCAAGTCTTATTCTGTAGCGTGCCTTTTTGGCTGTTCGGTCGCTTTCGCCCTGACACCACACGAAAATTTTGTTTGAGGTATCCTCGCCGCTGAATTTTTCTTCGGCTTCACGGAAGAAGTCGCGCACCTTGCGGTCGAAGTAGGCTGACGCGCCCTCGTTCTTAGGAGCTGATTGGAAAAGCACAAGCTTTTCCTTGTTTTGCCCGTTGTATTCGCTTACGCGTCGGTTGTGCTCCTCCGCCATCTCAGCGTTGAAGTAGTGGGTAATAGCTACGCCGCCCTTAGCAATGTGGATATAAGCCGCGCTCTGTCCGCGCTTTTCCCATTCGTTGGCGAAAAGGGGCGGAAGTGCTGCGCCGTATGCCGCGTTTGCCTCGCTGAAGTGGTCGAAGGGGTAGGTTTCGTGAGTCTCAATATTCTTGAGATTGTAAAGCGCGGGCACAAAATAGGTATCGGCTGAGTATTTGTTGAGGGTGCTCAAGCCCTCGGCGTTTGTGTTTTCAGAGGTATAAGCTATTTCAAATGCTTCATCGGTGTAGGAAAATTCTCCGCAGGGGTAGCCTGCTTTTACGAACTCGCCGTGCTCTGCGCCCATTCTCAAAGGCTTGTGCTTGTATTCATAGGTGTCGTTTGCGGTGATGGGAAGCTTGGGGGGAAGCACAGCCGCCCCCATCATATTTGATTGACCCGCGAAAACGAAAAGGTCTCTTTTTTTCATAATTTACTCCTTAAGTATTCCCGGTGAGGTTTTTAGTATTCGGCAATTTGCTTTATCGGCGCAGAACCGCCATTCTCGGGTTACCCGAAAGGTCTCGGTGCGTCTCGCAGGAGAAGCCGTAAAGCTTTGCGAGATTTTCAATGTCCTCGGCTTGGTCGTAGCCGATTTCAAAGAGGATAAATCCGCCTGTCTTGAGGCATTTCGCGTATTCCGACAGAATACGGCGGTAGAATATCAAGCCGTCTGCACCGCCGTCGAGTGCGGCGCGAGGCTCTGAAAAGAGTTCGGGCTCAAGGGCGTCAACCACAGAGGTGCGGATATAAGGCGGGTTTGATATGATAGCGTCAAACTCGCCCTCGGAAAAGGCAAGCTCGGCAAGCAGGTCGGCGCAGATTGCCGAAAATCTGTCGCCCACGCCGTTGCGCTCGGCGTTTGATTCTGCAAGCTTCACGGTTTTTGGGAAAAGGTCAAGCCCGATTGCCGATGTGTCGGGGCGGTGAGCAAGCGTTGAGACTGCAATACAACCGCTACCGGTGCAGAGGTCGGCAAAGTGCGCCCCCGCAGGCAGATTTTTTATAGCGTATTCAACCAATAGCTCTGTATCCGAGCGAGGAATCAGGCAATTTTCGTTTACGGTGTAGGTCTCGGCGTAGAAATCCCATTCGCCGAGAATGTATTGAAGCGGATAACGCTCAATGCGGCGGTCAATAGCGTCGAAAAGCTCTGACGACGAGTAGTCGGCATCGCTGTGCGCCAATATTTCAGCTTGGCTTTTCTTACAGAAAAAGCCTATGAGCAAAGCCGCCTCAAACTGGGCGTTCTCAATGCCCGCGTCGCGCAGGGTATCGCAAATGTCGGTGTAGGTCATATCATTTCCTTTTTAGTAATAAAGGGGCTGTCCAAAGGAAACAGCCCCAAAGCTTTAGAGTGATTTAAGAAATTCGCACAGGGCCTTAAGAGTCTCGGGGGATTTAGTTCCGCCGCCCTCAAAGGAGACGGTAGCATCGTAGCCGCCCTTGCGGAGATAGTCAAAGAACTGCTTGTAGTCCGCGCCATCATCGGGGGAGGGCATTACTCGCTTGCAGGGGCTTGCTATGTGGGTGTGTATAATGTCCTTTGCAAGTCCTTCAAGCTTGGAGGTCTTTTCGCCGTTTTGCATAAGGTGGTAATAGTCTGTGTGACCGCCCACGTTCGCGCAACCTGTGCGCTTTGCAAGGTCAATAGAATCCTCAACCGTGTTGATGATGTTACATTCCTCGGTGCGGAGGGGCTCGATGCAGACCCTCTGACCGTGCTTTTCGGCAACCTTTGCAAAAATTTGTGTTACCTTTACAAGCTGCTCCATAGCCTCGTCAAAGGGGAAGCCCTCGGGTACTATCTTAGCCTTGGAGGAACCGAAAACGAGCATTTTTACGCCAAGCGTGGCAAGCTTTGCAAAGCTCGCCTCAGCAAATTTTTCAATCTCCTCGAAGTTTACGTCGGGACCTGTAAGTCTGAAGTCGGGGGGGACAAGTCCGTTGCAGGCGTATATGTAGTTTGCGGGAAGCTCCTTGGTAAGCGCTAATGTATCGGCGTAGCATTTTTCGTCCATTTTGTAGACTGTCCAATTGCTTATTTCGATAAAGTCGAAGCCTGCCTCGTAAGCCATTTTTATCTCGTTGATTCTTGATTCGCAAAGTCCGATTTTCATAATCTTATCCTTTCAAAGACCCTGTTGGGATATTTTACAAACATATGATATCACACTTTTTCAAAAAAGTCTATAGATTTTTTTGCATTTTTCGGAAATTTTATTCGGCGTCGTATATTTTAAGGAAGAGCGAGTTCTTTTCCGCGGTTGCGCCTCTGATTTCAATGACGTACTCAATGGCAAATTCTCCGTCGCTCTCGAGTCGGTTGTCCATTGACAGCGTGCGCACGCAAAGCTCAAAGGGCATAAAGGGAGTCTGATACGAGCAGATGTGGCGTTTTTGCGGCTCGAAAATAAGCGCCGTGTTCACGCCGCCCGTGCGGAGCATAGATACAAGGGTGGGCTCGCTTTTGCTGTAGCTGAGGGTTGTCTGTGCCCCCTCCATTCCCGTAAGCTCGGTTTCCTTGTAGGAAAGCGAAAAGCGGTCGGGTGTAATGCGGAGTCTGCCCTCGGTGAATATTTCGATAATGCCGTCGTCCTCGGGCTCTTTGATTTCTTTACCGTCGTCAAAATCAACGTCGGCAACGGCGTTAAGCGCCTCCTCAAGTGCAAAGTCGATATCGTCAAAGTCGCCCTCGCTGAAGCTATCCTCGGTGCCGAAAAAGCGCTCAAAAAGCGAGTCCGAAAGCTCCTCACAGCGCGAGGTTATTTTTATCATAACTTTTTTAAGCATTGTTTCTCCTGTCTGATGCACGCTTCGCGTGATGATGTTGAAGCGGATAAAAAAATCCAAGCCTTGTGGCTTGGATTTTTTGGGGTGAATAATGGGATTCGAACCCACGGCCTCCAGGGCCACAACCTGGCGCTCTAACCAACTGAGCTATATCCACCGTAGTATGGCGTGCCTTGAGGGACTCGAACCCCCGACCTATTGCTTAGAAGGCAATTGCTCTATCCAGCTGAGCTAAAGGCACTTAAAACGGGTCGGCCGAAAAGCCGACCCACAAAATGGAGCGGGTGATGGGAATCGAACCCACGCGACCAGCTTGGAAGGCTGGAATTCTACCATTGAACTACACCCGCAATGGAAAACTGCCTTAATATAATATCACAAACTTTGGCGATTGTCAATAGTTTATCGAAAATTTTTTGAAAAAATTTTATTTTTCCTCAAAAGTCTTGAAATAGAGCGGTTTATCTGCTATAATACAACGTAAAGTATATGGAGGATTTGAGATGCTTGATAACTTTATGCCCGATTTTATGTTCGGCAAATTCGACGATATAACCCCCGAATTTCTCAAGGAGCAGAATATTGAATTTTTGCTCATTGATATCGACAACACCCTTGCTCCCTACGAGGAGCCTACGCCAAACGAGCGCGTTGCGGCGTGGTTTGAGATTATGAGAGCAAACGGAATAAAGTCGGTGCTTGTGTCAAACAATCACGCTGACAGAGTAAAGCTTTTTAATAAGGAGCTTGGGCTGCCCGCATTTGCCGATTGCCACAAGCCGTCACCGCGCAGGCTGAGAAAATACGCCGATACAATAGGCGCGGTAAACGAGCGCACGGCGGCTCTCGGCGATCAGATATTCACCGACGTGTGGGGGGCGAAAAAAATGGGAGCGCGCGCCATACTCGTGCCGCCTATAAGAGACAAAAAAACTCTTTTCTTCAGGGCAAAACGCCTGCTTGAAAAGCCCTTCATAAAAAAATACAAAAAATTACACGAGGTAAAATAAATGAGCTTTGCAACCTTTGGACCCGGCGGAAACAGCGACTCCTTTTACGCCGAGGGGCATAAATCGACCGCAGAGGCACCCGAGTGGGTCAAGGCGAGAGGTCTTGACGCCTACGAATACGAGGCGGGAAACGGACTTACCGCAGGCGAAGCGTCGCTTCGCAAGGTGGGCGAGGAGGCGAAGAAGCACGGCGTGCTTATGTCGCTTCACACTCCCTATTTCATTTCGCTTTCGGGCGTTGACCCCGAAAAGCGTCTCAAGAGCGTGGACTATATCAAAAAGAGCCTTTGGGCGGCTGAGCTTCTTGGGGCTGACACCATAGTTATCCACAGCGGAAGCGCGGCAAAGATAAGCCGTGAGGAGGCAATGTCGCTTGCACGCGACACCCTTGAAAAGATAATTGAGGAAGTGGGCGACACGCCTATTCACTTGGGGCTTGAAACTATGGGCAAGATAAATCAGCTCGGCACTCTTGAGGAGGTCATTGAGCTTTGCAAGACCGACAGACACTACTATCCCGTGGTGGATTTCGGGCATCTGAACGCCCGAAATATCGGTGGATATTACACCGACGTTGACAGCTACCGCCGCACCTTTGACGCGGTGGCGTTGGGGCTTGGCGATGAGATAGCAAGAACGATGCATTGCCACTTTTCAAAAATAATGTACACCTCGGCAGGCGAGAAAAAGCATCTCACCTTTGAGGACGGGGAGTTCGGACCTGCCTTTGAGCCTCTTGCCGAGGCGATAATCAGAGAGGGCCTTGCACCGAGAATTATTTGCGAGTCTGACGGAACTATGGCAGAGGACGCGCTATATATGAAAAATCTGGTGAGAAGGTGAGCCGATGAGACTTGCACAATTGCGCGCGAAAATGCGCGAGGCTGAATACGGCGCATTGCTTCTGAGCTCTCCCATAAACCAAAGCTATATTACGGGTGCGGATTTTCACGACGGATACGCCGCGGTCACCGAGGACGGGTGCTTTGCGGTGGTTGATTTCCGCTATTTCGAGGCGGTGAAAAAATCGGCTTTCGAGGGCGTTGAGGTAGTGCTTGCCGAGGGCGGCACGCTTAAACGCACCGTGGAATTGCTCAAGGACAAGAGGGTAAAGAGAATAGGCGCGGAGGACGGTGTGCTGTCCTACGCCGATTTTGAGAAAATCCGATTGCTTCTTGAGGATTCGGCAGAGTTGCTTACGGGCGCGGGAAAGCTTTTGTCCGATATGCGCGCGGTGAAGGATTGCGGAGAGCTTGAGAAAATCGGCGCGGCGCAGAAAATTACCGACGCGGCGTTTGAGCATATTTTGTCGGTGATGACCCCCAATATGACCGAGCGCGAGGTGGCGCTTGAGCTTGAATTTTTTATGCGACGCGCAGGTGCCCAGGCTATGGCGTTTGACGTTATCGCGGTTTCGGGCGGCGCGTCGGCACTTCCTCACGGAGTTCCGAGAAACATGAAGCTTGAGCGCGGATTTCTTACGATGGACTTTGGCGCGATGCTCGACGGCTACTGCTCGGATATGACGAGAACGGTGGTTATCGGCAGAGCTGACAGTGAAATGAAACGGCTTTACAATACCGTACTTACGGCACAGCAGGCGGCGCTTGATGCCCTTGCGGTGGGCTTTAAGTGTGCCGACACCGACAAAATCGCCCGTGATATTATACACGGCGCGGGCTACGAGGGATGCTTTGGTCACAGCCTCGGTCACGGAGTAGGTCGCTATATTCATGAAGCACCTAATTTGTCGTCTCGCTCCGAGGCGGTGCTCGGCGTGGGCAACGTGGTCACGGTCGAGCCGGGTATTTACATTGAAGGAAAATACGGTTGTCGAATTGAGGACATGGTTGCCGTGACCGATGGCGGAATACACAATTTTACGAAATCAAAAAAAGAGCTTATCGAGCTGTTTTAGGAGGATATTATGAACTATATGAACGTTGAAACAATCAAGCTTTGCGGTGAGAACGAAAGAGCCTCGCTTACTACCTATCTTCCAAGCACACGCATGGAAAAGAGCGACGCTATCCTTATTATCCCCGGCGGCGGTTACTCGGGTGTATGCTCTGACCGCGAGGGCGAGAACATCGCGATTGCGTTTAACGCAATGGGATACGCTTGCTTTGTGCTTGACTATTCGGTAAAGTCCAACGCAGTCTTTCCCCGTCCGCTTATCGAGGCGTCACTTGCTATGGTGCATATCAGACAGAACGCCGAAAAATATAAGGTAGACCCCGAGCGCGTGTTCGTGCTTGGCTTTTCGGCAGGCGGACATCTTGCGGCTTCTCTCGGTACTCGTTGGCACATTCCCGAGGTTGCAAACGCAATAAACGCGCCTTTCGGTATGAATAAGCCCACGGGTATGGTGCTTTGCTACCCCGTGCTTTGTTGGTTTGACAAGACCCATAAGGGCACCTTCCATAACGCCTTTGGCACAGAGACACCCACAGAGGAACAGATAAGACTTATTTCTCTTGAGAATGACCTTGGAGAGCACACAGTTCCCGCGTTCCTTTGGCACACTGCAAACGATAACGCGGTCAACGTTCAGAACACGCTTAAAATGGCGACCGCACTGTCGGAGGCGAAGATACCCTTTGAGGTACATATTTTCCCCAACGGACCTCACGGAATGGCGCTTGCCACACCCGTAACGGGAAGCACGGACAATATGCAGAACGCTCGCATAGCTGAGTGGCCCCGCCTTGCCGACGGTTGGATAAGACAGACCACCTGACCGGTGGGGGATATCATTGGTGCAGTGCGAACATTGTGAGCAAAGAAGCCAACTCCGCGGAGTTGGCTTCTTCTCGTATATTATGCCGATTTTTTTCTCTTCAAGCTCACCCAAAGTACGGCGATTGCCGCAAGGCTGAGCACCGCAACCGCAGCGCAGACATAGACCACCACCGTGTCACCGATTGCCACGGGAACGCTTAATGTATAGTCGGGCGCAAGGCGCAGAATTGCAGGCGTTCCGTCCTCGTTATACAGGTTGATATTCATTCGGTGCGTGCCGCTTGTAAGTGCGGGCTTATCTATGATAATTCCGCCCTGTCCGTCGGTGACGTAGGTGAACTCAACCTCGTCGCAGTACCATTTCACCGTTGCGCCTACTATAGACTCGTTGGTGACAAAGCTTCCGTCGCTTGAGGGCTTTTCGTATGTAAATCTGATATAACCCTGCTCGATTTTTTCGGTGTCAACAATTATATCTCTGATTATTCCGCTGTTCCACTCGTCGGAGTAATAAACGAGTATCTCGTCGCCGTTTTTAAGCTCGTAGCTGTCAAGGTTGGCATAAGGAACATGCTCGCCGTTTACGCGGATAACAAAGCCGTCAAGCCCCTTTTCGGTCTGACCAATCTTATCGTAATTGACAGCGAGAATATAACCCTCGCTAAGCCCTGTTACAGCCAGCGTTTCGCTTTGCGCGTCTGCCAGCTTCAGCATATTTATAATGCTGTAGTTCTCCTTGTTGTTGGTTGTGACCTCGCCGAAAAACAGGTTTTCGGTCTTGCCCTCAATGCGGATTTTTACCGTCAGCGACGGCGTGTTGGCAAAGGCAGGCAAAATAGCCGAAAATGCAAGGATAAGGACGAGTGCAAGGGCGGTTATAATCTTTTTCATAATTTTCTCCTTATTGGGGAATTTTGTTTTATAAAAACAGCTTTTTGAGGCAGGGTTCAAGCATAACCCCGTCGCGGTGAGGAGTGGGGAATCGCATTGTGTAGCTGATGACCTCTGCAGTAAAGGCGCAGGCGGATTTTGTGGCGTCCTCAAAGCTTTCGCCCGAGAGAAGCTTGCCAAGCAATACCGAGGCGAAGATGTCGCCTGTGCCCGGGTAGCTTGCCGAAAGTCTTGGGCGTTTGTCGCAGAAAACCTTACCGCCGTCGGTGCCGAAGGTCAGCACGTGCTCGGGTGATTCCATTCCCGTAACGGCTATTTTTTTCGCGCCGAGACGCGAGAGCTTTTCAATAAGCGTAAGCGCAAGTGCCTCGACCTCGTTTTCGCTCATACCCTCAAGCGGACGGTATTCGGTGTCTGTGAGGAAGCAAGCCTCGGTGTAGTTGGGGGTAATGACGTCGGCTTTTTTCACAAGTCGGCGCATACCCTCGCCAAGCTCCTTGGTGTATGTAGAATAAAGCGCGCCGTCGTCGCCCATTACGGGGTCAACGAGAATGGGGGCGTTCTTGTCGGCAAACTCGTCTATAAAGTTTGCCACGCGCTCTATCTGCGCTTCGCTTCCGAGAAATCCGCTGTATATCGAGTCGAACTTCAGCCCAAGGCTTTTGAAATGGCTTGAAATAGAGTCCATTTCACCGCTAAGGTCAACGAAAAGCATATCGGTAAAGCCGCCCGTGTGGGTTGATAGCAGGGCGGTTGGAATGGGCACTGTCTGCACGCCCAAAGCCGAAAGTGTTGGGATAATCACCGTCAGCGCGCATCTGCCGAAGCAGGAAAGGTCGTGTATGGCGGCTACCCTTGGTGGAATTTCAAACATAGGTTACTCCGTATTTTTCTGACAGTCGCGGCATCTGCCGTAGAGGACTGATTTTTTACTGTCTATTGAGAAGTTGTGCTCCTCGTAAATGTGGCGCAGCAGCTCAATGCTGTTGGGGCATTCAAGATGCACAAGCTTGCCGCAGTCGGCACATTTGAGGTGCAGGTGGCGGCAGCATTCCTCGTCGCTTCCGATGTACTGAAACACCGACGAGGAAAGCTCGCTTTCCTTGAATTTTCGCACCGCACCGTCGCTTACAAGGCGTTCGAGAATGCGGTACAGCGAGCTTTTGCCCACCGATGCGCCCGCCTCTGTGAGGGCGGCGAAAAGCTCCTCTACCGTGAATTGGCGGTGGGCGTTTCTTGACATATATTCAATTAACGCCTTTTTGCCGGCGGTGTTGTAGCTCGTGCTTCTCATAAAAAACTCCTTATCAGATGAAAGGTCTGCGGTCAAGTACGTTCTTCATAGGTCTCGTTGTAAGTATCTCACCGGGGAGCGCAAGCTGAAGCTCGGAGAGACAGCAAACCGCACCGAAAAGCGCGTGCAGATCGTTCCAACCGTCGTCCTTTTCGACATCTATATTGTTTAGGTAATCGGTGTATTTTACCGCAAAGTCGCGCATAAGCTCCTTTGCTTCCTCTCTTCGGTAGCCCACCTGCCAAGTCGCGCGGTTGATGGGGAATACCCAGTCGATTTCACGGAAGCCTACCGACTTTCCGAAGCATCCTGTGTTGAGCTTTTTGTTCTCATACATATAGATGAGTGTGTCGATAAAGGTTTCGGTGTGGGGAAATTGGCGGTGGCAATGGTTGTAATTGAAGCAATAATGGAACCAACCGTTAAGGTGGTGGTCGATGTTAAACTTACCTTCGGGGTGCGCTCCGAGCGCGCCCGCGCGGCTCATTCCGTACTTCTCGTCGCAATGGGCGTCAAGGTAATCAAAATAAGCGTTTTGCCACTCTATAGGTTGCTTTTCGACAATTATTTTCGACGCGAAAACTCCTGCTCCCTGATGGGACTGAGGCCAGGGATGTATCACCCAATCAAGGCTGTCGAGCAAAGCGTGAAGCTCCTTCGGGTCGTCGAATTTTTTAAGCGCGGTAAAGGGGTAAAGCGGATACTTGTCAAAAAGCTCAAGAGCCGCGGTGCAATGCGCCGTGGTGTGGTAGGTGTGGTGGGTGTTTTCGTGGAAAAGACCGCTTTCGGGGTCTTGAAATCCGCGAAGAATGCGGATGGACTCAGCGCGCTCCTCGTCGTCCTGCGGAAATGCGCCTATCATATAAAGGGTGTTTGCCGCGTCGGCACAGCCGTAGGGATTTGAGCCCATTTCACGGTCGTTTTTCGCGTTTTGCCATAGCCAACGGGCGTAGTCTCCCTTGCCTATTTTGTGGTTGGCTATTGTTTTTTCGACCTTTTCAATAATTTCGTCAAGATTTATAGATATTCTTGCCATTTTTTTGCCTCCTGCAGTATTGTTACTACTATTGTAAAACCTGAACTCCGTGCGGTCAAGGTTATTTGTTGGCTTGAATTTGGTAATTGTTGCTTTTTTCGTGCTTGGCAATTGTCAAAATATAGGTTTCGCCGTCAAGCTCGGCGCGTCTGTGCTCAAAGCTGACGTCGTCGCGGCAGATCGGAGAAAATTGCGAAAGCGAGTTGCCGAGGGTGCGCCCGAGAAGCTTGACAAGCGCCTCCTTGCGTGTCCACAGTCGGCAGAGCCGTTCCTTAGTCGGCTCTTCGGAAAAAATCTCGCGTTCGTCGGGGGTGAGGAACCTTTCCGCAAATCTTGAAAGGTCGCTTATGCGGTCAAGCGCCGAAAGATTCTGAATGTCGATGCCCACCGGAGAGTCTGAAATTGCCAGAGCGCAAAGTCCGCCCGCGTGGGAAATGTTAAAGTGAAGCTCCGAACCGCGCAGAACAGGCTTGCCAGATGGGAGCAGTTCAAGCTCGTAGGAGTCCACGCCAAGCTCAGAAAGGGCGCTTTTGAGAAGGAGCATACCGCAGGCTCTTTCAAGGCGCGTCGTGCCCTTTTTCTGATTTATATAATCGGTGACAGACAGAGGCAGAGAAAGCGCACCGCCTGCCGTGTCCTCACTGACTCGCACTATCTTGAGTATGAGCATAAGCGCACCTCCGCGACACAATCTATATATGTAGCTACATTTATTTCAGTATAACATATTTGCGCCTGCATTTCAAGGGGTTTATAAAAATTTACTGTCAAAAATCGGTCAGCCGCGAATTTATTTTTTGTGATAGAATGAGGGCGAACAGATAAACAGGCAAAAGGAGGATATTTTTATGAGTATAGAGCTTATGGCGGCAGTCGGCGCGGTGGTTACTACTATGGTGACGGTGCTTGGCGCTGTGGCAAAGGTGGGACGTGCCATTGTCTCGCTTGAGGAGGCTGTGAAACAGCTCAAGCAGTTTATGGAAAGCCAGTCAAAAAAGAACTCGGGCTTTCTTAAGCAGATAGTCGAGCAGGAGAGACGGATAGCCTTGCTCGAATCTTGTGTATTTTCGGGAAAATAAAGGAGGTAAAAAATGAAAATGTCACAGAAATTAAAAGAGAAGCTCGCGAGCAGAAAGCTGTGGAGCGCGATTACGGGCGTTGTTGTGTCGCTTTGCGCCATGTTCGGTATTGACGAAATGACTGTCGGACAGATAACCGCGCTTATCTCGGCAGTGGGGGTGCTGGTGGCGTACATCTTCGCAGAGGGTATGATAGACGCAAATAGAGGCGAATAATTGAAATAATTGCGAGAGCAATTGCGCGATACTCCTTGACAAGAGGCGGAAAATGCGGTATAATAGTAACTGTAAAATTCTGCTTTTTGAAAGGAAGGCTTCAGATATGAATCAAAACGAACTCAAAAGCTTGAAGACCGTGGCGGCAAAGATCCGTCTCGGCGCGCTTGAGGCGGTTCACGCAGCGGCTTCGGGTCACCCGGGCGGATCGCTCTCTATTGCCGAAATTCTCGCGTATCTCTACTTCAAGGAAATGAATATCGACCCCAAGAACCCCAAAATGGCTGACCGTGACCGCTTCGTGCTCTCCAAGGGACACACCGCGCCCGGTCTCTATGCGGCTCTTGCCGAGAGAGGATTTTTCGACCGCGCTGAGCTTAAAAATCTCCGTCAGGTAGACAGCTTCCTTCAGGGTCACCCCGATATGAAGATAATTCCCGGTGTTGATATGAGCGCAGGCTCGCTTGGTCTCGGTATCTCCTCGGCTTGCGGAATGGCTCTTGCGGCTAAGGTTGATAAGAAGGACTACCGCGTTTACACTATCGTCGGCGACGGCGAAAGCGAGGAGGGTCAGGTTTGGGAGGCGGCAATGTTCGCGGCTCACTATAAGCTTGACAATCTCTGCGTTGTGGTTGACTGGAACGGACTCCAGATAGACGGTCCCGTTGAGGAGGTTATGAATCCCACACCTCACGACAAGAAGCTTGAGGCGTTCGGATTCCACGTTATTTCTATCGACGCTCACGACCTCGAGCAGATCGAAAAGGCATTTGAAGAAGCAAAGACAGTCAAGGGCAAGCCCACGGCTATCATTGCTAAGTCGGTTAAGGGTAAGGGCGTTTCTTATATGGAAAATAGTGTTAAGTGGCACGGCTCTGCACCCAATGACGAGCTTTACGAGCAGGCGGTTAGTGAGATAACCGAAGCTATGAAGAATATATAAGGAGGACGAAAAAATGGCTGAAAAGATAGCAACGAGAGAAGCCTACGGTAAGGCACTTGCCGAGCTTGGCGAAAAATACGATTTTGTAGTCCTCGACGCTGACCTTGCGGAGGCGACAAAGACACTTTACTTCAAAAAGGCGTTCCCCGAAAGATTTTTCGATTGCGGAATTGCCGAGGGAAATATGATGAGCGTTGCGGCAGGTATCGCAACCACGGGTAAGCCTGTTTTCGCGTCAAGCTTTGCAATGTTCGCGGCAGGCAGAGCCTTTGAGCAGGTCAGAAACTCCATAGGCTACCCACACCTCAACGTTAAAATCGGCGCAACACACGCAGGTATTACGGTGGGTGAGGACGGAGCAACACATCAGTGTAACGAGGATATCGCGCTTATGCGCACTATTCCCTGTATGACCATAATCAATCCCGCTGACGCGGTTGAAGCGAGAGCGGCTGTTGAGGCGGCACTTAATATCGACGGACCTGTTTATATGAGATTCGGAAGATTTGCAGTTCCTGTAATCAACGACACACCCGAGTATAAGTTCGAGGTGGGCAAGGGCGTTGAGCTTCTTACGGGTAGCGACGTTACCATAGTCGCTACGGGTCTTATGGTAAGTATGGCTCTTGAGGCGGCGCAGACTCTCAAGGAAGAGGGAATCTCGGCGCGCGTTATCAATATCCACACCATTAAGCCCATTGATAAGGATATTATCATCAAGGCGGCAAAGGAGACAGGCGCAATAGTTACAGCTGAGGAGCACAATATCATCGGCGGTCTTGGCGGCGCGGTTGCCGAGGTGGTTTGCGAGGGTTGCCCCGTTCCTGTTCTCCGCGTAGGCGTTGAGGATAAGTACGGTCACTCGGGCAAGGTTCCGCCCCTTCTTGAAATGTATGAGCTTACACCCGCAAAGATTGTTGCAAGGGCTCGCGAGGCTGTTTCACTCAAGAAATAAAATGAAACGAATTTGTATACTGATAGCTGTCTTACTGTGTGTGTTTGCCGCCGTTGGATGTGAAGATTCATCGCAAGAGCTTGAAATCAACGATGTGGTTCGTCCGATAGACGAGCTATTAAAACCGTCTCATTTGATAATCGAAGATACCGAGAAAACCGAAATGGCAGATGTAACCGAAATATCAGAATAAAAGTGCTGCGTACAATATGCGTAAAGTTGTAAAATGTGTGAGAAAGAGGTGAAATGATGCTAAAAAACAAGCTTGTTAAAATACTTGCGCTGATAGCCGTCTTTCTCACCGTTTTCTACTCCGTTATCGCTCTTATCGGTGCTACGACTCCGTTACAGAACATTCTCGGAGTCGCCGCTACGCCTTTCAGATGGGCGTTTTCGGGGGTCGCAAACGCCACCCGCGGATTTACCGATTATTTCACCGAATTCAAGTCCCTGCAAGAGGAAAACGACGAGCTTGCAGAGCGTGTTGCCGAGCTTGAGGCAAAGGTGGCTCACGCCGAACAGCTTGAGGGGGAAAACGCGTGGATGCGTGAGTTCCTCGGAGTCAGCGACTCACTCGAGAAATTTGAGCTGACCACCGCACAGGTTATCGGCAAGGAATCGAACAGCTATATGACGCTGTACACGCTGAACAAAGGCTCGCTTCAAGGAATCGAGCGCGATATGGCGGTTATTTCGGGGGGCAGTGTGGTCGGCAGAGTCGAGTCGGTGGGCTTGAATTTCTGTAAGGTGTCTACCGTGCTTGAAAACGCCTCATCGGTCAGTGCGCTTTGTGCGCGAAGCGGTGCGCGGGGTATAGTTGACGGCTCGCTGGGACTCCGCGGTGACGGCAACTGCGCGATGAATTACATTAACGAGTTTGCCGATATTGAGGTGGGCGACAAAATAATTTCATCGGGTGAGGGAAGTGTGTATCCTTACGGCTTCAGCATCGGTACAGTGGTTGAAAAGACCTTCGATGAGAACAACCGCACAGTTTCTGCGGTGATAAAGCCCGACGTTGATTTTGATACCGTTACCCGCGTTATGATAGTTAAAAGAAAATAAGGGGCGTTCCGCAAGGATAGCCCCTTAAAAACTCGGAGGATTTATGACAAAAAAGGAAAAAATTGCTCTCTTTGAGCAGACGGTCAAAATATTAAAGGATATATACCCCGATGCGGTCTGCGCCCTCGAGTTTGGCGGTGAGCCGTGGAAGCTTCTCGTTATGGGAAGGCTGTCGGCGCAGTGTACAGATGCAAGGGTAAATATCGTTTGCCGAGAGCTTTTTTCGAAATATCCAACCGCCGAAGCACTCGCAAACGGCAAGCTTTCGGATATAGAAGAAATTGTCAAGCCCTGCGGACTATTTCGAACAAAATCGGCAAATATTAAGGACTCTTGTGCTATGCTTGTAAATGAATACGGCGGCATTCTCCCATCTGATATGGACGAACTTCTTCGCTTTCCCGGAGTCGGTCGAAAGATAGCAAATCTTCTTCGCGGAGACGTGTATAAGCTGCCCGCCGTCGTGGCAGATACTCATTGTATACGCATCTGCGGCAGACTGGGCGCGTATCCCGAAAGCAACAAAGACCCAAACAAGACCGAAAAAATTATGTCAGAGCTTATCGCCCCCGAGGAGCAGAGCGATTTTTGCCACCGCATTGTGCAGTTTGGTAGGAACGTGTGCTCGGCGCGTTCACCGAAGTGCGGTGAATGTCCTCTTGGCAAGCTGTGCCGCCATAACTTGAAAAACGAGGTAAAAAAATGAGTTCAAAGGTTTATTTTACAAAGGATATCAGCCCCGAGGGTGTTGTAAAGGTCTACCGTGCGCTTGGCACAGAGCTTGGCGGCAGAGTTGCCGTTAAGGTGCACTCGGGCGAAAAGGGAAATCAGAATTTCCTTACTCCCGATTTCTGGAAGCCTGTGTTTGAGCTTGTGGGCGGTACCGCCGTTGAGTGCAACACGGCGTATAACGGTGAGCGCAACGTTACGGAACGCCACAAAAGGCTTATGGAATACCACGGATGGAGCAAGTATTTTGACGTGGATATTCTCGACGCCGAGGGTCCCGACAAGGTTCTCGATATTCCTTACGGTAAGCGTATAAAGAAAAATTACGTGGGCAAGGATATTGAAAACTACGACTCGATGCTTGTGCTTTCGCACTTCAAGGGGCATCCTATGGGCGGTTACGGCGGAGCGCTCAAGCAGTTGTCAATCGGCGTGGCTTCGTCCTACGGCAAGGCGTATATTCACGGCGCGGGCGACCCCAAAAAGCTTTGGTCAGCTGACCACGACAGCTTTCTTGAGTCGATGGCTGACGCGGCACTGTCGGTGGTTGAATATTTCGACGGCAAATGTGCCTATATAAACGTAATGAAAAATATGTCGGTGGACTGCGACTGTTGCGCGGTTGCCGAAGACCCCTGCATTCCCGATATAGGAATTCTTGCGTCGCTTGATCCCGTGGCGATAGATAAGGCGTGCGTTGATTTGGTCTATTCCTGCGACGCACCGAGAAAAGACCACCTTATCGAGCGCATTGAGAGCCGTAACGGAGTGCACACCATAGAAGCGGCTGAGCTTCTCGGCGTTGGCTGTTCCGATTACGAGCTTGTTGAGATATAATAGGTCACCTCTAAAATTGCGTGGCTGTGTGCCACGCTTTTTTTATTATATAAGAAATTGTGCACAATCAACAAAACAACTTTGCTGTTTATGTATAAATTCACCGTTAGTCACAAAAAAATTAATTTTTTGTAAAGTTTTTTTGCGAAAACTCTTGACAGAATTGATTTTTAGGTGTATCATATATAAAAGTTAGCGAGCATGGACTCGCAAGAAAACAGAGGTATGTCATGTATAACGACGAAACATTGGTCTGCAAAGATTGCGGACAGGAATTCACCTTTACTGCCAGAGAGCAGGAATTTTACGCTGAGAAGGGTTTTGAGAACAAGCCCCTTCGTTGCAAAGCTTGCCGCGATAAGCGCAAAGCCGAGAGAGGCGAGGGCAAGCCCGAGCGTCAGATGTACGATGCAGTTTGCGCAAGCTGCGGAAATCCTTGCCAGGTTCCTTTCCAGCCCCGTGAGGATCGCCCTGTATACTGCAGCGAGTGCTTCAAGAAGTAATATAGGCGAGAAAGAAAAAAGACCGCTATGCGGTCTTTTTTCTTTTGATTGCCACAAAAGTACTTGTCGTCTTGACCGATAAATTAGTGTTTAACGCACTATGTTAGCACAAACCGTCTCCTTTGTCTCCCTTGTCAAAGGGAGTGGGGACGAGCGCTACGCTTGGTGGAGGGATTCCATATAGTTTCTGCGTTTTGAATCCAACCCACCCGCTTCGCCGCCAAACACAAAATTTTCTATTGACTTTACACCCAACATATGGTAAAATTTAATCAGTAAATAAATTTCGGAGGTTTATTATGAAATACGGAAGCTTTTCCAAAGACGGACGCTGTTACAGCATATCCACCCCCAGAACCCCCTCCTCCTGGACCAACTACCTCTACAACGACAATTTTATGTCCTCGGTAAACCAGGTGCTTCAGGGTGATTCCAAATTTGTTATCAACTACGCGCAGACTACCTTTACAAAGGGCGACAGAACCTTCTTCCTCCGCGACAGAACAAGCGGTGAGCACTGGAAGCTTAATTCCGCAGGCGCAAAAGAGGGCTACTCCTGCGACCACTACTTAAACAAGACCGTGCTTAACTATGAAAAGAACGGTATAAAGGCATCTGTCAGAATTTTCGTTCCCGCTACCGATATTCTCGAGTATTGGACGGTTACTCTTACAAATAACTCAAGCAAAGAGCGCTCGCTTTCGCTGTTCTCCTCTGTCGGATTCCCCGACTCAAGCCCTATGGGCGGAACCTGCGTATACGAGGACGGAATTATCGTTAAGTATTCCTTCCCCTACCACGTATACTACCACGAAAAAGCAAAGGTAGAGGGCAAGAGAGCTTACTTCTTTATGACCTCCGACACAGAGCCCGCATCCTGCGAAATGAGTGACTACCGCTACTTTGGCGGCTATCTTAAGGACACTACTCCCGTTGCCGTTGTAAACGACACCTGCTCAAACATTATGGCAGAGGTTGAAAACTTCATCGGCGCAATGCAACACACCTTCCTTCTCGCTCCCGGTGAAAGCAAGTCGGTTTCTCTCGTTGTCGGCGCGGCTTGCACTAAGGACGAAATGGCGGCTGTAAAGGCTAAGCTCGTTCCCGGATTCGTTGAGGAGGAGATGAAGAAGTCCGACGCCCGTTGGGAAGCTCTCACCTCCACTTACAAGATAACAACGCCCAATCCCGAATTCGACAGCCTTGTGAACTTCTGGATGAAGAAGCAGTCCTCACTCCTTACAAGACTTAACAGAATGGGCACCTACTGCCCAGTCAGAAACCAGTTCCAGGACGCTATGGGCTACGCGCTCATCGAGCCCGCAGAGGCTATTCCCTATATGATGAAGCTGGTTGCACGTCAGCAGAAAAACGGATATACCAAGCAGTGGTATATGACCGACGGCTCTGCACCCACAAAGCTCTGCCTTGTTAACCACTGCGACGCAGACGTTTGGCTTGTGCTTTGCATCACCGCACTGGTTAACCAGAACGGCGACCTTTCCATTATGGACAGAGTAGTTCCCTACATCGACGGTGGCGAGGATACCGTTTACAACCACCTTCTCGCGGCTATCGAGTTTATGGCTACCGACGTTGGCGCGCACGGACTTAACCTTATGCACGACGGTGACTGGACAGACCCCATTAACGGTATCGGTCGCGGCGGAAAGGGCGAATCCACCTGGACCACGGTTGCTATGATGTACTCTATCAAGCAGTTCCGCAAGATTTGTGAGGCTAAGGGCGACGAGAAGGCTATGGCACGTCTCGACGAGCTTTGGGCTACCTACGATAAGGCAGTTAACGAAAATGCTTGGAACGGCGACAGATACATAGGCGGTTACGACGACGATGGCGTTGCTTTCGCGGATACAGCCGACAACAACAGAATTCTTCTTAACGCACAGACATGGGCAATTCTTGCGGGCGCGGCTCGCGGTGAGCGCCTTGAGTCGGTTATCAAGGTTATCGACAGCCTTAAGTCTACCCATGGCACTTATCTCCTCTATCCTCCCTTCTTTGAATGGGACGAGCGCTGGGGTCGTATCAGCATAAAGAAGGCGGGAACAACCGAAAACGGTGCTGTATACTGCCACGCAACAATGTTCAAGGCATACTCCGATGCGGCTATCAAGGACGGCAACAAGCTTTACGAGTCGCTGCTTCGCACAACTCCCATCAATCCCGACAACGACGTGGAAAAGAACCGTCAGCTTCCTCTATACGTGCCCAACTACTACTACTCGCTTGAAGGCTCGCCCAACTATGGACGTTCAAGCTGCAACTACGAGACGGGTACGGTTGCTTGGTTCCTTATGGCGGCTGTTGAGCAGATGACCGGCGTTATGGCTACGATAAACGGCATCAGAGTTGAGCCCAATATTCCCGACGATTGGAACGAGGCTTCCTGCTACCGCGTATTCAAGAACGCGAAGTACAACGTAACAGTTAAGCGCGGTGCAGAAACCACAGTAAACGGCAAGAAATTTGTCGGTGAGTATCTTCCTTATGAGGACGGAGCAAGCTACGAAGTGGTTTGGGGTATATAAGGAGAAGCTATGACAAATAAGCTTTGGAACGTAAACGTAGACGGTGAAAGCTATAAGGTAGAGGTGGAGCTTGAGGGCTTCTCGGGTAAGCTTTCGGTAAAGATAAACGACGAAGCGTTTGAGCTTCCGCCCAAGCTGCTCACCGTGGTGACGGGCAGACGCGAAAATTTCAAGCTTGGCGATAAGCTTGCCATCCTCGATATCAAACCTCTTTGCAAAATAACCGTCGTAGTCAACGGCGAAACATTTGAATAAAAACAAAAGGGGCTGTTCTCTTATGGGCTATTTCAAATTTGGTGGAGTTGGCACAGAAAATTAAAAATTGAATATTAACAAAAAAGTGGCGTTATTTCTATATGAAATAGCGCCATTGTTCTTTTAAAATGTTGGAGATGACAAAATATGTTAAATATTGTATAA
>JBGVRT010000108.1:0-5859 GCA_045128735.1 Eubacteriales bacterium | reverse complement strand
ACACTATGTTCGCGCCGCACCCCGACAGAAAAGTTTTTGCGGAGCTTTTTTCAAAAAGCGACAATTTCGCGCCCGCAGGCGCATCGGCGTTTTCTTTGTGAGCTTTCTTTTGCGCCTTTTGGTTCAAAAGAAAGCGGTGTTTCGGTTTGCGCTTTATAAAACGGTTGTGGAATAAATGAAAAATTAGTTTATACCTCGTAAATTGTTACTTTTATTTGTGCCCAGATTTTTTAACACGTAAATAGAAAATCCACTTTTTCTTTTGTACCAAAAGGCGCAAAAGAAAAAGTTTCCAAAAAGAAAACGCCGCATGGGGAAACGGTCGCTTTTTAAGAAAATGCGAATAGCTCCGCTATTAGGTGCAAGAATTGGTTTTGCGGCTAAACACCGCAAATTTGCTTCGCAAATCCCAATTCTCGCCGCTCCGCAAAAACTTTTGGCTCGTGGTGCAGTGCGAATCAAAAAAGGCGACGGCATTTTTTGCCGTCGCCTTATGTTTTTTTACCAATTACTCAGCCACAAATATAAACGGATAAATATCCTGTCCGCCGTCGATGAAATAAACCTCGTCGGAGGGGTACTTTTCACCGATGAATGCCTCAAGCTCGGCGCGTTCCTCCTCGGTGGCGTCAGCTCCCACAAACACCGTAAGCATAAACTTTTCGGGCATATCGAGAAGCTTGGATGCAAGGGCGTGAGATGCGTCCTTACGCTCCTTTTCGGAGAGAACTATCTCCTTGTCGATAATTCCTATAGTGTCGCCTTCGTTTATATGAACGCCGTTCATATCCGCGTCGCGGATAGAGGGCGAGATATAACCCGTGGTAACGCGCTTCATAGCCTCGTTCATTTCCTCCACGATAGCGTCAACGCCGTCGCCGCTGAGGTCGGCGGTGGACATTGCCACGTATCCCATACCTATATTTTTGCTGGGAATAACGTGCACCTCTGCCTTTTCCCAAAGGTCAGCCGCCTGGCTTGCCGCCATAAAGATATTGCCGTTATTGGGGAACACGAAGATATGCTCCGCGGAAACCTGCGCGAATGCGTCAAGGAAGTCGTTGGTCGAGGGGTTCTGCGTCTGACCGCCCGAAACTATCTTGTCAACGCCAAGGTCGCCAAAGAGGGCGTCAACACCGGGACCGTTGCTTACCGCAACCATTCCGTAACGCTTTGCGGGGGCGGAATTTTCCTCGGGAAGCTCCTGCTTTTCCTCTTTCTTTGCCTCCTCAGCCTCGCTTTCCGAGTGCTGAACAGACATATTTTCAATCTTTATAGTAAGGAATTCGCCGTAATTGCGGCAGTATTCAAGTACCTTTTCGGGTGTGAAGGTGTGAACGTGAAGCTTTACTATGCTGTCGTTCTTGAATGCGACGATAGAATCGCCGAGGCTTGCCAGGAAGCTCTTGAGCTCCTCAATGTCAAAGGCGTCAATATCGGTCTTTGCGTTCTGAAGTCGGAGAAGGCATTCTGTGCAGTATCCGTATTCCATAACGCTGTCGGGACCGAAATCGAATATAGAGGTCGTAGCCGCAGGTGCGGTCTTTTGCGAAACGCTGTCCTCCGTGCCGTCGATATCCTCACCGTTAAGCACGCGGTTGAAGCCATCCATAATGTAGAACAGACCTGCTCCGCCGCTGTCAACAACGCCTGCCTCCTTGAGAACTGTAAGTATCTCGGGGGTGCGTTCAAGAGAAGCGTGCATTTCGCCAACAAGGTCGGCAAAAAGCGTTCTTATGGTGCTCTTAGGCGTGATTCGCGATACCGCGTACTCAACCGCTTCACGGGCAACCGTAAGAATAGTACCCTCGGTGGGGGTCATAACAGAGGAATAAGCCTGCGCAACGCCGCGCTGAAGCGCGCGTCCGAAGGTTTCGGGGTCTGCCTTGTTTTCACTTTCAAGACCATTTGCGGTGCCTGCGAAGAACTGGGAGAGAATAACGCCCGAGTTTCCGCGCGCACCGAGAAGCATTCCGTGGGAAAGTGCTCTCATAACCTCGGCAAGGTCGTCGGAGTCGATACCCTCGATAGCGGCGATACCGCTTTCAATGGTCATTCTCATATTGTCGCCCGTGTCGCCGTCGGGAACGGGGAAGACATTGAGCTTGTTTACCTCGTCGGCATTTGAGCCGAGCTGCTTTGCGCCGCCCTTAGCCATTTTGCGAAGGAGTGCGCCGCCTAAGTATTTGAGATTTATGGATACGCCCTTGGACTTTTTCTTTGTGCCTGTTTCGCCCGACTTTTTTGTCGAGGCTTTCTTTTCGGCGTTTTCCTTTTTTGCTTCAGCCTTTTTCTCCTGCGACTTCTTTACGTTGTCAGCAGTTGTTTTGGCTATTTTCTGTGCTCCTTTGGCTGTCTTTTTAGCAAGACTTTGAACGCCGCTTGCGGTGGACTTTGCAAGGTCTTTAACGACTGTCTCAACCGCACCGGGCTTCTTTTCGCTGTTAGCCATAAGTGATCTCCTTTTGATTTATCGTTTACTTCCGAGGAAGAAGAGTGCAAGCGTACCGGGACCCGAATGTGCGCCGATAACGGGACCTACGTCGGTGATGATGCTTACCTTTGCGCTGTAGCGTGTTGCAAGCAGGTCGGCAAGGAACTTAGCGTCGTCCTCGCAATCGCCGTGGGAAATGTAAACCACGCCGTTTTCCTTGTCAAGTGCAAGCTCGCCGTACTGGTCAGCCATAGCTGTAATAGAGGTTTTTCTTCCGCGCACCTTGGAAACGGGAACGAGATGTCCCTCGTTATCAACGTGAAGCACGGGCTTAATGCCTATCATATTGCCGAAGAACGCCGCCGCAGGGCTTACGCGTCCGCCGCGCTTGAGGTAAACAAGGTCGTCAACCGTAAACCAATGGCAAAGGTTGAGCTTGATGCTCTCGATATATTCGGCGTTTTCCTCTATGGTTGCGCCCTCGTTTTTCTTCTGAAGCGCGAGGAATACGAGAAGTCCCATACCTGCCGAAGCGGCAAGTGTGTCAACAGCAATCAGTTTGCGGTCGGGATAAGCTTCCTTAAGGTCGTTAAGGGCAATACGTCCAGAGTTGAAGGTGGTGCTCAGACCCGAAGAAAATCCGATGTAAAGGATATCCTTGCCCTCTGCAAGTACCTTTTCAAAGGTAAGCTTGAAGGTGTCGGGATTGACAGCGGCGGTCTTTGCAACGCCGCCCTCTCTCATTTTGTCGTAAAATTCCTTTGCGGGGATTTCGTCGTTGATATAGATTTTATCGGAATTTTCAAACTTGTAGGTAAGCGACTCAAAGGGAATACCCCACTCGCCAAGAAGACTGCGGCTGAGGTCGCAAGCTGAGTCGGTGAAAATAACGTATTCGTTCATAGTAATTCTCCTTATCGTTACATTTTATTCCGCGTATTCGTCACATATACGCTGAAGGTTGTCGCAGATTGTAGCCAGACAGCGGTACATTATTTCGCGGTCGCTGTCCGAAACTCCCGCGCTTGCCGCCGCCAGTATACGGTCGGATTTTTCAGCAATTATACTTGCCGCTTTCTCGCCCTTTTCGGTGAGCATAAGCAAAGCCTTGTAACGCTTCTGATTTCTCTTTTCGCAGGAGAGGTATCCCTGCTCCTCGAGGTATTCTATGGAGCGCGACACCGAAGCCTTGTCCTCCTCGCATACCTCCGCAAGCTCCTTAGAGGTCATAGGACCCGAGCTGTACAGGTGGTAAAGAAAGGAGACGTGTGGACTTTTAAGGTCGTATTCCGCCATTTCTTCGGTTTTTATTTTTCTTATATTTCTTTTTAGCTTGTCAACGAGTGTTGTAAAGGTCTTAAAACGGTCTAACATTTCTACCTCCATTTCCGCATAGTCACTTTATTTTACCACATTGTTGTTGATTTGTCAACATTTTATGCAAAATTTCCCACGGGGAGAGGCGGGCGATAGCAGAACAATGGTACAAAATTTGCCAAACACTTGACAAAAAGGAGAAAATGTGGTATCATAGTCGTGCTACTGTTAAAAGAAGGAGAAAAAAGCTTTATTTATGGACGGAGACGGGTGTTATTTTTGTAATAGCTTCTCTATGATAAGTGAATATTTCGGATTGGAGGCATACTTGCGCAGGCTTTTGGCGCGCAGGGATGTCTTTTTGTGCTTTTATAGACCTCGTACCTGATGTCGGGCTCATACACAAGGTGACCTCGAAATATTACTTGACAGAATTACTCGAAATATTACTTGACAGAATTATAAGGAGATTTATTTTGGAAATTTTAGGTGATTTTATATTACAGATAGTATTTTTAGTACTTTTCGTGCTCTTTTCTTGCTCCGAGGCGGCTATGCTCTCGCTTAACGAAAAGCGGCTTGACGACCTCTCCGAAATCGAAAACAGCGAAAAAGCAGGCGACAAGCTTAAAAAGCTGAACGAAAAATCAAGCCAGACCACGGCGGCGCTCCGCGTTGCTTCAATATTCACGGGCTTCCTTGCGGCGGGCTTTGCTGTATACCACTTTTTAACAAGGCTCTCGCTGTGGATACTTAAGATTTTCGGCGACGGAATCCCCGTGGCGTCAATAATGAACAACACAATTGAGTGGAGAGTGGCAAATTGGGTGTCAATTATTATAATTGCCGCCGCCGAGCTTCTCGTTTTCTCGCTGTTCGGATATTTCATTCCCAAGCGTCTTGCCTCGCAAAAGGCAGAGGAGACCGCCCTTTCGCTTTACGGACTTATATCGGTAACCGCGGCGTTCTTCAAGCCCGTTGTGAAAATGTGGCGCGGACTTACAAAGCTTATCCTTAAAGGCGTTGTCAGCACCGACAAAAAAGAGGACGAGGTAAGCGCGGAGGACATTAAGCAGCTTGTTGATATGGGCAACAAGACGGGCGCTATAGACACCGAGGAAAAAGAGATTATTCAGAACATATTTGAGTTCGATACCACAACGGTAATGGAATTCTGCACCCACCGCACCGATATGACCGTGCTTTGGATTGAGGACGGAGTTGAGGAATGGGAAAAGACTATCCACGAAACCCGACACAACCTCTATCCCGTGTGCGGAGAGAGCGTGGACGATATTATAGGAATTCTCAACATAAAGGACTATTTTGCCCTTGGCGACAGAACTCCGGAGAGCATAAAGGAAAACGCAATCCGTCCGCCGTATTTCGTGCCTCAGAGTATGAATGCCGACGTGCTTTTCAAGAAGATGAAGCAGACTCGCTACCACTTTGCGGTGGTTGTTGACGAGTACGGCGGAGTTTTCGGAATTGTAACGATGAACGACCTGCTTGAGCAGTTGGTCGGCTCGCTTGAGGAGGCCGACGGCGTAACCGAGGAGAGGGAAATAGAGCAGCTTGAGGACGGACGCTGGAAGGTGCTTGGAAGCGTGTCGCTTTCCGAGCTTGCCGAGGCACTCGAGGTAAAGCTTCCCGAGGACGATTACGTAAACTTCAACGGCTATGTGCTTGCGGCGGTAGGCTCAATACCCGACGACGGAAGTAAATTTGAGATAGACACCGACGTGCTTCATATCGAGGTGTCGGAGATAAACGCCAATAAGATAGAAAAAGCCACAGTCACGGTAATAGAACCAAAGACCGAGGAAGATGAATAATGAAAACGGGCGGAACTCATCGAGTTCCGCCCGTTTTTTGCGTGCGAGACGCACTATGTTCGCACCGCACCCCTAAAGAAAAGTTTTTGCGGAGCTTTTTTCAAAAAGCGACAATTTCGCGCCCGCAGGCGCATCGGCGTTTTTCTTTTTCCTGAGCTTTTTCTTTTTGCGCCAATGGCTTCAAAAAGAAAAAGCGGGGTTACGGTTTGCGCCTTATAAAACCACTGTAAAATAAGAAAATAATTAGTTTTCACCGCGCAAATTGTTACTTTT
>JBGVRT010000107.1:0-5825 GCA_045128735.1 Eubacteriales bacterium | reverse complement strand
TTTTGGGGAGGCGGGCGGTTTGGAAAAACCGCCGCAAAACTTTTCGCCCGGGGTGCAGTGCGAACATAGTGCGTTAAACACCAATTTATCGGTAAGCCACAAAAATTGCAGGGCTGAGCTCTTAAGAGCTCAGCCCTTTTTGTGCTATTCCGCAACTCGGTGTGGCGCGTCAAACAATCAGATATCCCGCGCCTGTAACGTCGGATTTGCCATTTTTGGCGATTATCTCGTCGGTGGAAACGTGGTAGCGCTTCGCCACGTCCCAAACGCTGTCGGTGGGGCTGACAAAGCATACGGTCAACGCGCCGTCGCGCTCCACTGGCTCGCCGAAAACGCACTGCCCAACCGCCTCAAGCACCTCTTTTGTGCAGATTCTGCCAACTAACTTGAGCTCGCAATCGGCACCGAGACGTGCACCGTCGCTTCTCGCCTTTACCGATACGGGAATTGCCGTCGCCTCGGCAAGCGAGACCGCGCCGCCTCTGCCCTCGGTCTCGTATCTGAATGGCAGCTTTAGCTCCTTGGTAACAAACTCGCCGTCGCGCTTTGCAAGAAGCTCCATTGCCACCTCGCCGATAACCGCCCAGCTTCGCTTGTCAAACTCGATATTCTTCACCGCCGCGCTCGCGGCAACGTCGATAATCTCGCCACAGCCCTCAAGCCCCAATGACTCAAGCGGCTCGTAGAGCGAGGCTGTAAGATTGCCCGAAAAGACACGCTCGGGCGCGGTGACCTCGTAGCTTTTCATTACCGTCTCGGAATGTACCGCTGTGGAATAGATGTCGCGTGCAAACTCGGCACGGCGAAGCTCTGACGCGCTGACCTTGAGGCAAATTCCGAGAGTGCAGGTTATCGCGCTCTCGCCAACCTCAAACTCCGCCGAGTGGCAAACGCCCGCGGCAACCGCTTCGCAGGCAGGCGAAAGCCCCTCTGCATCAACAGATTCGGAAAAGGGGATTTTTCTCTCAAGTCTCGAGAGGCGACCCTCATTTTCCTCGTCGCAAACGAGAATCGACAGACAGACTGCGCCGTTTACAGTCGCCTCGTCCTGCCCAAGCTCAACGCTCTCAACCTCTACCGACGCCGTGTGGGAGACCACTCTGAGCGAGCTGTTTTCTGTGGGAAGCTCGTCTGTTATCTCGGTTTTAGTTACCGCCGAGGGCAAAATGCGGACGTATTCAGCATCGCCCATAAGCCGCTTTATGCTTGAGAGGTCGTCTACGTAGGTCATCTCCTCGGCAATGGGAACCTCTGCAAAACCGCGCATCCTGCCGCGAAGTCTGCATTTGATTGACAGCTTTCTCGGCGCGGTGACCCGCGAGGTGAGACTTTCGGGGGTAACGTCGCAGAGCAAAACAGGCTCGCCATCGCCCCAGGAGCCCCTGAACGCCTCGGAAAGCTCGTAGCTCTCAGCGGTTTTTGTGGAATAAAGCTCGCCGTCGCCTGCGGCGTAGAGAATATCGTAGACCGCCTCACCGCTCATTCCCACCCTTGAGCCGTCGAAAAAGGGCTCGGGAGGCGTCAGCGTAACGCCCACGCGCAGAAGTCGGCGCACCTCGGGCTGGTAGTCGGGCATTGAAAGCTCGGCGACAAAGTCAGCCGCCGCGTTTTTGTCGCAAATCGGAATCATTGCTGTTTGGTTCATTTTTCTCCTCCGTTTGGTTTTTTTGGTACATTTTATGCCTGCGGAGCAGAAAATATGCGGAAATAATGTCCTGTTACACTAAAACATCAACTGAATATTCTTTTGTTCCGTTTTGCCGCAACGCGCCGAATTTTGCGCGGCGTTATTGACTTTTCCCTGTTCGGTATGGTATAATCATTAAGAACTATATCCCCCTCCCATCGCCAAATATTGCATTTGGTCTGTTTTTGTGTGAAAACCGTGCTTGAATATATTGCATTTGGTGGTATAATGGAGTAAAAGGGGGAGTGAAAATGAAGATTCTCAATTTCGGGTCCTGCAACATTGATTACGTTTATTCTATGGACCACATCGTCACCGTGGGCGAAACGGCTACCTCGCACCAAATGGAGGTGTTTCCCGGCGGCAAGGGGCTTAATCAGTCAATTGCGGCGGCGAAGGCGGGCGCGGAGGTGTTTCATGCGGGCTGTGTGGGAAGCGATGGCGGAATACTTACCGATATTCTCAAAAAAAGCGGCGTTAACACAAGCTATCTCAAGCAGGTGGACGCCAAAAACGGACACGCTATCATTCAGGTCAGCAAGGACGGCGAAAACTCCATATTTCTGCACCCCGGTTCAAACGTAATGATAACCAAGGAGTACGCTGACTCGGTGCTTAAAGACTTCGCCGAGGGAGATATTCTCATGCTTCAGAACGAGATAAACGACGTTGATTATCTTGTAGACAAAGCCTATTCAAAGGGTATGAAAATTCTGCTCAACCCTTCGCCATACAATGAGGCGGTGGAAAAAATCGACTTTCAAAAGCTCTCGTACATCATTCTTAACGAGGTTGAAGCGCGTGACATCTCGGGTCATAGCGACCCCGAGGAAGCGCTTGACTTCTTCCGTGCGCGTTATCCCGAGCTTTGCGTTATTCTCACACTGGGTAAAAAGGGCGCGGTGCTTGCCCACAAGGACAAACGCGTGCGCCAATCGGCTTATCTTGTTAACGCGGTTGACACCACGGCGGCAGGTGACACCTTTACGGGCTATTTTGCCGCCGGACTTGCCGAGTCGGAAAGTCACAGAGAAATACTTAAATTGGCATCAGCGGCGGCGGCAATTTCGGTGTCGAGAAAGGGCGCGGCGCCATCTATTCCACACAAGAGCGAGGTGCTGTCGGCTCTTAACGAATTGACGCCAAACAAACCGCAGGGCGACGGAGAGCTGTTTTTGGAGCGTCTTGAGAGCTATATTGAAAGCAACCTCAAAACCGCAAATATAAAAGACTTTGCAAGTCTTGTGGGCTACTCCACCGCTCACACGGGCAATCTGATAAAAAGGGTGTCGGGACAGACCTTTTCGGGACTTTTGCAGGAAAAGCGGTGCAAAACGGCGGCAAGTCTGCTTTCGGCTACGAGCCTGTCGGTCAGCGAAATAATAAGCAGGGTCGGTTACGAAAACGAAAGCTTTTTCAGAGCGAAATTCAAAGAAAAATACAACGAAAACCCACTTGAATACAGAAAGAAAAGAGGATAAGAAAATGACAAACGAGCAGAGAGTTAAAAATCTGTCGGTGCCCGTCGGCAAAATCGACGTGGTGCTTGATACCGACGCCTACAACGAAATCGACGACCAGTACGCTATAGCGTACCTGCTTAAGTCGGACGACAAGCTTAACACCAAGGCAATCTACGCCGCGCCCTTCTTCAACAACAAGGCGGAATCGGTAGCGGACGGAATGGAAAAGAGCTATCGTGAGATTCTCAACATCACCTCGCTTATCGGCATCGAAAAGCCCGTATTCAGAGGCTCTGAGACCTATCTTCCCGACGAGCAGACTCCCGTAATTTCGGACAGCGCAAAGGACCTTGCCGAACGCGCCAACTCCTACTCGCCCGAAAATCCCCTCTACGTGGTGGCTATCGGCGCGATTACCAACGTAGCTTCGGCTATTCTTCTCAACCCCAAGGTCGCTGAAAACACAGTAATCGTATGGCTTGGCGGACACGCGCAGCACTTCTCCCACACCAAAGAATTCAATATGTATCAGGACGTCGCCGCGGCAAGAGTCGTGTTCGGTTGCGGCGTGCCTCTCGTTCAGCTTCCCTGCATGGGCGTTGTAAGCGCGTTCACGCTCTCCAAGCCCGAGCTTGAGTGCTGGTTCAAGGGCAAGAACAAGCTTGCCGACTACCTCACCGACATAACAATCCGCGAAATGGGCGAAAGAATCACAACCGGCGAGGTCTGGTCAAAGGTAATTTGGGACGTCACCGCGGTTGCTTGGCTGCTTAACGATAAGGACAGATTTATGTTCTCACGCCTTATCACTGCGCCGATTCCCTCGTACGATTTTATGTATACAATGAAGCCCGACGGCCACCTTATGAGATACGTGTACCAAATCAAAAAGGACAGTCTCCTCCGCGACCTTATCGAAAAGCTGACAAAATAACGACCCCCACCCCTCGGCTGAACGCCGAGGGTTTTTTCTTTGGGGGGCAAAGGAACGGTGCGCACCTATAAACACTAAATTATCGCTGCGGTGTCTATTTATTTTCTGAAAAAAGCCAAAATTATATGGTTTTCTTGCACGGAGACGAAAAAAAGCATAGAAACCCAATTGAAATTGCTAAAAATTTATGTTATAATTGGAGCGTAAATAAATTTACCCCCCACAAAGGAGAAAAATTATGACACAGAGAGACAAGGAGATAGTAAGGGAGCTGGCAAAACGCTATATGGAAATTGCCACCGACGAGAAGCAGCAGAAGATGAACAAGCGCATGCTTGACACCAACGACCTCAAGCTCGTCCGTCCGCCCGTACTTGTGGACGAGATCCCGTGGTATCAGATGAATATTGACGGCGAGCTCGACTGCCTTTGCGAGGACAAAGCCGCGCAAAAGCTTGAGCTTGAGCTCCGCAAAGCGCTCTACCGCCGCAAGCACTTCCGTGCCGACACGCTCCTGCTGCCCTATCACCGTGTTCCGATGTCTTACGATACAACGGGTATCGGTATCAAGACGCAGGAGGAAATTCTGCGAACCGACGGCACAAACAACATTGTTTCTCATGAATACATAGACGTCCTCGAGGACGAGGAAAGCGTAAATCTGATAAAAATTCCCACCTTTACGGCACGCCCCGACAAGGACGAGCGCAATATGGCGTTCTACACCGACCTGCTGGGCGACACTATGCCCGTAAAGCTCTGCGGCAGAAGCTTCGCCTACCACGCGCCCTGGGACCAGATAGCAAGATACCGCGGAATGGAGCCTATACTCTACGACTTCTACGACCGCCCCGAGCACCTTCACGCCATAAGACAGAAGTTCCACGAAATTATGCTTGCCGAAATGGACTTTGTGGAAAAACAGCTCCACGTTGACCCCGTGGTGGCTAATCTCCATTGCACACCGGGTTACGTTTCGGGTCTTGCCGAGGATGGTTGGAAGGCGACCTGGCTCCGCACTATGGCTCAGGGATTTTCGGAAATCTCGCCCGAGATGCACGAGGAATTCGAGCTGTATTACATTATGCAGATAGCCCACAGATTTGCGTATACCTATTACGGCTGTTGCGAGCCGCTTGACAAAAAGCTTGACGTAATATTCAAGATTCCCAACCTACGCAAGGTGGGCGTTTCGCCCTGGGCGAACGAGGAAGTAATGGCTGAGCGTCTCGGCGGCAACTACGTCTACGCGCGCAAGCCCAACCCCGCCAACGTGGCGATGGTCACCGACCCCGAGGTTATTCGCGCAGAGACCGAAAAGACGCTTAAGCTCTGCCACAAGTACGGATGTCCCGTGGAGTTCGTGCTCAAGGACATCAGCACCGTCTCAAACCGCCCCGAGAATCTTATTGTCTGGGCTGACACCGTGGCTGACATTATGGACGCATATTACGGAGTTGAATAATATCAAAACAAAGGGAGCCGTTCGTCGGGAACAGCTCCTTTTTTATGTGAAAAATATATGGTACCGATAAATTGGTGTTTGAAGCACTATGTTAGCACCGCACCCCGACAGAAAAGTTTTGCGGAGCTTTTTCAAAAGCGACCGCCTCCCCATGCGGCGTTTTTCTTTTGGGAACTTTTCTTTTTGCGCCCTTGGCTTCAAAAAGAAAAGTGGATTTCCTCTTTGGGTGTCAAAAAATCTGTGTACAGATAAAAAGTTACAATTTACGAGGTATAA
>JBGVRT010000106.1:0-35975 GCA_045128735.1 Eubacteriales bacterium | reverse complement strand
TCATTTCGAGTGCTTTTTTCTTAGCTTCTCTTACTTTTGTTTGAGTTGTATTTGTTCTCTCAGAAATTTTCGAGTTCCGTTCTCGCACATACTTATATGCTTGTACTTCTCTCTTCGTTGTTCAATTTTCAATGACCGTTTAGCTGCCTTTTTTCGCGACAGCTTTGTTATTATATCACATCACTTTCCTTTTGTCAATAGGTTTTTTGAAATTTTTTTAAGTTTTTTCAAAAATTTATTTAGCCGATATAATATAATCAAGCTGTCCGTTTTTTGGACAGCTTGCATATTATATCACATTGTTTATTTTTTGTCAATACCTTTTTTGAAATTTCTCAAAATTTTTTCTACAGTCCGAAACCGCCGTCCACGCCGAGTATCTGACCCGTTACAAATCCTGCGTTTTCAGAGGCAAGCCAAAGCACGGCATTGGCAACGTCGTTCGTCTTGCCTATACGGCAAAGCGGCGTTTCCTCGCACAGTTCTGCAATTGTTTCCGCGCCAAGCTCACCGTTCATTTCGGTATCAATAACTCCCGGCTCAACGCAATTAACGGTTATGCCCGAAGGTCCAAGCTCCTTGGCGAGCGCCTTGGTCAGTCCTTCAAGTCCCGCCTTGGTCGCCGAGTAGACTACCTCACAGGACGCGCCGACTCTGCCCCAAACCGAACCGATATTTATAATTCTGCCGAACTTCTGCGAAATCATAGGCTTTGCCGCCTCGCGCGCGGCTATAATTGCGCCCTTAAGGTTGACGTCGAGCACGCGTTCAAGCTCGTCGTCCTCCATATCGGTGAAAAGCTTTATAAGCGAGATGCCCGCGTTATTAACAAGCACGTCTATTCCGCCCATTTTTATTGCCGCGGCTTTGACGGCGCATTTAATCTCTGCAGCGTTGCCCACGTCGGCTTTTATTGCGATTGCCCCCGTTTCGCGTGCAAGCTCGCCCGCTTTGTCGTCACTATTATAATATATGAAAGAAACCGAGTTTCCCTCTTTTGCGAATTTCCTCACGCACTCTGCGCCTATTCCGCGCGAGCCGCCCGTTACAAGCACTCTCATATCACTCCGCCTTTGTAAGGGTCGTTCCGTCGCTGACGAAAACGAGAGTTCCGAGAAGGTCGGTGCGGTAAATCTCCGCGCCTGTAGCCTCAAATCTTTCCATTGCCTCCGAGTGAGGATGACCGTAGCTATTATCCTTTCCGCAGGATATCGCGATTATCTCGGGGGAAACCGCCGCAAGAAATTCTGCGGTATTTGACTCGCTCGCGCCGTGGTGAGCCGCCTTATAGAAGGTGCATTTAAGCTCGCTTGCGGGAAATTTTCCAAGCATCTCCGCCTCAGAGACATCCTCCGCGTCGCCCGTAAGCATAAAGGAAGTAGCACCGAAATCAACTCTGACCGCCACACTGTAATTGTTGAGGTCGGAGTAGTTATCCGAATTGGGTGCAAGTATTTTCATTTTCACGTCGCCAACCGAATATTCCGCGCCCGGCTCTGCCGCTATAGCGTTTATTGTGTCGTTTGCCTCGATTGCGGCTATCATTCGCTCATAAACCGCGGTTGTGGGCGTGTCTCCGTCATCGGTAACGGGCATAATCACGTTGTGAACGTCAAAGTTCTGAAGCACCACGTCAGCTCCGCCGATATGGTCGGCGTGGGGGTGGGTGAACACTGCGTATTCAATTTCCGAAACACCTATATTCTTAAGGTAATTCTTAAGCTCGTTTTTGGTATCAAGGTCACCCGCGTCAAAGAGGATATTTCCCTCCTCAGCTCTTATAAGTATTGCATCAGCCTGCCCTACGTCGATAACGTGAAGCTCTATTGTTCCGTCCACGACGTCAACAACACGTTCACTATCCGTGCCGACCCCGCCGAAATGCGAATAAATTACCGCTATTATAATTACCACTATCACCAAAAGTATTGGCGGTGATTTTTTTCTCCTTCTTGCCACTTCCAAATTCTCCTTTTCTCTTTTTTATAATTTTATCACATTGACGGCAAAATTGCAACAAAAAATTTTGTTTTACACAAAATATTTTCGCATACAACCGCGCTTTTGTGGCAAAATTATTTTATAAAGAATCTTTCAAGGAGCTTATTATGAAAAAAATCCTTTCACTTTGTTTTGCCTTCCTATTTATATTATGCGCCTTTTCGGGGTGCGCCAGAGCGAAAGCCGCCGACCTGCACGTATTCTACTACACCTACAGCGACACCTACATCTCCACCGTTCGCTCCGCGCTTGACAAGGCGCTCGTGAGCTTGGGCGTAAGCTTTCAAGACCACGACAGCAACAACAGCCAGACCACACAGACCGAGCAAGTTCAAACCGCAGTGACCAAAGGCGCGCGCTGTCTTGCGGTCAACGTAGTTACAACAGGCTCGGACGACGCGGCAAGCGGCATAGTCGCGCTTGCAAAGGGGGCTGACATTCCCGTAATCTTCTTCAACCGAGAGGTATCGGGCGAGATTGTCAACAGCTACGAAAAGTGCGTATTTATAGGCACCGACGCGGCAGAGGCGGGATATCTTCAGGGCGATATGATAGGCGACTATCTTGTGAAAAATTATGAAGCCACCGACCTCAACGGCGATGGAAAAATATCCTACGTTATGTTTATGGGCGAAAAGGGCAACAACGAGGCTATCTACCGCACCGAATACTCGGTCAAAAACGCCAACGCCAAGCTTGAGGCGGCAGGTCTCCCCGCACTTGTTTTCTACGACCCCGCTAACACCGACAAATATCTGCTTGACCGCGAGGGAAAATGGTCGGCGCAGGCGGCAAACGACTATATGAATACTCTGCTCTCATCCCACAGCGTATCAGGCGGAAACATGGTTGAGCTTATAATCTGCAACAACGACGGAATGGCAGAGGGGGCAATATCGGCACTCAATGCCGCAGGCTACAACACGGGCGCAGAGGGCTCGGTGACAATTCCCGTTTTCGGAGTTGATGCAACGCCTGCCGCACGCGAGCTTATAAAAGCGGGCAAAATGACGGGAACGATCAATCAGGATGGGGCGGCAATGGCAGAGGCGATCCGCCGAGTAACCGAAAATGCTCTTGCGGGCAGACCGATGTTCGACGGACTTGAGGAAGCTTACACCATAGACGAGGACTCCGACAAGCTGAGAATTTCTTATTCAGTTTATCTCGGAGAATGACAAAAATCGGGCGGCTTTACGCCGTCCGAGAGAACATAGAGGAGCAAAAATGGAAGAAAAATATTTACTTGAAATGGTGGGTATGAAGAAGGAATTTCCCGGTGTCAAGGCGCTTGACAACGTGACTTTGCGCGTAAGACGCGGAAGCGTTCACGCGCTTATGGGCGAGAACGGTGCGGGAAAATCCACACTTATGAAATGCCTTTTCGGGATATATTCGCCCGACGGCGGTGAGGTGTATCTCGACGGCGAAAAAATAGCCCCCAAAAGCCCCAAAGATGCCCTCGAGCTTGGGGTGGCTATGGTACACCAGGAGTTGAATCAAGCCTTGAAGCGAAGCGTTGCCGACAATATATGGCTCGGCAGATACCCCACACAATTTTTGGCGGTGGTTGCCGAAAAGACTATGCAGGACAAGACACGCAAGCTTTTTGAGGAGCTTGATATGTCGGTAGACCCGAAAACCGTTATGGGCGATATGTCGGTATCGCAAAGGCAGATGGCGGAAATTGCGAAGGCGGTTTCCTACAACTCCAAAATAATAGTTCTCGACGAGCCCACCTCGTCCTTGAACGACCGCGAGGTGGAGCAGTTATTCAAGATAATTCGCAAGCTCCGCGACCGCGGTTGCGGAATAATTTACATCTCCCACAAAATGGAGGAGATTTTGAAAATATCCGACGAGGTAACCGTTATGCGAGACGGCAAGCACATTGCCACCAAGCCGCGCGACGAGCTGACTATCGACGCCATAATAAAGCTTATGGTGGGGCGCGAGCTGACCAACAGATTTCCGCCCAAGACCAACCGCACAGGCGATGTAGTGCTTGAGGTTGAGGGCTTAAGCGCGCGGTACGCCAGAGCTAAAGACCTGACTTTTTCTCTCCGCAAGGGCGAAATAGTAGGGGTTGCGGGACTTGACGGTTCGGGCCGCACGGAGCTATTGGAAACGCTTTTCGGTCTGCTGACAAAAAGCGGCGGCAAAATCAAGGTGCACGGAAAAGAGATAGGAAACAACTCGCCGAGAGAGGCGATAAAAAACGGCTTTGCACTTATAACTGAGGAACGCCGCGCCACTGGAATTTTCTCGATACTTGACATCACCGACAACACGGTGATTTCCAACATCAGAAAATACCGAGTAGCACAAGTGGCGTTAAGCGCAAAGAAAATGCGCCGCGATACCGATTGGGGCATATCGGCTATGCGAATAAAAACACCCTCTCGCGCCACAAAAATACAGTCGCTTTCGGGCGGAAATCAGCAAAAGGTGATTCTTGCGAGATGGCTTTTGACAAAACCTCAATTCCTCTTGCTCGACGAGCCTACGAGAGGCATTGACGTAGGCGCAAAATACGAAATTTATCAGCTTATAATAAACCTTGCCGCCGAAGGGCGTTCGGTGCTTATGGTGTCAAGTGAAATGCCCGAGCTGCTTGGCGTTTGCGACAGAATTATGGTTATGTCGGGGGGCAGGATCGCGGGCGAGCTTAACGCCGCCGACGCCACCCAAGAGCAGATAATGACTCTCGCCACCAAATATTTATAATCGGAGGGATATATGACCCGAAATTTTAACCTAAAAAAGAAGCTTGACGACTTAAGAGGCGCAAGCTCCGAAGAAAAAATGCGGATGGCGCGGGAGTTTTTTATAAATCACCTGCTCTATATACTGCTCTTTGCCGCCATAATCGGTATTACGATATACGATCCGCGCTTTCTTTCGTTGTCCTCGGTGATAAACATTATCTCGCTTTCGGCGGCTAATCTTCCAATCGCATTGGGTATTGCTGGCTGTATAATCCTTATGGGAACAGACCTTTCTGCAGGACGGATAGTGGGCGTCACCGCCTGCATTGCCGCCTCACTTTTGCAAACATCGGGATACGCAGGCAAGATGTTTCCGAATCTCCCTCCCGTTCCGCTGTTTCTCGTTTTTCTCGCGGTTATTGCCATAGGCGCGGCGGTGGGCTTTGTCAACGGATTTTGCACGGCTAAATTCAAGCTACACCCATTTATCGTAACTCTCGCAACACAGCTTATAACCTACGGCGTGCTCCTTATGTACCTTATGCAGGGCACGAATAACGGACAGTCAATTTCGGGGCTTGACCCGAAATACACCAATTTTATTACAGGCAGTTTTTTACGCATAGGCGGTACTTCTATTCCCAAATACGTTATTTATTCAATCATCATTACGGTGATAATGTGGTTTGTGTGGAACAAAACCGTGTTTGGAAAAAATATGTTTGCGGTTGGCTCAAATCCCGAGGCGGCTAACGTTTCGGGCGTTAACGTGAACAGAACCATTATTCTCGTTTTCGTGCTTGCGGGCGTTATGTACGGCATAACGGGATTTATTGAGGCGGCGCGTATAGGTTCAAACAGCGCGTCCACCGGCCTGAATTACGAGCTTGACGCCATAGCCGCCTGCGTTATCGGCGGTGTGTCCTTTGTGGGCGGTATAGGAAAGATACGCGGGGTTATTATGGGCGTGCTTCTCTTAAGGATAATCTTTGTGGGGCTGACCTTTCTCGGCATTGACTCGAATATGCAGTACGTTATTAAGGGTCTCATTATTCTTGTTGCCTGCGCTATTGATATGAGAAAGTATCTGGCGAGGAAATAAGATAAGCGCAACAATTTATTGTAGGGCGGGGGCAAGCCCCCACCCTACAATGCGAGATAATACGCACCGCCTGTTTTGCGTGCATATCGTTATGAAATATGCGTCTGCGGAGCTATAATCATAATTGTCAAGACGAGGATGCTTTCTTTTGGGGAATTTTGTTTCGTTCTCCATTTTTGTCATATGTTTTCCGAAAGCTGCTCTGCCTTTTCCTTTACCCGCTCGGCACGGCGGCGTGCGCGGTCCTCCATTTTCTGCTTATACAGCTCCTCGGTGGCAAACGACAGCTTTGTTACAACGTCGTTTTTCGTAGGATAGCAATATATGGAGTCGTTTGAGGTGGAAATATCCACGCAATCGTCGGGGCGTACGTAGCAGTAATCGTACTCGATGTGGAGTCCGTACATTCCCGCAACGGCACGGTGAACGCGGTACTTTTTGCCGTTATACTCGCCCTCAACCGTAAATCCGCTATAGTCGTGGGTAAGCTTGCCCTTGCCGATATGTCTGAATCGCATACAGGACGGCAACGAATAAATATCTACCTCGTCCTCAAAGTGATATCTGCCCTCGTCTATCTCTCGGCGCACGTTTGCGCGCTCCCATTCAAACCAATCGGGAATATGGGAAAATTCAGTCTCGCCCTCTTTGGCGTGAAGCTCGCCGAGCTCGTCCATTTCCCATACCTTGCCGCAAGCCTTACAGCGAAGCTCTGTACCCTCGCTCTCCATTTGGCTCTCGGTCATACAGTGTGGACACTGATAAAGTATCTTATGAAGCCCCTTAGCGCGGAAATCCTCGGTCACGCGTATTCCCTGCTCCTTTTGCCACTTATACTCATTGTACTGCATTTCCTTTGTGAGCAGCTCTTGAATATCCTCAACGCTCATTTTCTCGATTTCCTCGGGCTTAAGCACACATTTCATCGTGGTATAAAGCGGCACCTTGCGCTTCTGTCGGTAGTTCCAGAAAGGCGTATGCAAATAGTTTCCGTGATGAATAAAGACGACCACGGGCACCTTCATCTTTTTTGCAAGCTGCCCCATAGAGGTAGGCAAAATTGCCGTCGTTCCCACGGGCGAGTATCTTGCCTCGGGATACATAGACATTATTCCCTTATATTTGAAAAGCACTCTTTCAATCGACGAAACAAGACTTGAATCTGTGGTGAATTTGCGCTTGCACATACAGCCGATAAGCTCCATAAGGAAGGGACGGCGGTAGTATCCGTCAACGTTTGCGATATTGTAAACGTTATGGGGGTAAGTAGCCATCGAATTAAGGTAGAAATCCACAAAATGCATATGGTTATTAAGCATTATGTAGGGTGGCTTTATGCCCTCCATATTTATTTTTTCGATTTTGTATTTCTGCCCGATTGTCAGAATTTTACTTAAGATAAAAATAAGCGTTGTCCAGAGCCTGATGCGTTGGCGCATTGGAGGCTTTTGCGTATTATAGTGCTTGACGCCCTTTTTATAGGGAATCTCGCTGTAAATCTGCTCGTTTTCCATAGACCTCTCCTTAAGTTAATTTTCTATATTGTATCATATTGTTAATCAAAATGCAACAGTTTATTAAAAAATAAACTAAAACCGAAAAACCTGCCTATGTGAAAGCCGCATTTCGGGGCATACTAAAAGAAAAAGCAAAGGAAGGTACAAAAATGTTTTGCACTAAAAAGCATGAAAAAATGATGGGAATGAAAAAGACCTCGGCAGGCGGCGCAATGTTACTTGGCGCAATGCTTGGCGTAGCAGCAACCGCGATTTTTTGCAACATGAAAAAGATAAAAAAGAAATGCGGATGTATTTCCGACGCGGTACAAAAATGCGGCTGCGACGGCACCGACAACACCTATGAAAATTTTTGCGAATGCAACGGAGACCCCGACGGGCACAGCGACTTAGAACGGGCACGCAACGGCTTTGACTGCCATGGCGAGGCAGAGGAATGTGACACCGACATTCTCCACTCACACGGCTGTCTCGGTTATCCCCACGACAACTACGGCGGATTTGCTAACTCAAACGGCGACAGACCAAACGACACATCAAACCCTGAAATCGACAACCAAAAAGGAATACCCGAGGGCAACACGTCGCCCTATTGGGAAAAGAACGCGCAGGGCAAGAGCAACCCTCAGCCCGAAAACAAGGTAACTGAGGTCAAAAAGCAAAAGAAATAAGCGAAAATTTGCAAATATACCGTAGGGCGGAGGCTTGCTCCCGCCCTACGGTGACGAGCATTTTCAAGCATTTTATTTTCCAAATATTTCAAATATTTCAAATATTTCATTTTACCCATTGAAAAATTCACAAAAATATGATATTATATAATTAGCTATGTCTATTTTCGCATTTTTGGCGAGGCAGACAGGTAAATTTTGTGAAAGGATGCTTAAAATGGTTAAAATTTGCTCGGTAAACGCAGGCTCACGCGCCCAAAAGGCAGGAATCTGCGGCGGCGATATTCTGCTGTCGATAAACGGCAACGAAATAACCGACGTTCTGGACTATCGGTTTTACCTCGCCGACACTCATATTTCTCTCGAGCTTTCAAGAGACGGAAAAAACTATTCAGTTCTTATGAAAAAATCCGAATACGACGACATCGGACTTGAATTTGAAACTCCTCTCATGGACAAAAAGCACTCCTGCCGCAACAAGTGCATCTTCTGCTTTATAGACCAGCTTCCCGAAGGTATGCGCGACAGCCTTTATTTCAAGGACGACGACTCGCGCCTATCCTTTCTCCACGGGAATTATATCACGCTGACAAACCTTTCGGACAAGGACGTTGACCGCATTATAAAAATGCATATTTCTCCGATTAACGTCTCGGTGCACACCACCAATCCCGACCTCAGAGTCAGTATGATGAAAAACAAAAACGCAGGCAAGGTTCTTTCCTACCTTGACCGATTTATGGAAGCAGGCATAAAAATCTGCGCTCAGATAGTCCTTTGCAAGGGCATAAACGACAAAAATGAGCTTGACCGTTCTATGCGCGACCTCGAAAAGCTCTTCCCCGCCCTCTCAAGCTGTTCGGTAGTTCCTGCGGGGCTTACGAAATTCAGAGACGGGCTTTACCCCCTCGAGGCTTTTTCTCCCGAAGAATGCAGAGAGGTAATCGCGCAGGTGAACGCATACGGTGACGGTTGCAAAGACCGCCTCGGAACACGGCTTTTCTACTGTGCCGACGAGTTTTATATAAAAGGCGGACTTCAAATCCCCGACGAGGAGTATTACGAGGACTACGCCCAGATAGAAAACGGCGTGGGAATGCTCCGCTCGCTCGAGGAGGAGTTTTCCGCTGAGCTTGACTTTTATCTCGATATGCTTGAGAAAAAAACTCTCGACACCCCAAGATGCGTATCAATCGCCACGGGAGTCGCGGCGTACGGGCACATAAAAAAGCTTGCGCTTCTCGCGGAGAGCCGCGTTGAGGGCTTAAAGATAAACGTTTATAAGATAATTAACAGATTTTTCGGCGAAAGCATTACAGTCTCGGGGCTTCTGACGGGAGCCGACCTTGCAGAACAGCTTGACGGCTGTGAGCTCGGCGACGAGCTGTTACTTTCCAACAACACGCTGAGAGCCGAGGGCGACCTTTTCCTTTGCGGAATGACCCCCGACGGTCTTTCGGACAAGCTTGGCGTAAAGATAACCTTTATCAAAAGCGACGGTGCGGAATTGCTTGCCGCCATTTTAGGACAGGAAATTTTATAGCCTTTTTAGTGAAAGGAGAAACACGATATGTCAAAACCGATAATTGCCATAGTTGGCAGACCCAACGTGGGTAAAAGCACACTTTTCAATAAACTTATAGGCGAACGCCGTTCAATAGTAGAGGACACCCCGGGCGTTACGCGTGACCGCATATACGGCGAGTGCGAGTGGGCAGGCAGAAAGCTGGTTGTCATCGACACGGGCGGTATCGAGCCCAAAACCGACGACATAATACTTAAGCAAATGCGCTTTCAGGCACAGCTTGCTATCGACACCGCCGACGTTATCATTTTTATGTGCGACGTAAAAACAGGACTCACCGCAGACGACAGAGACATTGCGACTATGCTCAAGAAAAGCGGAAAGCCCATTATTCCCTGTATAAACAAGTGCGACAGAGTCGGTCACGTTTCCTTTGAATTCTACGAATTTTACGAGCTTGGCTTTGAGGACGAGCCTATCGCCGTTTCCTCTGTGCACGGAAGCGGAAGCGGAGACCTGCTTGACTCGGTTATCGCCCATCTTCCCGAAACCGATATCGACAATGAGGACGACGACTCCATAAAGGTCGCCGTAATCGGCAAGCCCAACGCGGGCAAATCATCCATAATCAACAAGATTCTCGGTGACGAGCGTCTTATAGTTTCCAACATAGCGGGAACGACCCGTGATGCGGTTGACACTCCATTTGAAAACGAACACGGAAAGTTCACCTTTATTGACACCGCGGGCATTCGCCGTCAGTCAAAAATTGACGACAAAATAGAAAAATACAGCGTTCTCCGCGCAAATATGGCAGTTGAGCGTGCCGACGTTTGCCTTCTTATGATTGACGCAGGAACAGGCATCACCGATCAGGACACCAAAATTGCGGGAATTGCCCACGAGGCAGGAAAGCCCACAATCATAGTTGTCAATAAATGGGACTCAATAGAAAAGGACAATTCCACGGTCAACAATTTCAACGACCGCATACGCACCGAGCTTGCGTATATGCCCTACGCGCCTATCGTTTACGTTTCGGCAAAAACAGGACAGCGCGTTGAAACGCTTTTCGAGCGAATCAAATACGTTTACAATCAATCCACGATGCGTATTTCCACAGGTATGCTCAACGAAGTCCTCGGCGAGGCAACAATGCGCGTTCAGCCTCCCACCGACAAGGGACGCCGCTTAAAAATTTATTATATGACCCAAATTTCGGTAGCTCCGCCTACCTTCGTTATCTTCTGCAACAACGCCGAGCTTTTCCATTTCTCCTATCAGAGATACATTGAAAACTGCCTCCGCGACACCTTCGGATTCTCGGGCACTCCTATCCGCCTCATTATCCGAATGAAGGGAGACGAAAGCGTATGAGAAGCGTGATTTTCGACTTTAACGGAACGCTTTTCGACGATACCGACAAGCAGATAGAGGCGTGGAACAGATTTTATCTTGACGTTAAGGGCGAGATTCCAAGCGCGGAGACCTTCAAAAATATAATAATCGGAAGCGACAACACCACCATTTTCAGAAAAACGGTGGACGAAAACGTCACTCCCGAGCAGGTCAGCGCCTACGCGGCGAAAAAAGAGCACTACTACTTTGAAGCTTGCCTTGAGGACAAGGAACGCCTTAAGCTTATTGACGGCGCCGAGGAGCTTTTCGAGGCTCTCAAGGCGGCAAAAATCCCATTTGGCGTTGCCACAGGCTCTCCAAAGCCCAACATAGATTTTTATACGGAGCACGTAAAAAACTTTGGCAAATGGTTTTCGCCCGACAAAAATCTCGTTTACGACGACTACACCGTAAAAGGCAAGCCCGCCCCCGACATCTATCTCAAGGCGGCAAAAAAGCTTGGTGCAGACCCCGAGGAAGCCGTGATTTTTGAGGACTCATACCCCGGTTATCTTTCGGCGCGCGCATCGGGCGCGAAAAAAATAGTTATGATCGAAAAGAGAGAGGATTTCCAAAAATACGAGTCTCTTGAGGGAGTCTCTGCGGTTATGGAAAACTATCTCGACGCAGAAAGGCTTGCCGAAATCTGCGAAATATAACCTTTTCGGTCGGAAAGGAATAAACCGATATGTTTGTTGATAATATAAAAATATACGTAAGAGCCGGCAACGGCGGTAACGGCGCGGTCTCCTTCAGACGTGAAAAATACGTATCCCACGGCGGACCCGACGGCGGTGACGGCGGACACGGCGGCAACATCGTTTTCAGAGTTGACGAAGGCTCAAACACCCTGCTCGCCTTCAGATACAAGAGAAAATTCATTGCCGAAAACGGCGGCAACGGCGAAGGCGCAAAACGCCACGGAGTTACAGCCCCCGACACGGTAATACTCGTTCCCCCCGGAACGCTTATAAAAGAAGTCGAAAGCGGCAAGATAATTCACGATATGTCGCAGAACGACGGCGCGGACTTCGTCTGCTGCCGCGGCGGACGCGGAGGCTTTGGCAACCGCCACTTCGCAACCCCAACACGTCAGACACCTATGTTTGCCAAAAACGGCACCAAGGGCGAGGAAAAAGAGGTAATTCTTGAGCTTAAGATGATTGCCGACGTTGGTCTTATCGGATATCCGAGCGTCGGAAAATCCTCGATTCTTGCCAAGATAAGTTCGGCACGCCCCAAAATTGCCGACTACCACTTCACTACCCTTTCTCCCAATCTCGGCGTAGTCTCCACGGGTGACGAAAGCGGCTTCGTTGCCGCCGACATTCCCGGACTTATCGAGGGTGCGGCTGACGGTGCGGGGCTTGGTCACGCATTCCTGCGCCACGTTGACAGATGCCGTCTGCTTCTGCACGTGGTTGACATTGCGGCAACCGAATACAGAGATCCAATTGAGGACATAAAGAACATAAACAACGAGCTTGAGCGCTACAGCCCCGAGCTTGCCTCCCGTCCTCAGATAATCGTTGCAAACAAATTCGATATGCACGACCCCGAGCTTGTTGACCTTGACAAATTCGAGGCATTCGTTGACGAAAACGGCTGGGAGTTGTTCTACGTCTCTGCTATGACGGGCGACGGACTCAAAAAGCTTATCTATGAGGTTGGCGAGCGGCTTCGCCTGCTTCCCCCCATCACGGTCTACGACAGCGAGGTAGTAACCGACGATATCGTTGCCCCCGAGGCAGACGACATCACAATCCGCCTCGAGGACGGAAAGTTCATCGTGGAGGGCGATTGGATATACAACATTATGGGGCGCATCAACTTCGACGATTACGAATCGCTCAACTATTTCCAGCACACTCTTATGCGCGCGGGCGTCTTTGAGAGACTTGAGGCGCAGGGCTGTCGCGACGGTGACACAGTTTCAATTTACGACTTCGAGTTTGACTACGTTAAGTAAAACCAAGGAGTTTAACCTATGAAAGCGCTTATCCTATCCTGCAACACGGGTCAGGGACACAACTCGGCAGGCAAGGCGGTTATGACCGAGCTTGAAGCTCGCGGAATTGAGTGCGAAATGCTCGATTCGCTTGCATTCCGCTCGGAACGCGCCTCCGAGATAGTAAGCAAAATACATTCGAAGTGCGCTATTCGCGCGCCAAAGCTTTACGCGGCAGGCTACAAGGCGGCTGAGAGAATGGACGAAAGCCCCATCAAGCCCTCGCCCTGCTACGTGGCTAACGCCGCATACGCGGACGAGCTTTACGATTACATAACCGACAACGGTTATGATACGGTGATAATGCCCCACGTATTCCCCTCCGAGGCAATCACGAGAATAAAGAAAAAGCACTCCACGGACATTAAGACCTATTTTATCGGCACAGACTACGCCTATCCGCCCTTTTTGGGCGAAACAGACGTGGACGGCTATTTCATTGCCCACGCCGACCTCACCGAGGAATTTGTAAAAAGCGGCATAGACAAAGAAAAAATAATTCCCGCGGGCATTCCCGTATCGCAGAAATTTCTTGAAAAGACCGACAAGGCAGAGGCAAGAAAAAAGCTTGGGCTTCCGCTTGACGGCAATATTCTTCTAATTATGACGGGCAGTATGGGCTTTGGCGACAATCTTTCGCTTGTCACCAAGATTCTCAAATGGATACCGCCAAACACCTACGCGGTGGTTATGGGCGGCAACAACGAGGAGATGAAAAGCGAATTGCGCAGGCAATTCCTTGGCGAAAAGCGGCTTTTCGTCCTGGACTACACCACAGAGGTCAGCCTCTATATGGACGCTTGCGATATTCTCTTTACCAAGCCCGGCGGTCTTTCATCCACCGAGGCGGCGGTCAAGGGAATTCCGATGATACACTCAACGCCTATCCCGGGGTGGGAGGAAAGCAACGTCAGATTTTTTACAGACCACGGATTGTCGGTTTTCGGCGAGTCTCCCGACGAGCTTGTAACTGCCGCGCTTTACCTTCTTTCGAATCCTTGGAAGCGTGAGGCTATGCTATCAGCGCAAGCCGACACGATAAACAAGCATGCCGCAAGAGATATCTGCGAAAAAATCATAAACGACCGAAGAAAGGATTAACTATGTTCTGGTTTTACGATTATTGGTATATAGTTCTCGTTATGCCTGCGGTCATCTTTTCGATAATCGCAAGCTTCAAAGTGAACACCACGTTTGAAAAGTATTCAAGAGTGCGCTCATCACGCGGAATCACGGGTGCGGAGGCGGCTCGCAGAGTGCTTGACGCAAACGGCTTGTACTCGGTAAAAATTGAGCAGGTGCGCGGAAAGCTTACCGACCACTACGACCCGAGAAACAACACGGTCTATCTTTCGGAAAGCGTTTACTCGGTTCCCTCTGCCGCTGCTATCGGTGTTGCGGCACACGAAGCAGGTCACGCGGTACAGCACGCGGTCGGCTACACGCCGATAAAAATCCGCGCAGCTATAATTCCCGTAACGAATTTTGCCTCACAGCTATCCTTTCCGCTTATCCTTATAGGGCTTCTGTTTTCCGCGTCTGATCTTATTATGTTGGCTTATCTCGGCGTTGCCTGCTTCGGTATGAGTACGCTTTTTCAGCTTGTCACACTTCCCACCGAATTTAACGCAAGCCGACGCGCACTTGAAGCAATTTCCTCAAGCGGAATTCTCTCGCGCGACGAAATAGGAAGTGCAAGAAAGGTGCTTTCCGCCGCCGCTATGACCTACGTTGCGGCTTTGGCTGTGTCACTTATGCAGCTTCTCCGTCTGCTCATTATTGTAAGCGGAAACGACCGCAGACGGTGAACAGCTTGAAAAATTTAGGACTTTATATCCATATTCCCTTTTGCCTGAGCAAATGCAGATATTGCGACTTCTGCTCCTTTCCCCACCCAAAGCGCGAGACGGTCGAAAAATATCTTTCGGCGCTTTACCGCGAGATTGAGGAATACTCGGACGGCTACGGGGAATATAATGTTAACACGGTATATTTTGGGGGCGGCACGCCCACGCTTCTTGAAGCAGACCTGCTCTGCGGTCTCCTTGAAAAGCTTAAAAAGCATTTTACAGTAAGCGACGGTGCGGAAATTACCGCAGAGTGCAACCCAAAGACCGCTGATTTGGAATACTTCAAAAAAATAAGAAGCGCAGGCTTCAACCGCCTGAGCATCGGCGTTCAGTCTATGGACGAAGGCGAGCTTAAAATGCTTGGCAGGCTTCACAGCCCCGACGACGCGAAAAAGGCGTTTTTCGACGCAAGGGCGGCGGGATTTGAAAATCTAAGTGCTGACCTTATGTTCGCGCTCCCCTCACAAAAGCCCGAAACGCTTATGGCGTCACTCAAGAGCATTTGCGCCCTTGACCCCGACCATATTTCGCTGTACGGGCTGAAAATTGAGGAGGGCACCTATTTCGGACGGCACAGAGATAAACTCGAATTGCCCGACGAGGACGTAGAATATGAAATGTATCTTGCCTGCGTAACCGAGCTTGCAAAACACGGATACGCCCGATACGAAATAAGCAACTTCGCCAAAGACGGCAAATATTCCCGACACAACCTTAAATATTGGAAGCGCGAGGACTATCTCGGACTTGGGGTAGCGGCGCACTCCTGCATAGGAGACAAACGCTTTGCAAACACCTGCGATATTGCCAAATATTGCTGTGAGAATCGCCTTGAAAGCCTTGATACAATCTCAAAACATGATATTTTGTGCGAAAAGATAATGCTTGGAATGAGACTTACCGAAGGGTGCGATTTTGAAATTCTCAAGGTAGAGCACGGCGAAAGTACCGACGTCTACCGCGATGCCCTTGAGGGCTATGTAAGACAGGGATTTGTGATAAAGAATGGATCTCGATTTGCGTTCAGCAACAAGGGAACATACATAAGCAACTACATTTTGTCGGAGATTCTCGATTTCGAGCGGTAAAAGAAGCAACCAAAGGGAAAAAATTGCCTAAAGTCATTGACAAAGGCGAAATAATATTGTAAAATAATAGTGTTACAGAACACGGAGGTTAATAAAATGGAAGAAAATAAAAACGAAATTATGAATGAAGAATTCACCGCTGACGAATACTATACATTGACCGACGAGGACGGCAACGAGCTTCAGTTTGAGCTTATCGCCAAGGCAGAATTCAAGGGCACACAGTATTTTGCCTTTGTTCCCGCTGACGGCGACCAGAACGACGAGTTCTGCGAGTACACCATTCTCAAGTCGGTTATTGAGGACGGCGAGGAAATGCTTGTCTCTATCGACGACGACGACGAGTTTGACGACGTTGCCGATTACTTTGACGATCTTTTCTCCGAGGAGATAGATTACGACGCAAAGGCTGAGAACTGAAATTTCTGATCCAACCTGACTTTTATCCTGCTTAGTTCGTGATAGTTGAGCATATTGGAACCGACACTTGAATTAAAGGAGTCCGGAGTTCCCTTGTGGTTTGCAGACCTCCCGCATCTGAACCGATTGACTTGTCTCGCTTCTTATGCGGACGTTGGGAGCAGTAAAGCAAAGGACAGGACACCGCCTTGCACGGCAGGGTTTCTTTTTCCTCGGCTACACGGCTCGGTGGGGATCTTAAAAACCGGCACGGATTATCCGTGTCGGTTTGTTTTTACAGCACCATTTCACATATATATTCGCAAAGAAAAGGAATTTTATGAAAAACGCAAGCAACAAAAAACAGGGTGTACTGCTCCCTGTGCTGCGTGCCGCATTTCCAGTAACCATTCCCATTTTTGCGGGCTTCTGGTTTCTCGGAATATCATACGGCATACTTATGAAGGTAAACGGCTTCAGCTTTTTATACCCTATGCTTATGGCACTTACCATTTTTGGCGGCTCGCTTGAGTTTGTGGCGGCAAGCCTGCTTATGGGCGCCTTTGCCCCCATTGAAACGCTTATGGTAACGCTTATGATACAAGCCCGTCACCTTTTTTACGGCATATCCATGCTTGAAAAATACAAGAACACGGGCAAGAAAAAGCTTTATCTTATATTCGGAATGTGCGACGAAAGCTTTTCGATAAATTATTCGGCGGATATCCCCGAAAGCATCGACAAAGGATGGTTTATGTTTTTCGTCACTCTGCTTAATCAATTCTATTGGGTTAGCGGTGCGACCATCGGCGGTCTGCTTGGCAACTTTATAACCTTTGACACCGAAGGGCTTGATTTTGTAATGCCGGCGATGTTCACAGTTATCTTCCTTGAACAGCTGCTCAAGGAGAAAAAGCACTATACCGCGATTATCGGAGTGCTGTCATCGGTGGGCTGTCTCCTCATTTTCGGAGCTGACTCTTTCCTTGTTCCGACAATGCTCGCCATTCTCTTTCTGCTTACGTTTTTACGCAAGCCCATTGAAAAGGCAGGTGGCCCGGTATGAGCGAAATGACACTTGCACAGCAGATAATCACCATAGCCATTTGCGCTATCGGCACAATGGCAACGCGATTCTTGCCCTTCCTCGTCTTTACGCCCGAGCGCAAAACTCCCAAATATATTCAATACCTCGGAAAGGCTCTCCCCGCGGCAATTTTCGGAATGCTTGTTGTCTACTGTCTCAAAAACGTCAGCATTCTGGGCGGAAGCCACGGTCTGCCCGAGCTTATCGCTATAGCGGCAGTGGTAGCACTTCACCTTTGGCAAAGGAAAATGCTTTTGTCGATTGCGGGCGGAACTGTTTGCTATATGCTGCTTGTTCAGCTTGTTTTTTAGGAGGTCAGAATGTACCCAAATCCAAAAACACAAAAAGGACAAATTTTATATCAGATTTTCAAGGCGTTGACAATTGGTATTTTGGTATTTTTACCGATTTCGGTTCTCGGCATACCCTTTATTTATCAAGACAAATCACGCGGAGGATTTATTTCAATCCCCCCTCTTGGGCACGCCATTATTTCTGCCTTGGTGCTTGTACCTATGCTTTTCCCGTTTGCCGTAATTATGCTATGCGTAAGGCGTATTGTTTGCGTTAAGACTAACGAGAGAAAGGACAGCAAACTCCATAAACTTCTTAATATATTATACATTATTCTGCTCATGATGGCAATTATGACCATATTTGCTTTGGCAATTGGCTTATTCAACGACTCCTCTTGGATATTTGTTGTAATGCCTTTACTGCTTCTTCTTACGGTCATATTGGCGGTGATTGTAATCACACTTGAGATAAAATCTCACCGCGGCACAGAAAAGCCGAAGTTCAGCGTTAACGTATACAAAAAGCCGCTTTTCATCGTTTTAGCTATTATATTTGTTATCGGACTTTTCTCTATCCCCATAGACAACAGACGAGTTGGCTACGAGTACGACCCGAACGAATATATTTACGACCGAACCGATGCATTTCTCTACTCATATATAAAAGTTGAGGACGGCGAAACGAAAGAAACGGTTGACAGAAAAATAGTTCTTTTCCCCTTTAACAGCAAAAGCACAAGTGAAATATTTGAGTTGAAATAAAACAGTGGGCTGAGTCAATGACTCAGTCCTTTTTACACCGATAAATTGGTGTTTGGCGCACTATGTTCGCACTGTACCCCGAGCCAAAAGTTTTGCGGAGCTTTTTCAAAAGCGACCGTCTCCCCATGCGGCGTTTTCTTTTTGGGAACTTTTTCTTTTGCGCCTTTTGGTTCAAAAGAAAAAGTGGATTTCATGTTTGGGTGTTAAAAAATCTGTGCACATATACACATATAAAAGTAGCAATTTGCGTGGTGTAAACTAATTTTTTGCTTTGTTTTACAACTATTTTATAAGGTTCAAACCGTAACTTCGCTTTTTCTTTTTGAAGCCATTGGCGCAAAAAGAAAAAGCTCAAAAAAAGAAAAACGCCGATGCGCCTGCGGGCGCGAGATTGTCGCTTTTTGAAAAAAGCTCCGCAAAAACTTTTCTCGCGGGGGGCAGTGCGAACACCTCTTAAAATAATAATTTATCGGTGAATCAACGCCGCACAAAGCTTAGCAAAAGGAGCTGATTCTCAACGAATCAGCTCCAATATCATCGGTTTTATCAATACTCTGCGTTTCCTACCGTTCTGGGATAAGGAATTACGTCACGGATATTGGACACGCCTGTGAGGTACATAATAATACGCTCAAAGCCAAGACCGTAGCCCGCGTGCTTTGTTCCGCCGTAACGGCGAAGATTTACGTACCACCAATAGTCCTCCTCACGAAGTCCGCACTCCTCCATACGGGCAAGAAGCACGTCGAGTCTTTCCTCACGCTGGCTTCCGCCGATAATCTCGCCAACACCCGGAACAAGAAGGTCCATTGCGGCAACTGTCTTTCCGTCGTCGTTCATTCTCATATAGAAGGACTTGATTTCCTTGGGATAGTCGATAACGAACACGGGTTTCTTATAAATAACCTCGGTAAGGTATCTTTCGTGCTCAGTCTGAAGGTCACAGCCCCAGGATACGGGGTACTGGAACTTGTGTCCGCTCTCCTCAAGAAGCTTTACGGCGTCGGTATAAGTTACCTTTTCGTAATCACTTGCGGCAAGCATTGTAAGTCTGTCAAGCAGAGTCTTATCAACAAAGCTGTTGAAGAAGGCAAGCTCCTGCTTGCAGTTCTCAAGCACGTGATTTATGATATACTTTATCATATCCCAAGCGAGCTGCATATTGTCATTAAGGTCGGCAAAGGCAATCTCGGGCTCTATCATCCAGAACTCTGCCGCGTGTCTCGCAGTATTGGAGTTCTCAGCGCGGAAGGTAGGACCAAATGTGTAGATATTACCGAACGCCATTGCGTAGGTCTCGCCCTCAAGCTGACCCGAAACGGTAAGGTTAGTGCTCTTACCGAAGAAATCCTTGCTGAAATCTATCTTTCCGTCTTCGGTTTTCGGGGGATTCTCCATATCGAGAGTGGTTACTCTGAACATCTCGCCTGCGCCCTCGCAGTCGGAAGCTGTGATAAGGGGCGTATGAACGTAAACAAATCCTCTCTGATGGAAGAACTCGTGAATAGCGAAAGCAACCTCGCTACGAACTCTGAACACAGCCGAGAAAAGGTTGGTTCTGGGACGAAGATAAGCTATCTCACGGAGGAACTCAACGCTGTGACCCTTTTTCTGAAGGGGATAATCGGGTGTGGACGCTCCCTCAACCTCAACGCTCTCTGCCTTGATTTCGAAAGGCTGTTTATTCTCGGGTGTAAGCACAAGCTTACCCTTTACAACGATTGCCGCGCCTACGTTCAGCTTACCTACCTCGGTGAAATTGGAAACGAACTGTCTCTCAAAAACCACCTGCACGCCCTTATGCGCGCTACCGTCGTTAAGGTCAATAAATCCGCAGTCCTTGCTTGTACGAACACTGCGGACCCAGCCGCCAAGCGTTACCGTTTTATCGGCATAATCGCCCATATTTTCGTGGAGCGATCTGATCAAATCTCTTTTCATTTTATATATCCTTTCGCAAAAAAATCTCAGTTAGCCTTGCTCTTACCAAGGTAGGCTTCTCTTATTCTGTTATCAGCAAGAAGCTCGGCGCCCGAGCCCGACATAGTTATATTGCCCGTTTCAAGAACGTAAGCGCTATGTGCCACCTGAAGTGCCATATTAGCGTTCTGCTCGATAAGAAGAACGGTAATTCCCTCTTTATTTATGGTCTTGATAATATCGAATATTCCTTTTACAACAAGGGGCGCAAGACCAAGAGAGGGCTCGTCCATCATTATAAATTTGGGCTTGGACATAAGCGCACGTCCAACGGCAAGCATCTGCTGTTCACCGCCCGAAAGCGTACCCGCAAGCTGCCATTCACGCTCCTTAAGTCTCGGGAAAAGCTCGTAAACATAGCGGAAGTCCTCGTCAAGGCTATCCTTGCGGAGGTATGCGCCTATTTTGAGATTTTCCTTAACCGTAAGGTTGGGGAAAACGCGTCTACCCTCGGGAACAAGTGTGATTCCCGCTTTTACTATATTATCTGGAGTCTTTCCGCAAATCTCGTTGCCCTCGAAAAGTATGGAGGCGTGCTTGGGCTTTACAAGTCCCGAAATCGCCTTAAGCGTTGTGCTCTTGCCCGCGCCGTTCGCGCCGATAAGGGTGACGATTTCGCCCTCCGAAACGTCAAAGGAGATTCCCTTTACCGCCTCGATACCGCCGTAAGACACCACAAGGTCTTTTATTTCAAGAATATTACTCATCGTCAGCTACCCCCAAATATGCGTCGATAACCTTTTGGTTATACTGTATTTCGGCAGGAACGCCGCTCGCGATAAGCTTACCGAAGTCGATAACGTAAATTCTGTCGGAAATATCCATAACGAGGTTCATATGGTGCTCGATAAGGAGTATGGTAAGCTTAAAGCTGTCTCTTATTTCGTGGATAAACTTAGTCAGCTCCTCTGTCTCCTGGGGGTTCATACCCGCTGCAGGCTCGTCAAGAAGCAAAAGTGTGGGATTTGTCGCCAACGCACGCGCAATCTCAAGGTGTCTTTGCTTACCGTAGGGGAGCGAGGTTGCAAGCTCGTCGCGGAGCTCGTAAAGTCCAACTCTGCGGAGAAGCTCAAGCGCCTCCTCGCGGAAAGCCGCCTCCTCCTTGCGGTTAAGCATAAAGGTTGCCGAGAAAAGGTTACTTGTTCTGCGCATATGCATCGCAACAAGCACGTTTTCAAGCACAGTCATCGACTTGAAAAGTCTGATGTTCTGGAAGGTACGCGCAATACCCATATTTGTTATCTGGTCAGGCGTTTTAACCACGGAATTGGTATACACTCCGAGATTTTCGCCTGCGTAAAGCTTTTTCATTTTTCCCTTGGGGAAATTTTCGATAAGAGTTTTATCCATAAAGGTTATCTTACCGTTTGTAGCCTCATAAACGCCTGTAATGGCGTTGAACGCGGTGGTTTTACCCGCACCGTTAGGTCCGATAAGCGAAATAATTTCGCCCTCATTGACCTCCATAGAAAGATTATTTACCGCAACAACGCCGCCAAACTGCATCGTCACGTTTTCAAGACGGAGTATATTTTTCATTTTGTTTCCTCCGTTCCTTTTTTCTTTGCAAAGAGTGATTTAATCTTTGCGCCAAGCTTTTTAATCGCCTTCCATATGCTTACCACATCAAACTCGCGCGTACCCATAATGCCCTTGCGGAAAAACAGCACGAATATCATTATAATGACCGAGAACACAACGAGACGGAAGCCGTTACGGAGTACGCCTGGAGCTTCAATACCGAGGAATTTACCGCTGTCAAGACCTCTGAGCCACCACTCCGAAGAAGCGATGAAGAGGAACGAGCCAAGCACAGAGCCTGTAATCGAACCGATACCGCCGATAACCACGATAAGAAGTATCTCATAGGTCATCGCCGAGGTAAAGGGGGTTGCCGAAACAGAGCCCTGGAAAATCGCGAACAGCGCGCCGCCGATACCCGCAAAGAAGGAGCTTGTAACAAAGCTTATCATCTTATGCTTTGCAAGGTTTATGCCCATTGCTTCTGCGGCGATTTCGTCGTCTCTTATCGCCTTGAATGCGCGTCCGTAGGTGGAGCGTATCATAAGCACAATAATGAAAATGCACACTGCCGCAATGAGGAAATAAGGCATTATGTAAGAAAATTTATTGAGCAAGGGAACTTCCTTAAGTGTGGAAGTAAAGGTCTTAAGACGGCTCAAGGGGAAAGAGCCGTTAGTTACCACGCCCAGCTTATCCCACTGAATAAGCGTTCTGACTATCTCGGCAAAACCGAGAGTTGCGATAGCGAGGTAGTCGCTCTTGAGCTTAAGAACGGGGAGACCGATAAGGAAAGAGAAAAGTGCCGCGACCACACCGCCGAGAATTATAGCGACAAGAAGCGGAAGCTCCGCCTTGATAAGGGGCATACCCGAGAAGCTGTACACCATCTCGCGAGCCTCTGTGGGGATAATAAATATCGCGCAGGTATAAGCACCAAGAAGCATAAAGCCTGCCTGACCGAGCGAGAAAAGCCCCGTAAATCCGTTAAGAAGGTTCATCGAAACGGCAACTATCGAGTAAACGCAAACCTTTTGAATAACCTTAACTATCATATCGTAGGATTCCGAGGTTGCATCGATTATCGCCATAACCGCGAAAAGTACTACGAACGCCGCAATATTGAGGAGGGCGTTTTTGTTTAATTTCTTTTGTATCTGCATATCTGTCCTGCCTTTCCCGACTTACACCTTGTCGATGTTCTTCTCACCGAAGATACCCGTAGGCTTTACGCAGAGGATAACGATGAGGATAAGGAAGGTGAATGCGTCGGAGAATATGGCGTAATCAGTAGATTTTACGAGGTTTTCGCAAATACCGATGATAAATCCGCCCACAACGGCTCCCGGAATAGAGCCGATACCGCCTACAACCGCCGCAACGAATGCGCGGAGTCCCGGAAGCGCACCCGAGGTGGGCACTACCGACGCGTAGTTAGAGAAGTAAAGCACCGAGCCAACCGCCGCAAGGAATGAGCCTATAACGAAGGTTGCGCTGATAACGCTGTTTATCTTTATACCCATAAGCTGGCTGGTCTCAAAATCCTTGGAAACCGCGCGCATACCCATACCGATTTTGGTATACTTGGTAAGCACAACGAGGGCTACGACGAGAATTATAGTGAGTATGGGAGTAACAACTGTAACGCGCTTTGTTGTAGCTCCGAAAATTGTGATAGACTCAGCAAACCAAGGGATAGCGGGATAGGTTCTCGCAAGTCCGCCGGTTATGTAAAGCGCGAGATTCTGAAGAAGATATGAAACGCCGATAGCCGAAATCATTGACGACATACGCGGCGCGGTTCTAAGCGGCTTATAAGCCACGCGCTCTATCGCAAATCCTATAATTGCCGTAAGCAAAAGCACGAAAGGAACCGAGAGATACAGCGGCATAGCCGTAGTTGCATAAATCATAATGAGTCCCGCAACCATAAACACGTCACCGTGTGCAAAATTTATCAGTCTCAAAATTCCGTAAACCATTGTATATCCGATAGCGATTAGCGCATACTGACCGCCCGAGGATATTCCTGCCAAGATATAATCCATATTTTGACCAACCTTTCTTTGGATTTTTCTCTTTAATCATAAAAACGACCTGTCGGACCGTTTTTAACGCCGATAAAAAACTTATCAGCATTAAAAGCAGACCGCTATATAAAAGGCGTAAGGGCACAACACCGATTTCTCGGTGTTGTGCCAATTATTGCGGATAGAAGTTAAATTACTTGATACCCTGTGCTGTTACAAACTCCCAAGCACCTGTCTCAGTATTTGCCTTCTTGATGTACGCAACCTCACGGTCAGCGTCACCGCTTTCCTTGAACTTGATAGTACCTGTTACACCTGTGTACTCAACTGCGGGAAGAGCTGCCTTGATAGCTGCGCGGTCAGCAGAGCCTGCTGCCTTGATAGCCTCAAGTGCGGTGAAGTATGCGTCGTAACCCATCGCAGAAACTGCAGCTACGATATCGTTGCCGCCGTTGTCTGTAAGCATCTGAGCGTTAGCATTAAGCCAAGCCTTGAAGCCGTTATCGAAGTCAGCATTACCGCCCTCCTGGTAGAAGGTTGTAACCTCGATCTTGAGGGCTGTGTCCTTAGCTGCCGCAAGAATAACGTTGCTGTCCCATGTGTCAGCTGCCATAAGGGGAATGGTTACGCCCTGTGTAGCCGCTGTCTGGATGATAAGCTGTGCATACTGAATGGATGTGGGAGCGAAGATAACTTCTGCGCCTTCCTGAACAGCCTTTGCGATGTATGCAGAGAAATCGGATGTGTTTGCGGGATAGTTGTCAGCCATTACTGTACCGCCGAGAGCCTCGAAGGTATCTGTAAAGCTCTTCTGAAGACCAAGGTCGTAAGCGTTGCCAAGCTCAGCAAGTATGTACGCCTTCTTTGCTCCGCCGTCCCAAGCGCGGTTAGCAAGAACTGCACCCTGGAAATCGTCAAGGAAGCAAATACGGAAGTAGTGGTCGTTACCTGCTGTAACCTGAGCATTTGTACAGGTTACACCGATAGCTGCAAGACCTGCGTCTGCAAATGTGGGAGATGCTGCGATAGATACGCTTGAGCCGTAAGAGCCGAGAACAACTGCCGCGCCCTTGCTTACAAGCTCAGCCGCCGCGGTGATGCCCTTAGCATCGTCGGACTGGTTGTCAACCTCTACAAGCTCTACCTTGTAGGTTTCGCCGCCAATCTCAACTGTGGGGCAAACGTAGTTAGCATACTTGATACCAAGTGTTTCCTGTTTGCCGCCTGCGCCGTTAGCACCGGATGCGGGTTCAAAAATACCGATCTTGATTACCTTCTCATCTGCGTCGGAAGGACCGCCGCATGCTACGAGACCGAGGCAAAGAATTGCCGCGAGAAGGAGTGCCAAAAACTTTTTCATTTTTCATTCCTCCGAAAAAAATAGAATTGTTATTTGTACGAACTGAAAAAGTATGTACATAGTCATATTATATCACCTTTTTTCCGTCTTGTAAATAGTTTTTCAGTATTTTTTTGACAATTTTATAATTTAATTTGAAAATAAAATGAGAAACGGCGGCAAAAGCCGCCGTTTCTTCGGATTTTCAACCGATTCTGTACACTCAACCGCAGCAGCAGAAGAGGATAAGAAGCGCGATTATGATAATCCAAACAGTACCGTTATCGTCGAAAAGATTGCAAAAGCAGTTATTCATATATAAGTTCCTCCATAGATAGTAGGTAAGGGTTCTTCCCTTCCCAATACTATTCTATGCGGAGCTGTCGAATTTGTGCTTATTTTGCGGATATTTGCAGTTATTCAAGCGTAAGGCTGTCGCAGTCGAGGAACGCCTGTGCGCCAAGCATACTGTCCACGGGAATTATCCGCGACGCGCCGCATTTTTTGCAGAACACAAGTATGCCGTCCTCCATAACCTTACAGTCGTACTCGCCGTCGCGGTCGGCACATTTACAGAATATCTTGCCTTCAGCCTCCAGGTCGTGTATTACAAACATAATAATTTCAAGAATCTGTGGGTCGCTTATAAGTTCCTCGTCCTGCTTATGCAGGGTTGAAAAGTCTGCCGCACCGCTTTTTTCAAGCATATCAAGAAGCTGAAGCTCGGTGCGCGCAAGCTCCGCCTTGACGTGATTCATCTCGCCCATAAAGCAAACGTTCACGTCGGAATAAGGGCAAGGGAGAACGAACAGATCTCTGCCAAAGAAAATCGACTGACTGACCACAAAATTGTGAGGCTTGGGGCAGATAATGCAGGGCACCGAAAGGCGCACCTTTTTATCGTTTGTGTAAACAACGGTAAGCTCGCTGTGACCGCAATCGCACTTCAGCTTTATCATATCCGCCGAAAGCGAGAACATTCCCACCGCGCTCATAACCCCCGCACCGCAATGGGGGCATCTGTACGCCACTATCGTCTGTTTTGTTTCAAGAACCATAAAACATACCTTTCACAAAATATCACTCTTTATATCATATGCATTTTTTACGATTATGCAATAGGTGCTGTCACAATTAAGCTTGCGACAGCACCGTGTTTTTTATTCGTTTACGCGCTGTACTTGTCAGCCGCTTTTTCGTTTACAGTTACCTTATCCTTGTTAGCTTCAAGGTACTTGGTATACTTCTCGTTTACAACGCCGATCTTAGCGTTTACGTCTGCAAGTGTAGAGCCGCCACGGTAAAGCATTACGTGGAAACCGAACTCAGTCTGTACGACCTCGGCATCGCCCACCTTACGTGCGCTGTCGAAGAGCCAATTTTCAAACTCCTCAACCATCTGACCCTTGGTAACGTTATCGTAGAATACGTTGCTGTCGTCTGTGTTCTCAAGTCCGAGAGCCTCGAAGGAATCCTCGGTCTTATCGCCTGCAAGGAACTTAGCAAGAAGCTCGTCTGCCTCCTTCTTAGCGGCATCGATCTCCTCCTCGGTAGCTGTGCCCTCACGAGCCTCAACAAGGATGTGTCCTACGTCCTTTGTCTCGTCCTCGATAACGTGGAGGTCGCTTGCTACCATATAAACTGTATATCCGTACTCTGTATCGTCGGATGCGTCAAGCTTGTAAGTGTCGCCGATCTTTCTGTCGGATGCGCAGAGCCAAAGCTGCTCCTCTGTGGGCTCCTCGTGATCAGCTTCCTCGCCCTCAGCGTGGTCGTGAGCCTCAACGTATGCCTGCTCAACAGGCTCTACAGCCGAGTTGCACTTTGTAACGAGAGTCGTTGTGATGGTATTGATAGCCGCCTCAACGCTTCCCTCTTCTCCGCCCTTAAGGTCAAGAGCCGTACCGTTTACGATAAGAGCAACGATGCCGTCAATAATTTCCTTCTCATATGTGTTGAGAGTTGCCTGATCGGGCATCTTTGCGGAATCGATCTCGGTAGCCGCAAGCTCGTCGAACTGACTCTTTACGGTGTACTCGATAAGAGCCGTCTTGTACGCGTCGAGAGTTGTTGCGCCCTCAAGCTTTGCAACGTACTCGTCAACGAGAGCCTTTGCAGCCGCAAAGCCTTCCTCGTCACCCTCAAAGTCCTCGGAAAGAACCGAAAGGTCTGCCGAAATGTAATCAACAACGTAGAAGTCACCCTTGTTGTTCTCGATGAAAGCAGTTTTCTCTTCCTCGGTAACAGCCGCGGTCTCCTTCTCGGTATACTCATTGTAATACTTGGTAGCAAGTGCCTGAAGCTCTACAGCCTTGCGGATGTCGCCTGCGGTTACGCCTGTGCCGAACACCTGAGAGATCTGACCCTCAAACTGCGCCATTGTCTCGTCAACCGTCTTAATATCCTCTGCGTCAAGAGCAACGCCCTCAGCCTTTGCCGACTCGCAAAGAACAAGTATCTCCTTAAGGCTCTCTATTGCGGAGCTGTAATAGCTCTTGAGAGTCTTGCCTGCAAGTGCCTGCTGAGCGGCGGTGTAAGCCTGCTCGTAGTTGCCCTGATAGAAGTACTGATAGTAGTACGAGAAATACTGATTGAAGAGGTTGGAATAAACCTGATTCTCGTAGTAGGTTATCATATTTGCGTCTACTTCGTAGTTATCGGAGCTGATAAGTACTGTATTTCTGCCGACGATACCCGAGGTTGCGAATACCGAAAGCGCGATTGCGCCCACAACGAGTATAGCAATAACTACCGTCATCCAGAATGTGGTCTTGTCCATTTTCTTTTTGCCGCCTGCCTTTACAGCCTTTACGGAGGAAGCACCGGACATATTGTATGCCTCCTGATATCCGTTATTTCTTGTTCTGTTTCCTTTTCCCATTTTTCGGGTCCACCTTTATGTTTTATTTTTTTGCGGAGATCCGCACTGTGCGCGGATAACTCCGCCGTTAGGTCACACCTTATTATTATATCTGCATTAAGTGATAAGCTTTTTAAGAAACTGTGAACAAAATGGAAATTTTCTTTCCATTTTGCGGTTTTGACCTTAATTTTTGTTAAAGATTCATAATTATGGGCAAAATCATAGGTTTGCGCTTGGTCTGCTGATAGAGGAATTTCGCAAGGTCGTCCTTGACTCTGGTTTTGAGTTGAATTCTGTCCACACGCGGTCCCTTGTCAAGCTCGGCTTCGATTATATCCACCGCACGCCTACGGATATCCTCCATAAGCTGCTCGGATTCTCTTACGTAAACGAATCCGCGTGAAACCACGTCGGGACCCGACATAAGAAGTTGAGCCTCGGCATCTACGGTAGCCACCACCACGATAAGTCCGTCCTGCGAAAGATGCTTTCTGTCGCGGAGAACGATATTTCCGACGTCGCCCACTCCGTAGCCGTCAACAAGCACGTTACCCGAGGGCACGGTGCCTCCGAAGCGCGCGCCCCTTGCGTCTATCTCAAGCACCTTTCCGATGTCTGAAATAAAGATATTTTCTGGGCTCATTCCCATATCGAGAGCAAGCTCGCGGTTTGCCGCGAGATGTCTGAACTCGCCGTGAATCGGTATAAAATACTTGGGTTTGATAAGACCCTGCATAAGCTTGAGCTCCTCCTGGCAGGCGTGACCCGAAACGTGGACCTCAACCACCGAGTCGTGGAGTACCTTGACTCCATTCTTGGAAAGCTCGTTGATTATTCTGCCCACAAGCTTTTCGTTACCGGGAATCGCGCTTGACGAAAGCACCACAAGGTCGCTTGTACCCAGAGACACCTGCGCGTGCTCACCGAACGCCATTCTGTAAAGCGCCGACATAGGCTCGCCTTGACTTCCCGTAGTAATAAGCGTAAGCTCCTCGGGCTTGAAGCGCTTTATTTCAGAAATATCTATAAGAGCGTTTTCGGGCACGTTCATATATCCAAGCTCCACCGCCGCGCCGACGATATTCAGCATACTTCTGCCCGTAACCGCCACTTTTCTGCCGTGACGGACGCTGGTATCGATTATCTGCTGAACTCTGTGAACGTTCGACGAAAAGGTAGCTATAACTATACGCTTATCTTGGTTGGTGTTGAAGATGTATTCAAGCGACCTTCCCACCTTTTTCTCCGAGGGAGTATTACCCGGTCTTTCTGCGTTGGTTGACTCGCAGAGCAGTGCGAGAACACCGTCTCTGCCTATCTCACCAAGCCTTGTCACGTCCATCATTTCGCCGTCAATAGGGGTGACGTCAAGCTTGAAGTCGCCCGTATGCACCAACATACCCAAAGGCGTATTTATAGCGATAGCGCAAGCGTCGGCTATCGAGTGATTTACGTGAATAAACTCCGCGGTAAACGCACCGAGCTTCACCACGTCGCCCGCATTCACGCAATTAAGCTTAGGTTCGTGGGAAAGCTGATGCTCGGAAAGCTTGTTTTTTATGATTCCGAGAGTCAGTCTTGTACCGTAAATCGGTATATCGAGGGTGCGGAGCAGATACGGAACTGCACCGATGTGGTCCTCGTGTCCGTGGGTAAGAAGCAGACCTCTTATTTTGTCCACATTGTTCTCAAGATAGGTTATATCGGGAATAACAAGGTCTATGCCCGGCATATCCTCGTCGGGGAATCCGAGACCGCAATCGACGATCACCATATCGTTTTCGTACTCAATGACCGTAATATTCTTCCCCACCTCGTTAAGTCCGCCAAGCGAGATTATCTTGAGCTTGCCCGTAGGAAGCTTGGGCTTTGGCGCACTTTTCTGCGCAGGCTTGCCCTGCCTTTTTTTAGTTCCGCCCGACGTTTTTTTCTGCGGTGCCTTTTTCTCCGCCTCGCGCTCAAGTCTCAAAGTTTCCTTGAATTTTTCCACCACGTCAAGCATAAGATCCTGACTCTTTTTGCCCTTCATCTGTTTGGGCTGATTTGAGCCGTTCCTTTTGGCAGGTGCTTTCTTGGGCGCAGGCTTTTTTGCCGCGGGGGCTTTTTTCGAGCTCTGCTTTTTCTGATTCTCTTTAGCAGTCTTTTCGACGGGCTGTTGATTCTTTTCTTTTTTTGGCATATAATTCTCCTTTTACAATTTTCGCGCAACGCGAAAAAGACCTTATGGTCTCCTACAGACCAAAAAGGCAATACGGCAGTTTTCCCGCGGACACGTACCGCTCCCGTGCCCAAAGAAAAGCTGTCTTTTCAGTTCACCGTATATTTTCGCATCGTATATAAAATGGCGGCGATCCGCCTAAAAATCCTTTTAACAGATACATTATAATACAAAACGCCGAATTTGTCAAGAGGGGGTCAGCGCCGACCAGAGCCAAAGTCCGCCAAGAAGCGCTGCCCCCGCAAGAAATCCTATTCCGAGAGCTATAAGAATATGCCGAACCTTAAAGCTTTTCGGTGCTCTGCCCGTGCCGCCGCTTGCGTCAAGGATTCGGTTTGCCTCTGCTATCATATCGTCCTCTCCCGTCCTTGTACTCGATGCTCCGCGCAGTATAAAAAATGCGCTTTCAAATATACTGCTCTCTTTCGTTCTTATCATTATTAGCTTTCTTTGGTATCCTCTTAGCATATTTTTCACCTCGCTGTTTTTCAAACTGATTATTGCCCCTCTTTTTTCCTCTTAAACCGCACCGCCCATACCCCGATTCTTTTTTTCGACAGTCCTCGACACGCAAACAAAAAATTTTTTATAAAAATTCAGTTTTTTACATTTTTACACCTTGACAGACAATATTTGGAAGTGGTATAATATGTTTGCCAACAAAAAATCTTATAAAAATATAAAAAACCGCAAAAAAGGAGAAAAAATTATGAAATCAACAGGTGTAGTACGCAAGGTAGACGAGCTGGGCAGAATAGTTCTTCCCATAGAAATCAGAAAAATGATGGACATCAACGTCAAGGACGCTGTGGAAATCTTCACCGACGGAGACCGCATAGTACTTCAGAAATATCAGCCCTGCTGTCTTTTCTGCAACGACGCCGACGGAGTTACATACTTCAACGGCAAGCGCATATGCCAGAAATGCATTGAAAAAATCAAATACACGTTTTGAATATCACGGGGCTGTTCTCCGACGAGAACAGCCCTTTTTGTATATTTTTTCCACTAAAAGCCTAAGCTTTGTGAAAAAATTGTTAATAACATATTTATGTAGGTTATTGACAAATCACAAAAAAAGTATTATAATGGAATTTGCGGAGGACTCTACCAACCTTCGCTAAGGAGTAAGACTTACATTTCAAAAATATTAACAAAGGAGATTATCATGACAGCCATTATCGTTCTCATTTATGCGCTCACAGCCGTAATCCTTGCTCTCGGTACCTTTATCGGATACAAGAGAGGATTTGGCAGAGCCACGGTAAGATTGGTCTACCTTGCAATTATCGCCGTTGCCGCATTCTTTATCGCAGGCTCGGTTTCAGACACGGTAACCACCGCACTTCTTGAGTTCGCAAGAGGATTCTACAACGACATCATCAACGAAGCTGTAAAGGCTAACCCCCAGCTTGAGGTTATCGTTCAGAGCCTTGCAACCGCAATTCTTACACCTATCATCTTCGCCGTTCTCTTCGGCGTAATTCAGCTTATCACTCTTATATGCCTTAAGCTCATTTCCACAAAGATCGTAGGTCTTTTCAAAAAAGAGCTTAACCCCAAGGTAAGCAAGTGGGCAGGCGCAGGTGTAGGTCTTGTTTCGGCAATCGTTATGATCTTCGCGCTTTTCGCGCCCATAACCTTTACCGCTTCTATCCTTGCAAACACACCCCAGGACACTCTTGAGCTTCTCGATGCAACCTTCTTCCCCGCTGACGAGGCAGAGGGCGAGCAGGTGGTTTACGCTAACCCCTACGGACAGCTTAAGAAGGACGACAACAACGGCAACCACTACGGTCAGCGCAAAAACGACGTAAGCGTTAAGAAGCTTCGCGCCGCACTCGCAGTTTTTACCGTTCTTTCCAACGATTACAAGATCGTCGGCTCCGATCAGTCTGCACAGAGAGAAATTTCCAACGTTATCGCCGCTGCGGGCGACGGTCTCGCATCCTTCAAGGCATCCATTGAGGATAATCCCGAGGACAGCGTTTCTGCATACCTCAACGTAGTTGCGGCTGTCGGTGCGAACACAGAGCACTCTCAGTTCATTTCCACAGTAGTTAAGGAAGCATCCAAAGCAGTTGCAAAGATGGACAGCGAGTCTGTAACAAAGGCACTTGCTTCGGTTACTCCTCACGCTGAGACTATCGCAACTATCGTTCCCCAGCTTGCACCCGTATTCGACCAGATTGCAGAGTCCTCCGACAAGGAGCTTGCAGAGACCATCGAGCTTTGGTTTGGTGAGCCTCCCGTAGAGCCCTCCAGAGTTAAGGAAGAGCGCGAAAAGGAAGAAAAGAAGAATCAGGGCAAGCCCGAGGACAATGACGTTTCGGACGCACCCGAGACAGTAGCTCCCGAGACCGAGGCTCCCGAAACAAAGGCGCCCGAGACCGAGGCTCCCGCAACAGAAGCACCCGTAACAGTTGCTCCCGAAACAACAGGCGCACCCGTAACCGAGAAGCCTGCTGACGAGACAACGGTTGCAGGCGAAACCACGGTTGCTCCCGAAACTACAGTAGCTCCCGAAACTACTGTTGCACCCGAAACCACTGTTGCTCCCGAGACCACTGTTGCTCCCGAAACAACCGTTGCTCCCACAAAGCCCACCGAGCCCGAGGAAGAAAAGAAGACCCAGAACACAGGTCTTATCGGTTCGCTTATCAACGGCGGCAGCATTTCCGACAAGAGCGAGCAGCTCGTTAAGGACGAGGCACTCTTCAACTCTATCAGAAACACCGCGCTCAGCCTCCTGTCCACGAGATTCAACATCACCGACGAGGCTTACAGCTGGATATTCTCACTTATCAAGAGCGAGCTTTACACCCTTCTTTGTGAGATCGAGGAAAATCCCTCTATGACCTACAAGGAAAAGGTAGAGTTCTTTGCAGACGCACTCGCTAAGAACGTTTCGAATTATCTTCCTCCCAAGGCTTACGAGACTCAGGGAGTAAGCTTCCTTCTCAAGCCCGCTTCGATGCAGGTTGTCGCAATCTTCACACTCGACACATTCACACTTGAGAAGTACCCCGACAAGCTCGTTCCTATGAAGGACCTTATGATCTTTATGGGTATCAGCGAGTCCTCTATCCCCGACTGGGCACTTGCCGAGTAATTACCGAGAACATCAACAAGGGCTGTCGCATTGCGACAGCCCTTTACCCTTTAAGGGAATTTTTTGCAAATTTTCAAAAGTGTGTTGAAATTTTAATAAATAAGTGATACAATAATAAATGTAAAAAATATAAATAATCTGAAAGGAACAGGAAAATGACAAAAATAGATATTTTCTCGGGATTTCTCGGTGCGGGCAAAACCACGCTTATAAAAAAGCTTCTCACCGAGGCTTACGCAGGTGAAAAGGCAGTTCTTATCGAAAATGAGTTCGGCGAAATAGGAATTGACGGCGGCTTTCTTAAGGAGGCTGGCATCGAGATAACCGAAATGAACAGCGGTTGCATTTGTTGCAGTCTTGTAGGCGACTTCGGCGACGCCCTGAAAAAGGTAATAAAGGACTTCGCACCCGACAGAATACTTATCGAGCCCTCGGGCGTTGGCAAGCTCTCCGACGTTATAAAGGCGGTTGAGGGCGTTTGCAACGATGAAGTCGTGCTTAACAGCGCGGTTGCGGTTGCCGATGCCTCAAAGTGCAAGATATATATGAAGAATTTTGGTGAGTTCTACAACGACCAGATAGAAAACGCAGGCGCGATAATCCTCAGCCGCACGGGCGGTATAAGCGAGGAAAAGCTTGCCCTTGCCCTTTCGCTTCTCCGAGAGAAGAACGGCAAGGCGGCAATTATTACAACACCTTGGGAACAGCTCGACGGCAAGACTATCCTTGAGGCAATGGAGAACGCCCACACACTTGAGGATGAGCTTCACGAGCTTGAGGAGGAGGCGCACGAACACCACCATCATCACGAGCACGGTGAGAAATGCCATTGCCACGACCATGAGCACGAGCATCACCATCACGAACACGGCGAGGAGTGCCATTGCCACGACCATGAGCACGAGCATCACCACCACGAGCACGGCGAGGAGTGCCACTGCCACGACCATGAGCACGAGCATCACCATCACGAGCACGGCGAGGAATGCCACTGCCACGACCATGAGCACGAGCATCACCACCACGAGCACGGACACCATCACCACCACGCCGACGAGGTGTTCTCCAACTGGGGCAAGGAAACCGCCAAGAAGTTTACACTTGACGAGGTCAAGGCAATCCTTGATTCGCTTGAAAAGAGCAAATACGGTATCGTCCTCCGCGCAAAGGGCATCGTAGCGGGCGCAGACGGCAAGTGGATTCACTTTGACTACGTTCCCGAAGAAGCCAACGTGCGTATCGGTGCGGCAGACGTTATCGGACGCATTTGCGTTATAGGCTCAAAGCTTGCCGACGAAGAGCTTGCCGAGCTTTTCGGAGTGTAAGGAGGTAAGCTGAAAATGCTTCAGAAAAGACCTACCCCCGTATACATTTTCACGGGATTTCTCGACGCGGGAAAGACCAAATTTATAAACGATTCACTTCAGAACCCCGACTTTGCCGCAGGCAAAAACACTCTGCTTGTGGTTTGCGAGGAGGGCGAGGAGGAATACGAGCCTTCAATGTTTGCCGACGGCAACGTCTACCTTGCGCAGATTGAGGACGAGGACGAAATATCACCCGACCTTTTTGCCTCCTTTGCCGAGGGACGTGACATTGATCAGGTAATGGTTGAATTCAACGGTATGTGGATGCTTGACAACCTCTACAGAAATCTGCCACCCGATTGGGGAGTAGTGCAGGAATTTGCTTTCTTTGACTCCACAAGCATACTGACATACAACGCAAATATGCGAAATCTTGTGGTGGACAAGCTGCAAAGCTGTGACCTTGCCATATTCAACCGCGTTCCCAAGGGTTCGGATATTATGCCCCTTCACAAGCTTGTGCGCGCGGTATCCAGAGGCGCGGATATAGTATACGACCACCCGGACGGAACAATAGAGCGTGACGAGATAATAGATCCCCTGCCCTTTGATGTAAACGCCCCCGTAATTGAGATTGCCGACACCGACTACGCTCTGTGGTACAGAGATATGGGCGAAAAGCTTGAGGAGTACAACGGCAAAACCGTTAAATTCAAGGGTATGGTAGTCAAGAATCCCAAGCTCAGACAGAACGAGCTTGTAGTGGGCAGAAAAATTATGACCTGCTGTATCGACGACACGGCGTTTTCGGGTCTTGTGTGCGAATACAACGGCGCGCCCTTCTTCGAAAACGAATGTTGGGTAAGCGTTACGGCAAAAATCGAGCTTAGAAAGCACCCGCTTTACCAAAACAAAGGCCCTATCCTCAAGGCAACCTCGGTAGCGCGCACCGACGCCCCCGAAATTGAGGTCGTGACCTTTGCATAACAATAAAAGGCTGTACCGTTTGGGTACAGCTTTTTTGTAATAAGCGATAAATTGGTGTTTGAAGGTATGTTAGCACCGCACCCCGACAGAAAAGTTTTGCGGAGCTTTTGGGGAAGCGACCGCCTCCCCATGCGGCGTTTTTCTTTTGGGAACTTTTCTTTTTGCGCCTTTGGCTTCAAAAAGAAAAGTGGATTTCCTCTTTGGGT
>JBGVRT010000105.1:0-5371 GCA_045128735.1 Eubacteriales bacterium | reverse complement strand
TGATGTGCTGCGGACAGAAGATGACCAAGCTTGAGCCCGGCGTTGTTGAAGCAAGCCACGAGAAGCATATTCCCGTTGTATCGGTTGACGGCAATATCGTTACCGTAACGATCGGCTCGGTCGAGCATCCTATGATTGAAGAGCATCACATTGAGTGGGTATATCTTCAGACCGATAAGGGCGGCCATCGCAAGTGTTTGGAGGTGGGAAAGCCTCCCGTTGTAACCTTTGCGCTCTCCGATGAGAAGCCTGTTGCTGCATACGAATACTGCAATCTCCACGGCTTGTGGAAGGCAGACATCTGAGATAAGGAGGGTTACATATCATGATGAATGCAAAAGTACGTGACCTTTTGAATCAGCAGATCAACAAGGAGTTTTACTCCGCCTATCTGTACCTTGATTTCTCCAACTATTTCGAGGATGCAGGTCTTGACGGATTTGCCAACTGGTATAAGGTTCAGGCTCAGGAGGAGCGCGATCACGCAATGCTGTTCTATCAGTATCTCCAGAACGAGAACCAGAAGGTCACGCTCGAAGCTATCGCAAAGCCTGACAAGGTGTTCACCTGCCACATGGACGTTCTGAAGGCAGGTCTTGAGCATGAGGAGTACGTTACTTCTTTGATCAACGACATTTACGCAGCAGCGTATGAGGTAAAGGATTTCCGCACCATGCAGTTCCTTGACTGGTTCGTTAAAGAGCAGGGCGAAGAGGAAACCAATGCAAACGATATGATCACCAAAATGGAGCTGTTCGGATCCGATCCTAAGAGCCTTTATATGCTCAATCAGGAGCTTGCAGCTCGTGTTTACACGGCGCCCTCCTTGGTCCTTTGATACATAAAGTAGGAGGTAGAATATGAAATACGTATGTGATGTATGCGGATGGGAATATGACGAGGAGCTCGGCGATCCGGATAACGGCATCGAGCCCGGCACGAAGTTCGAGGATCTTCCCGAAAACTTTGAGTGTCCTCTTTGCGGAGTAGGCAAGGACAATTTCTCGGAAGCAGAATAATTTTAGTTTTAAGCTTAGGCGGCAGGGAGAAATCTCTGCCGCTTTTTCGTATGTATAAGCTCTAATTATTTAAATTACATTGAATATTTTACAAAAATATGATATAATATACTTAATTGATATATCGCACAATGGATCGTTTGCGGAATGGAGGAGAGCCTTTTATGAAACTTTTTTGCTGTGATGCCTGTAAATATCTATTTGAATCTAATAAGGAAGAAATCGTTCAGTGTCCCGATTGCGGCAAGCTCAAGGTCAGACCTGCAAACAAGAAAGAAATAAAGGAGTTTCAAGACCGAGTTTTGGAGGCGGACGATGAATGAGTCCCAAACAGCGTGGGAGAGCATGACGCCGGAGGAAAAGAAGCAGGAGCTGTTCCGCAGACAAAAGCAAACGCTGGATTTGTTTCTTGAACGCAACGCCATCTCTAAAGCGCAATATGATAAAAGCCTCGGAGATCTCATTGAAAAAATGGGTATTGAGGATAAATAATGATAATGAGTCCCACAGCGCGGTGGGGCTCATTCTTTTTTTTGAAGATTTGTTGATAATTTTTCGGATTTACATAAACATTACATTTCTCGTACCTAAACGTGGTGGTTGGAGGGGCATACTAAGAGGTATAATGATGGTGCAAAACACGAAAAGGAGATTTTGAACAATGAAAAGAATTTTTGCACTCGTACTCACATTCGCACTCACCCTCTGCACCCTTGGTGCGCTCACCTCTTGCGGTGGCGGGGCGTTTGATGAAAACAAGAACATCAGCGTAGTTGCCCGCGAAGACGGAAGCGGAACCAAATCCGCATTTATGGAGATCATCGGTCTCAAGGGAAAGGCTGACGTTTCCGGCGTTATCATCGGCGCGAACACCGCAGCGGTCCTCAACGAAGTAAAGGGTAACCCCCTTGCAATCGGCTACGACAGCCTTGGCTACGTCACCGATGAAGTAAAGATGCTCAAGGTTGACGGCGTTGCAGCAACCGTAGAAAACGTTAAGAACGGTACTTACAAGATTTCCCGTCCTCTTAACGTCGTATATCAGGAAAGCAAGGTTGCAAGCGAAGTAAATACCGCGTTCCTCGCCTTCCTCCAGAGCTCTGATGCACAGAAGATCATCTCGGATAACGGTTACGTATCCACAAAGGACGGAGCGGTAGCATACACGGTTGTTCCCGGACTTTCCGGTGAGATCAACATTTCCGGTTCCACCTCTCTCAAGCCCCTTATGGAAAAGCTTGCTGCTAAGTTTGAGGCAGTACAGAGCGGCGTTAAAGTTACCGTTGGCGGCGGCGGAAGCGGCACAGGTTACAACGATGCAAAGAACGGTGTATCCGACTTCGGTATGATTTCCGAGAAGTTCAAGACCGAAAAGGCAGAGAACTGCACCTACTACGAGGTTGCCAAGGACGGTATCGCAGTCATCGTCAATAAGGAGAACCCTCTTGATAACATCTCGATGGAGGATCTCAAAAACATCTACAACGTAGATGCAGGCGATGCGGCTATCAAGGTTTGGGCAGACGTTTCAAAGTAATATGAAAAATCTGTACGGATTTATAAACGCGAGAGAAAAGGTCATGCGCGGCGTGTTCCTTTTCTCCGCGATATTTTCCATTCTTGCGCTTGCGACGATAACGGTATTCCTCTTTGTAAGCGGAGTTCCGTTTATTGCAAGGACGGGATTTGCGAAGTTTATCTTCGGAAGCGATTGGGCACCTCTTGCGGATAATCCGACATACGGCATTTTTCCGATGATCGTTGCGTCGCTTTACGTGACGGCACTTTCGGTCATCATCGGAATCGGTATCGGACTTCTCACAGCGCTTGCGCTTTACAAGTTCTGTCCGAAAAGGCTTGTTGCTCCTATCAGACAAATGATCAATTTGCTTGCGGGTATTCCCTCGGTCATCTTTGGTCTGTTCGGTATGACGGTGATCGTACCCTTCGTCAGAGATTACCTATCTCCGACAGGCGTGGGATACGGAATCTTTTCGGCATCGATCGTTCTCGGTATTATGATTTTACCGACTATTGTCAGTGTGAGCCTTGATTCCTTGAACAGCGTACCGAATACCTATTATGAGGGAGCTCTGGCTCTCGGCGCAACCAAAGAGCAGGCAACCTTTAAGATCATGCTGCCCGCAGCCAAGAGCGGTATCCTTGCAGGTGTTGTTCTTGCAATCGGTCGAGCTATCGGCGAAACAATGGCTGTCATCATGGTCATCGGCGGAAGCCCCGAGATGCCCGAGAGTCTGTTCCAAAGTGTAAGAACGCTGACCGCTAATATCGCAATGGGTGCTTTGGAGCTGAACGGAGATGCACTTTCGGCGCTGATTGCAACGGGCGTTGTGCTGTTCGTGTTCACGCTCATACTCAACGTAAGCTTCGGAATGCTCAAGCGTGATAACGCAGATAAGAAAGAGAAAAAAGGGAAGCGAGGTGCTGCAAAATGAGAAAAGCTTATTCGACAATGAAATACGTTTGCATTGCGGCACTCGTCATATCCATGATCGCTCTTGTGGCTGTTGTCGCATACGTTTTGATCAACGGTGTAGATAAGCTTTCCCTCAATCTCGTTTTCGGAGAGTACACCGACAGCGCACCAACGGTTTTCCCGGCACTTGTGGGCACGCTTCAGCTCGTCTGTATTGCGGCGATTATCGCAGTTCCCATTGGAGTTGCAAGTGCAATATTCCTCGTTGAATATACAAATAACAAAGGCAAGTTCGTAAAGATCGTTCAGGTCGCAACCGAAACGCTGGCGGGCATTCCGAGTATCGTATACGGTTTGTTCGGATACCTCATATTCGTTGTCGCGTTTGGATGGGGATATTCAATGCTTGGCGGCGGTATCACACTTGCCATAATGATACTTCCTACCATCGTAAGATCCACGCAGGAGAGCTTGCTTTCTGTGCAGGGAGGACTCCGCGAAGGCGCGTATGCACTTGGAACAAGCAAGGTCAGAACCATCTTCAAGATCGTTCTTCCGTCAGCGGCAGGCGGTATCGTGACCGCAATTATCCTTGCAATCGGACGAGTCGTATCCGAGAGTGCCGTTCTGCTTCTTACTATCAATATGGTAGTCAACAAGGTTCCCGAAACTCTTATGTCACCGGGAACGAGCCTGGCTCTCGATATCTACTATTTCGCAAGCCACGGTTATCCCGATGAGGCAGCGGCAACGGCAGTCGTATTGCTCATTTTCGTAATTATTCTTAACCTCTTGGCTGGCTGGATCGGCAATATGATCAGAAAATCCACCTATGGAGATGCCAAGTAAATCGTGAATCAGTCTTTTGACTGTAAATATAGAAAGGAGAATGAAAAGATGAAAATGCAAACCTTTATTCTCAAAATCGGCGCTTTGTTAAGCAACATCAAGGGGGCTTTCCTTGAAGCCTTTGCCGAAAATCTTTTCGCTGGCTCCGTGAATTGCAGCGGCAGCCGCAGGTGTGTGGTTGATAGACTTTTCTACAACTGACACACCCCATCCTTTACAGTTGAAATTAAATATATATAAGCAAAGTCTTTTGAAACATAAGGAGTATGAGATGAATGAATTTTTAGGAAGCATGGACATTACCGCGAAAAACTGCAATCTTTATTACGGTGATTTTCACGCTTTGAAAAATATAAATATAGAGATCCCCGAAAAGCAGGTTACAGCTCTGATCGGTCCTTCGGGATGCGGTAAGTCCACCTTTCTCAAGATCTTCAACAGAATGAACGACCTTGTTGAGGGTTGCCGCATTGAAGGAGAGTTTCGCATCGGCGGAGTCGATATTTTCGAAAAAGAGACCGATATCAACGTCCTTCGCAAGAACGTCGGCATGGTGTTCCAAAAGCCCAATCCGTTTCCGATGAGCATTTACGATAATATCGCCTTTGCTCCGAGAACCTTCGGCATCAAGAAAAAGAGCGAGCTTGACGAGATCGTAGAGCAGTCTCTTCGCCGTGCAAGTATCTGGGACGAGGTCAAGGACAGACTTCGCAAGAATGCTCTCGGTATGAGCGGCGGTCAGCAGCAAAGACTGTGCATCGCACGTTCGCTTGCAGCAAGCCCCAAGGTGCTTTTGATGGACGAACCCACATCGGCTCTTGACCCGATCTCAACAGGCAAGATCGAGGAGCTGATGGAGGAGCTGAAAAAGGATCTTACTATCGTGATCGTTACGCACAATATGCAGCAGGCGACGCGAATTGCCGACAAGACGGCATTTTTCCTCCTCGGTGAGCTTGTAGAGTACGGCAACACCGACGATATTTTCACTTCTCCCAAGGATGAGCGCACCGAGCGCTATATTACAGGAAGATTCGGTTGATTTTTTAACAAATTTATGATATAA
>JBGVRT010000104.1:0-3574 GCA_045128735.1 Eubacteriales bacterium | reverse complement strand
GCGCTATTCGGACGTTGACAGGGAGCTGAACAATAGAAAAACCACTCTTTCGGAAAGTGCGGACGGCGCGAGAAGATTTGTTATCGGTCTTGCGAAAAAGGTCTTGCTTGCGGACACCGCGGGCGCACTCTGGGAGCAGATCCGCGATATTCCAAGGGATGAAGCAAGTGTTCTTCTGCTCTGGCTTGGTATAATTCTGTACGCGTTCCAGATATATTTCGATTTTTCGGGATATTCCGATATGGGAATAGGTCTTGGAAAGATACTCGGATTTCATTTTCCCGAGAATTTCAATTACCCCTATATTTCAAAAAGCGTTACGGAGTTCTGGCGCAGGTGGCATATGACACTCTCGACGTATTTTAAGGAGTACGTTTACATTCCGCTTGGCGGAAACCGACACGGAACGAAAAGGCTTGTATTTAATTTGCTTGTCGTGTGGTTCTTAACGGGCTTCTGGCACGGCGCGGATTGGAATTTTATACTTTGGGGGCTTTACTATTTCGTTTTGCTCGTTGTCGAAAAGCTCTTTTTGAAGAAGTGGATCGACAAGCTGCCAAAAGCTTTGTCCCACGTTTACGCGCTCTTCTTTATCCTCATAGGATGGCTGATATTCTACTTTAAATCCGATTTTGGCGGATTTGAGGCGCTTTCGTCCTACTTTTTGGGTATGTTCGGCGGTCTTTCCTTGCCGCTTTGCAATCTTGAATTCGGATATTCGCTCATCAGAAATCTTTTGCTTATAGCGGCGCTCGGTTTTGCCTGCACACCGTATCCCAAGGAGCTTTTGATGGGCTTGAAGAAAAAATACGGTCAGAGCGCGCGCGGTACGGCTTTGACGGTCGCTTGCGATCTTGCGCTCGTTATGATTTTTGTGCTTTGCATTGTGTATATCTCGTCCTCGGATTACAGGCCGAATATTTATTTTGAATTTTAAGGAATTTTTATGGGTAATTTAGAAAAAAAGCTTTTTACGAAGAATGACGCGTCCTTCATTTGCGCGCACTGTGGCAAGGAGGTCAAACCGCTCGGCTATTCGTCGAGAAATCATTGTCCGTTCTGTCTTTGGTCGCTTCACGTTGACGTGAATCCGGGCGATCGCGACAATTCCTGCCGCGGACAGATGGAGCCGATCTTTGCTGAGGTGGATCCCAAAAAGGGATTCATCATTGTGCATAAATGCACGAAATGCGGCGAGATAAAGAGAAATCGCTCCGCGCACGAGGCGAGTGTTCAGCCCGACAACCGCATGCTTCTCATTAAGCTTACGGCAGGGCAGAGGGGATAATATTTATTGGATTTTGAAAGGAGGGTCTTATGGAATTTAAGCAAAGAAATCTTTTGTTTTTGAGAATAAGCGCGTTGCTTTTGGCACTGTCGGCTCTGCTTCTCATTGTTTGCTTTGTGAATTATTTTGACTCGCAGAGGGGATATTTTGAAAAAGGAGCGGCTTTGCCGGTTGTATTCTATGTGATTTACGCGGCGGCTATTCTGTTTTCGTTGACTCCTTCGCTCCTTACACGCAAGGAGCTTGTGATAAAGCGAGTGGGGGATGGTGAGAAAATACACACGACCGCGCAAGCCTTTGTGGGAACGGTGTGCATCCTTTTCGGAATGCTTGCGGCTCTTGAGGTGCTTCCCGTATCGTTTCACGGTGAGGTATTGATGACTATTGCCGCAGGAATGTTCGGTTATGGAGCTTATGTGCTTCTTGGCGCGACGGCGAGCGAGGAAAAATTTAAACACTTGAAGCTTCTGTGCTTAGGACTTTCCGCGTGCTTGCCGATAGGTCTTTATCTGTCGGGCAATTCGATCAGTTACTATCCTGTTAACTGCGTTGAAAACCGATTGACATCTGTTTTTGCGATCTGTTTTCTTATATATATATTAAATGAAGGAAAAAATGTATTTTTCGGCAAATACACGCGCTACCGTTACAGTGCCATGCTTGCGGTGTCGGTGAGCGGACTTTGCTTGTCCGTCGCGTATGCGGTTGCGTACATGCTTGGCGCGGTGGGTGATACTGTCAGATTTTTGCAAGTGCTATATATTGCGATGGCAACTTTAGCGGCAAGAATATCGATGAAGAAATACATCGCCGTGACGGATGCATACACCGAGGAGGTGTGGGCGGAGATTGAAGCTGCAGAGCAGTGCGATGAAGAGCCTGCGTGCGAAGACAATGACGGCGCCGCTTTCGTGGAGAACGAAGAATGTGACCTCTATTCGTACGCACCCGATGAAAACGAAAACGAGTAATTGATTTGAATGTATAAAAAGCACACGAAGGTGTGCTTTTTTGTTGGAGGTTAGTTTGGCTTTGGAGCGGACGCGCACAGCGCGCCCCTACGGGTTTGAGGAGAGAGCCGATTGTTTGTACAAACCGTGTTCCCCTCATCCACCCTGAAAACGCCGAAGGCTTTTTCCGTCCCCCTTGTCTCGCCTGCGGGCTCGGTCCACTCGCGTTCTAACAGTCCACTGGACTGTTATTCATTGCGCTCGTGCCGCTTCGCTACTCTCAGGGGAAGGCTTTTTGCGTGGGTTCGTGCAAACTCGTAGGGGGGCACTCCGTGCACCCGTGTTTGAGGGTAAGTTACTTTGCATTTGAAACTCTCCCACCACCACTTCGTGGTCCCCCTCCCTCGACAGAGGGAGGCGAGGGTTGTGCCGTTGCCCTCAACGTAGGGCGGGGGCTTGCTCCCGCCGGTTGCAGGGAAAGTGACTTTGCTTTGGAACACCTCATCCGTCTGCTCGCCTATGTTTTTCAAAGGTCGATTATTGTAGTTGCTCGCATCCACCTTCTCCCGCTGGAGAAGGCTATTTGTGTGTTCGCACAAACTTGTAGGGGTCGGCGCCCTCGACGACCCGTTACATAATTAAAGTAACTTCACCTTTGGAAAGTCACAAAGACTCTTTCGTAGATCCCTGCACGTTGTGCAGGTTTTGCATCGGCTCGCCTCGCCGCGCGTGAAATTTGTGGTAATTATTGATGTTGTTTGCGCGCCGCTCAAACACGCCTTGCGGTTTTACAACCGCATTTTCCGCGAACCCCCAAAGCTCATTTTATTCGCTTCGGGGAACCCCGGCGCGCAAAAACGGCGGTTTGCCATTATGGCAGGGCTCCCTCAGCAAAACTTCGTCTCGCTGGCGCTCGCTCAGGATGACGTGTTGGGGTGGGGATTGCGGTGAGACTCTAACTTGTGTAGGGGCGCACTGTGTGCGTCCGCGTTCGTGGGAAAAGTTACTTTTATTTTAGAAGGGGAACTCCCTCAGTCACGGACAAGCCGTGACAGCTCCCTCGCGGAAGGAGCCTTCTGCAAGGCGACCTTTTGTGGGTAGCCGTGATGTTTGCGATGGGCGGATGTTTGCTCGGGTGCACGGAGTGCCCCCCTACGGGTTTGATGAGAAAGCTGATTGTTTGTACAGACTTTGTTCCCCTCATACGCCGCGCGTGGAATTTAACGGTTATCGAGAGTACGGTTTGCGCGCCTATCAAAACACTCTTTGTCTTACGACAAAGTTTTGCGAGCAAAACCGTGTTTTGACCTGAATTTAGCATGTGTTCGCCCCTTCC
>JBGVRT010000103.1:0-23711 GCA_045128735.1 Eubacteriales bacterium | reverse complement strand
ACTTGAGACCTAAAAAATGCTTGGGGTGGCTTTCACCTTTTGAAGCATTTTTGGGTGTTGCACTTGCTTGACAATCTGCCGGGGACCAACGAAGTTGGGGGAGGGATTCATAACAGATAAATCCAATAAATATATGCGTCTATATGCGTCGGATGACATTTCAAATTATTGAATCCCCCCACCACTATCGTGGTCCGCCCCCCCTTTGACAAGGGGGGCAAAGGAACGGGCTGCGGTGCGAACATACCGCTAAACAATAATTTATCGGCATCAAAACAATAAAGGAGCTGTTCTCTTGAAACAGCTCCTTTTAATCGTTCAATCAACCCCTACGGGAATATAGGTGTTCCCTTTCACTGTGAAGTCAGCCAAAACCGTGTCAACCAGCTTCATCAGATCGGGAAGTAACGCGTATACTATTACAACGCAGATAATTGCAATAAGAAGCACAAAGAAAAATGTTCCGTAACCGCTTCCGTTGTCGTTAAAACGCATTTCGGCGGTGTAGCGGTTCTTTTCGGCTATGTAATACCTGCAGTCGCCCACTTTTTTCTTAAAGCTCGGCTCGGGGAAAGGCGGAAGCCTTTTGCCTTCCTTTGCCGCCTTTTTGCAATTCTCCTCATAAATCTTTCGAGCTTTGTTTGTTGAAGCGATAAATTCGTCCTTTTCAACGCTGTTTACCACTCTGCCAAGAGTATAGCCCCTCAATCCCAATTTCACGGGCAGATTTTTTTCCATCCCAAGCTCTGTAAGGCTTTTGGAATTCTCGGCAGAAAACGCATCAAGAGAAATCAGCTTGCGGACAAACGCGCCGAGTATTTTCTTAAGATAAATACTGTAACCCGCGGCAATCATCACTCCGATGAACACGCCAAACACGATAACGTGAATATTCACCATGCTATCGCTGCCCATGCTGAAATTCTCATAGCCCGAAAGGTCGGGGGAAAAGAAATTCTTTATGCCTTCAAGTAAATTACTAAAAAAACTGTTCCAGCTTGCATTTGCAAGAAAACTCAACTCATTTCCTCCTCGTATAAAATTTTGGCAGTAAAAAGTCTGCTCTTCACTGCCAAAATGAATTTTTATTTCTTAATTATATCGCATCCAACGTACTTGCGAAGCACCTCGGGCACCGTTACGCTTCCGTCGGGATTCTGATTCTGCTCAACGATTGCAGGGAACACACGGCTCGTAGCAAGACCGCTACCGTTAAGAGTATGAAGGAACTCAATTTTGCCGTTATCTCTCTTAACTCTCATGCTTCCGCGTCTCGCCTGGTAGTCGCGGGCGTTAGAAACCGAGCTTACTTCCTTATATCCGTCCATAGAGGGGATGTGAATCTCGATATCGTAGGTTCTCGCCATAGATGCAGAGCAATCCTCTGCCGCAAGCTTAACCGTTCTGAAGTGGAATCCGAGACCCTTTACGATGTTCTCAGCATTGGCAACAAGCTCTTCAAACGCTTCATCACTCTTTTCGGGGAGAGTATACTGTACCATTTCAACCTTGTTGAACTGATGTCCTCTTACCATACCTCTCTCGTCAGCGCGATAGCTTCCCGCCTCGCGTCTGAAGCAGGGCGTATAGCTGATATACTTCTTGGGAAGGTCTGCCTCGGTAAGAATTTCGTCTCTGTGGAGCGAAACAAGCGCTGTTTCAGCCGTAGGAAGCATAAATCTGCGTCTTTCGTCCTCTGCGGTCTCAAGCCAATACACGTCGTCCTTAAACTTGGGGAATTGACCTGCAGTAAGTCCGCACTCGTAACCAAGCATATGAGGTACAAGCATAAGGTTATAACCGTTATTCAAGTGTGTATCGATAAAATAGTTAAGAAGCGCCCATTCAAGGCGTGCGCCCATACCGTTGTAGATCCAGAATCCGCTTCCCGAAAGCTTTGCGCCTCTGGGGTAGTCGATAAGACCGAGGTCGGTGCAGATATCAACGTGGTTTTTAGGTTCGAAATCGAACTTTCTGGGCTCGCCGTGGTAACGGAGAGGCTCGTTGTTTTCCTTTCCGCCGGGCTTGAGGTCCTTATCGGGAAGGTTGGGAAGTCCAAGCATAAAGGATGTGAGCTGTGTTTCAATCTCCTTAAGCTTCTCTTCATTCTTCTTTGTATCGCCCGAAAGCTGCTTCATTTTAGCAAAAAGCTCGGTAGTATCCTTGCCTTCCTTCTTCATTGCGGGAATAAGCTTTGATGTCTTATTCTGTTCAGCCTTTGCGCTGTCAACCGCCGCGATAAGCTCGCGTCTTTCTCCGTCAAGACGAAGAATCGCCTCGATCTCTTCCTTAGCATCCTTGCCCTTCATTGCCAAGCGGTCAATAACTTCATCGGGGCATTCCTTTATATATTTAATGTCAAGCATTTTGTGTTATCCTTTCGTGTCGTTTCGACAAATGTTTCACGTGAAACGTGGTTTTAGTCTTCTTTGAATATTGTCTCGCCGCAAATAGCCGAGAGAAGCACCTCGAGGTCATCATTATCGTCAAAGGTAAGTTCAACAACTCTCTTGCGAGAAGTCTGAAGAATTCTCACCTTTCTGCCAAGAGCCTCCATAGAACGGCGTTCAAGGTCTCTCATATATGAGCGAGCCATCATCTTATAAGGAGAAGGAGCAGCAATTTCGGTCTCAGCCTCCTCAGAAGAAATCGCGTTAAGCTTCTTAACGGCGTTTTCAACCTCGCGCACAGACATATTATTCTCAAGAACCTTGAGCGCAAGAGGATGCATATTCTCCTCGTTTTCAAGAGCGAGAATAGCTCTTGCGTGACCGGTGGAGATCATTCCGTCGCGGAGCATTTCGAGAACCGCCTCGGGAAGGTCGAGAAGTCTGAGCATATTTGCAATAGTAGAACGGTTTTTGCCAACCTGAGCGGCAACCTCATCCTGCTTAAGTCCAAAGTTATCAATAAGAGAAGCATAAGCCATAGCTTCTTCAACAGGGTTAAGATCCTCACGCTGAACGTTCTCAATGATAGCAACCTGAGTAGCCTTGAGCTCGTCGCCGTCGATAACAACCGCGGGAATCTCCTCAAGACCCGCAATTTTAGCGGCTCTCCAACGTCTTTCACCTGCAATTATCTCATAATTGCCCGTAATTTTATCAGCCTCACGTACAACGATAGGCTGAAGAACGCCAAACTTGGACACAGAATCAGCAAGGAGTTCAAGGCTTTCCTTGTCAAATGTCTTTCTGGGCTGATTCTTTCTGGGCTCAATTTTCGTGAGCTTTATCATTTCTGCGGGGCCCTTCTGTACAGCCTCAGCCGAAGTTGCAGTGTTATCCTCAAATATTTCAAACAGTCCCTTGCCGAGACCGCCTCTTGATCTTCTATCTGCCATTTTCAATTACCCCCTTATATTCTTTCAGCCAATTCCTTGGCAACCTCAAGGTATTCCTTAGATCCCTTGGCGTTCTTATCGTAATAATATACGGGTCTGCCAAAGCCGGGAGCCTCTGTAAGCTTTACGTTTCTGGAAATGCAGGTGTCGAAAAGCTTGTCGGAATAGTGTTTCTTAAGCTCGGAAATAACCTGCATGGAGAGCAGGAGACGTCCGTTGTACATTGTAATGAGAATGCCGCTGACGGTAAGTTCAGGGTTAAACTTCTGCTTAATACCCTTAATTGTCCCCATAAGCTGTGAAAGTCCCTCAAGTGCGTAGAATTCACACTGCATAGGAACGATAATTCCGTCGCTGGCGGTAAACGAGTTGATTGTAAGCATACCAAGCGAGGGAGGGCAGTCGATAATTATGTAGTCAAAGTCATCGAGGATAGGTTCAAGCCCCTCCTTAAGACGGTAGGGGAGCTGTTCATTCTCGAAAAGGTCATAAAGCTCAAACTCTACGCCTGCAAGTGCGATGTTTGTGGGTATGAGCTTAAGATTTTCAAATTCTGTATCGAGAATTGCCTCTTTTGCGGTAGCGTCGCCCGTAAGAATGTCCTTGCTCGACACGGTAAGCTGTTTCTTTGCCACACCAATGCCGCTGGTGGTGTTACCCTGAGGGTCAAGGTCAATAATGAGAACTCTATGACCGAGAACTCCGAGAGAAGCCGCAACGTTTATAGCAGAGGTTGTCTTACCAACTCCACCCTTCTGGTTAGCAAAGGATATAACTTTTGCCTTTTTATTTTCTTTTGCCATTTTGGGTCTCCTTTTATATTTTTATACAAATATATTATATCACATTGTTATTGATTTTGCAACACTTTTTCGCTAAAATTTGTTGATTTTTGCAAAAAGATTTTGTAAAACCCTGTCGAAAAGACAAAAACGCGCTTGTTTCACGTGAAACAAACCAGAAAACTCAGTATATGTTTCACGTGAAACAAAAAATTAGAATTTTATATGTTCCACGTGAAACCATTTTTGTCGGATTTTGTTGAATATTGTTTCACGTGAAACATATAGTTTTATTTTCTGACTGTCAAAGTAATTACAACACATTTATCGTCGCTTCGACGGTTAATTATAAGTCTGTTGTTTGAGGCGCGTTGTATTTTTGATATAAATTTGTAAATGTTCGTGCATATTTTTTCGTGGGTTATGTTTTGGGGCTGTTCTGCCTCTTTTGTCTGATTTTTAGGTGCAATGATTAGCTCCGATATGTATTTTTCGCTGTCTGAAACATTAAGCTTGTTGCATATAATGTGTTCAAGAGCTTGTTTTCTTGTTTCGGTTTGAGGTATACGCAACAGCGCTCTCGCGTGCCTTTCGGTTAGACCCGACTCAATTATTTGTTGACGTTCGTTCTTTTCAAGGCGCAAAAGCCGCATTTTGTTTGCTACAGCCGATTGGCTGAGTGACATTTTTGCGGCAATTTCCTCCTGTGTCAGACAATACTGTGTTGCTAATATCGAAAACGCCTGCGCCTCCTCAAACATATTTAGGTCCTCACGGATAAGGTTTTCCACAAGTGCAAGTTCGGCAGAGGTCTCATTGTTTGCCTCTACAATGATGCAGGGAATTTTCGTCATTCCAAGCATTTTGCAGGCTCTCAGACGTCTTTCGCCCGCCACAAGTTCGAATTGAGCCGCAACGTCAGATATTCTACGCACCGAAAGCGGTTGTAACAGACCATATCTGCGTATTGAATCTGCAAGCTTAGCTATTGCATTTATATTGAATTCTGTTCTTGGTTGTGCAGAATTAGGGCGAATACTTGATGCATCAATCGAATAGATTATTGCATTCAGACCCTCATTTTGATATGCGCTTTTTATGTTTTTTATTTTCTTCATTTTGTTTCTCCTTGTCTTTTAGACTCGTTAAACTAATGATATCACCGAATTAGCAAATATTCTGTCGCTGTGTGACGGCAAAAATCATATAATTAAAATAAAATACGCCGTTTTGTCGAGCAAAAAGGATTTATGGAGAATAAAATGTATTTGAGGTGTCGAAGCAAGACGAAATATGTTTCACGTGAAACAATAAAAAAGACCTCAATTCCATGGAAAATGAATTGAGGTTCTTTTATTAAAGATGTTTTTTCTTTATTTGTGAGTAATTTCTCGGGTATTTGGACGAGGTTGATGATATTTTTTTAAGGCAAATAATAGCTCTTTCATCCTCTGTGCCGCCCAATATAAGTGTGTACCTTTTGATTATGTCGTCGCACAGCCGTTCTGTGCCAAGCTTTTCACAGGCGATTTTTGATGAGTTTATTTCTTCATCAAGAAGTCTGCCTTTCATAGCTATAAAACTGCCGCCAACCTTTACAAAAGGAATGCAGAGCTCGGAAAGCACAGGAAGATTGGCAACCGCACGCGCTGTACACACGTCAAAGCTTTCACGCAATTCTGTGTGAGCTAAATCCTCAGCTCTTCCGCATATTGCCTTGAAATTTGTCAGACCAAGGCGTTTTGCGCTTTCATTAACATAATTTATGCGCTTTTCCGTGCTATCAATACCAAGAACGTTGATATCGGGGCGAGCTATGGCGAGGGGGAGTGACGGAAAACCACCGCCGCAGCCAATATCACAAATGGTAGCACCAAAAGGTATATATTGCGCCGCATATACAGAGTCAGCCAGATGCTTTGCAATAACCTCATCGGGTTCTGTAATGGCAGTCAAATTCATATGCTGATTTACTTCGAGCATATATTCTGTCATTGCGTACATCTTTTCAATTATTTCGTCTGTGCAAAAGCTTTCAAGAGAATTTTGCTTGAAAATACTCTTGTACGTATCAAAAAAATACAGTTTATCTATCATTTTTACTTATGCAACCGAGTTGTCGAATAAAATCGCAAAATGTTTCACGTGAAACGCGTACGATTGCATTACTCCTCATAAAATGAAATGTGGTGCGAATAAAGAGTTGACAATGCATCCTCAACAAGCTCGTCAAAGGAAAGCTTGCGCTCCTCGTCCTCGACCTTACCAAGCTCGGGGCGTGTTTTGGGATGCTTGGGGGTAAATACTGTGCAACAATCCTCAAAGGGAAGAATTGAGGTGTCGAACGTTCCGATTTTTCTCGCAATTTGAATGATCTCTTCCTTGTCAAGTCCTATGCAGGGGCGGAACACGGGAAGATCGGACATACAATCGGTAACTCCGATAGCGGGCATCGTCTGGCTTGCCACCTGACCAATGCTTTCGCCCGTGATAAGCGCGCCGCATCCGCGCTTGTGGGCAATTTTTGTCGCAATTGCCATCATATATCTGCGGAGAAGAAGCGTAAAGTAATCCTCATTGCAGTTTTTGGCAATTTCCTCTTGAATTTTCGTAAGAGAAACAACGTGCACGTCGATATCTCCCGCATATTCGGATACGATTTTTGCAAGCTCAAGGACTTTTTCCTTTGCACGCTCGCTTGTGTAGGGGAATGACTCAAAATGTACCGCCTCAAGCTTAACGCCGCGCTTTGCAATCATATGTCCCGCAACAGGTGAATCAATACCGCCCGAAAGCAGAAGCATAGCCTTTCCGTTAGTGCCCACCGGCATTCCTCCCGCACCCTTGAAACGTCCTGCGTGAATATACGCGCCAAACTCACGGATTTCTATAACAACCGTCTCATCGGGATTGTGAACGTCAACCTTGAGTCTTGGAAGTGTGGAGAGCACAACGCCGCCCATCTCACGGGCAAGCTCAATTGAATTCAGAGGAAAGCTTTTGTCCGAGCGCTTACATTCCACCTTGAAGCTCTTTTTGCCCGTAAGAAACTGAGGAATGTACTCTCTGACAACTCTTGCGATGTCATCAAGGCTTTTTTCGGCTATGGCGCAACGGCAAACCGAGGTTATACCGAAAATTTTGCAGGCAGATTCAAACATACCTTCAAAATCAATATTTTCATTTTTAGGCTCTATATAAATGGTGCTCTGTGCGCGGTAAATGTCAAATTCGCCGTGTCTGCGGGCTTTGCGCTTCAGCTCACGGCAGAGAGTATCTTCAAAATACTTGCGATTTGCTCCTTTAAGCACTATTTCTCCGTATTTGCAAAGTAAAATTTCCTTCATTATTATATATACCTCTTATTATCTTCAAAAATCCCGCTTTTGTGAACAAAGCGGGAAAAACTGTTATTGGTAAATATTTCCATTAGTCCTTGTAGTAGTTGGGGAAAAGTCTCTCCCAAACCTTTTTGCAGGCGTAGGTGTCGGCTATCGAGGAATGGGGAATACCGTCCCACTCAATGCCGAGGCACTCCATTGCGTCTGTAAGCGAAGCGTGGACCTGGTCGGGCACGTGCTCGTGAATGTATCTCACAAACTCATTGGCGCAACAGCATATCTTGCGGTGAAGCTCCTCCTGCTCCTCCACGGTTTCGTAAATGTGCTTGATGTGGCTGAAGTCAGTGGATACTCCGTAGGCGATTATAGCGTCTGCATTATAGAACATTTGTTTCAGATTTGGAATAAGCTCCTCAAGAGTAGGCGAATCCTCAACCATTTCTGGAGTGATGCCGTGTATCTTCTCGGTCTTTTTCCACTTGTGGGTGTGAACAGGCTTAACAAAGGTGTTCATAACAAGCTCGCCCGCGCCGTTGACGATAGAGATTGAAATTATCTCGTCTCTGTCATAAAAGCCCGTCAGCTCAAGGTCGAAGAAGAGAACTCGGCTGCGCTCCATACCGAAGTATGTGGCTCTGTGCTCGTCGCCCTGAACGCGTCTTATCTCAAGATCCTCTCCGTAGCACTTCTGACAGAGCTTGCGGCGGTATCTCACGTCCTTGCCGCACTTTACGCACATAAGGGGCAGTCTTGTCGCCGTCTTTTTGTCGAAGAAGAACACGGGTGCGTTGTCGCGCATTGTGTATGCCACGGGCTCTTCAACCGTTTCATAGTTCATCTGACCGAGCTTTTCACGGGTGTAAAAGCCTTGCGCCGCGGCGCGTTTTATGTTCATTCGCGGAATTGGCGTGCCGTTTGCCAGTATGTATTTTTCCTTTTTATTGTCATTTGCGTACCAAAGCTCGGGCGGAGCTTCAACGATACGCTCTGAATCGAAATAATATTTTACACTGCCGTCCTCGTTCTCCGAAAAAGCCACCGGCTCACCTGCGGGCATAAGGTGCAGGTGATTAAGATCAAGCCTTGAGAGGTAGTTTTTTCTTTCGGCAGTCTGCGCGTCTATGCAGGGAATGACAGCTCCCGAGCGCAATTTAAGAGTCTTTTTCAAAGCTTCCTCCGAAATACAAACATTTATAACAGTATATCACAAAATGCCGATATATTCAAGTAGTTTATTAAATTTTCTCAAAAAAAGCTTCAAAAAATTAACACAAAGTGCAAGGTATATAGAAGTGAATTTCCGCAAAAAATAAAATCGGACGTCAAGTATTTGCGGATAAGTTCTGCATTGCGCTGTTTTCTTTTATAAAAGATGTGGCGCATTTGATATTTTTGGGCAGAATATTGAGGAAATTTCCAAAAAAAGCGGTGTAAAACATGGACAAATCACCGCAATAAAAACCATATATGGAGGTAATGTACAAATGATTATGGACAGATTGGCATTGATATTGACCATAATAGGCGCAGCCAACTGGGGAAGCATCGGTCTTTTCAAGTTTGACCTTGTTGCCTGGCTGTTCGGCGGTCAGGACGCGATACTGAGCCGAATAATCTACACCGTGGTAGCCCTTGCGGGCGCGTGGTGCATCTCGCTGTTGTTCAGAGACAGAATAGCAGAGCATTCGCACTAATAAAAAGCGAAGAACGCATTGCCCGACTTCACCTGTTGGAGTCGGGCGGATCGGTTTTTAAACGGTGCATCGGTGAAACACCGTACATACAAAAAAGGAGTTACACTTTAATAGGTGAAACTCCTTTTTGACGTATCATTTTTCCATATAGCTTACTTAATTTTTTTCTTAAGTCTGAGGGCGTTGAGGACGACGGTTATTGACGAGAAGGACATTGCCGCCGCGCCTATCATAGGCGAAAGGGTAAGGTTGAACAGGGGATAGAGCGCGCCTGCCGCCACGGGGATTCCTATCGAGTTATAGATAAGTGCCCAGAAAAGATTTTGCTTTATGGTGCGGAGCGTGGCGCGGCTTATTTCAAGGGCGGTGAGCACGTCCTCAAGCGAGCTTTTTGAAAGGATAACGTCTGCCGAGTCGATTGCCACCTCGGTGCCCGCGCCGATAGCTATTCCTATATCGGCAAGCACAAGGGCGGGGGCGTCGTTTATTCCGTCGCCTACCATAGCGCAGAGCCCGTCTCCCTTATTCTTATATTCCTCGATTATTTTTGCCTTATCCTCGGGCAGGAGCGAAGCATGGACTGTCTCTATACCCGCCTCATTTGCCACAGAACGGGCGGAAGCCTCATTGTCGCCCGTCAGCATTACGCATTCGATTCCGAGCTTTCTGAAGCCTTCTATTGCCCTTACGGACGATTTCTTTATTTTATCTGATATGGCAATGACTCCCACGCTCTCAACGTCTCCCTCCTTAAGGTAGACGCAGACCGCCGTCGAGCCTTTTTTCATAAGATCTTCAAGGAGTTGCGAGACGCTGATTTTTTCACCTTCAATTTCCATTTCTGCAGCTGACAGATCTACCATTTTGCCTACAAGCCGGGGCTTGCCGCAGACGCATTGAGCACCGTTTATTTTTCCCTCAAGACCGTTTCCTATTTTAGATGAAAAGTCCTCGACCTCGCACTTTTTGGCGTTCTGTTCCTCAGCATAGGCGCAGATTGCAAACGCCAGCGGATGAGATGACATTTTTTCAAGCGAGTAGACCGCCGAGAGCATTTTTTCATTGAAGCCGTACGCCTCGGTTACAAAGGGCTTTCCGTGAGTGAGAGTTCCCGTTTTGTCAACGAGAATGTATTTGATATCCCTCATTCTTTCAAGGGCGTGTGCGCTTTTTATAAGGATACCCTTTCCCGCGCCCGCGCCGGTTCCCACCATTATTGCCGTTGGGGTTGCGAGTCCAAGGGCGCAGGGACAGGAGATGACCATTACCGATATAGCGCATTTGAATGCCATTACGGGAGTTCCGAAGATAAGCCAGATTACGAGAGTTAACAATGATATGGAAATTACTGCCGGTACAAACACAGCGCTTACTTTATCTGCGACGCGTGATATGTCAGCTTTTGAGTTTGCCGCTTCTTCAAGCATTGTGATTATACGGCTTATAGAGGTGTCGCCGCCGATGCGCGTGCACTTGATTCTTATATATCCGTCGCAGAGAATGCAGGACGCGCTCACGCTGTCGCCTTGCTTTTTGTCCACAGGCAGACTTTCGCCGCTGAGCGCCGATTCGTCGATGCTTCCCTCGCCGAAAATTATCTCTCCGTCAATGGGAATTGCCTCTCCCGCACGCACCGAAACTATATCGCCAACCTTGATTTCTTCGATTCCAACGTTTTTTTCCTCTCCGTCAATATAAAGAGTCGCGGTTGAGGGAAGGGTATCGGAAAGCGCCATTACCGCGTCACCCGCCTTCTTTTTGGCACGTTCCTCAAGGAATTTTCCGAGGCTGACCAGGGCGAGTATCATTGCCGCCGACTCGTAGTAGAGGTCGTGAGCGTAGGCGTGGGCTGCCTCGTGTGAGTCAGCGAGGAAAATCATCACAGTTCCGAAAATCGAATAGATAAGCGACGCGCCCGAGCCGATTGCTATGAGAGAATCCATATTCGGGGCTTTTGAGAAAAGCGCGGAAATTCCGCCCTTGAAATATTTTCTGTTGATAACCACGATGGGCAGTGTAATTACAAGCTCGGCAAGGGCAAGAACAAGGGGATTTTCCAAAAACGCGGGGCGCGGCAATCCCACCATTATACCCATTGAAACGTACATAAGCAAGGCGCAAAGCGAAAGTGACAGCACTAAATTCCTAAGTCTTTTTGAGTACTCCTTTTTTTCAAGAGCTTTTCCGTCGCCGATTATCAGGTCGTAGCCCCCCGCGCGGAGAGCTTTTTTCAGCTTTGCGCGGATTTCTTCTTCCTTTTCTCCGTCGTTTATTTCGACGATGATGCTGTTTGTAATAAGGCTGACCGTGACCTCGCCCTCTACCACCGACCGCGCCGCTCTTTCAACGTGGGCAACGCAGGCGCTGCAGCTCATTCCTTTGACGCCGTATTTTAATTTATTCATTATTTTACCTTTCCAGTTAGTAGTTAGCTTTCACTAAGTTTATTATATCACCTTTTTTCTTTTTTTCAAGGGGAGCCGTGCCACTTTTTGAAAAAAATCGGTAAATTGATGTTTGGCGGCGAAGGCGCCGCAGCCCTATAGGTCAGCGCACCGTTGTTTGTGCGAATATAGTGCCACGCATCCCACTCCTCGGCTAAACACCGAGTCGTTGGCTTTGGGTGACAGATAAATTGGTGTTTAACGCACTATGTTAGCACAAACCGTCTCCTTTGCCTCCCTTGTCAAAGGGAGGGGGACCGCGGAACGCGGTGGAGGGATTCATTTGCTCGTTTTTTATTTTAGATAATCGAACAAACATAATGAATTATTTATGTTTCATAGATTTGTACAATGTCCAACTCTGTGCGGGAATCCCCCCACCACTATCGTGGTCCGCCCCCCCTTTGACAAGGGGGGCAAAGGAACGGTGTGCGGTACTAACATACCCACAACCACGTGTCAAATTTTCCATTTTCACAGGTCGCGCGATTTATATATTATAATAAATATAATATAACTTAACAAATTTTATAAAAACCCTTGAAAAAAATTTATTTTTATGGTATAATTATTAAAATTGACGATACTGCACCGTTTTACGGTTTTATATACTTGGCGGACTCGGTCCGTACACTGTGAAAGGAGAAAGCATATGGAAGTTTCAGAAGACCTTAAGGAGCTGAACGAGATATGGGAAGAAATTAAAAAATCCTTCTCGTCGGAGCTTGCCGAAACCACTATCGAGCTTTGGTTCGGCGGTCTTGTTATTTCGGATTTTTATCAGAATACCGTTCATCTTCGCGCGCCATCGCCCTTTAAGGCGAAGATCATACGCGAAAAGCATCTTGACAGAATAAAACGCGGATTTTGCGAATTTCTTGGGTTTGACGTCGGAGTAAGCGTGTTCCACGGACCAGACAACGTCCTTAGCGTTACCCATACGTTTGTTACCCCAAGCACTCCGCTTCCTCAATTTCCAAATTTCAACAAAAACAGAGAGGTCGAGATAGGAAGCAATATGTTCCCATACCACTTTGAGTACACATTTGACAACTTCATTGTGGGAACCTCAAACAATTTCGCTCACGCCGCTTGCCTCGGCGTTGCCGAAAATCCCGCATTTCTTGAATCGGATAACAGAGCCGACGGAAAAGAGCTGCTTCGCACCTTCAACCCGCTTTTCATTCACGGCCCGTCGGGAATCGGAAAAACCCACCTTCTTCACGCGATAATCAATAAGATAAAGGCTAACATTCCCGACGCTAATATGCTTTACATAACCTGCGAGGGATTTACAAATCAGCTTATAGACCACCTTTCCACAAACTCAATGTCGCTTTTCAAGGAGAAATACCGCAAATGCGACGTTCTGCTTATTGACGACGTTCAGTTTTTGCAGGGTAAAAAGTCAACGCAGGAAGAATTTTTCCACACCTTCAACTCTCTTTACGAGGACCACAAGCAGATAATTCTTACATCCGACCGACCGCCCAAGGAAATATCTCCCCTTGACGACCGAATCAGAACGAGATTTGAGTGGGGACTTATAGCCGACATTCAGCCGCCCGACCACGAGCTTCGCGTGGCGATAATAAAGAAAAAGGCAGAGCAGGTTGGAATCGACCTTCCTGAGGACGTTCTTGAGTACCTCGCCGAAAATCTGCGTTCAAACGTGCGTCAGATCGAGGGAGCTATCAAAAAGCTTGCGGCGCAGAAATTCCTTTCGGGCAAGGAGATAACCTTTGAGCTTGCAAAGGGCTGTATTTACGAGCTTCTTGACGGTGAGGACCCAATAAAGGTAGTTATTAAAAAGGTTTTTGCCAGCGTAGAAAAGCACTATGGAATAAAGAAGGACGAAATTCTTTCGGATTCGAGAAAGGCAGAAATAGCCTTTGCCCGTCACGTTGCGACCTATCTTATCAAGGAAATGACCGAGCTTTCGTATCCCAAGATAAAGATTATACTTAACAGAAAAAATCACACCACATGCCTTAATTCCTGCAACATAATCGAGGAAAAAATAACCTCTGATAACGAGTTTGCGTCGGAAATTTCGGCGATGAAAAAAGAAATTTCGGCGAAGTAGGGCGGGGAGAAATGTGTTAGAACTGCACCATGTGACAAAAGTTTTTGCGGAGCGGCGAGAATTGGGATTTGCGAAGCAAATTTGCGGTGTTTAGCCGCAAAACCAATTCTTGCACCGAATAGCGGAGCTATTCGCATTTTCTTAAAAAGCGACCATTCTCGCGCCCGCAGGCGCATCGGCGTTTTCTTTGTGAGCTTTCTTTTGCGCCTTTTGGTTCAAAAGAAAGCGGGGTTATGGTTTATACACCTTATAAAACGGCTGTAAAATAAGAAAAACGCCGCAAAGAGAATTTAGCCGCGTGCGCGCGGCGACAAGGGCTACGCTCCCTTGACCTGCGCCACCTGCCGGTGGGGGCTCTCGTTGGTGCAGTTCTAAAAAAACTTTTCCACACCCACCCTGTTAACAACTAAAAAATAACTTTTTGGGGCTTGTTTTCCAAAAAAAATCAAAAATTCTTTCAACAGATTTTTCAACAAACATAATTCGGCTTTAAGCCTTGAAATATAAGCAAAATTTAAGCTTGTCAACAGAATTGACAGCCCCTTACTATTATTATATATATACTAAATAAATAGATAAATAGATGGATATTCCCGCACACGGAAAGCGGGAAAAAAGGAGAATTTATGAAAATAGTTTTCAACAAGCAAAAAATGGCAAACGCGGTAGCTCCTCTTATGTGCTGTGTTTCGGGCAAATCCACTCTTACCGCCGTTGAGGGTATCCTCATTGAGGCAAAAGCTCCCGATACCTGCATACTTACTACCTTTGACCTTGAAAAAGGTATGAGAATCATTACAAACGCAGAGGTGTTAGAGGAAGGCTCTTACATCATCAACGCGCAGAAGTTCAGCCAGACGCTTAAGGTAATGGACAGCGAGACTCTTACTCTTACCGTCAACGACAAGTGCCACGCTATTATTGAGTACGGCAAGTCTGTTCATCAGATGAACGCGCTTCAGGGCACCGACTTCCCCACAGTTCCCGTTCTCGAAGCTCCCAACGCATTTACTATAGGTCAAGGCGTGCTTAAGGAGATGCTTCAGAAGGTCTCCTTCGCTATGGGTATCAACGACCAGAGAAATGTTCTTAACGGCTGTTATTGCGAGATTGAAGACGAGAGAATTATGACGGTAGCCTGCGACTCCTTCAGACTCGCAAAGTGCGAGAAGACTATCAAAATCGAAAATTCGGGCAACAACGCAAACAAGAATATGAATTTCTCGTTCATCATTCCCAACAAGACGGTAAACGAGCTTATAAGAATGCTCGCCGACGACGAGGAAAAGCCCATCAAGGTGTTCGTCACCTACAAAAATCTTATTTTCAACTTTGGCGAGACTGTGTTCTTCTCCAGAGTGGTTGACGGATATTATATCGACTACGAGAGAGTTCTTGTAAAGAACCACAAGATAAAGGTCAACGTTGAGAGAGCAGTTATGCTTTCTGCGCTTGAAAGAGCCTGCCTTATCACCGAGGAGAGAATTGCCGGCGCGGTAAAGGCTAACGTCAAGCTCCAGATCGATGGAGCTCTTCTCAAGATTCTTGCAAATTCTTCGGCTGGTAGCACCTACGACGAAATCGAGGTTGAGCACGAGGGCGAGGATCTGCTTATCGCTTTCAACAACAGATACCTTATTGACTGCCTCAGAGCTTGCGGCGGCGACGATATAGCAATTTCGCTTTCCTCGGCTCTTACAAGTATCAATATAGTTCCTGCTGAAAAAGAGGAAAATATGACAGAGGAGTATATGCTTCTTCCCGTAAGAATGTAACGTCGCGGGGGCGCGACAGCCCTAAAGGTCAGCGCACCATTGTTTGTGCGAACATACTGCCACGCGTCCCACTCGGTCGCTAAACACGACCTCGTTAGCCTTGGGCGACTCGCTAATAAATTATAATTTGACAAAGGAGTGTGATTTTATGAAAAAGCAACTACAAGGCATAGCAATAATATTAGTTAGCATTCTTTTAATGCTTGGTTTTGGGAATGCTCCATTTTTTGATTTGTCTTTTAGATGGTCTTTGATTTTTTCAATTATTGGAATTGCAGGTGCAGCAATGACTTTCTTGCCCGACAAGAAGTAGGTAAATTCCAATTTATCCGCACGTTGATACAACATCAAAACAAATCTTTTCGTGAGTGTCGGCAGGGTAGTGGTCCCTGACGACAGACGGGAGTGCCATCCGTCAGCGTGACCAAGGTCACGGCACAGTAAAGCCCAACCCACGGCTACGCAACCAACCAATATCACCACAAACCCCCTTTCAGAAAAGTTTTTTGCGGAGCTTTTTTACAAAAAAGCGCCTCGCCTCCCCTCGTCTCCCCCGTTCCCCCGCTCTCCCCGCCTCCCCATTTCAAATAAAGAACAGAAAGGCACAAACGGAGCAACAGTGCGCCGTTCTCCTATTATGATCTGCAACAAAGTAGAAATAAAAAATTTCAGAAATTCCGAGCACGCCGAGGTAGAATTTACCGAGGGTGTTAACGTACTTCTCGGCTCTAACGCGCAGGGAAAGACCAACCTGCTTGAGGCGGTCTATCTTGCCTGCACGTCAAGGAGCTTCAGAGCCACGAGCGATTCTCAGCTTATTCGTTTCGGATGCGACAGCGCGCAGGTAAGCGTTGATTTCACCGACACGCGCAGGCAGAACATCAGCTTTAATTATCAGCTTGGCAAGAGAAGGCAAATTGAGATAAACAAAAACAAAATAACAAAAATTTCGGATATGATAGGCCGCTTCAAGTGCGTGCTTTTTGCCCCCGAGCACCTTTCGCTTATCAAGGGAGCGCCGTCGGTGAGAAGGGATTTTTTAGACTTCGCCATAAGCCAGCTTCGCCCGATGTACGCCATATCGCTTCAAAAATACGAAAAGATACTCAAGGAGCGCAACTCGCTGCTGAAAAATGCCTTAGACGACAGAGCGACATACGACAAAACAATTGAGTTCTGGAACGAACAGCTTGTTCACGAGGCGGCTATAATTTCAAGAATGAGAGAGTCCTACCTCAAGCAGGCAGAGGCTTATATGGTTGAATGCTTCCTTGAGATGTCAAAGAGGACGGGTAGGGAAAACGAGATTCCCTCGCTTAAATATAAGGGCTCGTCGCCTCAGGAGAGCTACGAAGATATGAACGTGACGAGAGACAACTATATGCGTCTTTTGCACGAACGCCCAGAGCGCGAGATTTTTGCGGGAACAAGCCTTTACGGAGTCCACAGAGACGACGTTGAAATATGCCTTGGCGGACGTTCGGCAAAGGATTTTGCGTCGCAGGGTCAGCAAAGGTCGCTTGCGTTGTGCTTAAAGCTTGCCGAGGGAGAGATAGTCAAAAAGGATTCGGGAGAATACCCCGTGTTCCTGCTTGACGACGTGCTTTCAGAGCTTGACGAGGGCAGAAGAAAATATCTTATCGACGAAATAAAGGACAAGCAGGTAATTATGACATCCTGCGAGCCCGACGCCGAGCTTTACAAAAATGCCCACGTCATAAGGGTAAACGACGGAGTTTATAAGGTGGAGGAATAGAATGTATCTTCACACAGGCAATAAAAAAAACGTAAGAGAAAGCAGTATTATAGGAATTTTCGACATAGAAAGCTCCACGGTTTCTGAGGTAACAAAAAAATACCTTTCGGAAGCCGAAAGGCGCGGTGAGGCTGAGTACGCCGACATCGGCGAGCTTCCCAAATCTTTTATAGTTTATTTCGATAAAAATCAAGAATACAGGGTGTGCTTTTCGCCCATTTCCACCTCGGCTCTCGAGCATAGACAGAGCTTTGAGGGGTGACCAATAATAAAAAAACAAATCAAGAAAAACTTGAGGAGAAAATATGGAAAACAACTACACAGAAAGTCAAATTCAAGTCCTTGAAGGTCTTGAAGCGGTAAGAAAGCGTCCGGGTATGTACATCGGTACTACCTCTATAAGAGGATTGCACCATCTCGTTTACGAGATTGTTGACAACTCCATAGACGAGGCGCTTGCAGGATACTGCGACAAAATTACCGTAACTATCAACAAGGGCGACACTATTACCGTCGAGGACAACGGACGCGGTATTCCCACGGGTATGCACCCAAAGCAGGAAATTCCCACGCCCGAGGTTGTCTATACCATTCTTCACGCGGGCGGTAAATTCGGAGGCGACGGCTACAAAATCGCGGGCGGTCTCCATGGTGTTGGTGCCTCTGTCGTAAACGCTCTTTCGGAGTGGCTTGAGCTTGACGACTGCTATGGAGGAGAACGCTTTACCGAGCGATTTGAGCGCGGTATGGTGGCGAGAAAGGGAAAGACCGAGGAAGCTCCCGCCGACAGACACCACGGTGTTAAGGTCACCTTTAAGCCCGACCCCACTATATTTGAGGAGACTGTTTTTGAGTACGACATACTTCTCACAAGACTCCGCGAGCAGGCGTTCCTTAACGCAGGTGTAAGAATAGTCCTTCGCGACGAGCGAGACGACGGAAATATAATCGAGGACGACCTCTGCTTTGAGGGAGGAATCAAGTCCTTCGTCGAGTGGAGAAACGAGATAAGCCGTTCCACTCCCATTCACGAGGAAGTCATATACATGAAGGGCGAGAAGGGCTCAAGTATTGCCGAAATCGCGCTTCGCTATAATAACGGCTACGCCGAGGATATCCTCACCTTCGCTAATAATATGAATACCATCGAGGGCGGTACTCACGAAACAGGCTTTAAGAGCGGTATCACCCGTGTGCTTAATGACTACGCGAGAAAGTCGGGAATCCTTAAAGATAAGGACAAGAACCTTTCGGGTGAGGACGTGCGCGAGGGTATTACGGCTATTATCAGCGTCAAGCTTGAAAACGCACAGTTTGAGAGCCAGACAAAGGCAAAGCTGGGTAACTCGGACATAAGAACTCTCGTAGAGAACACGGTAAACACGAAATTAGCCGAATTTTTCGAGGAAAACCCCTCTGTTGGTAAAACAATCATCGAAAAGGCTCTCGAGGCTTCACGGGCGCGTGAGGCGGCGAGAAAGGCACGTGAGGACACGAGAAGAAAGTCGTCGCTTGACAGCGGCAACACACTGCCGGGAAAGCTTGCCGACTGTAATTCGCGCAACGTAGAGCTTACAGAGGTCTACCTTGTGGAGGGAGACTCCGCGGGAGGCTCGGCAAAGTCGGGACGCGACTCGCGCTTCCAGGCGATACTTCCTTTGCGCGGTAAGGTGCTCAACGTTGAGAAATCCAAGAATAACATAGCGTCAAACCTTTCGCTTCAGCCTATTATTCAGGCTCTCGGTTGCGGAATTGACGAATATTTCGATATAAACAAGCTCCGCTACGGAAAGATAATTCTTATGGCGGATGCCGACGTTGACGGTTCGCATATAAGAATTCTGCTTCTCACGTTCCTCTACAGACATATGAAGCCGCTTATCGAGCAGGGTCACGTCTACCTTGCACAGCCGCCCCTTTATAAGGTTTTCAAGCGCGGCGTAAAGCAGGAATATTACGCTTTCTCGGACGAGGAAAGAGATATGTATATAGAAAAGCTTGGCGGTCACAACGTAGAGACCCCCAGATATAAGGGTCTTGGTGAGATGAACGCCGAACAGCTTTGGGAGACCACAATGGACCCCGAGACCAGAACGATTCTCCGAGTTACGGTTGAGGATGCACAGGCGTGCGACGAAATGTTTACCCTGCTTATGGGCGACAGCGTTAACGCCCGTAAGGAGTTCATCGAGCAGAACGCTAAGTTTGCGGAAAATCTCGATATTTGATAGGGAACGGGTCGCTGTGTTAGCACAGCACCAATGAGAGCCCCCACCGGCGAGGTGGCGCCAGTCAAGGGCGCGTAGCCCTTGTCGCTCGTCGCAACGAGCGAAATTCCCCAAGCGGCGTTTCTTTTGTAGAATCGCTTGCGATTCCACTTTTCATTTGCGCCTTATGGTTCAAAGAAAAGCGGAGTTACGGCTTGGGTGGCAAAATTGTTGTGTGTATAATTAAAAGTTACATTTAACCTCGATTTTCTTTCTTTGCCACAAAAGGCGCAAAGAAAGAACCAAAGAAACGCCGATGTGCCTGCGGGCACGAGAGGTCGCTTTTTAAGAAAATGCGAATAGCTCCGCTATTCGGTGCAAGAATTGGTTTTGCGGCTAAACACCGCAAATTTGCTTCGCAAATCCCAATTCTCGCCGCTCCGCAAAACTTTTTTGTCAGGGTGCGGTGCGAACATAGGACAAAAATTGCAATAACCCAATTACTCCACACACTTGTCCACAGACAGAAAGTTATCCACAGGTTGTTGAAAACTTTTGTTGATAACCTGTTAATAAGTCTCCAAAACGACAAAATACAAGGCAAAAACTATCAACAACGCTGTTGAAATATAAAAATTGTCTATGTTGATATCTCAAAATCCGAGAGATTTCGACAGGGCTGTCACAAAAGTTATAAACAGACAAATATTGTTAAGTAAAAAAGTAGTGGCGGGCATTGCCCGTCCGCAAAAAAGATTTCCTTAAAAGGAGAAAATAAAATTGGCAAAGAAAAACGAAGATCTTTCAAGCATTGAATTTCCCAATCAGTCCATTGTGGACATTGATATGGAAAAGGAAGTAAAAAAATCCTTTATCGAGTATTCAATGTCGGTAATCATCTCCCGTGCGCTTCCCGACGTAAGAGACGGTATGAAGCCCGGTCAGAGAAGAATTATGTACGCTATGCACGAGGATCACCTTACCCACGACAAGGCGTTCAGAAAGTCTGCTACCACCGTCGGTAACGTTCTCGGACGTTATCACCCCCACGGTGACGCGGCAGTTTACGGAACGATGGTAAGAATGGCGCAGGATTTCTCGTACAGATACCCCCTTGTTGAGGGACAGGGTAACTTTGGCTCTGTGGACGGAGACGGCGCAGCCGCTTACCGTTACACCGAGGCGAGAATGTCGAGAATAGCCAACGAGCTTATGGTGGATATCGAGAAAAACGTTGTCGATATGAAGAAAAACTTTGACAACACAAGAGACGAGCCCACCGTTCTTCCCTCGCGCTTTCCCAACCTTCTTGTAAACGGAGCTGTGGGAATTGCCGTAGGTATGGCGACAAATATCCCCCCTCACAACCTTGGCGAGGTTATCGACGCTACGATTTTCCGTATGGATAACCCCGAGTCTACCGTTGACGAGCTTATGGACTACGTAAAGGGTCCCGACTTCCCCACCGCCGCACTTGTTTACGGCACACAGGGTATTAAGGACGCCTACCGCACGGGTCAGGGACGTATCATCGTCCGCGCACGCGCGCATATCGAGGAAGATAAGCACCGCATTATCGTTACCGAGATACCCTATATGGTAAACAAGAGCCTTCTTGTTGAGTCTATCGCTAACCTTCATAAGGAAAAGAGAATAGACGGTATCACCGACCTGCGCGACGAGTCGGGACGTGACGGTATGCGTATCGTTATCGAGTACCGCAGAGACGCAAACGGAGAGATAATTCTCAATCAGCTTTACAAATACTCACAGCTTCAGGATACCTGCTCGGTAAATATGCTTTCGATAGTAAATAACGAGCCCAAGGTTCTGTCGCTTGACAAAATACTTGACCTCTACATAGCTCATCAGAAAGAGGTCATCGTAAGAAGAACACAGTTCGACCTTGATAAAGCACTTGCCAGAATGCACATCTACGAGGGCTATAAGATAGCTATTGACAACATCGACGAGATTGTTGCTCTTATCAAGTCGTCGGGCTCAATTCCCGAGTCCAAGCAGAAGCTTATGGAGCGTTTCGGACTTACCGACGCGCAGGCTCAGGCAATAGTCGAAATGACTCTCGGCAGACTTACGGGCATGGAGCGCGAGAAGATTGAGGAGGAGCTTGCAAGACTTACCGCGCTTGTAACCGAGCTTCGCGGAATTCTTGCCGACCCCGAAAAGGTTAAGCAGATAATCAAGGACGAAATGCTTGAGATACGCCGTAAATTTGCCGACGAAAGACGCACTGAAATTACCGAGGCGTACGGTGAAATCGACATCGAGGACCTTATCGAGAAGCACGAGTGCGTTATCACGCTTTCCCACGCGGGATACATCAAGCGTCAGCCCGCCGATACCTATTCGTCGCAGAACCGCGGAGGTAAGGGTATCATTGGTGCTACCACCAAGGAGGAGGACTACATCGAGCAGGTTATTGCCGTGAACAGCCACTCCGACCTGCTTATGTTTACTAATATGGGTAAGGTCTACACCAAGCGCGCCTTCAGAATACCCGAGGCTTCGAGAACAAGCAAGGGTACAAACCTTGTAAACGTAATAGAGGGTCTTACCAAGGAAGAAAAGATTACCGCGCTTATTTCGGTGGATTCCTACCCCGACAACGAGTTCCTTACTATGATAACAAAGAAGGGCGTTGCCAAAAAGACGGTGCTTTCCGACTTCGAATATCAGCGTAAGGGCGGTAAAATTGCCATTAACCTTGACGAGGGCGACGAGCTGCTGTTCGTTATCAAGACCGACGGCGAAAGCAATATCATTATCGCAACCGAAAACGGTATGGCGGTCAAGTACTCCGAGGCAACAGTCCGCGCAATGGGCAGAAGCGCACGCGGCGTAAGAGGTATCAGCCTTAAGGGCGACGACGTGGTTAAGGGCGCGGTTAAGGTTGAGGAAGGCAAAAAGCTTGTTACCATTACCGAAAACGGCTTTGGTAAGCTCACCGAGTTCGATGACTTCAGAGAAATGAAGAGCCGCGGAGGTATGGGCGTTGCCTGCCATAAGATAAGCGATAAGACGGGTAAGCTTGCAGGTATCGAGGGAGTAGAGACCGACGACGACCTTATGCTTATTACCGTTGACGGTACCATTATCAGAATCAGAGTCGAGGATATTCCCACCTATTCAAGAACCGCAAGCGGCGTAATCATTATGCGCGGCGGTAAGGTAGTAAACTTCACTACAGTTAAAAAGAGTGAGGAGAGCAATGAGGCGGAAGAAATCGACGAAGATGGAAAAATGATACCCGAGGGCGAAACACCCGCAGAAGAAACCACAGAAAACGAGGAATAAAATAAGGGGCTGACCTTCAGCCCCTTTAATAAACAGATATGCCGATAAATTATACAGTATATAAAAATTTCTTTCCGTCCTCCGACGGGAAAAATAAAATCGCATACTATACGTGTATGCCAAACCACGCCACACCAAGAAGTGTGGTGCAGATAATAAGTGATACCAACGAAAGCTTCGGAGCGTATTCGGGGCTTACCGAGCATCTGACCTCACAGGGATACGTGATTTGCGTCCACGACCATATAGGACGCGGCGAGTCGCACATAGAAAACAGCGACGAGAAAAGACGAACCTATATAGATGTAAAAAAGATACTTGTAGACGATACTCTGAGAATGACGGCAATCACAAGACAGAATATTGAAAATTTGCCCATCGTCTATATGGGATTCGGTGAAGGCGCGAAAATAGCGAGAAAAATAATGGAGGAGTCAAATTCCGCCGACGGCTACGTCCTTGCCGATAATTTTGGAAAAGAGAAAAAAACAGACGAATGGGAATATGGAAAAAAGGATATTCCCCTTTTGATACTCTCAAAAACAGAAACAAGTAAAAAGGCAAATGCTAATTGGGCGCAAGAGCTATATAATAAGTATATATCCGCGAAGTTTACAGATGTAAGAATGATACTCTATAAAACCGAAGAAAAAGAAAACATCTCAAAAGAGATGAAAGAGAAAATATTCTCTGACCTCGTAAATTGGCTAAGAGAACGAAACTTCTGAGAATAATTTTCCAAGCAAAAAAAGTAAAGGGGCTGAGTCATCGACTCAGCCCCTTTACGCACCGATAAATTATTGTTTGAAGGTGTGTTCGCACCGCACCCCGACAGAAAAGTTTTGCGGAGCTTTTTCAAAAGCGACAATCTCGCGCCCGCAGGCGCATCGGCGTTTTTCTTTTGGGAACTTTTCTTTTTGCGCCTTTGGCTTCAAAAAGAAAAGTGGATTTCCTCTTTGGGTGTCAAA
>JBGVRT010000102.1:0-25930 GCA_045128735.1 Eubacteriales bacterium | reverse complement strand
TTTCTTTTTGATGCAAAAGGCGCAAAAAGAAAAAGCTCAAGAAAAAGAAAAACGCCGATGCGCCTGCGGGCGCGAGACTCGCGACTTTTTGAAAAAAGTCGCCCAAAAACTTTTGGCTCGGGCTGCGGTGCGAACACACCTATAAACACCAATTTATCTGCGAGTCACCAAACCATAACCCCCTACAGAAAAGTTTTTGCGCCACTTTTTACAAAAAGTGGCACGCCTCCCACGCATCCCCCGTCTCCTCGAACAAGATGTTGACAAATCAACAAATTTGTGGTAAAATATATTGCGTTGCCAAAGGTGTTTTTGGAAAAATCTGCTTGCGGAAGCGGCAATATGGCAACAATAGGTCACGAGAGAAAAAGGAGAATTTATGAGCCTTAAAATAGTGTTATTCGATCTTGACGGCACGCTGTTGCCTATGGATCAGGACGTTTTTGTGAAATATTATTTCGGCTTGCTCGCAAAAAAGCTTGCGCCCTACGGATATGAGCATGAAAAGCTTATCAAATCGATTTGGGCGGGCACCGAGGCTATGATAAAAAACACAGGTGAGAAGTCCAACGAGGCGGTGTTCTGGGACGTATTCACCTCAATTCACGGCGCAGACGCCATAAAAGACCTGCCATTGTTTGACGAATATTACGAGCAGGATTTCCCAAAGGTGCAGGCGTCATGCGGCTACAACGCCTCGGCGGCGGTTGCAGTTGCAAAGATAAAGGAGATGGGGTTGAGAGTGGCGCTCGCCACAAATCCCATATTTCCCGCGGTAGCCACAAGGCAAAGAATTGCCTGGGCGGGGCTTGACGCAAGCGATTTCGAGCTCTACACCACCTACGAAAATTCCTGCCACTGCAAGCCCAATCCCGACTATTACCGCGACCTGCTATCGGCACTTGGCGTAAAGCCCGAGGAGTGCCTTATGGTAGGCAACGACGTAGGCGAGGATATGATTGCCGAAAGCCTTGGAATGAAGGTGTTTCTTATGCCCGAGTGCCTTATAAACAAAAAGGACAAGGACATTTCGGTCTATCCGCAGGGAAGCTTTGAACAGCTTATCGAATATATTAAGGAGTTAATATGAATATGACAAAGGAAAAGAAAATAAAAATAGTTGCCGACTCATCAGCAGACATAACTCTGCTTGAGGGAGCTGATTTCAGCGTTGCCTCCCTTAAGATAATCACCTCGGAAAAGGAGTACGTGGACAACGCGGAGCTTAACGCCGAGCAGATGGCTGTTGAGATGCTTGGCTACAAGGGTCGTTCTTCTACATCCTGCCCCAATACCGCCGATTGGCTTGAGGCGTTCGGCGACGCCGACGAGGTATATTGCGTGACCATAACCGCTACGCTTTCGGGTAGCTACAACTCGGCAATGATTGCAAAGCGCGAGTACGAGGCGGCGCACCCCGACCGCCGTGTTTTCGTTCATAATTCGCTGACCACAGGTCCCGAAATGGTACTTATGCTCAAGAAAATCCGCGAGCTTGTCGGTGAAGGACTTGAGTTTGACGAGGTTTGCCGCGGTGTTGAAGAGTACAGCCGAGAAACGGGTCTGCTCTTTGTGCTTGAGTCCTTGAAAAACCTTGCCAACAATGGGCGCGTAAGCCCTATAGTGGCAAAAATGGCGGGTATTCTCGGTATAAGACTCGTGGGTAAGGCGAGCGACAAGGGAGACCTTGAGCCGCTTTCAAAGGTGCGCGGTGAACGCAAGGCACTTGAGAATACACTTGAGCATATGCTTGAGCTTGGATACGGCGGCGGCAAGGTTGAAATAGGTCATTGCCTTAACCCCGTTGCGGCTGAAGGGCTTAAGCTGTTGATACTTGAGAAATTCCCGAACGCACCGATTGAGCTTTACAAGCTTGGCGGACTCTGCTCATTCTATGCGGAAAAAGGCGGCGTCCTCGTTGGTTTTGAAAAGAAATAAACTTCATTGGAATAAAAAAACACGCCCTCGTTAGCCTTGGGCGACCGACAAATTGGTGTTTGAAGGTGTGTTCGCACCGCAGCACGAGACAAAAGTTTTTGGGCGACTTTTTTCAAAAAGTCGCGAGTCTCGCGCCCGCAGGCGCATCGGCGTTTTCTTTTTGTGAGCTTTTTCTTTTGCGCCTTTTGGTTCAAAAGAAAAAGCGGAGTTACGGTTTGTGCCTTATTATATTTGATATATCGTAGGGTGACAGTAGATATACGAACTCGCTGTCGCTTGTTCCTTTTGGCGCTTTTTGCGCCTGTCATACTTGCAAGGTCATACCTTGCTTCGCATGACAAACACAAAAATCACACAAAATTAACTGCGTGACAGTTCGAAGAATTTATAAAAGAGCAGATTTTGTGCAAGTCAAGGAAAAAAGTCGAAAGAATATAGGGATATTCCGAGGCTTTTTGACGATGGATTGTGCAAAATATGCCTTTTATAAACGGGTTCGTATACCTACTGTCACCCTAGGGCGGGAGCAAGCCACGCCCTACAATGGTATGTGCGTTGCCTCGAACACATCTTCAAACACCAATTTGCCTATTGCGGGCGGTCAGACAAAAAATTTCTCAACAATCTCTCCTGCGTGGAAAAAGCCGTCAATCGTGCCGAGTGGTACGCCGCTTTTTCCCTTTCTGTAAACGAGAAGGGGAACAAACTCGCGCGTATGGTCGGTGGATGCGGCAAAAGAGGGGTCGCATCCGTGGTCCGCGGTGATTACAAGCAGGTCGTCGCAGGAAAGCTTTGGCAGAAAATCGCCAAGCCACGCGTCAAACTCGGCAATGGCGGCGGCGTAGCCGTCGGCATCGCGGCGGTGTCCGTATTTCGAATCGAAATCAACAAGATTTGTAAAGCAAAGCCCGTCAAAGTCTCGCTGGGCAAGCTCTGAGGTCACTTTCATTCCGTCGGCGTTTGATGAGGTATAAATCTCCTCGTCAAGTCCCTTGTGGGCGAAAATATCGCCTATTTTACCTACGCCCACGCGGTAAATTCCTCGCTTGCCCAAGCGGTCAAGCAGGGTGGGCTTTGGCGGCTCGATTGAAAAATCGTGGCGTTTCGCGCTTCTTGTAAATGGGTGCTTGCCCACAAACGGACGGGCGATAACCCTGCCCACGCCATGCTCTCCGACAAGCAGACCGCGGGCGATTTTGCAGTATTCGTAAAGCTCCTCTACGGGGACGATATCCACGTGGGCGGCTATCTGAAAAACGCTGTCAGCTGAGGTGTAAACTATAAGCTTGCCCGTGCGAAGATGCTCCTCTCCGTAGTCGGCAATGACCGCCGTACCCGAATAGGGCTTGTTGCAGAGCACACCGCGACCCGTAAGGCGCTCAAACTCGGAAATTAACTCGTCGGGAAATCCGTCGGGATAGGTGGGAAGCGGATTTTCTGAGACTATTCCGCAAAGCTCCCAATGTCCTATGGTGGTGTCCTTGCCTGCCGAAAGCTCACGCATACGTCCGTGGTCGGCGAGGGGGCAGGAAACAGAACCGAGAAATTCAAGCCCCTCGATATTTCCGAGTCCAAGCTTTATGAGGTTGTCAGCCTTGAAGCTTGGCGACGCCGCACAGCTTCTTAAGGTGTGCGCGCCCTTGTCGCCGAACGCCGCCGCGTCGGGAGCTTCGCCGCAACCGAGGCTGTCAAGTACAATAAAAAATGCTTTCATTCGTTATACCTCTTACATAGGTTACCGTCTTTTTACCGCCACAACTCTGCCCGCATCGCGTATGAGCGCAGGATACTCTCGCTGACCGAGCGATATGTAAAAATTGTCACCGTCGGCGCAGAACGAGCCTGCGGTGGCATAGGCGAAAAATCCGAACTGCTTTTCAAATTCACCGTCTTTTTCGCCAAAAACAGATATTTCGAAATAATTTTCGCTTACCGTTTTGGAGCCAAGCGCAAAAAATTCTCCGTCAACCTCGATAATATCCGAAACCTTTACGTCCTCTCCAAGTGTAACCGCCTTGAAATCGGTCAGGTCGCGGGTGACGAGCAGGGTGTCGTTCATCACAAGATAAACCGTGCCGCCAATGGCGATAACGTCGGGCATATCCTCTGAGGGAAGCGTGCCCGCCGCAAACTCAAACACCTCTCCGTTATAGCGGTAAAGGTCCATATAATAGCGCTTTGAGCCGTCCTCGACCATTCTGTCAAAGGAGAAAAAAGCGTAGAGTGAGCCGTCAAACTCGAGCAGATTGTAAACGCGCACAGTCTCGTAAACCGAGGTGTCAAGGGGCGCGTCGTCCTTGTAAAATTCAACTGCCGTGTAGCTTTCGCCGCTGTGGCGCACCACGGGGTAGTCGCCCGAGTTAACGCCGAGAGCGAAAAATCCCACGCCCTCAAATTCCGCGTAATCAAAGCAATGGATTCCCGATGGAAGCACGCGCAGAGTCTCCCACGCGCCGTCCTCAAGCAGGTAGTAGTTGCCAAGCGACCAGTCGCCCTTTGGGTCTGTGCCGAGAATTGCAAGCTTACCGCCCACAACCTCAAAACGCTTTATCTGCTCGTCCTCAAGCGCAACCTGCGACTTCTCCCACACCCCGCGCCCGAGGTCGTAGGACATAACGTGCACGGGACCCGTGTTGGCGTCGTAGTCTCCGCCGCCCACGTAAAGTCTGCCGTCAAAGACCGTCATATCCTCCGAAAGCCGCGAGTTTACAAGCTCTTTTGCGTAGACGTCGTGATAGGGAACCCCCAGGTCCTTGTAACTGAAGGTTATTTTGTTTTTTGCAAGGACAATGCCTGCGAAAGCCGACAGCAGAACGACCGCGCTGATAAGTGCCGACAGTGTTATAGTAAGCGTTTTTTTCATTTTAGTCTACCTTGTTAAGGTATTCGATTTGCTCTGCGCTGAGCGCGTCTATGCTTATTCCGAGAGTTTCAAGCTTCATTGCCGCAACTCTTTCGTCTATCTCTCGGGGAACTGCGTAAAGCTTCTTTTGGAGCTTGCCCTTGTTTTTTGCGAGGTATTCAAGGCTCTTTGCCTGAATTGCAAAGGACATATCCATAATTTCCGCAGGGTGACCGTTACCTGCGGCAAGGTTTACGAGTCTGCCCTCGGCAAGCAGGTTGATAATTCTGCCGTCAGCCATTGTGTAGCCTACGATGTTGGGCTTGCGCTCCTCGATTTTTACAGAGAGAGCTTCAAGCTCGGGCTTGTTTATCTCAACGTCAAAGTGACCGCTGTTTGCAAGCAGAACACCGTCCTTCATCACCTCAAAATGGCGCTTAACTATAACGTCGTTGGTGCCTGTGAGGGTGATAAAAAGATCACCGAGGGGAGCGGCTTCGTCCATAGTCATAACGCGGTAGCCGTCCATTACCGCTTCAATAGCCTTTACCGAGTCGATTTCGGTGACTATTACGTTTGCGCCCATACCCTTCAAGCGCATAGCCACGCCGCGTCCGCACCAGCCGTAGCCTGCCACAACCGCGGTTTTGCCCGCAATCATAAGGTTTGTGGAATTCATAATTCCGTCAAGGGTGGACTGACCCGTGCCGTAGCGGTTGTCAAAAAGATGCTTGCAGTCGGCATCGTTGACGTCTATCATAGTGTAGTCGAGTCTGCCCTGCGCCTCACGCGCTTTAAGGCGGTGAATACCCGTGGTGGTCTCCTCACATCCTCCGATAAGGCGTGCGCCAAGCTGACGGCTTTCGCCGTGGATAAGCTGTGTAAAGTCGCCGCCGTCATCTATCATAAGGTCGGGCACGCAGGAAAGCGTGTCGATAAGGTGCTTTTTGTAGCCTTCCTCGTCGATTCCGTGACGCGCGTGCACCTCAATGCCCACCGCCGCAAGTGCCGCCGCAACGTCGTCCTGCGTTGAAAGGGGATTGCAGCCCGTGGCGAACACCTCTGCACCGCCCGCGCGGAGAGTTTCGGCAAGGCAGGCCGTTTTTGCCTCAAGGTGAATGGACATACAGATTTTCATACCCGCAAAGGGCTTTTCGCGCTCAAAATCGGCGCGGATTCTTGCAAGAAGGGGCATATAGGATTTTACCCATTCAATCTTTTTTCTGCCCGAGGGGGCAAGGTTAATATCTTTTATATCGCTCATTTCGTGTTCCTCCGAATTTATTTTTCAAAAAGTGGGCAAAGCGACGCGTAAACGTAGAGCGAGCCGAGGCAGATAAGGGGTCGCTTCAGCTCTTTTGCCTTTTCCTTTGCCGCAAAAAAGGCTTTTTCTATGCTTTCGCAGGGCGTGGCGTTTACTCCCGCGCTCCGCAATACCTCGGCGTATTCCTCTGCCGTCAGCGCGCGGGGCGAGTCGGGTGTAAGGGTGAACGCCACCTCGGCGACCTCCGACAGCATCGAGGCGATTTCGGTGTAGTCCTTGTCGCGGAGAACGCCCGTCAGAAGGCAGACCTTTTCGCCTGCAAAATAGTGCTTTATGCTTGCCACCGCCTGGCTTATGCCTTGGGGGTTGTGGGCGCCGTCAAAAATTATAAGCGGGTCGCCGCAGACTTTTTCAAATCTTGCGTGCCATACCGCGTCCTTAAGTCCTTGCTTAAGGGCGGATTCGGGAATGTCCATACCGAGGGAACGCAGGACGTCGACAGCCTCGGTGACTGTGGCGGCGTTCTTGGGTTGATAAAGCCCCAAAAGCTTTACAGCGAGATTTTTGTGCTCGCCGTAGTCAAAGCGGCTTCCCTCAAGGTTACAGCAAAGGTTTTCGAGCTTGCCGTAGTCGGTGCGGAAAAAGTCCGAGCCAAGCGTGGCGGCGCGCTCCTTGATTACCTCTGCCGCCGATTCGTCCGTGCCTCCGTAAAGCACGGGCACACCGCGCTTGATAATGCCTGCTTTTTCGGCGGCTATCTTTTCTACCGTGTCGCCGAGAATTGCCGTGTGATCAAGTGCGATTCCCGTAATTACCGAGAGCGTGGGCGTGGTGATGATGTTTGTGGAGTCAAGTCTGCCGCCAAGTCCCGCCTCAAGCACCACAATGTCGCAGTTATTTGCGGCAAAATATTCAAAGGCTATTGCCGTAATAAGCTCAAATTCGGTGGGCTTGTCGGACATAGCCGCGGCAATGGGGCGCACGCGTTCGGTGAGTTTTGCGAGCTCATCGTATGAAATATTTTCGCCGTTTATCTGCATGCGCTCGTTGAATTCCTTGATGTAGGGCGATGTGAAAAGTCCCACCTTGTAGCCTGCGGCGCGGAGCACCGATGAGGTCATCGAGCAGAACGAGCCTTTTCCGTTTGTGCCCGCAACGTGAATGAATTTAAGCTTTTTTTGCGGGTCGCCAAGACCTCGGCAAAGCGCTGAAATTCGTTCAAGTCCGGGCTTGCAGAAGGTCCAGCTTACGCTGTGTATATATTCAATAGCTTCGGCGTAGGTCATTTTATTTCTCCTCCGACTTGTGTGAACAGCTTTTTTATTGATTCCTTACGGAACAGCAGGCAGATGATAAGTATCTCAAGCGGCGCAATAACAAGATAAAGGGGAATGCGCCACAGCACGAGTATTCCGTAAAATTGGTAGAGCCCTATGGGCTTTATAATCATCGAGCCAGCAAGGTGGGCAAGGGAACAGGAGAGAATTATCCGCGCGTTTTGCCCCTTGTGGCGAGTGAGTCGGGAGACAAGCCCCGACACAACGCCCACCGTTACAGCACCTGCGGTGACGATGAGGTTTGGGGGATAGACCTGCGACGACAGCATATAGCTGATAAGGTCGGATGCCGCGCCCACGAGACCTCCCGCGAGAGGTCCGAAAAGTATTCCCGACATAAGAATGGGCAGATTTTCAAAGGTGACTCGGAAAAGCCCCATACCGAAGTTGAGAAAATTTTTGCAGAAAATGCCGATTACAACGCTTAAAGCCGTCAGCATTGCCGAGACGGTCAGCGCTCTTACGCTGTTGAATGCGCCTGATTTTTTGTTCATAAAAAAACCTCCTTTTACAGAATTAACATCTCATTACCGTAAAGGAGGCTATAAGAGCCGCAAAGTGCGGCGGTGATGCGACCGATGGTAACAGTGGGATGCGGAAAGTGTACCGCAAATCTAAAGAGATTATTCGTTTGCGCGACAACTCCCCGTCCGCACAACACTGAAACGCACACTTTCCTACTCTGTTTATATGTCAAGTAGAATTATAACATATTTTTCCGCCGTTTGCAATAGGAAATTGAAAAATGATTGAGCAGAGAGGGGGAATATTATTAGTTTGATAAATTATTGTTTATAGGTGTGTTCGCACCGCAGCCCGAGCCAAAAGTTTTTGGGCGACTTTTTTCAAAAAGTCGCGAGTCTCGCGCCCGCAGGCGCATCGGCGTTTTTCTTTTGGGAACTTTTCTTTTGCGCCTTTTGGTTCAAAAGAAAAAGCGGAGTTACGGTTTGTGCCTTATAAAACTGCTGTAAAATAAGAAAAACAATTAGTTTACACCACGCAAATTGTTACTTTTATTTGTGTACAGATTTTTTAACACCTGAATGGGAAATCCACTTTTCTTTTTGAACCAAAAGGCGCAAAAAGAAAAGTTCCCAAAAGAAAAACGCCACAGGGGAGACGGTCGCTTTTGAAAAAGCTCCGCAAAACTTTTGGCTCGGGCTGCGGTGCTAACATAGTGCGCCAAACACCAATTTATCGAACAAATAAATTTCCACCTTTCGGCGGCAAAAAAGGCTGAGATTTCTCAGCCTTTTTTGTGTTTATCCGCTTTATTACTTATTCTTAAGAAGGTCGCGGATCTCGGTGAGGAGCTTTTCGGTAGTCTCGGAAACCGCTATCTGCGCCGCGCAAGCCTGCATTGCCGCCTGCTTTTCCGCCTCTGCCTTTTCAGCCGCCGCCTTTGCCGCTGCTTCCTCGGCTGCCTTCTTCTCTGCTGCCGCCTTTGCCGCCGCCTCTTCTGCTTCCTTTACCTTGTGGGGCTTAAGGTTATCCTTAAGCTCCTCGTTCATTTCCTTAGCCTTTGCCGAAATTGCGTTAAAGGTCTTCATAACAACGAAAAGAACGAACGCGATGATAAGGAAGTCGATTATCATCTGCACGAAGTTACCCCAAAGGAATGCGACCTCGGGAGTTACTACCTTTTCAACGCCGTCAACCGTCTCAACAACCGCGGGGCGAAGTATCCACTTCTGCTCAGAAAGAGACGCGCCGCCCGTAATAAGACCGACGATGGGGCTTACGAAACCTGCTGTAAATGCGTTTACTATTTTTGTGAACGCACCCGCAACCGCAACACCGATTGCCATATCAACCACGTTTCCGCGGGTGATAAATTTCTTAAATTCCTCAAAAAACTTTTTCATCTTGTTTTCTCCTCTTGATTTTTCCGAGGCATTGCTCGGTTTTAACAATACGATTATACTACAATTTTCGCCTATTGTCAACAATTTTTGCGTTTTACACGCCTCTTTCGGCGGTTTTTTCGGCACAACTCGAAAAATAATGCAAAAATTTTTAATACGATATAGACAAAACCGAAAAAGTATGGTATAATTGTTTGAAAGAAAAAACAAAAGGAGAACCGATATGAAACTTTTTATAAAGCTTTTTGCTCTTATCCTTTGCCTGTCGATGGTAATTTCGCTTGCGGTTGCCTGCGGCGGTAACAAGGACGACGACGAGATTTACGAGGACTACCAGAGCGATGACAGCGAGAACGAATCCGACACAGGCTTCGTTACAGCTCCGGTTGAAGAGACCGAGGACGACGCGTACATAAACGCCGCCCCCGCCAACGACGAGCAGGGTTGGGGTCCCCTTACTCCCCGTCCTTAAGTAGGCATGAACAATAAGCAGCTTGCAGATCTTTTACGCCCCACGTGTTTTGACGACATCGTGGGGCAGGATCATCTTTTCGGGTCGGGCGGTATCGTCCGCAAGATGGTCGAAAGCGGAAGAATTACGAATATGATATTCTTCGGCCCTCCCGGCACGGGCAAAACCACCGCGTCGCGGGTCATTGCCTCGCTTTCGGGAATGAGCTTTCACAAGCTCAACGCCACCACGGCTTCCCTTTCGGACGTAAAGGACGTCCTTCGCGAAACGGGAAGTCTTTTTGGCACGGGCGGAATACTTCTCTACATCGACGAGATCCAGTATTTCAACCGCAAGCAACAGCAGACCCTGCTTGAGTACATCGAGGACGGCAGAGTCACGCTTATTGCTTCGACCACCGAAAATCCCCATTTCTATATACACAACGCAATAATTTCGCGCTCCTCGCTCTTCGAGTTCAAGCCCGTGGACAAGGAATCCTGCAAAAAGGCGCTTTTGCGCGCGGTTTCACACTTGAACACAGAGAATGGAAGTGCCAAGACCATAACCCCCGAAGCCCTTGATTTTATCGCACGCTCAACCTCGGGTGACGTGAGAAGGGCGATAGGACTTGTTGAAAACGCCTTCCACACCGCGGAAAGCGAGATAAACGAGAGCGTGGTGGAACAGTTCTCGTCGGGAATCGGAAATTTTGACGACGGAACACACTACGACCTGCTCTCCTGCCTGCAAAAGTCGATACGAGGCTCAGACCCCGACGCGGCGGTATTTTACCTTGCAAGACTACTTGAAGCAGGCGAGCTTCTGGCGGTCTGCCGCAGGCTTCAGGTCATTGCCTCGGAGGACGTGGGGCTTGCCTATCCACTTGCGGCTGTGGTGACGCGCTCCTGCGTGGAGTCGGCGCGCGAGCTCGGAATGCCCGAGGCGCGGCTGACCCTTGCAAACGCGGCAATAATGCTTGCCACCGCGCCAAAGTCCAACTCGGCGCACAATGCGGTAATTGCGGCAACCGCCGATGTGTCGGCAGGTCTCGGAACAGACGTGCCCACGCACCTTCAAGCACCGCTTTATAAGGGATACAAGTATCCCCATGACTACCCCAACCACTACGTTGCACAGCAGTACCTGCCCAACGACATAAAAAACAAGACCTACTACGTCCCGGGTGAGAACAAGGCGGAAGCCGCCGCCGCGGCGTATTGGAAAGAGATAAAAAAACAAGGCTGAGCATACGCTCGGCCTTGTTTTTTTGCGTTAAAAAGCGAGAAAAACGGAGAGGTGGAGAGGCGTGCCGCTTTTTGCAAAAATCTGTGCAAAAACTTTTCTCGGAGGGTTTTGATATGGTTGAGCGACTCGACGGTAAATTGGTGTTTGGCGGTGTGTTCGCACCGCAGCCCGACAGAAAAGTTTTGCGGAGCTTTTTTCAAAAAGCGACCGCCTCCCCATGCGGCGTTTTTCTTTTGAGAACTTTTCTTTTTGCGCCTTTGGCTTCAAAAAGAAAAGTGGATTTCCTCTTTGGGTGTCAAAAAATCTGTGTACAGATAAAAAGTTACAATTTACGAGGTATAAACTATTTTTTTATTTATTTCACAACCGTTTTATAAAGCTCAAACCGTAACCCCGCTTTTTCTTTTTGATGCAAAAGGCGCGAAAAGAAAAAGCTCAAGAAAAAGAAAAACGCCGATGCGCCTGCGGGCGCGAGACTGTCGCTTTTTGAAAAAAGCTCCGCAAAAACTTTTCTCGCGGGCTGCGGTGCGAACACACCTTAAAACACCAATTTATCTGCACGTTACCTATCTGTCTCCTTGCAAATCCTCTTCGTGGCAAATTGGAAGGGGGCGCCGTTTCTAACACGAACGCCCCCCAAAAAAGGAGTAAAAAATGTGGAATTAGTCGTTGGAATAAAGCACGCCCATCTTCACAAGTCTGTCGTACTTAGCCTTTGCAGCCTGTGCAGCATTCTCGAAGAGAACCTCTGCTCTCTCGGGGAACTGCTGTGCAAGACGTGCGTAACGTGTCTCGGACTTGATGAACTCGACGTAGTCGGCTGTAGGAGCCTTCGAGTCGATGGTAAGAGGATTCTTGCCCTCTGCCTTGAGTGCGGGGTTGTATCTGAACATCTGCCAGTAACCTGCCTCAACAGCCTTCTTCATCTCGAACTGGCAGTTCTGCATACCGCCCTTAACTCCGTGCATTTCACAAGGAGCGTAGCCGATTACGATAGAAGGTCCGTTGTAAGCCTCTGCCTCAGCAAGAGCCTTAAGGGTCTGGTTCATATCAGCACCCATTGCGATCTGTGCAACGTATACGTAGCCGTAGGACATTGCGATCTCTGCAAGATTCTTCTTGCCGATTGCCTTACCTGCAGCAGCGAACTGTGCAACCTGACCGATCTGAGAAGCCTTGGAAGCCTGTCCACCTGTGTTGGAGTAAACCTCGGTATCGAATACCATAATGTTTACGTCCTCGCCCGAAGCGATTACGTGGTCAAGACCGCCGAAGCCGATATCGTATGCCCATCCGTCACCACCGAAGATCCATACGGACTTCTTGGAGAGGTAGGACTTCTCTGCGAGAATTGCGGGAGCAGTGGGGCAACCCTGTGCTGCTGCCTTCTCAAGCTCTACGATAAGTGCCTTTGTTGCCTTGTCGTTAGCCGCGCTGTTGTCCTTTGTTGCAAGGTACTCTTCAGCTGCTGCCTTGAACTCAGCCGATGCCTTATCGGAAGCTGCCATCTCTTCTACCTTAGCGATAAGCTTCTCGCGGATTGTCTTCTGACCGAGGTGGATACCGAGACCGTGCTCAGCGTTATCCTCGAACAGCGAGTTAGCCCAAGCGGGACCGCGTCCGCTTTCCTTATTTACTGTGTAAGGAGTTGCGGGAGCAGAACCACCCCAGATAGAGGAGCATCCTGTTGCGTTGGAGATATACATTCTCTCACCGAAGAGCTGTGTGATAAGACGAGCATAAGATGTCTCTGCACAGCCTGCGCAAGAGCCGGAGAACTCAAGGAGGGGCTGCTTGAACTGGCTGCCCTTAACTGTGGTGTTGATAAGCTCTTCCTTCTCGGAAACGTTAGCAACTGCCCAGTCGAATGCTTCCTGCTGCTCAAGCTCCTGTGCCTGAGGAACCATCTCGATAGCTCTCTTATCGGGGTTGCCGTCCTTGTCTGCCTTAGCAGTTACAGGACAAGCCTTAACACAAAGGGTACATCCCATACAGTCAAGAGGAGATATAGCCATTGTGAACTTGTAGTTTGTCTTCATTACGGGCTTTGCAGCGAACTTTGTGCTTGCGGGTGCCTTAGCTGCCTCGTCCTCGGTAAGTGCGAAGGGACGGATTGTAGCGTGAGGACATACGAATGCACAGTTGTTACACTGGATACAGTTCTCGGGAATCCACTTGGGAACCATAACTGCAACGCCTCTCTTCTCGTATGCGGCAGAACCCTGGGGGAACGTACCGTCAACGTACTTGGAGAATGCCGAAACCTTAAGGTCGTCACCCTTCATCTTAACTGTGGGAAGAACTACCTCGTTTACGAAATCAGCAAGGTCTGCTCTCTTATCTGTGATAGCGGGAGCGGGAGCTGTCTCGCCTGCGTTTGCCCAATCAGCGGGAACGTTTACGAGGTGAAGCGCGTCCTTACCTGCGTCGATAGCGTTGTGGTTAAGGTCAACGATAGCCTGACCCTTCTTGAGGTAGGACTTGGTAGCCATGTACTTCATGTAGTCGATAGCTTCGCCTATGGGAAGGATGTTCGCAAGTGCGAAGAATGCCGACTGAAGAACAGTGTTCTTAACCTTTGCGTTACCAAGGTCGATAGCGATCTTTGTAGCGTTGATTGTGTAGAACTTGATGTTGTTCTTAGCGATATAGGTCTTAACCGATGCGGGAATGTGCTCGTTAAGCTCCTCGTCTGTCCACTGGCAGTCAAGAAGGAATGTTCCGCCGGGCTTAACGTCGGAGATCATATCATACTTGTTAAGGTATGCGTGGTTGTGGCACGCTACGAAGTCTGCCTTGTTGATATAGTAGGTGGACTTGATGGGGCTGTCACCGAAACGAAGATGAGAAATGGTGATACCGCCGGTCTTCTTGGAGTCGTACTGGAAGTACGCCTGAATATACTTGTCGGTGTGGTCACCGATGATCTTGATAGAGTTCTTGTTAGCACCAACAGTACCGTCGCCGCCGAGACCCCAGAACTTGCACTGTACCATATCCTTGGGAGCTGTGTCGGGAGCGGGCTTCTCGTCAAGAGAAAGACCTGTAACGTCATCTACGATGCTAAGAGTGAAGTTGTGCTTGGGAGCATCAGCCTCAAGATTCTCGAATGTAGCGAAGATAGAAGCGGGAGTTGTATCCTTAGAACCAAGACCGTATCTACCGCCAACAACCTTGATGCCTGTTCTGCCAACGTGATTAAGAGCAGTAACAACGTCGAGGTAAAGGGGTTCGCCAAGAGCACCGGGCTCTTTTGTTCTGTCAAGAACAGCGATCTTCTTAACTGTCGCGGGAATTGCCTCAGCAAGCTTCTCTGCAACGAAGGGTCTGTAAAGTCTTACCTTAACAAGACCAACCTTCTCGCCCTTAGCAAGAAGATAATCGATAACTTCCTCTGCGGTGTCGCAAACAGAGCCCATAGCAACGATGATTCTCTCTGCGTCGGGAGCACCGTAGTAGTTGAAGAGCTTGTAGTTTGTATCAAGCTTAGCGTTAACCTTGTCCATGTACTCCTCAACGATTGCGGGAAGAGCGTCATAGTAGGGGTTGCACGCCTCTCTGTGCTGGAAGAAGATATCGCCGTTTTCTGCAGAACCGCGGAGAACGGGAGCTTCGGGATTGAGCGAACGAGCGCGGAATGCCGCGATAGCGTCCTTGTCAACCATCTCATCAAGATCCTTGTAATCCCAAGTAGCAACCTTGGAGATCTCATGAGAGGTACGGAAACCGTCGAAGAAGTTAAGGAAAGGAACTCTTCCCTTGATTGTTGCAAGGTGTGCAACTGCGCCAAGGTCCATAACCTCCTGAGCATTGGACTCAGCAAGCATAGCAAAACCTGTCTGGCGGCAAGCGTAAACGTCGGAGTGGTCTCCGAAGATGTTGAGCGCGTGCGAAGCTACGCAACGAGCCGAAACGTGGATAACGCAAGGAAGAAGCTCACCTGCGATCTTGTACATATTGGGAATCATAAGGAGAAGACCCTGAGATGCTGTGTAGGTAGTCGTAAGAGCACCTGCAGCGAGAGAACCGTGAACGGTACCCGCAGCACCCGCCTCGGACTGCATCTCCATAACCTTAACCTTTTCGCCCATGATGTTCTTGAGTCCTGTTGCAGACCAAGAGTCGGTAAGCTCTGCCATTACGGAAGAAGGCGTAATGGGGTAGATAGCTGCAACCTCGGTAAACGCGTAAGACACGTGAGCCGCGGCTGTGTTACCGTCCATGGACACTTTTTTTCTTTCAATTGCCATGATTTTTTCCTCCTGAATTTTATATTGATAAATTTTTATACCCTATTCATCAATTTTATATTATACCATACAAATTTGAAAATGTAAAGACCTATTTTGAATTTTTTGTTAATTTTCAGACAAATTCTTTCAAAAGATTTTCCGTTTTGAAAAAACCTTTTCAGAAAAGGGATTTCGTGGGATAATTGGGACGATAAAACGTATGGGCGAAACGCATATGCCCCCCATATTGACAACACTTTCCTTTTATGATAAAATGATATCATAGCAACGAACGGAGGAACTCCAATGAAAATAATCATTCTTGACAAATGCACCGTCACCAAGGGCGACGTTGACCTTTCCTGCCTCGAGGAGTTGGGCGAGGTCGAATACTACGACCTGCTTCCGCACGACGAGATAAAAGAAATTCTTAAAAACGCCGACGCAGTTATCTGCAACAAGGCTAAAATAGACCGCGATATTATCGAATCCTCTTCATTAAAATATATAGGTCTTTTCGCCACAGGCTACAACAACATAGACGTAAAGGCGGCAAGCGAACGCGGAATAACGGTTTGCAACGTGCCGGGCTACTCCACCGACTCGGTGGCACAGCTTACCTTTTCGCTGATTTTGGAGCTTGCGGGCAACGCAAGCAAATACGCCTCTTCGGTGGCGGCAGGCGATTGGAAACGCTCAAAGCAATTTTCTTACTTCTTCGCCCCCATATCCGAGCTTTCGGGCAAAACCCTGGGCATATACGGACTTGGCACAATAGGTATGGCGGTGGCAAAAATCGCCCTCGCCTTCAATATGAGAGTTATCGCCTACACACGCACTTCCAAGCAGGTTGAGGGAGTTGAGCTTGTTGGGTGCGAAAGGCTTTTTGCAGAAAGCGATTTTCTCTCCTTCCATTGCCCTCTCAACGCCGAAAGCGCGCTTGCGGTAAACGCCGAAAGCCTTGCGCTGATGAAGCCCACGGCATATCTCATCAACACCGCCCGAGGCGGCATAATCGACGAAGAAGCACTCGCCGACGCCCTTGAGCGAGAGGTCATTGCAGGCGCGGCGCTCGACGTGCTGACCGAGGAACCAATGGGCGATGACTGCGTTCTTTTCGGCGCGAAAAACTGCATCATTACCCCCCACATCGCTTGGGCTGCGTATGAAACGAGAGTCCGCCTCATAAAAATGGTATACGACAATCTTGCCGCATTCAAGGAAGGCAAGGCGATAAATATAGTTTAATAAAATGAGATTATAGGGCGGACATTATCAAGGAAAAAAGTTTTTGCGGAGTTTTTTCGAAAAAGCTCCGCAAAGCTTGCCCCTCTTTGGTGCGGTGCAAGCATAGCGAAAGGGCTGAACTCCGTTGAGTTCAGCCCTTTCGCTAATTAATTGTTACGTGCCTTCGTTTCACAATAGATGCAACGGTATGTGCGGCTTTCTCGGTCGGTGAGCTTAAACACGTGCTTCAGCTCCTGCTCTGTGGAGGTAATGCATCGGGGATTTTTACACTTGACGATATCGACAATCTGCTCGGGAAGTTCGGGGTGATACTTCTTTACAAGCTTCTCGTCCTCAATCACGTTTACCGTCATCTCGGGGTCGATATAGCCAAGCACGCTAAGGTCGATGTCAAGATTCTCGGCGTCTACCTTTATTATATCCTTGCGCCCCATACGCTTACTTACCGCGTTTCTGATAAGGGCGACCATTCCGTCAACCTCGTCAAGTCCAAGGAAGCGGTAAATCTCCATTCCCTTTTCGGGCTTGATATGGTCGAGAACAAATCCGTTTTTAATAGAATCTATATTCATTTCGCCGCCTCCAGAAGCATTTTTATGAGAGCCATTCTGATATATTTTCCGTAAAGCACCTGCTTGAAGTAGCACGCGCGCGGGTCTTTATCCACCTCTACGGTTATCTCGTTGACTCTGGGCAGGGGGTGCATAACTATGCAATCGTTCTTTGCCATATTGAGCTTTGACTGAGTAAGGATATAGCTGTCCTTAAGTCTGATATAATCCTGCTCGTTAAAGAATCTCTCGCGCTGAACACGTGTCATATAGAGGATATCAAGCTCGGGCATAACCGCCTCGAGATCGGTGGTCTCAACGTAATCAATACCGTTCTTCTCAATGATGTCGTGCTTGACGTAATCGGGTATAGTAAGCTCCGCGGGAGAGATAAGCACGAACTTTATGCCCGTGTATCTTGAAAGCGCGGCGATAAGCGAGTGAACCGTACGGCCGAATTTAAGGTCTCCGCAAAGACCTACCGTAAGATTGTCAAATCTTCCCTTCTCGCGCTTGATTGTAAGAAGGTCGGTGAGGGTCTGGGTAGGGTGGTTGTGACCGCCGTCGCCCGCATTGATAACGGGAACTGTAGCGTTAAGCGAAGCAACCATAGGCGCGCCCTCCTTAAAGTGGCGCATTACCATAATATCGGCAAAGCAGGAAATTACCTTTGCTGTGTCGGCAACACTCTCACCCTTTGCCGCCGAGCTGCTCTGTGCCTCGGAGAAGCCTATAACGCTTCCGCCAAGCTCAATCATAGCCGCCTCAAAGGAGAGCCTTGTTCTTGTGGAAGGCTCATAGAAAAGGCTTGCAAGCTTTTTGCCGCGGCAAACCTCGGCGTACTTCAAGGGATTGTCTATTATATCCTCTGCGGTAGCCACAAGCTCTTCAATCTCGGCTACCGAAAGGTCCTCAATTCCTATAAGGTGTCTCATTTTGCCACCTTACGCCTTTGCGCCGTTTACTGCGAGATAGTTCTTGATTCTCTCAACGTTCTCGCGGTTCTTCTCGTCCTCTTCAAGGTACTCGATGATATCGTAAACGTCAACGATGGAGTATACGGGGAAGCCGAACTGCTCCTCTATCTCCTGCATTGCACCCTTATCGGTCTGACCCTTTTCCTTGCGGTCAACCATAATAAAGGTTGCGGCAACCTTTACGCCCTCAAGGTGCGAAAGGATTTCCATACTCTCGCGGATAGCCGTACCTGCTGTGATAACGTCCTCAATGATAACCACTTCCTCGCCTGCTTGGGGAACGTAGCCAACGAAAACGCCACCCTCGCCGTGGTCCTTAACCTCCTTGCGGTTAAAGAAGAAGGGTACGTTAAGGTCTTTCTTTGAAAGTGCGACAGCCGCAGAAACCGCAAGCGAAATTCCCTTGTAGGCAGGGCCGTAAAGAACAGCCTTCTTTGCGCCAAGCTTTTCAAAATAAGCCTTTGCGTAGAACTCGCCAAGCTTTGCGATATCGTCGCCTGTTTTAATCATACCCGCATTGATGAAATAGGGTATTTTTCTTCCGCTTTTAGCGGTAAAGTCACCAAACTTAAGAACGCAGGCGTTCTTAAGAAACTGTATAAATTCTCTCTTGTAGCTTTCCATTTTTGTTCTCCTTTCATTTTGCCTCCCTTGTCAAAGGTAGTGAAGCGGCGACACGGTAGTGAATGACAGCCTGGATACGGCTGTCAGAGCCGTGGCGTGACCGAGCCCGCGGGCGAGACGGGGACCGCGTTAGCGGTGGAGGGATTCAAAGCCCGATATTTTTATAAGGCTTGAATCTTTCTGTCCGCTTTTCTTTGACACAAAAGGCGCAAAGAAAAGCTCACAAAAGAAACGCCGATGCGCCTGCGGGCGCAAGCGGTCGCTTTTTGAAAAAAGCTCCGCAAAAACTTTTCCTAAAATGGCAAGTGGCTCAACCCACAAACTCCGCCACGCAGCGTCTGTATGCCGCAACCGGGTCCTCAGCCGCGGTGATAGGTCTGCCCACAACGATGTAGTCAGAGCCGATCTCCTTAGCCTGCGCGGGTGTCATTACTCTCTTCTGGTCTCCAACGTCTCCGTCAGCAAATCTTACGCCGGGAGTAACGGTTACAAAGTTCTTACCGCATATATCGTGTACCTTTCCTGCCTCAAGGGGAGAGCAAACCACTCCGTCAAGTCCCGCCTCCATAGCGTTGTGCGCGTAGTGCATAACAACCTTGTCGATAGGCTCTTTGATAAGAAGGTCGTTTTCCATACTTTCCTGATCGGTAGAGGTAAGCTGTGTTACCGCAATGAGAATAGGTCTTGTGCCGTCGGGCTTTGTAAGACCCTCGATAGCCGCCTCCATCATTCTCTTTGTTCCTGCCGCGTGGAGGTTGGTCATATCCACGTCAAGTCCCGAAAGAACAGCCATAGCCTTCTTTACGGTATTGGGAATATCGTGAAGCTTAAGGTCAAGGAAAATCTTGTGCCCTCTCTCCTTTATCTTCTTTACGATAGAAGGACCTACCGCGTAGTAAAGCTCCATTCCGATTTTCACAAAGGGCTTTTCGTCTTGGAATTTGTCAAGAAAGTTAAAAACCTGTTCCTCGCTTGCAAAATCACAAGCAATAATTACGTCTTTTCCCATTTCAATTCTCCTTTCAGTGCGCCGCACCGATTATTTCTTCAAGCGAGCTTATGCGGTATTTTTCCATTGCCGCGGGAAGCTCCTCAATTATCTTTTTACAAGCGTAGGGATCAACAAGATTTGCCGCGCCCACCTGAACGGCGGTCGCTCCCGCCATCATTATTTCAATAACGTCCTCTGCGGTGGTAACTCCGCCCATTCCCACAATCGGGATTTTGACCGCATTATACACCTGATAAACGCAACGAAGTGCCACAGGGAAGGTGCAAGGACCCGAAAGTCCGCCCGTCACGTTGGCAAGAAGCGGCTTTCTCTTTGCCATATTTATTCTCATACCCGAAAGAGTGTTGATAAGCGAAACTCCGTCCGCGCCCTCAGCCTCGACCGCTTTTGCTATCTCGGTAATATCGGTTACGTTGGGTGTAAGCTTGATGATAACAGGCTTTTTTGTTACCTTCTTAACGGCTTTCGTAACAGCCGCCGCGTTCTTTGGGTCTGTGCCGAAGCTCATTCCGCCTCCGTGAACGTTGGGGCAGGAAATGTTGACCTCAAGCCAGCCAACCTGCTCCTCGCCGTCAAGCCTTTCGCAGGTGTAAGCGTAGTCCTCAATGGCAAAGCCGCTGACGTTTGCCATTACGGGCTTATTGAATATCTTTTTAAGCGCGGGAAGCTCCTCGGATATTACCTTTTCAACGCCCGGATTCTGAAGTCCCACCGAATTGAGCATTCCGCCCTCGGTCTCGGCAATTCTCGGCGTAGCATTTCCGAATCGAGGGTCTTTGGTAGTACCCTTAAAGGAAAAGCTACCGAGAATATTTATGTCGTAAAGCTCGGCAAATTCTCTGCCGTAGCCGAACGTTCCGCTTGCGGGGATAATAGGGTTATCTATTTCGATACCGCAAAGCTTTACCTTTGTGTTTACCATATTATCTCCTCCTTTACAAGCACGGGACCGTCCTTGCAGATGCGCTTATTGCCGTACTTTGTCTTGCAGGAGCAACCCATGCACGCGCCAAAGCCGCAGCCCATTCTTTCCTCAAAGCTGAACTGACCCGACGTAACGCTCTTGTCGTAGATTGCCTTAAGCATAGGCTCGGGGCCGCAGGTATAGAAGTAGCTGTAATCAAGCCCCTCCATAGCATCGGTAACGAAGCCCTTTATGCCTGCGCTTCCGTCAACGGTGGTAACAAGCGTTTTTGCTCCGAGTGCCTCAAATTCCTCTTTATAGAAAATCTCGTCGCTTCCGCCGAAGCCGAGAATGACCGTAGGCTTTTTGCCCTGTGCCACAAGCTTTTTGCAAAGCATATACATAGGGGGAACGCCCGCGCCGCCACCTATAAGCAGGGGGCTGTCGCCTGCGGGTGCAAGGTCGTAGCCGTTTCCGAGCCCCGAAAGCACAGAAAGCTTTTCGCCGCCCGTCATTTCAGCCATTTTTGCTGTTCCCTTTCCCACCACTTTATATATAAGTGTGAGCTTGCTGCCCTCGGCATCGCAGACCGAAATCGGTCTGCGAAGATAAAAGCCGTCCAGCTTGATGTTAACGAACTGACCCGACGCGGTTATATCGGAAATATCGCCCGACAAAACACACTCATAGGTGTTTTTCGCTATTTTTTTATTACTTATTACTTCAAAAATTATGTCTCTCATATCTCTTATCAACTGTCAATGGTAGAAACGCGGTTTGTGGTTTCCTCAAGAACGTCAAGCACTATACGAACGGTGTCAAGGTTTGAGAAGAGCGTTACGCCGTTTTCAACCGCACAGCGGCGAATTTCAATACCGTCGTCGTAATGAACGCCCGACAGAACCGCACGGGTATTGATAACGTAGTTAACGTATCCTGCGCGAATAGACTCAAATATCTCCTCACTGCCCTCAAGAAGCTTTTTGCGAACTCGTGTTCTGATTCCGTGCTCCTTTAAGAAGTTTGCCGTTCCGATAGTAGCCTCGATATTGAAGCCCATATCGTAGAAGCGGCGTACAAGGGGAAGTGCCTCCTCCTTGTCCTCGTCGGCAAGCGACACGATGATAGTTCCGTAATTGTGAAGCGAGAAGCCACCCGCAATAAGTGCTTTCTGCATTGCTCTGGGAAGCTTGTCGTCATAACCGATAGCCTCACCCGTTGACTTCATTTCGGGAGAGAGGTATGCGTCAAGTCCGCGAAGCTTATTGAAGGAGAACACGGGAACCTTTACGTAGTAACGCTTCTTTTCCTCGGGGTAGATATCGAATATACCCTGCTCCTTAAGCGACTTGCCGAGAATAACCTCGGTTGCGATATCGGCAAGCGAGTAGCCCGTAGCCTTTGAAAGGAAAGGAACTGTACGCGAGGAACGGGGGTTAACCTCGATGATAAATACGTTGTCGTCCTTATCAACTATAAACTGTATGTTGAAAAGCCCAACAATTCCGATACCAAGACCAAGCTTCTTTGCATACTGAAGGATTATTCCCTTAACACGGTTTGAAATGCTGTAAGAGGGGTATACGCTGATAGAGTCGCCCGAGTGAATACCTGTGCGCTCTACAAGCTCCATAATACCGGGCACGAACACGTCGCGTCCGTCACAGATAGCGTCAACCTCAACCTCTTTACCCTGAATATACTTGTCAACAAGCACGGGCTTATCCTCGTCAATTTCAACTGCGGTGCGGAGGTAGTGACGAAGCTGCTCTTCCTTTGCGACTATCTGCATAGCACGTCCGCCAAGCACGAAGGAGGGGCGTACAAGCACAGGGTAGCCGATCTCCTCAGCCGCCTTGATGCCGTCCTCAATATTTGTTACCGCCTGACCCTTGGGCTGAGGAATGTCAAGCTCGTGAAGCAGATGCTCGAACTCGTTTCTGTCCTCTGCACGGTCAATTGCGGCGCAATCTGTACCGATGATATTAACTCCTCTGTCGGTAAGTGGCTGTGCAAGGTTGATAGCCGTCTGACCGCCGAGAGTTGCGATAACGCCCACGGGCTTCTCGAACTCAACTATGTTCATAACGTCCTCGGGTGTGAGAGGCTCGAAATAGAGCTTGTCTGCCGTGGTGTAGTCGGTGGAAACGGTCTCGGGGTTATTGTTGATAATGATAGCCTCGTAGCCCGCCTTTTTAATTGTCTGTACGGCGTGAACTGTGGAGTAGTCGAACTCAACGCCCTGACCGATACGGATAGGACCGGCACCAAGCACGATTATCTTCTTCTTATCGGTGAGAACCGAAGCGTTCTCGCCCGTGTAAGAGGAGTAGAAATAGGGAATGTACGCGCCCGTATGGCAGGTGTCAACCATTCTGAATACGGGGAACAGATTATTCTCTTTTCTGAAATTGTAAACGTCAAGCTCGCCGCACTTCCAAAGGCGCGCTACGTACTTGTCGCCAAATCCCATCTTCTTTGCGGCAGTGAGAGTTTCCAAGTCAAATACCTTTGCCTTGAGAAGCTCCTCCATGTCAACAATTCTCTTTATAGCCTCAAGGAAGTAGGGGGTTATCATTGTTATCTCGTGGAGCTTTTCAATAGAAACTCCGTGATAAATAAGCTCAGCAATGGCAAAAATGTTATCGGAACGGAATTCCTTGATGTAGTCAAGAAGCTCATCCACGCTCATATTGTCAAATTTAGGAAGGTGCAGGTGATTTGCGCCAATCTCAAGCGAGCGAATACCCTTAAGCAAACACTCCTCAAGATTAGAACCGATACCCATGACCTCACCCGTAGCCTTCATCTGCGTGCCAAGAGCGTTGGACGCCGAGGTGAACTTATCAAACGGGAATCGGGGAAGCTTTGCGATAACGTAGTCAAGACTTGGCTCAAACTCCGCCGTGGTGTTGGCAATAGCTATCTCGCTAAGTCTCATACCCACGGCAATCTTAGCCGTAACTCTTGCAATGGGGTAGCCCGAAGCCTTGGAAGCAAGCGCCGAGCTTCTCGAAACTCTGGGGTTGACCTCTATGAGGTAGTATTCCGAAGAATTGGGGTTGAGTGCAAACTGAACGTTGCATCCGCCCTCTATCTTAAGCTCTCTGATAAGCTTTATCGCGCTGTCGTTAAGCATCTTGAGGTCGTGGTCGTTAAGCGTAACGATGGGAGCAACGACAAGGCTGTCGCCCGTGTGAACGCCGACGGGGTCGATGTTCTCCATGCCGCAAATGGTGATTGCGTTGTCCGCGCCGTCGCGCATAACCTCAAACTCTATTTCCTTATATCCCTTTACGCTCTTCTCAATAAGTACCTGATGAACGGGAGAAATCTTAAAGGCGTTCATTCCTATCTCAACAAGCTCTGCCTCGTTATAGGCGAATCCGCCGCCCGTACCGCCGAGAGTGAACGCGGGACGAAGAACTACGGGGTAGCCGATTCTCTCTGCCGCCGCCTTTGCCTCCTCAAGATTGTAGGTTATCTCCGAGGGGATAACAGGCTCGCCTATCTCCTGGCAAAGCTGCTTGAAAAGGTCTCTGTCCTCGGCGCGCTCAATGCTTTCGCTGCTGGTTCCCAGAAGCTCAACTCCGCACTCCTTGAGAATTCCCTTCTTCTCAAGCTGCATAGCAAGGTTAAGTCCGGTCTGTCCGCCGATACCGGGAACTATTGCGTCGGGACGCTCGTATCTGATTATCTTTGCCACGTACTCAAGGGTAAGCGGCTCCATATACACCTTGTCCGCAATGGTGGTGTCGGTCATAATGGTCGCGGGGTTCGAGTTTACGAGAATTACCTCGTAGCCCTCCTCCTTAAGCGCAAGACAAGCCTGCGTGCCCGCATAGTCGAATTCGGCTGCCTGTCCGATTACGATAGGACCCGAACCGATTATCATTACTCTTTTGATGTCTGTTCTTTTTGCCATACTTCATATCCTCCGCATATTATTTTGTTTGGCTTATATAAACGAGCTCGCCGTCAGCAACAGTCGCCACACATTCACCGAAAACGCATCTGCCGTCAAACGGTGTGCAACGACCCATTGACTTAAAGTCGGCGGGGTCGATTACGTACTCTTTGTCAAGATTCCAAACGGTGTAGCCGTTCGGAGTTATTCCAAACCGCGCGTAAGGCGCAACCGCCATAAGCTCGGTAAGTTTTTCAAGTGTGATTATTCCCTTTTTAACAAATTCGGTATACATCACGGGGAACGCCGTCTCAAGTCCCACGATGCCGTTGAGGCTATTCGCCCCTCTCGATTTCTCCTCTGCCGAGTGGGGTGCATGGTCGGTGGCTATCATATCCACCGTTCCGTCAACCAAGCCATCGATAAGCGCAAGTCTGTCGGCTTCCTCTCTTGGGGGCGGATTAAATCTGAAACAACCTCTGTCGCCCGCGTCCTTAGCGGAAAACAGCATATAATGAGGCCCTGTCTCGCAGGTTACGTCCACACCGCTTTTCTTCGCGTCGCGGATAAGCGAAACGCTTTCCTTAGTTGAGATGTGGCAGACGTGGAGCTTTGCCCCCGTGTCGCTTGCCAATCTTATGTCGCGTTCGATTTCTTTCCATTCAGCCTCGGGCGAGTCCTTTATCTGCGTTCCGTCCTCGCAATGCGCCGAGATTATCTTGCCGAGAGCCGCCGCCCTCGCCATTGCCTCACGCATAAGCCCCTCGTCGTCAACTCCCTTTCCGTCGTCGGAGTAACCCAGCACGAAAGGTGCCATAGCCTCGATGTCCGAAAGCTCCTTGCCGTTCTGCCCCTTTGTAATAGTGCCGAAAGGAATTGTTCTTATAACCGAATCGCGCTTTATGATGTCAAGCTGAAGCCCGAGATTTTCAAGGCTGTCGGGAGCAGGCGAGAGGTTCGGCATAGTGCCCACGGTGGTGTAGCCCCCGCGAGCCGCCGCAAGGCTTCCCGTCCTTATTGTCTCCTTGTACGAAAAACCCGGTTCACGAAAATGCACGTGCACATCAGCGAAACCGGGAAAAATATGAAAACTCGAAGCGTCAATTTCAGAGGAAATAAGAGAAGAAACAGTCATAGCTGTTGCGTCTACACCCTTTATAAACGATTTTTTCTCTGCGCCGTACGACGTAGCGCCCCTAAAAATAACCTTCATCAGTCACGTATTCCTCTCTTTGTATACTATTCATATTATGATACCACATATCGGCAAAAAAGTCAATACGTTGAGAAGAATTATTTGATGTTTTTGGGTATCAAAGTAAGCGCCATCGGTAAATTATTGTTTGGCGGTGTGTTCGCACAGCACCTCGCGAGAAAAGTTTTTGCGGAGCTTTTTTCAAAAAGCGACAATCTCGCGCCCGCAGGCGCATCGGCGTTTTTCTTTTTCTTGAGCTTTTTCTTTTTGCGCCTTTTGCATCAAAAAGAAAAAGCGGGGTTACGGTTTGCGCTTTATAAAACGGTTGTGAAATA
>JBGVRT010000101.1:0-5604 GCA_045128735.1 Eubacteriales bacterium | reverse complement strand
TTTCTTTTTGATGCAAAAGGCGCAAAAAGAAAAAGCTCAAGAAAAAGAAAAACGCCGATGCGCCTGCGGGCGCGAGACTCGCGACTTTTTGAAAAAAGTCGCCCAAAAACTTTTGGCTCGGGCTGCGGTGCGAACACACCTTCAAACAATAATTTATCGGCATCATACGTTTTCACACGCAAAAAAGGAGCTGATCCGTTGAATCAGCCCCTTTTTTGTATGAGCGTTCTGCGAAAGCATCAAATCGTATCAGGGCAAAACCCACATTGCGGGGCGGACTCCGATAAAGGTTGAGCGCGCAAGCGCGCCTGCCTCGTTTACGTCGCCGTAATAGTAAATATACGCGCCGTTACCCGCCGTTGTGCCCGCCTCACGCACCCAATAGTCGCAGGTGCCGTTTATGGGGTCTACGTAAACGCCTCCGTCAACTGCCGCCGCGGTAGGCTCTATCATTCTATCCTCGCGCTCGGGGAAGTATCTCAAAAGCTCCTCGGCGCTGAGCACGAACATCTGATTATATGTAGTTATTGCCGTGCCGTCTGCCGCAGGTGTATTAAGGGTCGAGGTTACTATCTTTGCCTTCTCGTCCTCACCAAACGCCTTATTCATAAACGCGCCGTTAAGCCAAAGCTTAAGGGTTGCGTTATTCCACGCGGCGTCCTCCTTGACCTCTGCGTGGTAGGTGTAGGCGTCAAGCACCTTGTCAGCCACAAGCAGAAGCTTGCCGTCCTTTGCGTCAACCACACTCCAGACGATATCCTCCGCGCCGTTATCGGCGTTGCCGTCAGCCTCGTATTTACCCATTGACACCTTGTCGCCGACCTTAGCCGCCGAAAGCGCCACGGGCACTTTTTCCGCCTCGGCATTCGTCTCTGTGAGATACCAGATGCAGGGTCTTACGCCTGCCTCTGCGATGTCACCGCGGAGACCGCCGTAGTTTATCTCGCCGTTGTAGCCTACGGCACTTATTTTATATTCGCTTGTTCCTTGGGTTCTGAGCCACCAATTGCAATAGGTCTTTCCGTGGGTAAGCGGCGCGGTCTTGCGGAGCTTTTCGGTGACCTCACCCTTTACGTTTTCCTCTCCGAGAAGCTCCTTTGCCTCCTCAAGCGAAAGCAGGAAAACTCTGTCCTCTGTGTTCTCGGTCTCGCCTATAAGCGAAATATAGCTTGCCTTGTTTACTATTTCACTCTTTGCCACAAGCGCCTTTTCCTCATCGGTAAACGCCGCCGCAAAGAAATCGTAATTCAGCCAATCGCGAAGCGTACTGCTCTCCCAGGTAAACGCTCCGTCGCCGTCGTTGAACGTAGAATATGAAAGGCACTTGTCGGCAAGAAGCAGTGCTCTGCCCTCCTCCGCCTTGATAACCGTCCACACGATGTCCTCTTTGACGTCGGCATTGCCGTCCTGGTCAAGCTTTCCGAGAGTGACCTTGTCGCCCACCTTGGTTCTGTTATCGGTAACAACATTTTCATCGTTATTCATAGAAGTATCATCTCCTTCACCGCCGCACGCCACGGCTGAAATACAGGTCAGAAGCACAAGAAGTATGCTAATTATTTTAACAGAAATTTTCATCGTCATCTACCTCTCAATAAGTAAATACGTACTCACGGGCTTTGCCCATCTCTATGCCGTTAAGCACGCCCTTCACGCTCTTTGGAACGGTGAGCTTATAGCGGTGTCCCTCGGCAAATCCGCCCTCCTTGACAACTCGCCACCTCGTGCCGCCGCAAAGCGACTCAAGGGTGTAGTCAACCGCCGCGCCCGCCGTCTCGTCGTAAAGCGTAAGCGCAAGGCTCGACTCCTCAACCGCCGCCACAAACTGAATTATCAGCTCGTCGCCCTCAAGCACCTCGCCCGTCTCGCTCGCCTTGACAAGTCTGCCGTTTACCGCCGAGGTGTAGAGGATATTCACGGGAATATCCTTTTTCGCGTGGTACATAAGGAAGTCCACAAAGGACTCGTATCGGTCGTAACCGTAAATCGTGTCGATTTCGTAGGGGAACTCGTGTCCTCTGTCGTAGGATGACAGCGCGATATGCTCTGTGCCGTTGTCGCCTATGGTCTTTTGCACGTCGCCCCAGAAGTTCCAGCAACCGTATTGGTCTTTTATTCCGCAGGCGATATACATAGGTGCAAGATTCTCGTCAACGAAGCGTGTCAGCGAGTTGTTTCTCACTCCGTCGCCCATTGCCGCGTAGACCGCGTTAGCCCCTGCGGGGATTCGCTCGCCGTTGTCGTAAACGAGATAGGTCTGCTCGCCGTAGCGCTCCTCCCTCTCATATCCGAACTCCGAAAGCACCACTCTCTCGGGCACAAGCTCGGGGTTTGGAGAGGCGAGGGTGCTTACCCACGAAGCCTTCGAGATTCCGTAAGCCACGTAGTCCTCGGAGGAGTAGCCGTACTGCTTTGAATAGTATCTCGCGCACCTCATAGCCGCCGCCTGGAAGGACGCCGAAATGTAGTGCATCAGCGAATAGTCGCCGTAATAGCCGTAAATCCTGCTCGCCATCGGAATGTAGCAATGGTCGTACACCACGAAGGTACAGCCGCCGAACACCGCGCTCTGCGCCATAGCGTGAGAGTAGGTGGTAACGGTGGGGGCAATCATGTGCGTGTTTGACGAGGAGTTGACCCACACGGGCGTCTCGCGCTTGGGCATAGACGGATAGATTATGGAAAGCCTGTAGTTAAGGTCTACCGTGTTTCCGTTTTGGTCAATGCAATCCTCAATAGTCTGCGCCTCTCTGTAGCCGCCCGGCACCTTTTTAGCTCCGTTTGACGCCTTGAAGCCGTTGTTCCACGACTTGACGATTCTTTCAAGGCAACCCTTCGTGCCGTTTCGGTCAATGGTGTAAAAAACTATGTCGGTGGCTATTCTGTAGCCCTCGGGGAGCACGTAGATGCAGTTTTTCATCTTATTAAGCCCCTTGGTGTACGCGCCGCCGTTGACCTTTTGCTTTATGGTCTGAACGCTGAAATCAAGGTCCTGACCTCTCGCCTCGGGCGCACCCATATAGTCAAGGGTAACCACGATATATCCCTCGTCAAGCAGGTCGGCAAGAATGTCAACGTTCTTCTCTGTTCCTATTCGCTCGGTGTTTGTGCCGAGCACATAAAGAATGAGATTTGTCTCGCTGTTGGTATTCTTATCCTTGCAGTATGTGACTATCTCCACGGGCACACCGATTATGCCGTCGCTTGCAAGATAGCTGCTTTGTATCACAAAGTCACGAAATTCCTCAAACACGAAAACCTCTCCGTCCTCGGCGTAAGCCGCCGCCCCGAAGCAGGGCAGAAGCATAAGCGCCGCAAGTATTGTTGTAATTATCTTCTTCATTTTCATATCAATATGTGAATTTAAGCTCCGCGCCGTCCTCGAGCACTGCGCCGCCTGTGCTCTTAAGTCCGTCCGCAATCTTAAGCGTGTATGCGTGACCCTCGGTAAGCCCCGACGCTGGCTTGAATATCACGCGGTTGTTTGTGTCAAAGGCTATGCTTCCCTGCACAGCCGATTTTGCCGTCTCGTCGTATAGAGTTATTCCCTGCTCGGCGCTCTCCTTTGTTATTGGAGCGATAAACTGAACGAAAATCTCCTCGCCATCAATAACAGTGCCCACCTCGTCGTGAGACACGAGCTTTCCGCCCGTCACCGAGCTGAAGACTATCTTGTTCTCCTTACCCTTTAGGTAATAGTTGAAAAAGTCCATCATAGCGTTGAAGCGGTCGTAATTGTAAACAGTGTCAATTCCGTTGGGGTAGTTGTGCCCGTCATTGAACATCGAAATAGACAGGTAATCAACGCCAAGCGACTTGTACGCCTCATTTTCAGCCGCCCAGTAGTCCCACGAGCCGTATTGGTCCTTTATTCCACAGCAGATGACCGTGGGGCAAACCTCGGCAGATAGCCACCTTTTGTAGTTCTTTGAGCCGTCGCCCATAGAATGGTAAGCCGCCTGAACGTTCGAGGGAATCGTGCCTCCGTCCTCATAGGTGATAAATCTCATATCTCCGTAAGCCTCTCGGGGCATATATCCGTATTTGGTGTAGTCACCCCATTCGGCAAGAGTTTCGGGGTGAGGATTTGAAAGCACAGCGCACTGCGAGGACTTTGAGTGACCCCAAACGCCGTAATCGTCGCGGCTGTAGCCGAGAGTATCGGAATAGTATCTGACGGCGCGAACGGCGGTGGAATGGACCGCGTTGCCCACCCATTGCATTACCGAGTAAGGCAGGAAATAACCGTAGTGGTCATTGCGCGACATCGGTATGTAGGAGTGCTCGTAGCAGGCAAAGGTGTAGCCGTGGAAAAGCGCACCTACGTCAAGCGGACGAACCGCGTTGGTGGAAAATCTCGTCTCCGAGGAGGAGGCAAGCAGCATAACCTCAGTCTCGCGCGTTGGCTGTGAGGGATAAACTATGTCAAGTCGGAGATTCATATCAAGAGGACTTCCGTCGGGCTTGACGCAATCCTCGATTTTCTCCGCCGTCTCGTAGCCCTTGGGTATCTTTGCGGCTTTCGCGCTTTGGAATTTGTCGCCGTTCCAGACCTCAACTATGTATTCCTCAACTCCCTTGTAGCCGTTTTGGTCAAGCGCAAAGAAGTTGACGTCTCGCAAAAGCCTGTAGCCCGCGGGAAGCACCATAACTCCCTTTGCGGCAAATTTGTAGCCCGGAAGATATTTCGCAGGCGACATTCTGAGCTTTTGCACGCTCCAGATAATATCGGGAACCGTGGCGCGCTCGTCGTCGAAGTAGTCCATAGTGATAACTACGTAGCCCTCGTCAAGCAAGTCGCATATAATGTCTATGTCGCGCTCCGTGCCTATGCGCTCGCCGTTGTAGCCGAGAACGTAAACCACTACCGTGTCGGTGCTTGTAGACTGCTCGGGCTTCAGCTTGGCGTAGGTGCAAACCGACATAGGAATGCCGATGTAGCCATCGTCAGCCACGTATGTGTCCTGCACGAGATAGTCTCTTATTTCCTCAAACACGTAAGTTTCCCCCTCTCCGAACGCCGCAAAAGCCGAAGCGTTAAGTAAAAAAATTGCCGTAAGCAATAAAGCGGTAAGCCGCCTTGCCGTTCTCGATTTCGCCATTGAGTTACCTCCCGATGAAATTTATACCGCAAAAACGCAGTTGCTCAACAAAATTCTTTAATTAGTTTGATAATAACGTCATTTTTTATATTTTACCACTTCCACAGCCACCTTTTATGAACATTTCGTAAACAAAATATTTTTTTGGTGTTTTACACATATTTGCCATTCTCAAATTGTGAAAAACGCCAATCCGCGCTCTTTGAATAATTTGTAGATAAATTATTGTTTGCGCGTGAGCACGCGCAGGCAAAAGGTCAGCGCACCATGGTTTGTACAAACATAATGCCACGCAACCCACTCCTCGGCTAAACACCGAGTCGTTGGCTTTGGGTGGCAGATAAATTGGTGTTTAACGCACTATGTTAGCACCGCACCCCGACAGAAAAGTTTTGCGGAGCTTTTGGGGAAGCGACCGCCTCCCCATGCGGCGTTTTTCTTTTGGGAACTTTTCTTTTTGCGCCTTTGGCTTCAAAAAGAAAAGTGGATTTCCTCTTTGGGT
>JBGVRT010000100.1:0-77474 GCA_045128735.1 Eubacteriales bacterium | reverse complement strand
ACTTGAGACCTAAAAAATGCTTGGGGTGGCTTTCACCTTTTGAAGCATTTTTGGGTGTTGCACTTGCTTGACAATCTGCCGGGGACCAACGAAGTTGGGGGAGGGATTCATAACAGATAAATCCAATAAATATATGCGTCTGATGACATTTCAAATTATTGAATCCCCCCACCGCGTTCCGCGGTCCGCCCCCCCCTTGACAAGGGGGGCAAAGGAACGAACACATCTTCAAACAATAATTTTTCGATGTAATATTCCTTTTACACATAAGAAAATAGGCTGTATTCTTAGCGAAGCAACGCTTTTGGGGGATGCAGTAAAATGTTTTTTATCTTCTGAAAAACTTAAAAAACTTAAAAAACTTTTTTGCGATATCCCTTGCAAATTCCTCTGTTATGTGGTATACTATACTGTGAATTTATTTATTACAATATTGAAAGGGACTATATGGCAAAATACAGACGCGGAAGAATAAACGACGAGGTTCAGAAGGTACTCGCGCAGGTAGTAAGAGAGATAAAAGACCCAAGAGTCAGCGGAACAATGGTGTGCATTACAGCGGTAGAGGTAACGCCCGACCTTAAATACGCAAAGGTTTATTACTCGGCTATCGGCGGCGACAAAAAAGAGGTTGGTAATGGGCTCCGTGCCGCTCACGGCTTTATCAGAAAGAGAATTGCACAGACGCTTAACCTTCGTATAACCCCCGAATTTAGCTTTTATATCGACGAATCTATCGAGCGCGGAGCGCATATCGCAAGCATTCTCAATTCAATAGAATTTTCTGATGATTTTGACGAGGATGAAAGCGCGGACGAGTCGGACGAGCAATAGTATAGCCCTCCTTGAAAATATTAGAAACGGAGGAAGGCAATGAAAATTTTTGAAAAACTAAGCTTTGTTCAAGTTTGTAACCTGCTTGAAGAAAAGAAAAATACGTTGGTGCTTTTTCACGTTCGCCCCGACGGTGATGCGGTTGGCTCGGCTCTTGCCCTTAAGCTTTTGCTTGAAGCAATGGGAAGCCGCGCGTGGTGCCTTTGTGCCAATGAAATACCGCAACGCCTTGCATTTCTCAGCGAGGGCGTACAGAAAAGCGCGCTTTTTGAGTCGATTCCCGAGGATTTTGACGTGGAGAGAGTTATTTCTGTTGATACCGCATCAAGCTCACAGCTGGGAGCGCTTTACGAGAGCTTTTGCGGAAAGATCGACGTTATTATAGACCACCACGCAAAGGGTGAGCCTTATGCAGATTACTACGTGGCGTCAGACGCCGCGGCGGCAGGAGAAATTGTTTTTGACATTTCCCGAGAAATGCTCAAGCGCGGAGCGATAAAGGCTATCCCAGACAAGCTTGATTTCTGCCTTTATGCGGCAATAAGCTCGGATACCGGGTGTTTCAAGTACTCGAACGTTACCCCGAAAACGCACATTTGCTCCGCCGAGCTTCTTAATTCGGGAATTGATACAGCAGAGATAAACCGCCTGCTTTTCGACTCGAAATCCATGGAAGTTCTCGCTGTTGAAAAGGCGGGGCTTGACACTTTGAAAATGTTTCATAACGGAAAAATTGCCGTAGTGTTCTTTACATACCAGATGAAGCAAAAGCTTGGTGTGCTTGACGAGCATCTTGAAACACTTATCGACGTTGCCCGCTCGGTTGAGGGCGTTGACGTTGCGGTTGCTATAAGACAGCCCGGACCCGAAAAGACCTTCAGAGTTTCCACGCGTTCTTCAAGCGCGGTGGACGTTTCGGCAGTTTGCGCTTACTTCGGAGGCGGCGGTCACGTTCGTGCCGCGGGCTGCACCATTGTTGCGGACTGCATTGAGCACGTAGCAGATCTTGTGATAACCGAAATCGAAAAACAGCTTTTTTAGTGCTTAAGGATGCCTTGCGTTGGCATCCTTTTTGCTTTGAAAAGCTTAGTCAGCACAAAGCAGAGTGCAAAGCTGAGCGCAAACCATATAGCCGAAAAAAGGAGCGATATTTGTCCGAGTAGGTTGAAAGGAAGTGCCGAATAATCCCATATACCAAGCCCTAACCATATGTTAAGAATACACCCCGCAGCAAATTCAACTGTGGTAATGAGCAGAGCGCAAATCATAGCCTTGAGCGTGTAGGAAAGTGCGATGAGCCGTCGATTTATGACGTAGATCCCCACAAGGCAAACACCGCCGCACACGCCCATAGTCCAATGAGAATGACCTCTGAATAACACCTCGATAAGATAATATCCAATACCTCCAACAGCAAAAATCAAAGAAAAACGAAGTACGCTTATATAAAAATTTTTTCTATTCATACAAAGCCTCCTATTAAAGCCTTTTTGAAAGTATTGTCGTTCACACGCTAATATAATCTTAATTCAAAAAATTTTTGTCAGATGTTGACACGGAGTAAAAAATATGGTATAATACATAAAGATAATTTTATAAAGGAGAAAACAAAAAAATGAAATTTACAAAGCTTTTGTGCCTTGTGTTGGCTCTTCTTATGACCGTAGCTTGCTTTGTGGCGTGCGGCGGCGACGGAGAGGACACCACACTTCCCACAGCTTCGGGTGAGCAGGACGATACGGGACGTAACTCCATAAAGGATACTGTGCCTACAGATCTTAAGTTTAGTGGCGAGACGGTAACGTTCTTCGTTCGTGACGACCAGGAAATGTGGAAGAATGAGATCGACGTTGAAAAAACAACAAACAATACTCTTTATGATGCAATCTACTACCGCAATGCCACGGTTGAGCAAAGACTTGGTATTGACATTGAGCAGATTGGTCAGGCAGGTTCGTATAACGTTTCGGATGCCTGGAACTCCACGCTCAGAAACTGCGTACTTACAAAGAGCGGCGACTATGATGCGGCGGCAATTTATGCTTCCACAGGCTCCGCACTTGCTGTTGAGGGTCTTTACTACAACGTTCTTGACCTTCCTCACATCAACCTCGATCAGCCTTGGTGGAACCAGACTATCAGAGATGAGCTTACTCTTTTTGATACTCTTTACTACCTTGCAGGAGATATCGCTATCACAGAGGTTGCAGACGGTAACTGTATGTTCTTTAACAAGGATCTCTTTACTGAGCTTTACCAGACACAGGAAATTGACCTTTATGGTATGGTTTCTGACCAAAAATGGACAATAGACGAGCTCCATAAGCTTGTTTCAAATGCTTGGATTGACGAAAACAGTGACGGTGTAATCAGCGACGGCGATACCGTTGGTTTCTGTGCAAAGCAGAACACAGCCTCCGATGGAAGTATGGATGCTTGGATTCCCGCAATGGGAATCAGACTTACCACAATGGTAGACGGATATCCTGAACTCAGCTTCTATGACGAACACACCGTTGAGGCGTTTGAAAAGGTGCAGAATTTCTATAATAATAATTCGGGAACTCTTCGTGTTGAAGCCACAGGGGCTACTAAGTTCTCGGCAGGAAATCAGCTCTTTACCAAAGGTAACCTTAATACAGGAGACGGTCTTCGTGATATGCAGGACGATTACGGCGTTCTTCCTTTGCCTAAGTTTGACGCAGAACAGAGCGATTATCAAACCACGTTCTCGAACGTTGCTTCGCTTGTAGTTGTTCTTTCTACTTGCACAGAAACCGACAAGGTGGGCGCTACTCTTGAACTTATGGCGGCAGAGGCGTATAAGCAGGTAACTCCCGCTTACTTTGAAATCTGTCTTCAGGGTAAGTATTCCGATGAACCTCAGGACGCAGAGATGTATGACCGAATCATCAACAGCTTCGTGTTCAGCTTTGGATTCTGCTATTCTACCAAGAGCCTTAATGAGATTGGCTCGCTCTTCCGTAACCTTGATAAGGATATAGCTCAGACATATGAGGCAAACAAGGTAAGATATCAGACAGCCCTTGAAGACCTTGTTGATAAGCTTGACGAAATCTCCTTTATGATTGGTTAAATCTTAAACTAAAAGCCGTTGCGACAGCAACGGCTTTTCCTTATAAAAATAATTGTTGACAATCGGTAGAGAATATGGTGAAATGTATACGAAAAAATATACAAAGGAGATGTTTGTAATGAAATTTACAAAAATTATGTGTCTTGTATTGGCACTTCTTATGACCATAGCTTGCTTTGCGGCGTGCGGCGGCGACGGAGACGACACAACGCTTCCCCAAGCTCAGGGTGAAGAAGACGAAACAGGACGTAACGCGGTTAAGGATACCGTTCCTGCCGATCTTAAGTTTAACGGTGAAACAGTAACCTTCTTCGTTCGTGACGATAGCGAAATGTGGAAAAACGAAATAGACGTTGAAAAAACGACCAATGATACGCTTTTTGACTCTATTTATTACCGTAACGTCACAGTGGAGCAGAGGCTTGGCATTACCATCGAACAGGTGGGTCAGGCTGGTACGTACAACGTTTCCGATTCTTGGAATTCAACGCTTCGTAACTGCGTACTCACAAAAAGCGGAGACTATGAGGCGGCGGCAATTTACGCTTCCACAGGCTCAGCACTTGCGGTTGAGGGGCTTTACTATAACGTTCTTGACCTTCCTCACATTAACCTCAATCAGCCTTGGTGGAATGACTCCATAGTTGAAGAGGTAACTCTTTTCGATACCCTTTATTATCTTGCGGGCGACCTTTGTGTCACCGAAATTTCGGGCGGTATCTGTCTGTTCTTCAATAAGGATCTTTTTACAGAGCTTTATCAGACACAGAATATTAACCTTTATGAAGCTGTTGCAGGACAGAAATGGACGATTGATTATCTCCACGATCTTGTCGCCAACGCTTGGATAGACGAAAACAGCGACGGTGTAATCAGCGACGGCGATATCGTTGGATTTGCCGCGGGAACAGATACGTCGGGCGACGGAAATATGGACGCTTGGATTCCCGCAATGGGTATCAGCCTTACCAAAATGGTAGACGGCTATCCCGAGCTTACTTTCTACGACGAGCATACTGTTGAGGCGTATGAGAAGCTTCAGAACCTCTATAATAGCAACTCGGGTACACTCAGAGCCGCAACAAGCGGAACAAAATTTGTTGTTGGTAATCAGCTCTTTATGAGAGGAACTCTTGACTCTGGATCGGGCTTGCGTGATATGCAGGACGATTACGGTGTTCTTCCTCTTCCCAAGTTTAACGAGGAGCAGGACGACTATCATACAACCTTCGGAAACGCATCCTCTCTTGTTGTAGTTCTTTCCACTTGTACAGCTACCGACAAGGTTGGCGCAACACTTGAGCTTATGGGCGCAGAGTCTTACAAGCAGGTAACTCCCGCTTACTTTGAAATCTGTCTCCAGGGTAAGTATTCCGACGAGCCCGAGGACGCAGAGATGTATGACAGAATCATAAATAGCTTTGTATACAGCTTTGGATTCTGCTACTCTACAAAGAGTCTTAACGGTATCGGCTCGCTGTTCCGCAACCTCAATAACGACCTTGCGCAGACCTATGCTTCTAATAAGATAAGGTATGAGACTGCACTTGAGGAGCTTATTGATAAGCTTGACGAAATCTCATTTATAATTGACTAAGCACTAAAAGCCGTTGCGCCGCAACGGCTTTTTTAATAAAAGAACGCACGCTTTTTTGTGCAAAAGGACAAAAATATCAAAAACAAGTTTATCGTGTTGACAGAACCAAGAAAATATGTTAATATATATGTGGCAAAATTTATGTTAAGGAGAGTTCACAATGAAATTCACAAAGCTTATGTGCCTTGCTCTTGCGCTTATTATGACCGTAGCTTGCTTTGCGGCGTGCGGTGGCAATGGCGATGACACAACACTCCCCACGGCTTCCGGCGTTAAGGACGAAACAGGACGTAACGCAGTCAAGGATACCGTTCCCACAAATCTCAACTTCAATGGTGAGACAGTAACTTTCTTTGTTCGTGACGATAACGAAATGTGGAAAAATGAGATAGACGTTGAGAAGACGACCAACGACACTCTTTTCGACGCTATCTACTACCGTAATGCGACAGTAGAGCAGAGGCTCGGTGTTACCATTGAGCAGATTGGTCAGGCGGGCACTTTCTCGGTTTCCGATTCCTGGAACTCAACGCTTCGTAACTGTGTACTTACAAAGAGCGGCGACTACGAGGCGGCGGCAATCTACGCTTCCACAGGCTCAGCACTTGCGGTTGAAGGTCTCTACTATAACGTTCTTGACCTTCCTCACCTCAACCTTGATCAGCCTTGGTGGAATCAGACTATCAGAGACGAGCTTACCCTCTTTGATACCCTCTACTACCTCGGCGGTGATATCGTTGTAACACAGATTTCCAACGGTATGACACTGTTCTTTAACAAGGACCTTTTCACAGAGCTTTATCAGACTCAGAATATAGACCTTTATCAAACTGTTGAGGACGGCAAGTGGACCATCGACTTTATGAGCGAGCTTGTTTCCAATGCGTGGATTGATGAAAACAGCGACGGTGTAATCAGCGACGGCGATACGGTTGGCTTCAAGAATAACGCAACAACTAACGGCGACGGCGGTATGGACGCTTGGATTCCTGCTATGGGCGTAAGACTTACTACCATTGTTGACGGATATCCCGAGCTTACATTCTACGATGAGCATACTGTTGAAGCTTTTGAGAAGGTTAAGAATCTTCACATCAATAACCCCGGTTCGTTCGTTGTTTCGGGTGCACCTAATACCGGCTTCTCTGTCGGAAATCAGCTCTTTATGAGAGGCAGTCTTAACTCGGGCTCTAACCTTCGTGATATGCAGGACGACTACGGCGTACTTCCTCTTCCCAAGTTTGACGAGGAGCAGGCTGATTACTATACCACCTTTGATAATACGTCGTCTCTTGTAGTTGTTCTTTCCACTTGCACAGCGACCGATAAGGTTGGCGCAACCCTTGAGCTTATGGGCGCAGAAGCATATAAGCAGGTAACTCCCGCATACTTTGAAATCTGTCTCCAGGGTAAGTATTCCGACGAGCCTCAGGACGCTGCAATGTACGACAGAATTATCAAGACCTTCGTATTTAACTTCGGATTCTGCTATTCCACAAAGAGCCTTGACGGTATCGGTTCGCTCTTCCGTAATCTCACAGCAGATATTGCGCAGACATACGAGGCAAACAAGATCAAATATGAAACTGCTCTTGAGGACCTTATAGACAAGCTTGACGAGATTTCGTTTATGGTTGGTTAAAAAATTTACAGCCGTTGTGAAAACAACGGCTGTTTTTTTGTTGACAGAAGAATATATTTGATGTATAATATAAAACAAGAGGTGATCAAAATGAAATTCAAAGACCTTAAACCTAAATATATTCTACTTGGCGGCGCGGCACTTGTCCTGTTTGGTATTCTCGCTGTTTTAGTGCCCAATGCTGTCGTTTGTGCTTCATCGGCAAGATATATATACGATAGAGACGATCTTGATAAGCTTTCAAAGGACTATGACTGCGTTCTTGTCCTCGGCGCTGGAGTATATTCCGACGGTTCACCTACTCCAATGCTTAACGACAGACTTGTGGTGGCGTGCGAGGCTTATGAGGCGGGCTGCTCCGACAGACTTATTATGAGCGGAGACCATCTTAACGCAGATTACGACGAGCCGACCGCTATGAAGAATTTTGCCATAGAGCAGGGAATAGAAAGCGATGTGATTTTTCTTGACCACGCGGGCATATCAACCTACGACAGTGTTTACAGAGCCATAAAAATATTCGGTGCTGAAAAAATACTTATCGTTACTCAAAAATATCACCTTTATCGCGCCGTTTATCTTGCACGTGCGCTTGGCGCGGAAGCCTGCGGGGTATCTGCAAATTTGCGAAGCTATATGAAGCAACCTGTTTATACGCTGCGTGAGTGGGCGGCGCGAATGAAGGATACCGTGATGGCGTTGGCTAAGCCCGAAGCAACCTATATGGGAGAAACCATTGACCTTTCGGGAGACGGAAATATAACAAATTGAAAAGAAGGCGAAAAATTCGCCTTCTTTTTTGTTATCTCATTTTTCTTCTGTGACAGTAAGTTGCGCCGATTACGAGTACCAAAAGCGGAACAATGAGAACCACAAGCGCGGCAATAGCCACACGTGATACGCCGCTTATTGTAAGCTGCTCGGTTACGAGAGTCAATGGCTTGTATTCCGAACCGCCCGTCTCGGCAACGTCACAGATGTAGGATGCTATCGAGGTGACGTGTTGGTAATTTCCGCCGCCTGCATATTGGTTGGCGGTGTCGTCAAGCAACGCCGCTGACGAGAACCATACTATGGCTGAACCGTTGTTTGCCTCGGCTATAACGCCTACGGGATATGAAGCTTCTTCGGCACCCTCGGGCTTTTCTGCCGACGGAGATTCAACGGGAATAATATACGATGCCGAACTTGTGTTAAAAAGACAGCTTGTGTTAATTCCCGCTGTGTCCTCAACAATAATTGCGTGGGCAGAGGGAAGAAGCAGCGATGACGTTATTCCCGCAGTTGACGAATGAGGATTTGACGTGGGCATCAACCAGTTGGGATAAGTGTAGTAGTTTCCTTGAGTGGGGTCGATAATAACGCCGTCAGCATATGAAAGTCCGTAGTCTGCAAGCGCCGAAGTGAGATTCGGGAATGCCGAAATACCCGACGCGGTGGTAAGCATAAGCTTTCCGCCCTTTTTGAGATATTGGCTTATGAGGCTTGCCTCGTTTGCCGAAATATCGCTTGTTGGACCGTTTATTATAAGCATTTCACAGCCGGGAACAATGGTGAGCGTGGCAAGCTCGGAGAAGCTTGTGCCAAGCGCTGTTAACTGATTTTTAAGTGTTGCGGTTAATGCGGTCTCGCCGTGACCTGTCAGCGAAATTATTAAAGGAAGTGAGTCAGAGGTAACGTATGAAAGTGCGCTTGTAAGCTGTGCCTCACCGTCAAATTGGTAGAGCACCTCAAGTGTCGTGCCGTACATGCTTGCGTAATACTGATACATCTGAGCGTCGGATTTGCTTACCTTTCCGATGCCGTCAATGTAATAGTAGAAAATATCTGCGCTGTCGATATATCTGTATCTTAGTTCGCTTTCAACTACAACACTGAGAGATGTTACAGTTGAGGAGTCTATTCCTCTTTCGGATAGAAATGCCGAATCGGTGTAAAGGTCAATTACCTTGTAGCTGAGCTTGCCGTTGCGTGCGGCGGCGCGCTTTAAGAAGGTGTCAAGGTGAATACCTGTTTCGGAAAGTGTACTCTCGCCGCCCGAGGTGAGCAGGTAAATGCTTACACTGTCCTTGACCTTTGCAATGTCGCGTTTGGCGGCATCGGATATTGAATACATCTTGTTTTCGCTTGCGTCTGCCAGGGTTATATTCTTTGGAAGAAGTCCCACAAGAGAATTAACGAGGATAAGCACAACAAGAAGCAATGCCGTGATGGCGATTGCCGAAAGACCAAGCTTAACGGTCTTCGAAGCGAATAAATTTTTCATTGTCGCCACCTCCTTAGCACCAACGCTTCTTTTCCATTGCCTGAACTGTCAGGAAGATGAAAAAGGCGGAAATTGAAATATAATATATTATCGTCGAGACATCAAAAATGCCGTAAGTGAAAAGCATATATCCCTCAAAAATGGCAAGCTTTTCAACAAGCGCAGGGAAGAGTCCTTCAAATAACGTGCGCTTGAACACGAACAAGAGCACGGTGGGAATTGCGAGCACAACTCCGACGGCAAGCGAAACCGCGGTGCTTTTCGTCATATTATAAGCTATAAGAGCAACGATAACTATAACAGCCGCAAAGCCAACAAGCGAAGCAACTGCCGTGGGAGGAATCATTGCCGCAATAGTGGGGGCGAGATAAAACACCATAAGTGCGCCAAAGCCGAGCACAGCGGCAATTATCTGACTTTCCGAAAGCGAGGACGTGAACATACAAATCGCTATAAGCGCCGACGCAAGCAGGAAGAACGCAAGCAGGCATGCATAAGCGTTAAGCATATTTACGTTGCCGAAAAAGTTGAGAATTATGGGGTAAAGACCGATTATAAGCGTTGGAATAAGTAAAACGCAAAGCAACGCGAAATACTTTCCAAGCACTATTGACGAGGTTTTTATGGGAAGCGAGTAGAGAAGCTGGTCGGTTCTTGAACGCTTTTCCTCGGCAATAGATCTCATTGTAATAATCGGAACGATAAGCAAGAAAATTACCGTTATGTTTTCAAGTGAAAATTCAAAGGAGGCGTAACCGCTGAGCAGATTGATAATCACCACGTAAATTCCCTCGAATAGTAGCAAAAGGGCGGCGAAAATATAGCCGATGTATCCCGTGAAGTAGGATCTTAATTCTCTTTTGAAAATTGCGCTCATTCTTCGTTTTCCTCCTCTTCATTGTTTTCATCTTCCGAGGACTCACCGAATACGGGTGTGTAATCTCCGTCGTCTGCTTCGTCTTTGCCTAAGTCTTCTGCAGCGTTTTCCTCGGTAAGCTTGAGGAAAATATCCTCAAGAGTAAGTCTCTTGTGGTGCATCTCGGTTATTATTGCGCCTTTCTCAGCAAAAGCAAGGAAAAGCTTTTCGGCAGGATCGTCTGCGTGGTCGTATACCACCTTGCAGTTAAGCGAGTTGCCAAGCTCCTCGGTAGTGTAGGAGCTTATCGAGTCAATACCGTCAAATATGCTTTCGGCAACTTCTGCACCACATTTTAGCTTAAGCTCAATTACGCTTTCGACGTTGAGTGATTCCTCAAGCTCTTCGATGCCCGCATCAGCAACGATTTTTCCGTGGGAAATGATTATAACGTGGTCGCAAACCTCGCTGATTTCAGCGAGAATATGGCTTGAAATAATGACAGTCTTTGTCTCGCCAAGCTTGCGGATAAGACTGCGTATCTCGGTAATCTGTCTTGGGTCAAGACCTACCGTGGGCTCGTCGAGAATTATAACGTCGGGCGAGCCGAGAAGTGCCTGCGCAATGCCGACTCTCTGCTTGTAGCCCTTTGAAAGAGTCTTTATAATGCGGTCCTCAACGTCGTTTATCTGTGTAAGCTCCATTACCTCTTTTACCTGCGTGTAGGCAAGCTCACGTGTAACTCCCTTAGCCTCGGCAACGAACGCGAGATATTCTATAACAGTCATATCCATGTAGAGCGGCGGTTGCTCGGGAAGGTATCCGATGTGCAGCTTTGCGGCAATGGGCGACTTGAAAATGTCGTTTCCGTTTACTGTAACACTTCCGTCGGTAGCTGCAAGACATCCCGTAATAATGTTCATAGTCGTGGATTTTCCCGCACCGTTCTGACCGAGAAAGCCGTATATCTTTCCTTTTTCGATTTTGAAGCTGATGCCGTTAAGCGCGGTTTTATTTCCGTACAGCTTCGTCAGATCTTTAACCTCTATCAAAACATATACCTCCATAATATTTGCAAAAATAATATGTATATATCAATAATACGTATATATTATACATTATAACAAGCCTTTGTGTCAATGGTCTGTTTCCATTTTGATGGATTTTTGACAAAAATTATTGTGCGATTTTCACAAAAATAAAATAAAACTCGTAGAATATCAAAAAATGTCTTAATAAAATGTGTAAAATAGCAAAAAACCTATTGCAAAAATATAAAAAATGTTGTATAATATACACATAAAATTATAAGAGTTGAAAGGAGTGGAGGTTTTTTGTTAGAGACAAAGGATAACCTCGCGTCTTTTCTTTTTCACCAAGGAACTAATTACCGTGCCTATGAATACATGGGTGCTCACGTGGAGGGCGAAAAAGTAAGCTTCAGAGTGTGGGCGCCGAATGCGGTCGCCGTTTACGTAACGGGTGACTTTTGCAATTGGGGTATCGGCGAGAGAATGGAAAGGATAAGTGAAGGCGGAATATGGGAGATAATTCTTGAATATAGCTTGTTCGAGTCAACTCCTGTATATAAGTATCGCATTTTATCCCAGAACGGAGAGAGGCTTAAGGCGGACCCGTATGGTTTTGCTATGGAAAAACCGCCAAACACCGCGTCGTTGGTTGTTAAGCACCCTGCCTATAAGTGGCGCGATAAGGGGTGGCTTGAGAATCGACGCAAGAAAATGGCTGACGGCTTTTACTCACAGCCGATAAATATTTATGAGCTTCACCTGGGCTCATGGAAGCGTGACGAGGATGGCGAGTATCTCAGCTATGCCGAGATTGCCGCCGACCTTGTAAATTACGTTAAGCAGATGGGATACACGCATATTGAACTTATGCCGGTTATGGAGCATCCCTTTGACGGCTCATGGGGCTATCAGGTCTGCGGATATTACGCACCCACCGCGCGTTACGGTACGCCCGAGGATTTTATGGCGTTTGTGGATACGATGCACGAGGCGGGAATAGGCGTTATTCTTGACTGGGTGCCTGCTCATTTCCCCAAGGACGCTCACGGACTTTACGAGTTTGACGGTACGCCGCTGTACGAATATCAGGGGCGTGACCGAATGGAGCATAAAAATTGGGGTACAAGATGCTTTGACGTGGCTAGAAACGAAGTGGAATGCTTCCTGGTTTCAAACGCCGTTTATTGGGCGGAGGTTTTTCACGCCGACGGTTTGCGCGTTGACGCCGTAGCTTCAATGCTTTATCTCGACTATGACCGTGACCCCGGCGAATGGGTGCCCAACGTCTACGGCGACAATAAAAACCTTGAGGCAATAGCCTTTTTCAAGAAGCTTAATTCCTATATGGCAACCGCATATCCCGACGTTATGATGATTGCCGAGGAATCAACCGCGTGGGGCAATCTTACAGGATTTGACAACGACGGAATGGGCTTTTCTATGAAGTGGAATATGGGTTGGATGAACGATATTCTCTCATACGTTCAGCTTGACCCTCTCTTCAAAAAGCACCACCACGAAAAGACTACCTTTTCGTTGACCTATTCCTTTGGGGAGCGTTATATCTTACCCATATCACACGACGAGGTGGTTCACGGCAAAAAGTCATTACTTGACAGAATGCCGGGAGAATACGAGGCGAAATTTGCTAATACCCGTGCTTTTCTGATCTATATGATGACTCACCCCGGCAAAAAGCTTATGTTTATGGGCGGCGAGATAGGTCAGTTCCGTGAGTGGGATTACGAGGGACAGATAGAGTGGTTCTTGCTCGACTATGAAAAACACGCACAGCTTCAACTTTTCTTTGCCGATATGAATCATCTTTATATCTCGCGTCCCGAGCTTTACGAAATAGACGGCTCTTGGGACGGATTTAAGTGGATAAATCCCGATGACAGAGACCGAAGCATTCTGTCGTACCGCAGAATTGATAAGTCGGGTAACGAGCTCATCACCGTTGTGAATTTCACTCCCGTGAGATACGACGGATATATAATCGACGTTCCGTGCAGTGGCGTTTATGAGGAGATTATCAACTCGGATGACGAAAAATACGGAGGAAACGGAGTACTCAATAAGGGCAGACTCGTCAGCATAAAGGACGGAGACCGCAATATGCTGAGCATAACCGTTCCGCCCTCAGGCGCATTGATACTTGCACCCAAAAAAGCAACCAAAATCTAAAATCATTAATATTTTTCGGAGGTTAGTATGTTTAAGAAGAAAGAATGCGTTGCAATGTTGCTGGCAGGAGGACAGGGAAGCAGACTTTATGCCCTGACCCATAAGACAGCAAAACCTGCAGTACCCTTTGGCGGAAAGTATCGCATTATCGACTTCCCCCTTTCAAACTGTATCAATTCGGGTATCGACACCGTAGGCGTGCTTACCCAGTATCAGCCCCTCGTGCTTAACGAGTATATCGGCAACGGTCTGCCGTGGGACCTTGACCGTGCCTTTGGCGGTGTGTCTATTCTTCCTCCATATCAGGGTATGGATTCAGCCGATTGGTATAAGGGAACAGCAAACGCTATTTATCAGAACATAGAATTTATTGAGAGATACGACGCGGAGTACGTGCTTATCCTTTCGGGTGACCATATCTATAAGATGGACTACTCCAAGATGATAAATTACCATAAGCAGATGAATGCCGACTGTACTATAGCGGTTATCGACGTTCCGATAGAGGAAGCGAGCCGATTCGGTATTATGAGCACAAACCCCGATAACTCTATTTATCAGTTCTCCGAGAAGCCCAAGAATCCCGATAGTACAAAGGCTTCTATGGGTATTTACGTTTTCAATAAGGATAAGCTTGTTAAATACCTTCGTGATGACGCCGCAGATCCCGAATCCTCAAACGACTTCGGTAAGAATATAATTCCCAATATGCTTGCGGCAAAGGAAAAGATGTACGCGTATTCCTTTGAGGGATATTGGAAGGACGTTGGAACAATCTCCTCTCTTTGGGAGGCGAATATGGATATGTTGGGTACAAACCCGCAAATCAACCTTAACGACGAGTCGTGGAGAATATTCTCGCGCCACGAAAATGAAGCTCCTCAGTACGTGGGCGCAGAAGCTAACGTGGTAAATTCCTCTATCACAGAGGGATGCGAGATATACGGCGACGTAATCAACTCGGTTATAGGTGCGGGCGTAAAAATCGCTAAGGGCGCGGTTGTGCGTGATGCGGTTATTATGGGCGGCGTTGTTATCGGCGAGGGAGCAAAGGTTGAATACTCGATAATCGATAGCAACGTCACCGTCGGAATTGGCGCAAGCGTAGGTAAACCCAAGGATACCGCAAAGGGTATCACCGTAGTCGGTATGGGCGTCAAGATACCCGACAATAAGGTTATCGGTGACGACGAAATGATTACGAACATATAAGGAGGCAGTAAATATGAACGCAGCAGGATTGATTTTTTCCAATATACACGACCAATCTGTACCTCAGCTTACAGGTAACAGAACTATGGCAAGTGTGCCCTTCGGTTGCAGATACAGACTTATAGATTTTGCACTGTCCAATATGGTTAACTCAGATATAACCAAGGTTGGTATTATTACTCACGATAATTATCAGTCGCTTCTCGACCATATCGGTACGGGAAAGGACTGGGATTTGGCAAGGCGTTCGGGCGGTATTAAAATTCTTCCTCCCTTCATCACGTCTTATACGGGTCCAGAGGCTAATAAGCTTTACACCACAAGACTTGAAGCGCTTATGGGCGTAATGAGCTTTATCAAAAGATGTAACGAGGAGAACATTGTTATGTCTGATTGTGATGCTATATGCAACATAGATATTTCTGCGGCATTCAAGCAGCACGAGGAGACAGAAGCTGATATTACTATCGTCGGTGCACATCTTAACTATGGGGATCATACCAATAATACAAGCCTTATCACGCTTGAAACCGATGCTGACGGAAAACTTACCGGTGTATCTCGCGGTAAACCAACGGAGAATGCAGAGGTAAGCACAAATATCGTTATAGTTAAGCGCAGATACCTTATAGCTGCTCTTAACGAGGCTTCTTCCCGCGGATATAGCCACTTCTATATGGACCTTATTTCCAAGAATATGGGGAAGGATAAATTCTACGTATACCACCATAAGGGATATTATAATATTATCGGCTCGCTTGAGGCGTACTTCTCCTGTAATATGGAGCTTCTTGACCCCGAAAAGCGCAGAGAGCTTTTCGAGTGCCCCAACGCTCCTATCTATACTAAGGTAAGAAACTCCGCCCCCACAAAGTATACCGAGAACGCTTCGGTTAAGAATTCCTATATCGCCGACGGTTGCGTTATCGATGGAACTGTTGAAAATTCGATCATCTTCCGTGGCGTAAAGGTTGGAAGGGGCGCGGTTATCAAGAATGCCATCATTCTTCAGGATACCTATATCGGCTCTGACGTAACCCTTAACTGTGTCATTACAGATAAGAACGTGGTTATCAACGACGGACGTGTGCTGTCGGGACACCAGACAATGCCTTTCTTCATCGGAAAGGGAATGAGAGTTTAATCGCGTAAAACGCGTGAAAGGATTTTTATGAGTAAAATTTTATTTGTCGGCGCAGAAACAATGCCATTTGCGGCAACGGGCGGTCTGGGCGACGTAATGGGCTCACTGCCTACCGCCATAAAGGCGGCGGACTCCGAGTGTGACGTGCGCGTGGTAATGCCGCTTTACAGCGCGGTAAAGGACGAGTGGAGAGCGCAGATGGAAAACGTGGCAAGCTTTGAGGTAAAGCTTGCGTGGCGCAGAGCATATTGCGGCGTTAAAAGTCTTGTAAAGGACAGCGTTACCTACTACTTTATAGAAAACGACTACTATTTCGCACGCAAAACGCTTTACGGTGAATTTGACGACGGCGAGCGTTACGCCTTCTTCTGTATGGCGGTGCTTGAAATGTTGGACAAAATTGGATTTTATCCCGACGTGCTTCACGCACACGATTGGCAGGCGGCGCTCAGCGTGGTTTATCTCAACTGCCTGTTCAGATGGAGAAGGGGATACGATAACATAAAGACGGTGTTTACTATTCATAATATCGAGTATCAGGGCTACTATAGCACTTCGATACTTGGCGACGTCTTTGCCCTTGGCAGTGATGCGCTGAATATCCTTGAATATAACGGATGCCTTAACCTTATGAAGGGTGCAATCGTTTGCGCTGATATCGTTTCCACGGTCAGCCCGAGATATGCCGATGAAATCCGCACCTCGGAATATTCTCACGGACTCCACTATATTATCAATCAGAATCACCATAAGCTTCGCGGAATACTTAACGGAATTGACTACGATTACTATAATCCCGAAACCGACAGTGCCATAGCCGCCCACTTCTCGGCAGACGACATTGAGGGTAAAGCTACCGATAAAAAGGAGCTTCAGAAGGCGCTTGGACTTCCCGAGGAGAAAAATATTCCGATTTTAGCTATAATTTCTCGACTTGCTACCCATAAAGGTCTTGACCTTGTGGCAGAAATGGTGTATAATTTATTAGAGAACAACGACGTACAGCTTGTAGTGCTTGGAAAAGGCGAGGTCGGATATGAGGATATGTTCAGGGACCTCGAACGGAAATTCCCCACAAAGGCACGTGCGCTTATCGAGTACGACCGCGATTTGTCAAAGCGGATATACGCCGCCTGCGACATTTTCATAATGCCCTCCAAGAGCGAGCCCTGCGGACTTTCGCAGATGATAGCCTCGCGCTACGGTGCAATTCCCGTAGTAAGAGAAACGGGCGGCCTTTACGACTCCATAAAGGGCTATTGGGAAAAGGACGGCGAGCTTATGGGTAACGGCTTTACCTTCGCCAACTATTCCGCATATGAGCTTTATGACAGAACGGTCGCGGCTGTATCACTTTATAACGACGCAGAAAAGAGAACCGCGTTTGTAAAGAAAATAATGAATACTGATTTCTCGTGGAATATTTCGGCAAAGAAATACCTCGAGATGTACGGAAGTATAATCTGATACTTCCACAAAACTCCCGCCTGCAGGGGCAGGCAAAGAAAGGAAAGGTCTTAAATCAATGGCAAAAACACCCACAGTAAACCAAATCAAAGAAAATATTGAAGCAAAACTGTCCAGACAGTTCGGATGCAGCACACACGAAGCATCCCGTGACCAGATATACAAAGCGGCAGTTCTTACCGTAAAGGACATTTTGACTTCCAAGAGAGGAGATTTCAAAAAGCGAGTAAATCAGACGGGCTCCAAACGCGTGTATTATATGTGTATGGAATTCCTGCTTGGCCGCTCTCTGAAAACCAATCTCTGCAATCTCGGAGTAAACGAGGAATATAAGAAAGCGCTTGCAGAGCTTGGCTTTGAGCTTGAGGATCTGTACGAATGCGAGCCCGACGCAGGTCTTGGAAACGGCGGTCTCGGCAGACTTGCGGCGTGCTTTATGGACTCACTTTCATCTTTGAATTATCCCGCTACGGGCTTTTCAATTTGCTATGAATACGGACTTTTCAAGCAGATGATCGTGGACGGAATGCAGATAGAGCTTCCCGATAACTGGCTTCCCGGCGGCGAGGTTTGGCTCGTTCCGAGAACCGACCGTGTATTCCATGTGAAAATGGGAGGCAAGGTCAAAGAGGAGTGGCAGAACGGGCACCTTCAGGTTATATACGAGGACTGTGAGGAGATAGAGGCAGTTCCTTACGATATGATGATTTCTGGTGCGGATAGTGATGCGGTAAGCCAACTTCGTTTGTGGCGCGCGAGAGATACACGTAATTTCAATATGGGTCTGTTTACTCAAGGGCAGTATACAAGAGCTCTTGAGGAAAGTACCAATGCTGAGATTATTTCTAAGGTGCTTTACCCCTCTGATAACCATACCGAAGGTAAGCTGTTAAGACTTTCTCAGCAGTATTTCCTTGTATCGGCATCGGTACAGAGCATAATCCGCGACCATATGGCGGTTTACGGAACTCTTGTAAATCTTCCCGAAAAGGTTGCTATCCACATTAACGATACTCACCCCGCACTTTGTATTCCCGAGCTTATGAGAATACTCATAGACGATTATTTCTTCTCTTGGGAGCACGCGTGGGATATCGTTACAAGAACTGTATCCTACACTAACCATACCGTAATGCCCGAGGCGCTTGAGACCTGGAACGAGGACCTCTTCCGCTTCAAGCTCCCCAGAATTTACGCTATCATTAAGGAAATAAACGAGCGCTTCTGTAAGGACGCTTGGCGTAGCTTCCCCGGCAACTGGAACAGAATTTCCAAAATGAGTATCGTAGGCTACGGACAGGTGAGAATGGCTAACCTTTCGGTTATAGGATCTCATTCGATAAACGGCGTTTCAAAGCTTCACTCGGATATTCTTAAGAACTCCACCTTCAAGGATTTCTATAAAATGTACCCCGAGCGCTTCTGTAACGTAACAAACGGCGTTGCTCACCGCAGATGGCTTTGCTACTCCAACCCCAAGCTTGCCGAATTGCTTGATAACTGCATCGGTACGGGTTACAGACATAACCCCGAGGAGCTTGCAAACTTTGCAAAGTTTGCCGATGATAAGACCGTTCTTCAGACAGTCCGCGATATTAAGCATCAGAATAAGATAAACTTCTCTAACTATCTTATGAAGAAAACAGGCGTCGCTATCGATACGCACTCGGTTTACGACGTGCAGATAAAGCGACTTCACGAGTATAAGCGACAGCTTCTCAACGCCCTTAATATCATCGGAATTTACCTTGATCTTAAGGAAAACCCAAACCTTGATATTCAGCCTCAGACCTTTATTTTCGGTGCAAAGGCTGCACCCGGATACCATATGGCAAAGCAGATAATCAAGCTTCTTTGCTATATCGGAAAGGATATCGAGCAGAATCCCGCGATCCGCGAGAAGCTCCGCGTCGTATTCCTTGAGGACTATAACGTCTCGCTTGCCGAGTCGCTTATACCCTCTGCCGAGATAAGCGAGCAGATTTCTCTCGCAGGTAAAGAGGCAAGCGGTACGGGCTGTATGAAGCTTATGATAAACGGCGCGCTTACCATAGGTACCCTTGACGGAGCAAACGTAGAGATGCTTGCGGCGGCAGGCGAGGATAATATGTTTATCTTCGGTCTTACAGCTAACGAGGTTGACGAGCTTTGGCTTAAGGGCTACAATGCGGCGTCTTACTATGCAAATAACGAGAGACTCAAGAGAATAGTTAACTACCTCAACGTAGGATTTGCAGGCGAATCCTTCTCGGATATTGCCAACTATCTTCTCTCGGGCTACGGCATAGCTGATCCCTATATGTGTCTTGCCGACTTCGAATCCTACAGACAGACCCACGAAAACCTTATTACCGCATATCAGGATAAGGAAAAGTGGAACCGTATGTCGCTTATGAATATCGCATCCGCAGGCTACTTTGCTGCAGATCGAAGCATAGAGGACTACGCAAAGAATATCTGGAATCTTAAAAAACTTCCTAAAGAGGACAAATAAATGCTATTGAGACTTCGCGATTCCGCCGAATGCGGAATTATGCCAAGGATAACAAAATATGCAAATGGGGAGGACGCTTCCGTTAAGGGAGCGTTTTCTCTTAATACAAGACTTGAAATAAAAGTCGAATGCCCAAGAAAATTGGGCGAGTCAGCCGTGGTGCTTCGCATTGCTAAAGACGGTGAGCAGGCGCGTGATTTGGCTCTCGAATACGTGACTACTGAAAACGGAATAGATACCTACCGTACCGAGCTTGTGCTTGACAGCGAGCTTTGCGGTGACGACAACGGGCTTTTCTATTATGAATTTCTCTTTGTGCGCGGATACGAAACTCTGTTTACAAGCTCGATGAATAACGTTGATTTCACCCTTAGCGACTGTTCTGCCGACAAATTCCGCCTGCTTGTCTATAGCCCCGACTATAAGACACCCGAGTGGTTTCACGGCGGAACTATGTATCAGATATTTACCGACAGATTTTTCTGCGGTAATGGCGAGGTCGGTACGCGTGACGACGTGATTATAAATAGCGATTGGCAGGGCGGCGTAAAGCAGTACGCCGAATACCCCGGTGCACCCGTGAATAATAACGAATTTTTCGGTGGAAATCTTTGGGGAATAGCCGAAAAGCTTGATTACCTCCAATCCCTCGGGGTTACAGTAATATACTTAAATCCCATTTTTGAAGCATATTCAAGCCATAAATACGATACGGGCGACTATATGAAGGTAGACGCTATGTTCGGCGGCGAAAAGGCACTTGAAAATCTTATCGAAAAATGCAATGCCCGAGGAATAAAAATAATCCTTGACGGAGTGTTTAACCATACGGGAAGCGACAGCGTTTATTTTAACCGCTACGGGAAATACAATTCTGTCGGTGCGTATCAAAGCGAAAATTCCGAGTATAAGGATTGGTATTTTTTCAAGGAATTTCCCGACTCTTATGAATGTTGGTGGAATATAGAGATACTTCCAAAGCTTAACCCCGAATGTATAGAGTGCCGTGACTTCCTCTGTAATAAGGGCGGAGTTGCCGAAAAATATATGAAAATGGGCATCGGCGGCTGGCGTCTTGACGTTGCCGACGAGTTAAGTAACGACTTTCTTGATATTCTTCGCGAGACGGTTAAAAATTCATCTGACGGGCAGGGAATTATCATCGGCGAGGTGTGGGAAAACGCTGCCGATAAGATTGCGTACGGAAAACGCCGAAGATATTTCCGCGGAAAACAGCTTGACAGCGTTATGAATTATCCCGTGCGTAACGGCATACTTGCTTTCGTCAATGAGGGAGACAGCGAAACGCTGTATAACGTGCTTACCGAGCTTTATTCCTCATACCCCGAAAGCGTTTGTCACAGCTTGATGAACTCGCTCGGTACACACGATACCGAAAGGATTTTGTCTGTTCTTGGGGATAAGGACGTCTTTGAACTGACAAATGCCGAGCTTTCAAACCATAAAATGAATGCTACACAGGTGAAAAAAGCAGTTACAAAGCTTAAGGTTGCTTCAACGTTGCAGTATACAGTCTTTGGCGTTCCGTCGGTCTACTACGGCGACGAGGCAGGGATTGAGGGCGGTCATGACCCCTTCTGCCGTCAACCATTCCCGTGGGGCGCGGAAAACATTGAGCTTACCGAACACTATAAAAAGCTTGGCGAAATCCGAAAAGAAAACTCGGCGTTCAAGGACGGCAAGTTCAAGATCATCTCGCATCAAAACAGCTTCATTGCCTATGAACGCTATAACGGGGAACAGAATATTCTTGTCGTTGCAAACGTAGGCAGAAGCAGTAAGGGGTGCGCTTTGGGCTGTCAGGTAGTTGACCTGTTGACGGGAAAGAAATATGATAATACTCTTTCGGTTCTTCCCAATACCGCGATGATATTAAAGCTTGTTCAGGAGTAAATATGTTAAAAAGGCTGTTAGAAAAATTAACAAAAAGCAATAACCCCGACAGTAAGCGCTATAAATACGATATGGCAAAGCGTATTTGCGGTCACCACGTCAGATACATTACTGAAAAACACGGAGAGGTGGACGAGGTTATCGGGCGCGAGGGCTCGCTTAATATTAAGGACGACGAGTTGCTTGTGTTCGGTTCGGGTGATATACTTATGCGATGTAAAATCGAAAATATGCAGGCGTGGGAGCTTCTTTCCAAGGACGGAGTGGTGATAACCGCCCCCGACGATGCTCACGGCGGCGTAGAGCGTACCATTATTGTCTATTACGTGTATTATAGAAAATAGGAGGCGAATATGAACGGTAGCAGAAAAAACAACGTCTCAGCCTTGTTATATGTCGCGGCTTTGTTTAACCTTGTTAGAGTGTTTTTACTTTATTTTATTGATGTTAGACGCAGTTCCGAGATTTCATTTCAAATCAATATTCCATCGGGAGTATCGCTTTTATCGGTCGCGGTCGAGCTTTGTTTTTGCGCGTTGCTTTTGGTGTATGCTGTAAAAGACTCAAATTATAAAATTTTTTCGGCAATAATCGGGTGTGTGGCTCTCAGTGAACTTCTGCAAACAGTAAAGCAGATAAACCTTATCATTAGGCTTGCGCAAATTCCCGATATTCTTGGGATGCTCAGAATGTTACTGAATGTTACGGTATTCGTGTTTGGCGTTGTCGCTGTTATTAAAATTCAAAAGACGCCGCAAAGTACGTCTGCATCTGTACTTTTTGCAGGATTGTTACTTGTTGGAGTACTTTGGAACGACTTGATAGCAGGATCGATTTCTTCGTTGATACTTTTTAGAAGCTTAGGGCAGATATATTGGGTTGTTTCCTCGCTTGTTTGTTCGGTGGCTTCAATTTTCGTTGGAGTTTCGGTGTTGCTGATAGGAATGAATTTGTCACAATCAAATACATAAAAGGAGCTGAAAATCAGCTCCTTTTTGCTATACAAAATCAAAGAATAAACGCCGTTTTGGTTATTTCCGAAGTGTTCAAATAAGCGATTCAATAAAGCTTTTTGCTTCTGAAATGTCCTTTATGCGGTCGCCGCCTGCCTCGCGTTCGATGGTAAGGTATCCGTCATATCCGATTGATTTGAGCGCGGTAATGTAAGCAGGAAAGTCAACGTCGCCCGTTCCTACGGGAACTTCCTTGAAGTAATCGGCAACGTTAAGCCCCTCAATTCCGCCAACCGCAAAGCAGTCGTAAATAATTTTAGGGTCGGTTTTTATAAGCATTTTTCCATCCTTTACATGCGTGTGGACTATGTGCTTGCCAAGTAGCTTTACTGCCTCAACGGGGTCTTGACCTGTGACCATAACGAAGTTTGCGGGGTCAAGATTTACGCCAACGCCGCCCTGAGTGTCCTCGATGAAATCAAGCAAAACATTGGCGCTTTCGGGACCGGTTTCAATGGCGAGAGTAACTCCTCTTGTCTTTGCGTAATTGCCGCAAGCCGTCAACGCATCAAGCATAACCTTGTAGCGTTCCTCACTTTTGTCTGCAGGAATAACCCCTATGTGAGTTGTTACGACAGAGGTCTCAAAATCCTCGGCAATGTCGATAATTCGCTTTGTCTTTTCTATTCGCAGAGGGTTGTCTGCGGCAATCTGATAACCGTGACCGCCCATATCTCCGCATAGCGCGCTTATCTCAAGCTTGCTGTCGCGGAGTAATTTTTTGTATTTTGCGCGTGCTTCTTTGTTAAGACCGTCAGCCGAGAAAACACCTTTCGTTGCGTATATCTGAACTCCGTTAAAGCCGAGCTCGCTCGCAAGTGTTATGCCTCTGTCAACACCTTCTTTGAAGCAATCCGTGAGAACACCTAATTTCATAACATAACCTCCAAATCAATATTCATTCGGTTGTCTGATGACATTATTTTCCTAAAAGCGCGTCGCGCACCCTCATAACCTCAAGAGTTTCCGAAATGTCAAAAGAAACTTTTTTATCCTCAAAAAATCTTATAATATCCTTCATAAGATTTCTGAAGAAATCCGAAGAAATTTTCGTGTATGTTGAAGTGCCGTCAGCCATTTCAGCCGCCACTGTAAACCCGAGCTTTGGTGTGTATATAACGGTAGCCTGCTTGCCCTTTTCCGTCTTAAGCGAACAGATTTTTTGCTTGCCTTGATTGAGTATATTTGCTTCGACCACAGTATCTTTTAGCAATGTTACCGCAATTTCAATTGTGTGAACACAATACTCCTCGAAGTTTGAACCTCCGCCTGTAATTATTAGCTTTTCAGCACCTTCAAGAGCCTTTAATTCGTCAGCAAATCGGAGCGCAGATGTAGAAAAAAACGGTGTGCCATATCTTTTTGCCATGTTGAATATTTGATTAGCAGTGTAAAAATCGGGTGCAAAGGTCTTGTCTATATATGTTGGCTTTCCGTGCCTAAGCACTTCTTTGGCATATCCAAGATGCTTGTCTGGGTCAGAGGGAGCAAGTATTACGATTGCATCGCAATTTTTGCATAATTCGTCTATTGTGTTGCAAGGTTTTACCCCAAACTTTTCGCACCATTGTGCGGTTGTGACCCCGTCGATGGGGGAAACGTCCAGCTCCGCCCAGGCGTAGGAAACGTCGTATTCGCTTTCAAACTCTCTTATCCACGCGGGATAATTGTTGGCGTGCCACTCGCTGAGGTAATAGTCAACAAAACCAATTTTTTTCATTAGAAGCGTATCTCCTTTTTAGCTTCGGATGACTTGTAGAGGTAGTCAAGCAGCTTTGCGCTTTCAAGAATGTTCTCAATATTGTTTCTGTCCTTTATGCCCGTATTTATCGATTCGATAAACGCCATGTTTTCACAGAGATACATACCTGGTATATCGTATTCGGGTGTGATCGTTTCAAGCGTTGTGCCGTCGTAGAATTCAAACTTCTTTCCGTATGTCAGACGTGCTCCGCCCTTGTCGCCGAGAAAATCTATGTACATATCGTTTTTATTGACGTTCTGTGCCCACGCACCATTGAAAGAGATGCTTGCCTTGTCCGTTCTGATGTGACCCGAAATAAAATCGTCAACGTTGTTAGTTCCGTTTTCGACGTCAGCCGTATCCTCCGCCCACATCGAGGTGTATTTATACGCTTTCATATCCTTTGCCATTTCGCAGTACGCGTCACAAGTCACAGACTCAAGCTTTGCACCGCCGAGAATGTAGAGAATAAGGTCGAGGAAGTGAACGCCCCAGTCGATAAGCACACCGCCGCCCGATTGCTCCTTGGTGGTGAAAGCACCGCCAAGTCCGGGGATAGAACGGAAGCTTCGGAACGAGCAGTAAATATGATAAATCTTTCCTAATTTACCCTCTCGGTTCATCTGCTCAAGCATTTCAACCGACTTGTGATAACGGTTGCAAACACCGATGTTGAGCATCTTTCCTTGCTTTTCCGCCTCCTGTGCCATCTGGCATGAAAGCTCGTAGTTTACGGTAATAGGCTTTTCGCAGAAAACGTGCTTGCCCGCACGCAGTGCGTCCACTGTAACCGTGTAATGGGCGTAGTTTGGCGTGAGAACGTATATCGCTTCAACCTCGGGGTCGGCAAGCGCAAGCTTGTAGTCGGTAATTACGTTTTCAATAAAGCCGAATTTCTCTTTTGTTGCCTCGGCTTTTTGTTTTATGATGTCGCATGCGTATTTAACGCGTATGTTTTCCATTTTTTCAAAGGCTGGGAAATGAGCGTTGTTTGCAATTCTTCCGCAACCAATAACAGCTATGACGGTCTTTTTCATTTTTTATTTTTCCTTTCTTTATCGCTGTGATTTCATTATACTACACCGCCGTTGCCGTGTAAATGTCAAAAAGCAGGTATAATTTTGTCATTTTTCAATATTTACCTCGCTAATCAAGAAAAAATGCCTTTTTGTTTTAATATTTTTGTTGACATATCCATCGCAAGGCGTTATAATTTAACCGAGGTGATGAAATTGACTATAAATACCAACTTCCATTTCGACAAGCGATTTATGGATAACGCTCCGACCTTCGGCGATACCGTGCTGTACCAGATAGGCAGACTTCACTCAAATAGCCGAACAAAGGTTGATACGCATATACACGGCGACCTTTACGAGCTTACTGTGGTAACCGACGGATGCGGGGTAATAACAACAAACGGAGTACCTGTAGAGGTAAACCGCGGCGATATATATCTGTCTTTCCCCTGCGATACGCATAAAATAGAGTCCGACCGCGAAAAGCTTTTGAAATATGACTTTTTCGCCTTTAATACTGCCTCTCCGAAGCTGAGGGAGCAGTTTGAACAAATAGTCCTTGACCATAGCTCAGCCGAAAACCGTGTGTTTCGGGACGAACGTGTCAGCGCGCTTGTTGGAAATGCAATATCAGAATTTGACCGCGAGCTTTTTTGCTCGAAAGAGCTTCTTGAAAATATTTTTTCCCAGATTCTTATCTATACCGTGAGAAGCTTTTGTGAGAAAAACACCCCATCGCGCGTCGGACATTTTACCTCCGCCGAAACGCTGTGCTACCGTCTTATGAATTATATTGATACTCATATTTACACAATGAAAAACCTCGACGAGCTTGCCGAGGTAATGGGCTATAGCTATGGCTATATTTCCGCCTTGTATAAGAAAACCACTTCGAATACCCTCGCGGCGTATTACCGAGAAAAAAAGCTTGAAATAGCAAGATTGCTTGTGTGCGAAAATACTCTTAAGGTCGGTGAAATAGCCGAAATGTTGAATTACGCCTCTGTGTACGCCTTCAGTAAAGCCTTCAAAAAGCGTTTTGGACTTTCGCCGGAGAACTACTTGAAAAGTCTTATTGAACAGTAATATTGTGCAAAATATGTGCAAAACGCCGAAAAAGTCCAAAAATTAAAATCCAATATTGACAAAAGTCACGCAAAGTGCTATACTATATAGGTAAAAATTGAATTTAACTGTTTTCCATAAAAGTACACTTTTAGAGAATTTTTACTTTTTAATATTCTGCTTTAGTTTTGTCCTGAAGTCTCGATTTTAGGACAGTTTTTGACCAAAAAAGAGATTCTAAAAAGGTGTACTTTTCAAGAATCTCTAAAAATTGTATTTCCACAAAGGTGTACCTTTGAAGAAAAAATATTTGGTAAGGAGAAAAACCATGAGAAAATCCAACAAAGTACTTGCCTTGCTACTCGCAATACTTATGATTGCAACGGCTTTGCCGATGAGCATTTTTGCCGCAGAAGAAGCTTCGGCTGAGGCGACAACAACCACCAAGGCTGAGGACAACAAGACCTACTACAAGTACACGTTCAGCGATGTATCTACGCAGACTATAAGCCAAAAAAGCATAAATACGGTTGCTGATAATGATTCCAATCCAAACGGATTTTATTTGGACGGCACGATTTCAGGCTCGGTAAAATCTGAAAACGGAAATAAGTATTTTCAGATTAACTACCCCGAATCAATCGGAGCGTCTAGCGGTTCGTGGTTGGGAGCGCGTTTTTCGCTTGACGATGGCGTTACCAATCATATCATAACCAACGGTGTTGCCGTTGACTTTGATTTCAGATGGATAGGCGGCGGAAACACCAATAACGACATTACTCTTGTTAAGCTAAGGAGAAACAGAGGCTCAAATGTTGAGGCTTTGTTGCTTGTTGCTTCTGCGGATTCAAACGGGGCGTTGGTGTTGAAATCTAATGGTAATACGCTTTTCACCTTCCCTAAGCAGGGAGCTGAAGGGCATATCAGCAATTTCACGAATATTCGTGTAGAATATTATGATGTGACCGCCACGTACAGCATTTTTATAGGCGGAATATGTTACATAGAGTCAATGTCTTTGCAGAATTTGCAATCAATAGACCTCAGAGGTGCAAACTTTATTACCACTGCTTGGGATAGCGACTATATGGCTGTCTCAAGAGATAACGTATCCATCGCCGCGGATAACCTCAGCTTTGAGTTTGCCCGCGTAAATAACGGAACTAAAAAGAATAACTATATATTCGATTTTGACAACTTGTACATAAAGGGTATCGGTCCCGAGGAGGGAAGAACTTACTATTATAACAATAGCTTTGACAACATAACGCTCAACGGTCTTAGCGCGTCAACCACAGATATGTCATACTTTTACCGTGGAACAGCATCTAATGTTAAATTGCAGTCAAAGAACCGAAACGGATATCTTTCCTTTGGCGCAAGTGCGAGAATGGACCTTCGTGATACCTATCAGATAATACAGGACGGTAATTGGACTGTTTCGTTTAAGCTCCAAGGAACGAACGGTCACAGCTCGATGAGGAACATCCTTCGTTTGCACAATCGTATCGACACAATTCAATTCCTTCAATTTGACAAAGAAGGTAATCTTTACCTCGGGTACAACAGTGAAAATGGAACTTTTCAGAAGATTCCAGGCGTCAAGGTTCCTGCTACAGGGTCGAATGAATGGATTGATATAACGGTTTCTTGTTTGGTGAATAATCAAAATCATACAGGTGAATACACCGATTTTGTTGCTGAAAAATCCGCCGCAAGAAGATATACCTTCATTCTTTGGGTTGACGGAAAGCTCTGCGGAGCAATTACCCATACTGACGGTTACTTTACCCGATCCGAAATTTACGCCGGTGACGACATTGCCGTAAATGATATGGCTTATACCCTAACTGCTCTTGATAAGGAGCTTACTGCCGATGAGCTGACGGCAAAGGGCTATGCTCTTGTTGAGGACACGACATCGAGAAAGACATATTATAACGAAAAGACCTACGATTACTATCAGTTCCAATACGAAAACGGAGCGTTTAAGGCGGGCGCGTTCTGTGACTTTAATACTACGTTTTCTACTTCTTCGGTCTCGCTTAGCGCGGCAGAGTCTGAAGCTGTCCTTTCGGATACAAACTACACGTTCAGCGAAAGCTCTACCAAAAAAGTAGATACGAACGGTGATAAAAAAGAAGACAAAGAGCGCAGATATGATGATTATATACACATTTCTACCGGAGAGAAGGTAACTCGTATTTTTCAGCGTTCACTTGATGCTGACGGAAACGGAACGGGTGATTTCGTATATCATTCCACCGCACGCTATATAGTAATACCTTCCTACACTAATAATGACGTTCTGGGCTTTTTTGACAAGGACGCCTCTGCTGTAACGGCGAATATTGACGACCTTAAACTTTATTCGGGCATAGGTTGTCTCGGATATGCAGACGATGCTGACGATAATGAAGGCGTTATCAATGAGGTCGAATTTGCAAATCTCGGTACCGACGTAACCGTTTCGGGTGTCGGAACTGTTGACTCCGCTATGGGCGGACGTCACGGCATAGTAAGCTCGTCTAACTTTGTTTCCTCAAAGGTGGAAGTTAAATCCGAAACTGTTGACGGCAAAACTGTTAAGTACGTAACCTTGACTGACGACGCAAATGACACTTATTTCGGACTTAATGCCGATTATTCGGGCGGAAAGGTCTTTGCGGCTGATATGACACTCAGAAGGGTTGCCAACGTTAAATCCAATTTCTATCTTATGAGACTTCGCCGCGAGGGCGAAAAGGACACGGCATCTGTTGCCAATGACCTTCTCAACTATTCCGCCGATAATAAGTGTGTTGTCTTCCTGATTGACGGTAAAACTGCGTATCTCTGTGATGCAGCCGGAAAAAAAGTTGCTCTCACGGATAGCAAGTGGACTACACTCAGGGCTGTGGTTGATGAAACGGGCAGCAAGCCTCTTGTAAGCTTTTACGTTAACGGAAAGCTTGCAACCTACTACACTGACGATATGCTTGTTCCCCTTAAGACACATAACCTTAGCGGAATTGTTGCGGAAAGCTTTTCAAAGCACAAAAACGATATTGATCAGGGTGTAAGATTCTTCCAGACCGATAAATCTGAGGTTACCATGGATCTTCTCACTGCCAAGATCGAATATGCAAAAGCAACAAAAGACCTTGTGTGGTCCGATAGCGTTGCCCTCGATTTCTCCGAGATAAAGAATGTTTCCGAGCTTGGCGAGCAGTTCCTTATAAGCGACGGCGTTTATATTGAAAACGGTGAGCTTGTAATTCCTGCGGGTGAGACCTTTGGTTGGGTCGATTATAACGGCACTTTCTACAATTTCCAAAAGACCAACGGTGCAGAGGCAGGAAACAAATACAGGATCAACGATGGTTATGCATTTGAAATGAGAATAAAGGCTGCTTCATCGGGCAGTGCTCAGAAAGGGCTGCTGAAGCATACCGGAGAATTGATGGCCAATAATAATATGGCATATATGCAAAACGGCAAGCTTCTTATGTCGAAGGCAATCTCGGGCTATGAGCTCAATACACTTGAATCCGATAAATATTCCGATATTTCGATACTTTATACAAACAACGATATAAGATGTACTGTTTTTGCGGACGGTAAAATGGTCGGTATGGTTGGTATTGCCGATGGAGCAAAGACGACCAACGCTACAAGAAAAGAGGTTGCGTTTACCTTTGCGGATAATATCAGAATGTCCGAGCTTTATATCCACAGAGATCAGAAACGAGTGCTCGCAACTAACTCGGGTGAGATATTTGAGCTTGATCCCGATACCTTCTTGCCCGCAGACCCCAAACAGTCAACCTATTATCCTTTCGCATCGGCTTCGGGCGTTATGGATTCGGATACAAACGTGCTTAGGCTCTATGCCGCATTCCTTAAAGACGATGAGGTAGGAAACTACTACTCTATCAATATGGTGGAGAATACGTCGGAGATAATTGCCGACGATCCCGAAACAGCGGACGTCAATGAAGCAAATCACGGCGTTATGATCGAGAGCCAGACGTGGAACGACATCGTTGTTACGGATTATATGGAGGATAAGACAACCGTATATGAGTACGGTTTGAGATTTACCCCTCACAAGAACGCGAGAGACGATGTATCTATGACTCTTATGAGTATAAGACGTACCGATGACGGTGCACCTGCCAGCGTATATAAGTCGGAGGGTATTCTTGAGCTTTTTGAGAACGGAACTCTTAAGTTCCTTGGCTATACCTTGTGCGATAGTAACAGCAATGCTTATAAATTCGATGGAAGTAAATGGGTTAATATCGCTGTTATTTATGATGCTAATACAGGTAAGGTAAGCTGTATTATTGACGGAACTATACCTTATTACAAGAATTCTTCCAATAAGGTGATTGGGCTTGCAGATAAGGTTCAGCTCTCGAATGCACGGTACTACAGAATGGATGCGGCTGATACCAAGATAAGGTTCTTTAACACTGCATCAAGCTCCACTCTGGCGGTAAAGGCACTCGGTAAGCTTGATATTTCGGGAATTAAGGTATATACGATCAATGATACCGCAAACGTTGATTTCGTTGGCGTGCAGACAGATATGTCAAATAACAATATCCGTCTTGTTGCAGGCGCAGATATGCTTTACTACGGACGTGTAGGCTTTGACGTTGAAGCGTTTGACGAAAACGGAAATTCGATTGCGGACACAGTTAAGAGCTATTACACAAGTACCGTTTACTCTTCCGTTGATGAGACCGTAAACGGCACAAGCAGAAAGGTTTATCCCGAGGAGTACGGATACAGATATTTCTACACCGCAAACGTTATGGGCGTTGACCAGAAAAATGCTGTAAAGCTTAACGTAACCCCCTTCAGTATTGTCAACGGTGTAAAGTATCCGGCATCTACAGTCACCCTTGATATTGACCTTACGGGCTCTATGAGTGATTGGACGGTTTCTGCCGACAACTCTTTGGAGATTAAGCCCGAGGGCGACAATATCAGCGCGAACTTCAGCACAACTGACATTGTTTCCTATACCAACAACGGCTCTCTTGAGCTTAATGGACTCGGCGCAAAATTTGCTTTTGCCGCTGATCTTAAGGGCGGTGTGGTAAGCGTAAACCTTTCCAATGCCAAGGGCGAGGATTCTGCAAATAGCTTGTTCGATATTTACGTTGACGGCGAGATTACGCAGAAAGACCTGAAGCTTGACTTCGGACACCATACAGTGGTTCTTGCAGAAGGACTTAAGGATGAACACGAGTTTATGATAGTCAAGAAGTCGGGCGGCGACTACGTATGCATCAACAATATGAGCATATACGGAAAGCTTGTTGAAGCTCCCGAACTTGCAGTAGAGGACGCTGTTATCGTTAAAGTGTACGATCCCGACACGTATGCAGATAAAAACAACCCGCATCCCGAGTATCGAACGGTGCACGTTTATACAAAGACCAGCGATTCGAGCGGAAAGTATTATATCAGATATCAGTTTACACCTCTTAATGATCCCCTCAACGATTACAACTATATTACAGGACCTGCTAACTCGCACCACAATGCGGTTATGTACAGAATAAATCGCGCTCACATTGTAGATCGTTCAAGCGGTAGCGACACAATCGTATATGAGCTTCTTCAAGGCGGAGAAATATCTCTTGCTATCAAGGAGGGCGGACACGTAGTTACTAAAGAGGAGTTCCAAGCCGCAAAATCAGATGCGGAGAAATATCTTGCTGCTTCTACTGATGATACATATAAAAAGAGAATGAATTCGGCAATCGCCGCGGCGGCGGATGACGCTCCCGCAACAGCGTCAAGAGCGGCAGGTGACTTTGTAGGCGGATGGCACGGTGACGAGAATATTGAAAACGGTCAGCTTGTTATGTATCTTGACGGAGAAGCTATCGACTTCACTAAGGCGGGCACTTATACGGGTACTCAATTCATATTTGATCAGACTTGCCTTGTCGACAGATGCGACGAACCCGGCAATAACGTTATGAGACACAGACAGTATATGCTTATAGACAGTAACGGTCTCAGAAACGATCAGACTGTTGAGTTCCTTACAAACGACTTTGTTCCCGATGAAGCTCAAACTTATTTGCAGATGTGTACCTTTAACAGACAGAACTTCTCGCTTGAGAAAGAGGAGCGCGTCAAACCCGAAAACTACATTTGCAGTAACTTGAATATGCTTGACGCGAACGGTAAGGTCCTTTCTAACCACGACCTCAGCAATCACCAGGTTTCAGATAAGACAAAAACCGTGGGCGCGAGTGTTGAAAACAGGTATGTTGAGTATCTCGGTAATCCCAATAATGCGGGAAAGGGCTTGTACGGAAGAGTCGGATTTGTAATTGACGACCACAGCTTTCAGCCTTCCAACATAAAAATCAGCGTAAGAGAGACGCAGGGCGATAATAAGTGGTACGCATCCTTTAAGTCCTATAACGGAACAACAGTTCCCAAGGGTGAAATTTGGAATATAAGCGACTACTATTACTTCGATTACGCGCCCACGGATGACGTAGCCGCAACGGCTGAATAAAAATTAACGGCTGCCCTCGGGCAGCCGTTTTGCTATTCAAAAAGTGTTTCAACCGTCTTTACGGCGTTTTCGGGGGAGTAGCGCCAATAATCGATGTGCTCGCATACGTTTCCTTCTATATAATATTTGGGGGGCGCTTTGCGGCGTTCTCCACGGCAAACGTCTATAAGAACTAACTTTATTTTCATGCGCTCGGGAATAATACTTTTTATGTAAACCGCGCAGGGCTGACCGACAAGCTCGGAAAGCGTTTCCTTGTCCTCCTCGGAGCGCAACTCTGCAAGACCTGCTAAGTTCGGTGTAAGCTCAATAAATATTCCGTAGCTCTCCACGCTTCTGATGATTCCCGCTACCGTTTGACCAACCGTAAACTCTCGCGCGTTTTCTTCCCACGTGCCGAGCAGCTCCCGTTGGGTAAGAAATACACGCCCAAGCTCCTTGTCTATACTCTTCACAGCCACCCAAAGACTTTCGCCAACGCTGAGTCTGTCGGAGGGGTGCGAGATGCGTGAGACCGAAATGCAGTCGATGGAGAGCAGGGAAATGATACCACAGCCTATGTCGGCGAACGCTCCAAAGCTTTCAAGCCGCGTTACTTTGGCTTCTATTATGTCTCCGCATTCAAGCGTAGAGACGTATGCCGAAAAGCATTCAGCTTGTGCCGCGCGCCTTGAGAGTCGAGCTATCTTTCTGCCGTTCTCCTCGTAAAAGCCAATGACCTTGAAACAGGTGGGCTTTCCCACGCGCGTTATCACGGCAATGTCCTTCGTCGGCTCTCCGGTGGGAGAGAATACAGCCTCGTCGCGTTCTATTATTCCAAGTGTTCCGTAAAGGTCAACGTGAAGCCGCATTTCGCTGTCGCATAACAGTATTGGCGCCTCAAGTATGCGCCCCTCGGACATGGCGCGCTCAAGTCCGAGAGGACTTGTTACGTATTCGCGGTTTTCTGATGTGGTGTATAGCGTACCTTCTGGTTTGTATCGGTTGAGCATAAAATTGGATTCCTTCCTTCGTTTTAGTCGTTGTTAAAGTATATTTTTTTGAAATCGATTTTATACATAAACGAGAAAAAACGAGAAAATCGAAGAAAACGAGAGATAAGTAATAGCTAAATTAAAATATTTCAACTTTTTTCAAAAAAGGTATTGACAATATGAAAATGTTGTGATATAATACACAGGTCAAAAACCAAAAAAATGTATTTTGTAAAGGAGAAATGCGAAATGTCCACATTTATGGCTAAAGCAGAAACAATCGAACGCAAGTGGTACGTTCTTGACGCAGCAGGCAAGCCTCTCGGTAAGGTAGCAGTTGCAGCGGCAACAATTCTTCGCGGTAAGCACCGCCCTGAGTTTACCCCCCACGTTGACTGTGGTGAGTTTGTAATCATCATCAATGCTGAGAAGGCTGTTCTTACAGGTAACAAGCTTGATCAGAAGTACTATCGCCGCCACTCCGGTTATATCGGCGGTCTTAAGGAAGTACAGTATAAGACCCTTATGGCAACAAAGCCCGAGCTTGCTATGGAGCTTGCAGTAAAGGGAATGCTTCCTCACAATAAGATCGGCGATAAGTCTGCAACCCGTCTTAAGGTATACGCAGGCGCGGCTCACAACCACGAGGCACAGAAGCCCGTAGCACGTGAGATATAATAGGAAAGGGAGGAAATAGAAAATGTATACAAGTGCAAAGCCTTATTTCTACGGCACAGGTAGAAGAAAGAAGTCTGTCGCTCGTGTTCGCATCGTTCCCGGAACAGGCGTTATCACTATCAACGGCAGAGATATAGACGATTACTTCGGACTTGAGACACTCAAGCTCATCGTAAATCAGCCCTTCGGCGTAACAGGCACAGAGGGTAAGTTTGATATCATCGCAACAGTAGTAGGCGGCGGTATCTCCGGTCAGGCAGGCGCAATCCGCCACGGTCTTGCAAGAGCACTCGTTTCTTCTGACGAGGCACTCAGACCCGCTCTTAAGGCAGCAGGATTCCTTCGCCGCGACCCCAGAATGAAGGAAAGAAAGAAGTACGGACTCAAAGCAGCACGTCGTGCGCCTCAGTTCAGCAAGAGATAAACTCGAAAAATTCAAAAGTCTTGGAAACCTTGTGTTTCCAAGGCTTTTTTGATTTCGAGAAGGGTTAAATTTGTGTGATTTTGGGTGAAAAAGACACGAACAATACGCGTTCAAGACACAAACGGATTTTTTGAAAACAGCTATCGAGTAAAAATCACTTGTATAGCTGTTTTATTATAATTTGTTGAGCTCTTCACGGAGTACTTCAAATTCGAAGTGGGTATACACCATTTCACCGATTCCTTTACCCGAATGTCCTTGAATTTTTCGGCGAATTGCTTCATCGAGTCTTTTTTCTTTCCACATTGTAGTAAAGGTGTGGCGGGTATCGTCGGGGGAATGTTCTCTGATATCGCCTTTTTCGTTTTTATATTCAAGTATGCCCATATCTCGGAGCACAGGAACCCAATAGCTTTCTGTATACTGACCGTGGTTAGTATCAAAACGAAATTGAGCGCCATTACGTTGTGTTATGAGGTACTCGGTATTTTTATTGTACCAATGCTCAAAAAAGGGAAGAACCTTTTCGTGTATGGGAACCTTTCTAACGGCGTTATCGTTTTTACCCTTATCTACGTAGAACGATTTTTCATCAAGGTTAACGCGTTGACGCTTCACAGCGAACAGCTCACCGGGGCGGACACCCGAATAGATAAGCATAAGGATAAGTTGGACATACTCATTATTTGTAGCCCAACGCCACAGGGTATCGATTTCCGCATTGGTAAAACGATAGTGTTTATCGCTTTTAACGGGTTTTCCGATATTGAGGTACTCGACGATATGCTTGTCCTTTCCGATTATCTCGTTTTGCACAGCGTAATCGAAAATCTGGTTGAACATTATTTTTAATTTCTTCAACGTGGGGTGATTTTTACCTGAATTATCGACAACGCCTTGCAGATGGTAAAGCTTTAAGTCACAGAAGCGCACGTTATAAATTGAAGTGCAGAGATTGTAAGCTGCTTTATAGCCCGCGATATTTGAATTGCTGATCTCGTCGAATTTTCGGCCTGCCCATCTGTCGTATACTTCTGCAAAGGTTACTTCCGGTGATACTTCGTAGGGGTTGGCATTATAATCGGCAAGAGCTCTCAACGCCTGAGCTTTGTTTTCATAGTAGCCGATAGTTTTATATATCTGTTTTGTTTTGCCTGTGTCGGGATCTATGTCCCATCTCAGGGTGACACGTGCGCGCCAAGGTTTTCGTCTATTTCCGGGGAGTTTTGCGACTCCGCCATATCCGCTTGGTAATCGCATTGTTTTCCTCCTTTCTTTAGTATTTTATATACACTCCCGAGGGAGAGGGTATCAATTTTTTTGAAAAAAGTATTGACAAGAGTGAATATGTACGCTATAATGTACATAGAATGATAACGGAGGTGAAATTATGACAAACGTAAATGCCACTAATTTCAGAAAAAATGTGTTTGAGTATTTAAGCTCTGCAATAAAGCTTGGTGATGTGGTTAACGTAAGCACAAAGGACGGAAACGCTGTTGTGCTTAGTGAGGAGGATTACAGCGGTCTTATCGAGACGCTTAATCTGCTTTCCAACAAGAGGACGTCTGCCGAGATATTTGAGGCTATGGCGGAGCCAATAAGCGAGGGCGAAGAATACGACGCAAGCGAGGAATGGTGATGTACAAAATAGTATTTTCAAGGGTTGCGTCAAAGCACAAGCCGCTTTTGAAGTCGGCGGGGCTTGAGGTGAAGGCAAGACGGCTGCTTGAGCTGATGGCTGAGAACCCTTTTCAGAATCCACCGCCCTATGAGAAGCTGGTAGGCGATCTTGCAGGTGTATACTCTCGCCGTCTTAATCATCAGCATAGGCTGGTATATACGGTTGACAAGGAAAACGAGGTCATACACATATTAAGTATGTGGACGCATTACGAATATTGAGGATAAGCTCTCCCTTATGGGAGGGCTTTTATTTGGTATTGACAAATTCCAAAAGACGGTGTATAATAGATAGCGGCGAAAGCCCTTGGAAGCTATCATTACGGTGGCGGTTGCTCCTTTCTTTCCGAAAGGAGGTTCTTGCTCCTTTCGAGTTTAATTGAAGGGAGTGGTGCTTATGATTTATCGTTTGCACCTTTGGTTGTATGGTTACATACGAGGCATTATTTGCCTTTGCTATGGTAATTATATCTCTTGCGGCTCTGTTTATGAATCGCAAGTAAAACAAAAAGATAACCGCCTGACTCCAACATAAGGCGGTTATCTTTTAACTAAATTATCACGGAGCAACCGTCATCGGTAGCTTCCTTGTCTTCATTATACACCGCTTTTGGGAATTTGTCAATATATTTTGTTGAATTTTTTTGCTCTCCTTTATGGGAGGGCTTTTTTATTATATGATGGGATTTTGGGGAAGGATTACAAAGCAGAGGTTTTTATAGAGATTCCAAATTGTTTATACACTTCTCTTTCGAGAGGGCTTGTGAGAAATTTATTTCTCTTATAAAGCTCTCTCATGCGCTTTTCGCGCTGTTTTGCGATATCAAGGGGGACTTTGCAACATACGGATATATCTTCTGCTTTGGATATATTTAAGCCCCACAGAACACATGCGGGGCAGAGCAGGCGGAGGGCGAACGCATCGGCCTGCTGTTCGGATTTTGGTTTGTTTTCAAACTCCTTTAGGTGGGAGTATTTGGCGTAGGTCATATCATGACCGAGGAAGATGTGCCCGAGCTCGTGGGCTATGGTGAATCTGCAGACTTCTTCAGTCATTGTATCATCATATATAATAATCCAGGACTTGCCGTCGGTCAGAGTTCTTCCATATTCGCTATTTGAGAGCTTAAATGCTGAGGTGTTACGGGTTACGGTTATATTTGCATTGCGCGCTATGGCAAGCACGTCAACGGGAATGCGGTCTATCTTGAAGTCAAGCAGGCACTGCCACGCGCTGTCGCTGATATTCCGATAAATCGCGTAGAACATTTCATTATATTAAAGGTCCTGGTCGGTGAAGGGGAGACTTTTGAGGCGTTCCCATTCAGCTTTGGAAATGGTTATTATCTCTTCTGGGGTGTTATCTTTAGAATATGCGGCAGAGTAGAGGGTTACGGTTTCTTCTTCGGCGGGAACGCCGAGAAGTCTGTCTACTGCCGGTTGCATTTCGACCTGTGCACGGTAGGCGATCATGACAGACATTTCGTGAGGGGTGAGAGGGAAGGAGGGGGAAAGGAGCTTGGAGGACGGTGTATTGTTATATGAATTTGGAATATCGCTCGCACCTATTAGATAATCAACAGAGACATTGAAGTATTTACATATTTCCTTTTTAATATCATCGTCCGGGGAGCTGTTTCCGCGTTCGTATGATGATACTGTTGATTTTACAATTCCAAAAATTTGCCCAAACTCTGTTTGTGAAAGACCTTTGCTTTTTCTTAATAGTTTAATCCGTTCTGCTGTAGTTGCCATATAACCTCCAAAAAAGTACAAGTTTTCTATACTTAGAATACCATACAATCAAAAAAAATGCAATATGTTTTGAAAAAGTCCAAGAATTTTTGATTTAGGGGTTGACAAACTCAAAAATATGTGCTATTATATAGTCGAGGTACAAGAAACTTGTACAACGTAAAAAGGGAGGTGAGGGCATGGCGGAGAGCAGAGAAAAGATTACTAATATAGGAGATGATGCCGAGATTATGAGTGACGGAACGCTTAAGCGTTTGATGGATTACTTAAAGTCGGTTGGCTGGTCTGACAGTCAGATAGTGGCGTTGCTTGACTACATAGCGGGCAAATAAAAAAGAACCGCTTGGGGCTCTCGTCTAAAAGTTCCCAAACGGTTCAAATGAACATAGGCTTGAGGGGAGAATACTCCGCCGCCCCTCTTGCCTATTAAGTATAACATAAAAGGGTGGAAATGTCAAGGGGGGAGCTTTTAATGGTTAACAACCAAAAATATGAATTTACCAAGCCGACTATTGAAGAATGTATCTCATTTTTGGAAATCTGTAAGAAACGGACAGAAAGCTTTGATATTTTATTTCCCGATGTCCGCAGAGAGTTAATAGAAAAATATGCGTGCTTTGTATATTCTACTTGTGATGAGATAATAAAAATTCTTCAGGGTCAAGAATAGCGGGCATTTCTCGCAAACCGTCCTCGACTTGATTGAGAATATCGGTTATCGCATTACAGCATCTGGTACACGTTTCTGTGTGACAGTGCATTTTACACGTAGCATCTATAAAAAGCTTTTGCCCGTCTTTGGTTATGGCGTAATTGGCTCTAACAGAGCGTTTGAAACCAAAATCTCTACGGCAGTTTACTTCGACATACACAGCGGGATACATAATATATGGGGTATTTTTCTTTTTCTTCACATTAAAATCTCCTCATTGTTAAAGTTTAATAAAATTATACCACAAAAGGCAAAAAAAGTCAAGAAAGGAGGAGCGATATGAATTTAGAATTATTAAAAGAAACAAGAAAGAAGCGTAAAGTAACGCAGGCAGATATGGCGAAGTCTCTTGGATATTCAGGCAAAGCCGGATATTGTTTTTTGGAATCGGGGAAAATAAAGGTTACGATTGAGCAGTCGAAGCAGATAAAAAACATTCTGAATTTGACAGATGAAGAATATCAGCTTATTTTTTTAGTCGATTAGTCGAAGAAACTTGTACCGCAAGCAAGAATACTGAACAAAAGAAGGAAAGAAAGATAAAAATGAAAAAGATTACAGAACATCCGTTAAATACTAAAGCTAAGAGGGAGAAGTCTATCGAGGAAATCGAAAGAAGGGTTGAAGCGGTAAAATTGGTTAGTGGCAGTCTTGCGTTGCAGGAGCTGATTCGGGATATTGTTGATGTGTTCTACGATGATAGACGAAATGTCGAATGGTGGATTGCCGAGGAGCTTCACAAAGGATTTTGTGTTTACAATGGAGAGAGCGTGGAAGAAACGAGTGACCGTTTATATGATGAAGCAATTTTGGATAAAGAAGAATATACCGATACACCGTTTAAGCATTGGATAAGAACGGTACAACCAAAGAAAAATGAAGAGACACCGGAGACGCGCTATCTAAGATCTTTGGGTGCAACTTCTGTGTAGGAGAAATATGGCAAAATTGCAGACGTTTAAGGAATTGGTGAAGTCCCGGGGAATGACCTTGAGGGAGCTTGCTAAGAAGGTTGGTGTTACCGAGAGGCTGTTGATCATTGGTGCGCGGGGCGTAATGTGCCGAATCTTCGGGTGGGGTATTACGTGGCGTGCGCGCTGGGGATTACGCTTGAGGAGTTGGCGATAATATTTTTGAATCAGCAAAATTAGGAGGGGGATCCCTCCACCGGCAAAGCCGGTCCACCCTCCCTTTGACAAGGGAGGCAAAAAAGAAGGAGGATTTAATTATGAACAGAGTTGAGCTTAGGAAATTTTTAGACGGGGAGCAGGCGCACGCGCTTAAGTGGTACGAGGATGCGAAGAAGGCGGTACTTGAGTCGGAGAAGAATCTTGAGGATTTTGACGAGTACGTGCTTTCGGTTGGAAAGAGCAATCTTTCGGACGAGGAGAGGGAGCAGTACAAGGACGTGAAGGCACTTGTGCGGGAGGCGCGCGAGGAGCTTATATTCTTTGACGGTGTAAAGAAGGCGACCGATGCGATAGCCAACCGAATACGCGGCAATATGGCGCGTGAGGAGCTGGCGAACGCGGGCAAGTGGGTTATCAATCCTACTAAGCCGCGCAGGAGGTAAATTATGATAAAGAATTTATCGGTTGAGGTGGCGGCACGCTATATGGGGGTAAACCCTCAGTTTGTTCGTGTGGGCTTACAACAGGGAATATTGAATTTCGGTTACGCCGTAAAAATCAGCGGTGGGAAATACAGCTATTATATCAGCCCCGCGAAGTTTTGCGAGTTTACCGGAGTTTCACTTGAAGCTGTTGAGGCTTCAGAAGAAATACAGCAAGGAGGTCTGAAAAAATGGCCATTGACTACGGCAAAAGCATAATGGAAATTGTGGAGAAGCATCTTTCGCCCACGCCCGTGTATGCAGAGAAGCGCAAGCATTTTGGCGCGGTGGGGCTTATGGAGGATGCGGAGACGTCAGCGACGGTGGGGGCGGTGAAGGCTGCTGCTTGCGAGGCGATAGCCTCCTCGGAGGTTAAGACCTTTGCGGGCGGGCTTATGCGCAAGACGCGGAACAGCAAGCGCACTACCGGGAAAAAGAAATAGGAGGAAGTTATGGCAGAGGGACGCATCAGGTACGTTTGGGGCGACTACATAAACTCGCGGGCGCGCGAGGTCTGGGCTATGGACGGAGTAGTCAGATGTGCGTTATACACGGCGTATTTCGGTGCGCCCGAGGCGCACACGGTAAAGCTTTACCCCAAGAGGTTACTTATAAGGGGAACGGTTAGCAACTTTGACAAGAAGGTTATTCTTTTGAGGGACATTGAGCACAAGTAAAAGAAAGGAAAATACATATGGGAAGTTTAATAACGGCGATTTTAGGAATGGCGGGGTTTGCTCTGCTTATAATCGGTTGTGTTCACATAGCGAGTGAACTGAAGGCGGGTGAGCGCGACGGCATTATAAACCGCGGCTACGTAGGTGAGGACGACGACGATGCAGATTAAGTTGACTTTTGTTGCCGACGTTACTGACTCGGAGGACATTCGTGGCATATGCGAGCAGGTGGCTATGTGCTTTGAGGGCTTGGGCGGTGTGCGGCTTGTGTCGGTATCGCCCGTCAAGGGGAGTCTGCCCGTAAAGGTAGGGCGCGGGCCTTACAAGAACGTGATGCTCTCTGACGTTGGGGTCAGGGAGCTTGAGGAACAGTTGGGGGCAGCTGAGGTGGCGGCGCGGATTGCCGATCTATCGTACAAGCTCTATCAGAAGAATTACAAATTTAAGGACCACTTTGCGGTGATACTTGAGTGGGCGGAGGCAGCACGAAGAAATCCCTCCGTTGCGGGTGCTGCCTCTATTAAAGCCCAAAGCTTTGACGTGGATGAGTTTTTCAGGGCGAACCTGGAGAGGGGGATAGGGAAATGAGGCTATCTCAATTACTTCATGTGATGGACAGAGATGAGGATATCTGCATTGATGATATGGGGAAAAGGATTGATGAAAACAGGATATACGCGGGCAATGTTCGCGGCATCAAGCGCGATGATCCCATAAACAAGATGCACGTGGTTTGTATTTTTCCAAGCGATAACACTCTTAATGTGCTTGTGAAAAGCTCTGATCGAGTTGAGAAGTACCGTCCGCAAGATAGGATTTGGAGGGGATATAAATGCGGAAAATAAATGGGTATGGATGGTATACAGCAGCATATTGCAGATCAACGGGGCTGCCGATGTACGACAAGAGCACCTATGCCGAGGTATCTGACATCTATTTATCAAAAACAAGATGTGAAAAGATAAAGATGCCAGTAAAAGAAGGTGAAGAGCCCATCGCATTTTATCGAGTTGACCGCGGATATTGCGGGTTATATTTACGGGAGAAAGGCGGTGCTAACAATGACGAGAAATGAGTTGTATGAAATAGAAAGACAAGCGTACACCCAAAAACTTGAAGTGTTAAAAAACGAAATTCGCACAGAAAAAGAAGCATACATTAAAGGACTTGAAAAAGGTTGGGATATGTTTTTCTCTGTGGTTAGAAACGCATTAGCAGAAGAAGAGAAAGGCGGTGAGTGATATGGCACGATATATTGATGCGGATAAACTGATAGAGCATCTCAAGGATGAAATCAAGGCGTGTGAACCCGTGTTTAATGGCAGAGCAAACGGAAAAAGTGTTGCTTATGGCACCGAACTCGGTTTGAAGTCTGCTATATCCTTTGCGGAAACTCTTGCCACCGCCGATGTCGCACCAAAGAGCGAGGTTGCGAGGGAGATTTTTGAGGAGATTGAGTTATTTCTCAAGAAAGCAATTGATGGTTGGAGAAAAGAAAGAAAATTTGCTTATAACGATAGACAAATTGAAATGATTGATTTTCGTAATGGCGCTTTCAAATATTGTTTACACGAAATTGCCGAACTCAAAAAGAAATACACGGAGGGAGAGGGATGAATAGAGCTAAATTAAAGCCGTGCCACCAATGCGGCGAAGTGCCGGAAATCGGATATTGCTGTGGCGAGTATTTTATATTTCATATTTCAAAGCCCGTTGGTATTTGTTTTTGTAGTTCTTTTACAGAAATGCACTCAAGCGAGCAACAGGAAATAGAAGCTTGGAACATGAGGGTAGACAATGACCGAACATAAATACAAAGACCCCGAATTAACGGACTATGAACAGTTACTTTGTATCATCAACGGAGTGCAAGATTTTGGCGTGGTCGGTGGTATGGGAGATATAGTCAACAACGATAAGGTGGCAAAGGCTTTGAGTGAGCAAGGGTGTGTGATTGTAAAGCCGATGCCGAATATGCGAAGAAAGAGGTATGCAGAACTCAAAAAGAAATACACGGAGGAATGAGATATGGTGTGCAAGAGTTGTCCTGCGCGAAGGCATTGCTGGGATAAGGGTAATTGCCAGGACTGCGAGTTTGGCAAGGCGTACAATTCGCTTAGTGACAAAATCAAGAAGCTTAAGGACAAGAACGCGGCACTTGAAGCCGAAAACACAAGGCTTAAGGAGCAGATTGATACGATTTTACATCCCGATTTTTAAGAGAAACGGAGGAAAAGGGAAAATGGCAGTAAAGATGCAGATGACGAATGAGGAGATTGTGCGGAGCTACAGGGAGGCGAAGCACAAGGGGCAGCAGATTGGCGTGCTTGCCGATCTTAACGTTTGCTCCAAGGAGGTTATTATCGAGATTCTTGTTAAGGGAGGTATTCCCAGGAAGGCATTTTCGAGATACACGGGTGAGAACAACATAAAGCGCATAAAGAAAGAGGTAAAGACGCACGAGGCGGCAAAGCGTATCACCGAGGAGGCGGCTATTACGAACGAGGCGCTTTTATTCCTCAAGGAAAAGCTTGAGAGGGAATACCGTGAGTTCACTGCCGAGTGGGAGCGTGTTTCGGCGGAATACAAGTACAAGTTAGAGATACTTGACAGAATGACAGGAGGTAAGTGCGTTGCAGAGGGATAAGTTATGCCGTGCGTGCGGCGAAGGTGAGCCTATTCTCGTAATCATACGCGAGGACGGAACGCGCAGGGGGGTACAGCTGCGGTGCAATTATTGCGGGCATGAGACGCCCGAATGCGCCACGGTCGACGAGGCTTTTGAGGCGTGGGAGAAAGAGGAAACACAGGAAGGCGGTGCGGAAGGGTGACCGAAAGAGAGCAGATTGAGGAGATGGCGAAAGATATATTCAAGAGCGGTGTTGCTATTGATGGCCTCGACCTTGCATTTGCCGCTGTACATGGAGCGGATATGACTGATTCGCACTTTATGAGGATTGCGCAATATCTCTACAACGCTGGCTACCGAAAGCAGAGCGAGGGGAGCAGTGCGCGGGGGGAGTGGGTATATTCCGAAATTTATTGTACTTATATTTGTTCGGAATGCGAAGAATGTGCGTCCGTTGATGATTTTAGAGAGCCGAGACTTACAAATTTCTGTCCCAACTGCGGAGCGAAGATGAAAGGAGTAAACTATGACTAACAAACAATTAGCGAAAATACTTCGCAGCACAGGAAGTTCGTTATTTGATAGAACTTATGACCCAGACTACAAACTTCTCCTCGATGAAGCGGCTGATAGATTGGAAAATCAAGGTCAGTGGATAAGCGTTGACGAGAGGTTGCCTGACAAAGAGGGAACATATTTAACTTATACCGATAAAAACAAGATGCTTTTTGACGTTTTCTGCATCTATCCGAGCCACGGAACAAAATTCTGGGTAGGTGGAAACGGAGAAGTCACCCATTGGATGCCACTTCCCGAAGCTCCGAAGATGAAAGGCGGTTCGGAATTAGAGCGGGGTAAGGGATGAAATCTGTATTGATATCTATTCAACCGAAGTGGTGCGAGTTTATTGCATTGGGCAAAAAGACGGTTGAGGTGCGAAAGACCAAGCCCAAGCTTGAAACGCCTTTTAAGTGCTATATCTATTGCACAAAAGCAAAGGAGCATTTCAGCATCGGTGGCGGCATATATGCGACAAGCGATACATTATACCGTTTGCCAACAGGCGAAATAAAATTCGGTGATGGCTTTGAGTTGATGGGAGATTGGAGCGGACAGTACGACGAAAGCAATTTCCTCAATGGAAAAGTCATAGGCGAGTTTGTGTGCGACGAAATAACTCCGCTGTTTAATGTCGCAACAACGTCGTGGAGTTTGTTGGCAGGAAACGTCCACGAATACGCAAAGAGCCTTGTCAGAATGGCTCGTTTAACCGAAGAGGAAATGCACTCTTACGCAAAAAGAAAAAACTGTTACGCTTGGCGCATATCCAATCTTGTGATTTACGACAAGCCGAAAGAGTTGAGCGGGTTTCGTTCTTATAATGTCAAAGCTTATATCGACGAAAACGGCTATCCAATGCCTACACACGAAATCACAAGACCGCCACAGAGTTGGTGCTATATTGAAGAATTGGAGGAAAAGGGAAAATGGCAGTAAAGATGCAGATGACAAATGAGGAGATTGTGCGGAGATACAGGGAGGCGAAGCACAAGGGGCAGCGGAATGACACTTGAAGAAGCCAGGTTAGCGTATGACGAGCAGGTGGAGGTGCGGTGGGACGGGTTGGTATTCGACCGCATCAAGGCTATGCGGGTTGAGAAGGTGGACGGGCGCGACGTTCCGTCATTGGAGCTTATCCGCATCAGAGACGATGGCAGGGGGCGCAGTGAGTGCATTGTGCGCGCCAAGGTTGAGGATGTGGAGCGGTTTAAGTAATAACAAAGAAAAAGGAAGGAAAATACATATGGAAAAGGAAAAATTGAGCATCGGAGAGCTTATAGACACAGCGCGCGGCTGTGTCGGTGATTTGACGGGAAACGCGTGTGTCAATTGTACGTTCAAGGGCGGTGACTATGACTGTACAAGTATGTTGCTTTTGGCTCTTGCGGACAAGCTGGAGGAGTTAAGCGGACAGTCGAGGACGCCTGTCCCTACGATTGGGGGAGTTAAAGAGTCGGTGAGGCGGTGCGCCACCTGCAGGTATGAGGACAGGATGGCGGAGGAAGCGCGCTGTATCGAGTGTGAAAAGCATAGTTTGTGGGAGGAGAGAAAGTAATGACAAACGTAATGACAGGTGACAACGTAAAAGAGATAGTTTATTTACCTATTTCGGAGCTTTATCCGCACCCGGACAATCCGCGAAAGGACGTGGGGGACGTGACGGAGCTTGCCGACAGCATAAAGGCGAAGGGCATTATGCAGAATCTGACTGTTGTGCCCGGGCACTACGAGGCAGGCTCACGCGAGGTTATTCCCGGCGGTTACACGGTTATTATCGGTCACCGCCGCCGCGCGGGGGCAATAGAGGCAGGGGTTGAGTTTTTGCCTTGCGCTGTTGTGGATATGGACTACAAGGAACAGGTATCAACGATGCTACTTGAGAATATACAGCGCGTTGATCTGACGGCATTCGAGCAAGCTCAAGGATTTCAAATGATGATGGACTTGGGCGACACGGTAGAGGGGATTGCCGAAAAGACGGGATTTTCTAAAAAAACTGTTAAGCATCGTCTTGAAATGGCAAAGCTGAACGCCAATACCCTCAAAGAGGTCTCGGAACGTCAGATCACAATGTCTGATTTTGAGAAGCTGGCGCAGATTAAGAGCATAAAGAAGCGCAATGAGGTGCTGAAGTTTATTGGTACGCATAATTTTGCCAATACAGTTGAGAACGCTGTAAAGGAAGAGAAGTTCCTTGAGAAGCTTCCACCGGTGGTTAATGCGCTTAAGGCTTTAGGTGCAAAAGAGATGTCGACAGACGATAAATACAGTTCCAAATACGAGTTCGTAAAGGATATTGAAGTCGGCAAAGAGCGCAAGGACGGTGAATCTATTATTCCCAAGAAATATCAAAATGAGCCGCTTTGGTATTACGTAAACGCCTATTGGCGTGATAGTGTGTCGGTTTACAAGAAGGCGACAAAGCCTGCGGCGGTGAAGCGTTCCAAGAAAGAAATTGAGCGCGAGAAGGACATAAATGAACGCAAGGGTAGATTGGAAGCAATGACTGATACTGCAAAGAAACTACGTAGCGAGTTTGCCAAGGGGCTTGTAATGAACGCCAAGAATCGAGAGAAGGTGTTACTCGGAGCGGTTGGGGTGCTTGAGGCTAACCTATGCGGATATATGTATGGTATTGATAAAAGGTCAATACTTGAATTTATAGGTGAAGTTCCGACTGAAAACTATGACTTGTTAAGAGAGCAGTTTCGGGGGGCTCTTAAAAATAAGCCGTCAAAGATGATTCCAGCGCTTATTTTTAAGAGCTATGAAAATTATTCGAAAAATAGCTATTACGACATACCTTATAATGAGTATCCAAAGCACAAGGAAAACATATGGTTGGACAATTTGTACGACTGGCTTATATCTCTTGGCTACGAAATGAGCGACGAGGAACGCCAGCTCAGAGACGGCACGCATGAGGTGTTTAAGGTGGAGGTGAAGGAATGAAGGTAAAGTCTATTATCTCGATATGCAACGCAGAAAAGGGTGTTGATATATACGGCGTTGGGGAGAAGTTTGAGCAGTTTTTCTCTTGCAACAATGCTATGTATCTTATGTCGGGACTTCCGAAGTTGGACGAGCTTGCGGCGTATATGCTTTTTGGTGTGCCCGAAGACAAGCAGGAAAAATTCAACGTGAGCATTGCCGAGGGGTATCCTCACCGTTTCGATCTCTCATCAAGCTATGAGGGAGAGGTTGCTGTTGCGAGAAGCAGCATAAGGATAAAAGCCTTTGGTGGCGAGTATGAGCCAATAGGCACGTCGCAGGGGGCGGTATTTATTTCCACGAAGTATCTGGCACCCTTTGACGACTCCAAGAACGGCGTGACGCTATACGAACGTATTGACAAATACGGTAAGATATATCTCGCGGTTAAAGAGGGATTTATGCTTGTGGGCATTATTCGCCCCGAGGCAATAACCAACGAGTGGCTTTGCAACAGCTTAAGCAAGATAGCAGAGCTTACAAAGGCGGCGTTTGACAACGGGCAGGGGATTGTGGAGGAGATATAGTATTATAAAAGGAAGCCACTGCGGTGGCTTCCTTTGGGTGCTTTTAGTGAATATTCAGTTCGGATTTCAGGGCGTTTTGAAGTATTGCGGAAAAGTTGATATTTGCTTTCTCAGCTTCTTCATTAAGCCATGAGGGAATCGTTACGTTCTTTCTGATGGCGCGCGTTGAATTTTTTCGGCGGTACTCATCAAAGTCCACGTCTACAAGTGTGATAATATCGTCTGCGGCGTGTTTTACTCTTTCAAGTGCGGAAGGCATGGGAAGTTGTTGCTTTTTATCTTGTTTTGCGCATCCGCAGATGCCGATAGCATCCCTTGCCATTTCCATAGCTTCAGCTACGCTTTCGCCTTGGGTATTGATATCAAAGTCGGGAATATAGACCACATAGAAGTCTGTGTCTTTGGTGATGACGATAGGGTAAGCATGTTTCATTGTTTGTTCTCCTTTACATATATAAGATGTTCAGAGGAAGGGGATTATTTCAGCCCCTGCCTCTTGATGATTGATTTTGCGAGCATTTCAGAAAGTTCCTTGTGTCTGGGGATGGCTTCGATTTTTCCGTCTTTTGCGTATACGGAATGATTCCCCCCTTCGCGAACAAGCTTCCATCCGTTTTGCTCAAGAAGTTTGATAAGGTCTTTTCGTTTCATATTGTGACCTCCTTACACTATATATTATACACATTTTATGCGCATTTGTCAAGAGGTTTTGCAAAAAAATGTGTATAAAATGCGTATATATTTTTGAATAGGTGTTTTAATGCTCATGCTTCGCGTGGGTGTTAAAATGGGTATTCCATTATATGTAAATATGAAGTTGGGTGGGGGAATCCCTCCGCGCCGTTATGGCGTCTCCCTCGCCCATTGAAAATGAGGGATTTAAGATAGGTTTGAGTGCTTGAAAAAGTCAAGCACCGCCTATCTTTGAGGGAGGTATAGGGTATTATTTTTAGGACAGAGAACATGTAAGTTTTCGGGGGAGATATACCCAATCTCGGCCGCAAAACGGGAACGATATCTCTGTCGTTCCCGGATTGGGATATTTTTTATATCTCTATTTCAGAGAGGGTCACGCGTGAGCGTGATATATTCGTCAGAGTTTGACGGCAAAACAGGCGGGTGCGGGCGTGTGGGCGCGGTTTATATGGTTAATTATAGCAGGAGGTCAAAATGGCAACGGTAAGGAATTACGCAAGGATGAGAAAGTTTGAGGCGGGGGACGTGATGAGGGTGAACGTTTACCCGGTGCGCCCCGTGGCGAAGGGAAGAAAGCCCAAGATGCAGCCATCGAGGGCGTGTCAGGCGGCTCTCAACAGGAGAAATTCAAAGAACAGGTTTAAGGACATAGCCCATCTGAATTTTGACAAGCGCGTCGGCGGCTACCGTGTTTTGCTCGAATACAATTTCTTTATAAAGCAATTCGGCAGGAATCCCGAGCAGGGGGAATACAAGGCGTATCTTGCGGCATACTTCCGAAGGCTTCGCAGGCTTTACGCCTCGGCGGGCGCGGAGCTGAAGTACATGTACACTACCCACGTGGGCAGGAGGATGGGAAAGGTACACCACCACTGCATTATATCGACGCCGCCCTCGGAGATATACGAGGAGGTTGTTGCGTTATGGAAGGACGTTCTTGGTCTTGGGTACGGTTCCTACGACCCATTACACTTCAGCAACGGCTCTATTGCGGGGTTGACGAACTATTTTCTGGACAGCTCGGTTGACGAGAAGTGGGGGTGCTCCAAGAACTGCAAGCGTCCTTCTGTGGATGCCTATGCGGACGGCGCGCCTGCGTCGGTGAGCTACGTGGACGGTGCGATAACGATGAATCAGGCGCATTATATGGACAAGCACCGCGACGACATTGCCTACATAGAGAAGCTTTTTCCCGGATATGCGGTTTCGAGTGTAAAGCCAAAGCCCGAGGTTATCGGGGTCAGCGGTACTGAATATAATCTTTTACCCTTTGACGGTCCGTTTGTGGAGATTGAGCTTTACAAGCTTTCGGCATCGGACAAGCGGATAAAGCTACGCACTCCGAGAGGGCGGGTTAAGCCGATGGTGAGGGTGTAGAGAGGGGGTGATATATTGGCGGGAATAAGTGTTTTTGATATTGTCGGTAGCGAAGTCTTTGAGGCGATTGACAGGCTTGGTTATGATTTCCTTGAAAAGAACGGCTACGACACGCGCAAGGCTCGGCGGTATTCCGACGGAAGAAAAAGGTTGGCACGTCGGCTAAAGGCAGACCGTTTTGAGTTAACATTGAGGCACAAGATTAGCGACAGGGGAAGGACTGTCTACTTTTGGTACGTCCTCAAGCAACGAGGCTTGGAGGTTGCCAAGAGTGATACGTTAGTTATACGCGAGAAAGGAGAGCTTAAGGATGAGCAATGAAGAAATAAGGTGTGAGCTTAAGGAATTGAGGCAAAAGGGTAATATGACGGACCGAAAGAAGGCGCTTGCGGAAAAATACAAAAAGGCAATAGCTATACTGCCGTCTTATGAGGCGCGTATAATGACGTTATATTATATCGACCGAAGGACTCACGGTGAGATTGCCCGAGAGATATATTACAGCGTTGACACGGTAAAACGTATACTTAAGCGCGGGATAGCTATGCTCTCAAAAAACTCCGAAAAATAGTGCAACATTTCTTTGAAATAGTGCAACATTTGAAAAAGCTCTTGACGGGCTTTTTCTTTGCTTATAAAATGGATACAGGAGAAATGCCGACGGAGGTGAGAGGGTGGCAAAGGCCAAAGGAAGAGACGTTCGCTATGGCGACAGAGAAAAGGAGCTTGCTTATGCATTCTATTCAATTTCAGGCAATATATCCGAGGTGGCGGAAAAGCTTAATATTCCGAGAACAACGGTAAGCAAGTGGCTGAATAACGCCTCGCCCGACGAGCTTGAGGACATCAGAAACAGGCAAAAGAAGATTTTTATCACCGAGGCGTGGGGAATTATCGGAGATGCGCAGAGCATATTGCGCAGGCGTCTCAGGCGTGCGCTTGACAGTGAGGAAGCTATTGACGAGCTGATTAGAATAGTCGATGAAATACCCGAAGATGAGATGGGAGCGGAAGAACGAAAGAGTTTGGTGAAAAAACTGAGGGCGATTTCCTGTGAGGACCTTTCGAAGATAGCAACGGTTATGGGTACGGTATACGACAAGGCTGCGCTTGCATCCAAGGAAGCTACCGCCATACTCGGAGGCTCATTGAGGCTTGAGGATTTCAATGCGGATAGCTGACGTAGCGGCTAAGCGAAGGGCTATATGGTTGACGCGCCGTGACATTGAGTATGACCGTAAATTTCAAATAGCGGCGGTTAACGCCATACTCTCATCAGAGGAGATGAGGCGTGAACTTTATGACAGACCCTATCTTCTTATTGAAGCAATCTTTGAGATTGTAAACAAAGACAGAAAATCCGAGCCTTTTTTTCTCAACGAGGTACAGCGCGATTTTATTGCAAGGTTTGAGGAGAACGGAACGGAGCGCCCGTATCTGATACTTAAGGGCAGACAGCAGGGATTCACCTCGCTTATAACGGCGATGCAATTATGCTATGCGGTTATAAAAAAGAATTTCTCGGGATACACCATAGCTCATATCAAGGACACTGTGGGGGCTATCTTCAACAACAAGGCGCGAACGGTGCTTGACAGGCTTCCCGAAAGGCTGAAACCGACGCAGAAGTTTAACTCGAAGAACGAGCTTTTCTTCTCAAAGCTCAATTCTTCCTGGCGTGTCGGCGTCGCATCGGCACAGGTTGGACGCGGTGACACCTTTAACTTTGTACATTTTTCTGAGGCGGCGTTTTTCGATTGTAAGCTTTCGGATGTGCAGGCGGGAATGGGTGAGGCTATTGCGGCGGGTGCGGTTCAGGTATACGAGAGTACTGCAAACGGTTTTAACGAGTTTGAGGAGCTATGGAGCGGCGGAAGCTGTGTAAATATTTTCTACGAATGGTGGAGAACGGCAGAATACCGAAGCACCGAGTACGAGTATCTTGAAAAGACCGACGTTTGGCTTGAGGCGAGAAAGAAGCTTCTTTTTGAGCTTGGACTTGACAGAGAACAGGTAACCTGGTATTGCAAGAAGTATAACGGCTACGTTGACAAGGCTCTCATAAGGCAGGAATATCCCATAACTCCCGAGGAAGCTTTTATATCCACGGGCGAGTGTGTATTCGACAAGGAGCTTATATATTCGCGAATTACCGAGCTGAAGAAGTCGGATAAGGCAGACCGCGTGGGGTATTTTGAATACAAGAAGCGGTGCGAGCCTGTTTATGACGAGAGGGGAGAATTGGTTGACAGCGAATGGTTTATTGAGGGTATTGAGTTTAAGGAGACTCCCGACGGTTATATAAAGCTACACAGTGAGCCTTTGGTTAAGAGGGACTCTGACGGCGAGGTCATTGCTTTTGCGCCTTACGTTATCGGCGGGGATACCTCGGAGACCGGTGAAGACTATTTTTCCGCAAAGGTGGTGTCGGTGATGGACGGAAGCTGTGCCGCCACTCTGCACAAGCAGAGAATGGACGAGGAGATTTACGCTGAGCAGGTATACTGTCTTGGCAAGTATTTCAACGATGCCAAGATTGCGATAGAAATAAATTACTCGCGCCATCCTACAAGGGTACTCAGGAGCAAGTACCGTTATACCAATCTCTATATGCGAAGGCGAGTGGACGGTATAGGAGACCCGGTTGAGAAAGATTTCGGCTTTGAGACTACCAAGAAAACGAAGCCGGTTATTATAGCCGAGCTTGTATCTCTTTTCAGGGAAGATCCTTCGATAGAGAACGATATTGAGACCTTACAGGAGATGTTGTCCTTTGTCAAGAAGGAGAATGGCAAGCAGGAGGCTGATACGGGCAAGCACGACGATCTTGTTATGGCTTCCGCCATTGCACATTTTGCGGCGGCAGACTGTGAGGCAAGATACAGAGATATACGTGCGGATGCGCCCGATTTTATAGAAAAGAATTTCAAGACCGCCGAGAGCGGCGGTGAATACATAGATTGGTGAGGTGAGAAGATGATAAAGTTGTTACGCAGGGTTTTGGGAATAACTGTCCTTGAGGAGAGAATAACTGAGCTTGAGAAATCTCAGACGTCTGTTGATTCGCAGACCGGGGGTGAGCTCTCGGACAATGTTCTTGACGAATGGATCAACGGTGAGGAGGTCAGGCAATGAGTGAATTTGTGGGTGCAAACGAGGTGACCGCTCTTTGGGAGGACTACCGTAGGGGAGTACAATATCAAGAAGGCATAGGGCTTACGAGGAATCTTCCCATATTCGTTGACTTTTACGAGGGTAAGCAATGGCCCGCACCGACCAAAAGAACCAAAAGCTTACCGCGTCCTGTAATAAACATTATCAAAATGATATGCCGAAACAAGAAAAGCGCCATTCTTTCGGCGCCTGTTCGTTTGGTTTACAAGACTGCAGACCGTAAAGACGATGCGGTGGACGTAGAACGCTTTAACCGTTTTGCCGAGTACATACAAAAGGAGCTTGGGCAAGAAGGGCTTGACAAGAAGGCGATACACGACGCGGTGCGCAAGGGGTCATATTTTTATCACTACTACTGGGATGCAGATGCAAGAGGCAAGGACGGGATAAGGGAGGGGGCGTTGCGCGGCGAAATAATAGAGCCGCTTTCGATTTTCTTTGCAGATCCTACCGAATGCGACGAGCAAAAGCAGGAATGGATAATAATCGCAACTCGGGAGCACGTAAAAAGTGTGCGTGAAAAGGCTGACAAGGGGATAGACCCATCGCTTATTGCAGCGGACGCAAACGAGGACAAGTATCACACGAAGGAGCAGGAGGGCGACAAGCTTTGCACTGTACTTACGAGATATTTTCGCAAAGACGGTGAGGTTTGGTTTGAGAAGGCGACAAAGGCGCTTACCGTTAACGCGCCGAGACCTCTTTCGCCCGATATAGAGGCTGCAAAGAGAGCCTTGAGACTTGATGAGAACAGCGCGGTTGATATGGATGCGCCTAACAACGGTTTACCCGACGGCGATGTGGGTGAGGACACTGCCCCAAAAGCGGCTAAAGCGATGCTTTATCCTATCGTTGCGGGAAGCTATGAGCCGAGAGAAAAGTGCATATATGGGCTTGGCGAGGTAGAGGGGCTTATCCCAAATCAAAAACTGATAAATTTTACCCTTGGTATGATGGCACTTGCCGTGCAAGAGCAGGCTTGGGGAAAATACATCGTTATGCCCGGAGCACTTGGCGGACAGGTAATAACCAACGAGCCCGGGCAGGTGCTTGAGGATAAGACGGGTACAGGCAACGGAATAAAAAGACTTACCGAGCAGTCGATACACTCTATTCCCCTTGAGCTTATAGACACGGTTTCCAATCTTACGAGGGTGGTTACCGGTTCGTCTGAGGTAATGACGGGTGAGACCCTGGGTGCATCTATGTCGGGGGCGGCGATAGCTCAGCTTCAGGCTCAGGCACAGCAGCCCAACGAGGAGCTCAGAGATGATTTCTTTATCAACAAGGCGAAGATAGGCAAGGTTTTGGCGCAATTTTTCAAGCTTTATTATTCCGAGAAGGCTTTTGTTTACGAAGATACGCTTAACGAGGAGAGCGGAGAGAAGGGTATTGTTTCCGACGTGTTTAACAGCTCGGAGTTCGCAAATGTGGACTTTGAGGTTACGGTTGAGGCGATTGTGGGAACACGGTCGAGCACGGCGGGAGACATAAGCATTCTTGAAAGCTTACTTTCCGGAGGTCATATATCCTTAAAGACGTTTATTAACGCTTATCCCGAAGATGCAATATCAAACCGCTCAGAGATTCTTAAGGGTATTAAGGTCGACGAAGGGGACAGGCTTAAGGCTTACGAGGCGCAGATAGCGCAGCTTCAGGGAATGATTGAAGAGTATGCGGCGGCACTTAAGGAGGCACAGGCGACTGCAGACAGAGCAATTCCCATTATAAACGAGAACAAGCGTCTTAAGAATATGCTTATGGCTCTTTATAGCGAGGCTTACGAAAAAATAAGCGCGGCAAACGAGCAGATAAATTCTGCCAACGCGGGCTATGCCCGCAAATCTGCCGAGGCTGATGAGGCAAAGTCGGACGCCACCGAGCTTACGCGGCATATATTGGGTAATCCGCCCCCGTCCTAAAAACAGCTCAGTTTTCCTCTCTTTGGCAAGGGAGGCTGACGATATACGCAAGGAATAGCGGAAAAATCCAAATTACGCAGGAACAGCGGAAAAATCCACGGAGGTAAAGTATGACCGAAGAAAACACTAACACGGCGGTAAATACCGAAGCTGCGGATAGCGTAGCAGAGGATGTCAAGTCAGACGCCGAGCTTGACGGAAACGGTAATGATTCCGAATTTTCAGACGGTGAAACAGAAGGGGGACGCCCCGAGGCGGGCACCGAGAAAAGTGCCGAATCAGTTAACCGAGAAAACGCACATCGACGCAGAGAGCAGGAACGTGCACGCGAGCTTGAGGCGGCGAGGGTGGAAGCAATTATCGAGGCAGTGGGGGAAAATCCGTTCACCCATGAGGAGCTCAAGGATGCGGAGGACGTTGCCGAGTATCTTATGATGAGAGAGATACAGAAGCAAGGAGGAGATCCTCTCGGCGATTACGCCAAGCATCAGAAGGAAAAAAAGCGCGCGGAGAGGGAGGCGGAAGCAAAGACCGAGAAGCAAGAGGCGTGGTTCAGGGCTGACAGAGAGGACTTTATAAAGAAGTATCCCGACGTTGATCTTGATAAGCTTGTTGCTGACAAAAGCTTTGCGGAATATGCTGACGGCAAGGTGGGGCAAAGACCTTTGGCTGAGATATACGAGGGCTATGAGCGTTTCGTTAAGGTCTCACAGAAAAAGGCGGACCAAAGAGCGGCGCAGGCATTAGCCAACAGCAAGGCGAGTCCCGGCGCTCTTTCGGGAGGTCAGGCTCCCGAGAGTGAGTATTTTACTTACGAGCAGGTCAAGGCAATGACATCCGATGAGGTTTCAAAAAACTATGACAGAATTCGTGAGAGTATGAAAACCTGGAAAAAATAATTTTACAGAAAAGGAGTTTACCAAATGGCATATGAAACATTTGTGCCTTCGGTGTGGGCCGAGGGTATCAACAGAGAGCTCGAAAGACTTTGCGTGTTTGCCGAGGACTGCAACCGCAAGTATGAGGGCAACGTTAAAAAGCAGGGTGAGTCCGTAACTATTCTCGGAGTAGGCAGACCCACTATTACCACCATCACAAAGCAGGAGAAGAAAGGGCTTGACATCGGAGACCCCGAGGAGGTTCCCACTTCCTCGATTATTATGTATATCAATCAGCTGTCGTATTTCAATTACGGCATTGATGATATCGACAAGGCGCAGGCTTCTGAGGATATTATGGGCGCGCTTGAGTCCGAAACCTCGGAGGGGCTTGCAAACGAGATAGACAAGCATATTTCGTCTCAGGTAGTTGACAGCACGGTTCCAAAGCTTTATCCTTCGGCAATGAAGGTTACATCGGGCGACACCACTGCCGAGGCTACAAACGTGCTTGAAATTCTTGACTTGGCTATTCAGAAGCTGCGCGAGAACGACGTTGCCGACAGTACAAAGGTGGTGGCTACCGTATCGCCCAGATTCTTTACGCTGCTCAAGAGAGCATACACCAAGATTGACACCGACAACTCGGATATGCTCAAGAACGGCAAGGTAGGTATGTACGGCAGAGTAATTATAAAATGCTCAAACAACGTATATAAGACCGCAGGCGGTGCAGAGGACAATATTATGATACGTACAGAGCGCGCGGTTGCCTTTGCCAAGCCTCTTACCGAAACCGAGGCTTACAGACCCGAGAAGGGATTTAAGGACGCTATAAAGGGCTTTATCCTTTATCAGGCTAAGGTCGTCCGTCCTAAAGAAATCTATAACATCAACGTTAAGTACGCATAAGGAGGTGCAGACAGATGAAGGTAACTATGAGAAATGAAATAGCGACCCCTGCGCTTATTACCCTTGCGGCAGCGACGGATACCCCTATAGAGTTTGACGACAGAGATGACAAGATGGTTCTTGTTATTAACTCGACTGCGGCGACTGCGCTGACAGTTAAAGCCGGCAACCACATTCAGGGAGTAGCCGATATGACGCTTGAGATTCCCGTAGGTATAAGCCTGCTCAAGCTTGACAGCGGACGCTTTAAGAACGTGAGCGGCGCAAACAAGGATAAAATAGTCCTCAACGCTGCTAAATCGGTAAGCGTGGGGATTGCCGCGCTTGTATAATTTATCAAACAGCCTTGCCCAAAGCGGGCGAGGCTGTTTTTGGGAGAAAGGACAAAGGTAAAAAATGAAGCTTGGAGAAATAAAGATTGAGGCACTGAAGCTAATGTTTGCGGTTGGCAGAGAGAATCTCAGACCCGAGGATATCGACGGCATATATGACAATGAGCAATATTCGGATTATTTGCTTATGATGACGGGTGCCTTAAACCGTTGCTTCTCGGTTATTGAAGAAAGGCGGGTATTGCCTGTAAAAAGCTTCGGTCTGGGAGAAGGTGGAAGATATGAGCTTGGAGCGCTTATTCCCGATTTCTTTGACGTTGAACGTATCGTTTTTGAGGGCTCGGCGGAATATATAGGCGATTGTGAATATCACCGCGAGGGTGATACGGTGCTTCTTAAGAATATGGAGTCAGATGGCGAGTACAGGGTTTTATACAAGCCGAGCATTCCGAGGCTACTTGCGGAGGCTGACAACGAGCTTGAGCTACCGATACCCGACCGTATTGCATGCTATATTCCCTATTTTATCAAGGGAGAGCTTTTCAGAATGGACGAGCCCGACGAGGCGGCGGAGGCGAGGAACTTTTTTGAGTCTTCTATAGCCGAGGTGAGCAAGGGCGAAAGCGGAAGGCAGTCACGAGTAGTCAGCAAATACTCTGTATACGAGGTGTAAGATGAGAGCAAGGATGGGAATTAATCTGAAGGACAGAAAGACTCTTGTTTTGGATGACCTTAAGGGAGTTGATTTTTCCACCTCTCCGTTTGAGGTGAGCCCAAACAGGGCAACCGATATGCGTAATCTTATAAATCGCTACGGAACTAATTGCAAGCGAAACGGTTGGCGTGAGCTGTTCAGCACAGAAAGCGACAAGAGGGAGACCAGGAGAATAAACGGCTTTTGGAAATACGGTAATCATTTTTTGTTACACGCGGGCGCACGCTTTTACAGAGTTGACGTTGCGGACGGTGAGTACAGCTTGAGAGATATTACAGAGAGCTCTACGCACGCACCTTCGCTTGTTGACGCGGGAAGACTGAGAGACGACAGAAGCGAGGCTTATTTAAGAAATGAGCGGCTTTATATTGTCGGGGCGGGCGATTATCTCGTATACGGCACTTGGAATGGCGGCGAAAGCTATGAGCTGAGGCGTGTGGAGAACGGCGAGGACACATATATTCCCACCACTACCATAAACATAAACTGTGATGCCGAGAGTGAGAGCGACGTTAAGGGCGTACTTGACGAGCCTAACTTGCTTTGCAAAAAAAGAATAAACCGACTTGTCGGCACTGACAAAGATGAAGCGACTTGGACACTCGACAGTCCTATTGAGGAGGGAAGTGAGGTAAAGGTCAGAGTAGAGTTTTACGATGTTAACGGTGAGGTGGCCGAGAAGGTATATATTAACGGCTATACAAGAAAGGGAACGGTTATTGATGGCGGTAAGCTTCCCGATGAGGTTATCCCCGACGAGGTGGTTACAGGCTCGGATACATTATACAGGTATATGAGTGAGCCTTATGAGTACGGTGAAGAGGTGGAAACGGGAGGAAGCGTCAACTTTGAGGAAGGCAAAATAACGCTTTCGTTTGCAACACCGACTGTATCGAATACCGATAATATTTATGTGACATTCGTTTCCGCTCGGCGCGAAAAACGCGAGAGAGTTGAGGTGTTTACCGGCGAGGGGCATAAAGACATCACTGTAAAGCTGGATTTACAGCCCAAGGAGGGGGAGACGATAAGGGTAAATATAAAGTATTACAATTCAGGCACAATCGATTATATTAACGAATATACCAACAGCTTGGGTGAAACTTACGGCAGGGGCGGGTGTTATTTATATAGAGATGAAACATATCACAAAGCTATAAATCCGGATAATCCTCCGTCGCTTGCTGCCACCGTTAATTTTGAAACGGGAGAGATAGCTTTTAACATAGATACTCAGAACTACAGATATAGTACCAAGTTGGAGAACAACATTACGATAACCTACGTTCCTTCAGGGCAGGACGAGGAGCACGGTGTTGAGGACAAGAAAGAGGCTGAGATGAACGCTGACGACATAAACGGTTGCAGCTTTGGAATGCTTTTCGGAGCATACGGTAACACCGACAGGTTATTTGTGACGGGGAATGATTTGCGTCCTAACGTTGATTATTATTCCGCTTCCGACGATTTTACCTATTTTACAAGCGGACAAACGGCGGCGCTTGGCTCTGATTCATCGCCTATCGGAGGGTATGCAAGACTTTCGGACAGCACGATGGTTATATATAAAAAGGCGGCTGACAGAGAGGCTACGATATATTACAGAACCGGGTCTGTGAGAGAGTATTACGACGGGGAAGGCAAGCTTTGCGAGGGCGAGACTGTTTTTCCTGTGACGGCAGGTGCTATAGGCGAAACGCTGATATCGCGGTCGGCATGTGTTAATTTTGCAGGCGACAATATTATGCTTTCGCGCAACGGTGTTTTTGGCGTTGTATTGGGTCAGAATCTTGTAGCGGCTGAAAGGTACACGCGTGAACGGTCACGCTCGGTAAACGAAAGGTTATGTGCCCACGCTAATCTTTCGGAGGCTGTTGGTGTTGTTTTTGAAAACCGCTATTATCTTTCGGTGGACGGTGTTTGTTACATCGCCGATGCAAGATACAAATACAGGGCAAGCGACGATGCTGACGGCTCATACAATTACGAATGGTGGTATTGGGATAATCTGCCTGCGAGAATATGGGCGGTAATAGACGGCAAGCTGTATTTCGGTACAGATGACGGAAAAATATGCGTATTTGACAGTGAATACACCGACAGAACTCTATTTAAGTGTTATCCGGGCGAGCTGGGATTTAACAGCTCGGACGGAACAGTAACCTTCAGCGAGGCGGTAAGAGCGGGAATATATGAGGGCAAGCACTTTGAATTCACTTCTCCCGACGTTTATTCGCTATATCTTGACACAGACGGGCTTGAGGTGAGAGAGGGAAGGATATACGTTCCCCAGTCGGTAATATTCGGCATATATGACGGAACGGAGTTGTATGTTGACCGCGCGGGAGACAGCGGTCTTATCGAGGGCGGAACTTATAAAATATACAATACCGACATCGGAGACGGATGTTTTGAGCTTCTTGACGGAAACGGCGAGGCAGTATCTGTCCTATGTAGTGGCTTCAGACTTCACAGAGCTATGCGGGGAAGGCGTTTGTTCGTTACCGAGATAAGTGATAACAGCTTTAAGCTTAAGGACTATGCCACGGGTGAATATATCGCGGTATCGGATTTTGGTGACAAGCTACCATCGGCGGTATCCGCGCAGCTTATTGATGCGCGTGATATTATCGCGGAGTGGTATTCGCCTATATTTGATTTGGGTACCAATATGGCATCTAAAACCATTCTCGGGTTGACTGTTGCCTGCGACAACAGATTTGAAGGGCGGTTAAAGGTAGGGTACAGAACGAGGTTTTCGGACAGAGAGCTTACAGCCTGCGTAAACCGACGCTTTGCCTTTGACAATTTCTCTTTTGATAATATGAGCTTTGACACCGGGTTTGCGGTCTCCCACACCTTCAGGCTTAATCAGCGCAACGTGAATTATATTGTACTGCGCTGTGTATCGGAGGGCGACGGTGGGTGCGCGTTGCAGAGCTTATCGTTACTGTACAAGATAAATAAAAATAACAGGGGGATAACGTAATGAATGAAAAGGAACGCGTGACAGCGTTTAACTTTGAGGAGCTTCATACCAGGCTTGAGGCTCTTATTAAGGAGACAGAGGCTGTGGTTTCTGTAAAAGAGGTGGAGCGCAGTGTTGCCGACAGTATTCTGCGTAAATCGGCATACAGTCTCCCCGATAGACCGAGTGAGGCTGGAATGACGCCTTTACAGATAAAGCAGGCTTTTTACCGTCCGCTTATTGACGCTGAAAAGTCATTGCTTGCCGAGATTAACAGAGTTGTTTCGGAGGTGAACGCAGTTTCGCCGACTAATGAGTTATCGAGGTTGTGCGCTGAGGTTATAACGCTTGCCGAGGTCTTTGAGAGCCTAAGAAAATACGAGCTTGAGCTTGAGGAGGAGTTAAGAGACGCTGTTGAGGAGTGTGTTAAGACGTCGGAAAAGACGTCGGGGGCTTACATTTACAGGATTCTTGACGGTCAAAACGGAGTTGTGGGGTATTCGGGACAGGTTCAGGAACACTCGATAGCGCAAAGAACCTTTGGGGGGCGGTTGCGTGTTGGCGAGCCTCAAGAGGATTCCGACGCTGTGACAAAGAAATATGCAGATGGTGCTCTTTCGGGTTTGGATGTGCGCACTGAAGAAAAGCTTGCTGCTTTGAAATCTTACACAGACGAGACGAAGGTGGGGAAGGTTGGCGACCAGGTTATTGAGGGCGGGCTTTCTATTAGCGGAGACCTTTTGGTAGGCGGCGACACCTTTGCCAAGCAGATTGAGTCCTTAGAGGTGGGCGACGCGGTGATAATCGCAAACGCTGACGGGGTGCTTCTCTCGGAGCTGTCAGGCTACGTTATAAGGGTTAACGGCGACAGTGCCTACGCCATTGTATATGACCCTGCCGACGACTGCGTTAAGATTGGACTCGGCACCTACAATTCGGAGACAAAGCTTTTCGTCTTTGGAGAGGGCGAGGCGCAGGTATTGGCGACGCGCGGAGCCATAGCTGACGGGCACATTCCCGTATGGAACGACGTGAAAAAGATCTTTGAGGATTCGGGGAAGTCGATAAATGAAATCGGCGACTCCAGTGTCTGCGTTATTGACGTTATAGGCGAGTTCGCGGAAGAATACCACGAGCTTATAAGCCCTGAGGAGCTGTACGACGATGATATTGTTTACAAACGTATAAGCGGTATGTTATTGGGCCGAGGCGGCATAGGAATTATTCAATATGCCGACAATGCGGAGATACGGCTTCTTATCAAGAGCACCGACGAGGGAATATACAAGCTCGTGAACGGTGACATATGGGTAGAGCAATTTGAGAAGTTTTGTCGTTATACACATCTTCGTGTGGAGCTTTCGGAGAAGAACTACTTGCAGCTGACAGAGCGTGCTTCAATGCAGGAAAACGGGGAATATGAGATTTCGGACGGTATGCTTGTAGAGCTTATCCCCAGGGGCACGCAGGAGGAGTTTACGGGATTGAGGGTTTACACCGATAAAGAGGTCAGCGAGGCGGTGAAGCGGGTCGAAAAGCTTGAGTATGCGGCTAAAGGGATTCTCTATAAGGACAAGATAAACGAGGGAATTGCCAAGAGCGTTACTATAACGGATGATGTTTTGCCGTACGGTGTGATTTCTATGGTCGGCGGTGCGAGTTATATAAAGTTGAGAAATCTTGTGCCGTATCCTTATTCGTTTACCAGTCCCAGCTATACCTCCAATGGTGTGACGAGGACATTGCATCCTGACGGCTCTTTCTCAGTTAAAGGCACTTGCACAAAAGATTTCCGCATGTGGTTATTTATGAAATCTTATGGCTGGAATCCAGGAAAGCACAAATTTTCCTTAAGTGGTTGCCCCGCTGGAGGGGCCGACGATAAGTATTACTTACAAATTGCACTGTTTGAAACAGCAGATGCCACCGTACCGCTGCTACAGGTAAGAGACTATGGCGATGGAGTTATTTTTGATGCGCGGTACTTGGACTATGAATGCATGACGCTATTATTTGTTGTCAAGTCCGGAGCATCGGTAGACTGCACAGTTAGACCTCAGCTTGATAATGGCGTTGTAACGGATTGGGAACCCTATACTATCAAGCATACGCCCGTTAAAAGAGTGGTACGTACAAAAAGATTGCCGTATGAATTCGGGTTATCCGATGGCGATATGGCATATTTTGAGCCCATAAATCGAAAGCTGAGCCTTACGACACGGTACCAAAATTATGGTATGACCGAGTCTTTTGAGATATCAGGTTTTGAAAAAGGCGTATACACTATGTTTATCAAGCTTACGAACGACGGGATGGGGCAATATGTAATTCCTGAAAAATCGTGTATAGAAGTGACTGACACAAGAGAGACAAGGGAGATATACTTCGACAAGGTAAGCGAGGACGGAGTAATAAAGGTAGATTTAATTACAAATGGTAGTGTGGGTATAAAAATATCTGTGGACCTATCTATGAGGGCATCAAGCGAAGATTTTGTAAGTTTTTTGGCGGATATTGTGGAGGGCGATGTGCCGATATCTGAATGTAAGTTTGGTCGGGAGGTATACGAGATACCCGACAAGCTTATGAAAAATTGTCAGGACTATGGTCATGGTGTTGGTTATTCCGATAGCGGCGATGAGTGTTGGTTTAACTATATAGATTTTGAAAACGGGCTATATTGTCAAAACGTTATGGTATGTGACATCGATGAGTACGTTGAGCTCCTTTCGGACGGCACTAATTATTTGGCAACTAACTACTGGTATGATAAGGTTATAGACATAAGCCAGTATATAAACGAAGATGATTTTATTATTCCACTTGCCAAGGGTGACGTTATCAGCTTTGAGACCGAGGACGGCGAGGTGCCCATGCCTGTTCCGTATGCAATAAAATATCAAGTTAAGGTATAAGGGGGTAGCGCGATGTTTAACAAGCTTGCGAAATTAAACGGTATTTCAAGTCAGAGATACAAGCAGAGAGTTATAGAGCTGGTGAGACGGAGATATTCACAGGACGACGAGTTTTCGGTGCTTCGCCAGAGAGACACGAAGCCCGAGGAGTTTGCGGAGTACAACGCCTACGTTGAAGCCTGCAAGGCAGAGGCTAAGGCTGACTGCGGATTGGAGGGATAATGGATATGAAAAGATTTTCAGTAATTATGTTTGTATGCCTTATTTTAGTTCTTTTATTGGCTGTGGCGGTACATGCCGAGGATGCGGCTGAGAGCGGTACGGAGGATATAGCAGACATTGAATCCGAGGCACAGAATGCGCTTGCGGTGTGGTGGAGTGAGCTGAGGCAGTACACGCCCGACGAGTGGGGGGAGTACATAGACGAGCACATTATGCCTTGGATAAGCTTATCTGTATCGGCTATCGTTGGAATTTATCTTGCCATATCTCCAATATTGAAAAAAATAAAAGAAACCAGCGGCATATTTGACGGTGCATCGGGAAAGTTAGACGAGGCAGAGAAAATTGTCACGGAAGCCAAAAAGAAATATGAGGCGGCGACGGGAGAGAATGAGAGTCTGAGACGCGAGTTTGAGGAGGTCAAGACAGGCTATCAAAAGATGATAACCTCTATATCCAACATTGAGCGAATAGTGCGGCTTGGATTTGAAAACTCGGACGAGCTTATAACAAAGGGATATGCCAGGGAGATTGAGAAAATAGGAGGTGCGGAGGACGATGAGAAGGCTGAAAAATAGGTTAGTTATCTTATATCTTTTTAGCATAGGACTTTCTATAATTCCTTTTGCCTGCATATTCATTGGCAATTTTGACAGATACGTTACTACGGTAAGCGACGCGGTAAAGCTTTCTTTTGGCGCGGTCTTTATTGCGGTGATTCTTTTGCTCAAGGCAATCGGGAAACTCAGGCTTCCCGGACGTTTGATGACGGCGACCGCGCTTGTGTTCTTTTGTTGGTTATTTTCAAGTGTTCTTGAAGATATGCTTTTGATTTCGGCGGTGTGGTGGGTAAGTGAGGCGGCAGACCACTTTGTTCTGTCTCCGCTTATAAGCAAGACCAAGGAGGCTATAAGGATACGCAGGACTGCCAACGCCACTGCAGAGGCAATGAGGGGGAGCGACGAATGAGTGACGAGAAGCTTTTTGACACAGAGAAGCTACGCGAGCTGTTTATAAAGAATGCGGGTTACATAATTGCGGCGTTTATCGCGATTGCTTACGTTGCCACATCTCTTATAAAGGTTTCCGAAACGGGAAAATCGATAGCGAAGATAATAGGCGACGGCGCGCAGGCTTTTCTTGCGGGGGTACTTATAACCAACGGATTATCCTTGCAGGGAATATCGAGAGGAATGAGCGATCAACGAGTAAAAGATGCGCAAAAGGAGCACGCTGATCAGGTACTTAAGGTAGAGCCGTATATTCACGAGCTTGACGATTGGTGCGACCAAAAGACAGCGCAAGCACTGCGGAGAGAGCGCACAAAGGTTCTTGCCGCGTGTTCGATGAGATATACTGACTGCTTTGACGGGGACGGTGTTGCAAAGCCTTACGAGCCATTGGTAAAGTCTGAGAAGGGCAAGAGACTCTCTCGGTCGGAGAAAAAGCGCGAAAAGGCGAGATACAAGTGCTACAAGCGCGCACTTGAGCTTACTATAACGCCGCTTTCCGCAAACGTACTGACGGGCGGAAGGAGCAAGACTTACGACCCATACGACTTTGGCGAGGACGCGAGCGACTACGAGCGCAACAATTTGAGGCGCGAGATTATAAGCAAGCTTGCTATTGGCGTTGTATTCGGTTACTACGCGGTAGAGATGCTTATCGGTATTTCGGTAGCTGACACGGTATGGAAGATATTCCAGGTATGCGTATTCTGCGGCAGTGGAATTGTGCAGATGATGAGGTCGTTTATGTATATGACCGACGGATATTGCAAGCGTTTATTTCAGCTTACGGGCAGGCTCCGTGAGTTTGAGGCGGCGAAAGTGAACAAGGAGGTAAAAGAGGATGCCGTATAAGAACAGTGATTTTTACAAGGATATAAAAGCGAGCCAGGAGGAGACACTTGCCAAGCTTGCGGGTAACGGCGGTACTTCTGCGCCCGTGGGCGATGAACAGGTTGTAGCGGCATTAAAGGATTTTGGGAAATCGGTGGGCGGTAAAATTGATGCGCTTGGGGAAAGCTTGGCACCGAATACGGCGAACGCGGGAAGTTCCGATTGGCTCAAGGAATACCAAAAGGCGCTTAATGAGTACAGTATGCTGTATAACGACGCAATTACAAGAGCGGACAACGCAAAAAAGCGAGCGGAAGAGAGGGCAAACAGCGATTACACGAGGGCGAAGTCGATGCTTTCATCAAACTACGGCAACACAAAGGAGGAGCTTGCGAGGCAGAGGTCTATAGCCGAGCAGACTGCAAACATAAACTATAACAAGCTTCTTAAATATCTTCCCGAACAGTTAAAGGCGCAGGGGCTTTACGGCGTGGGTAAGAGCTCGGGCACTTATTTGCGCGCCGCAAACGACCACGGCAACAGAATTTCGGATATTCTTTCAAAGTATGCAAGCGGTATGGGCGAGGCAGAGAATGCGTACAACCAAAATCTCACCTCGCTTATGGCTTCCAAGAACGCGAGTCTTGACAATGCGGACTCTATATACAGTCAGGCTATTGCAAATGCCGATAATTTGTATGCTTCGCAAACGTCGGGAGCGCAGAATATGCTGTTCAATTATCTTCAGAACAAGGAGACTGCTGAGCTTAATCAAAAGCTACTTGATGACCGGAGACTTAAAGAGGCGCAGGACGAGTGGTTTGAGCATTTTAAGACTCTATTGAACACGGGAACGTTTACGAGTGAGGATGAGCTCAACGGCATTATTGCTCAAGCGACCGGCAAGGTGAACGAGGACCAGTTGGGACAGCTTCAATCCATAGTTGATACGGCAACACGGGATATTAACGCGGTTAACGCATACAACGACACCGCAAAGCTGTTGACAGCGTTTGAGCGTGTTACGGTAGATAAAAACGTTGGAAAAAACAAGGGCTTCGTTAACGATACAATCAAGGTCAATATAGGCGACACCACGGTAAAGATAACTACGGGCAACGAGGTGTCCGATAAGGCTGTGCTTGAGGCTGTTGATACGCTTAACATAGAGAACGGCACTGTGTTTATATACAACGGCGCTCTTTATTACAAGGCACCTAACGGCAAGGTAGTTACGGTTGACAGCGGTAAGCTTCGCGAATTGATAGAGAAATAAGGAGGCACTATGGGAAAGACTTTGCTTGAATACAGACAAGAGGCGGCGAAGATAAACAGCGGTTTGATGCGTTATTCGTCAAGGACCGATTCGGGCGGTGAAAAGGATGAGGCGAAAGCCTCTTCCTCGGCGGCAAATATGGCTAAGAGGGTGGGCGGCGCTATACTTAGCACAAGCACAAATCCCTTTTTGCAGAATATCGGCAGAGCTATTACGATGGAGAATGACTTGCAGCGTATAGCTCCGCGTGTCGGAGATACGCTACAGCATATCGGCGACTCGGTAAAAGAGGGGGCATTTAAGAGTGTTGAGGGCGTGTTTGATTATCTTTTTGTATCACAGCATCCTATTGTAACAATAAGCAGACTGTTCGACGGAAAAATCGCGCAAAAAGCCGCGGATTTTATAGAGCGCGACCACGTTGGCGAATGGTTTGATAAAGATTATTACAGGGAACGTCGCCAGCAGTCCTATATGAAGGAGGGAGGCTTTGGCGAAGAATTGGCGCAGGGTGTGGGCGGTATGCTTCCATCTGTTGCGGTTGCCTTTGCTACGGGCGGTTCTTCTGCGGTAGCACAGGCGTCGTCGCTTTTAACGACGGGTCTGGGAGCTGCGGGAAATGCTACGGAGCAGGCTTTAGGCGAAGGAGCGAGTCTTGGGCAGGCAAAGGCTTACGGCGCAGCTATAGGCGGTATTGAAGCGGCTACCGAGAAGCTTGTGGGCAGAGGTCTTGACAAGCTATATGGCAGTGGCTTTTTTGACAATATTATCCCTATCGGCGATTGGGCAAAGACGGGTATAGGTAGATATGCGGCAAACGCTGTGGGTGAGGGCTTTGAGGAGGCATTGACAGAGCTTGCAGACCCGTTGGCAAAGACTATATACAAGGGCAAGGACGCGCTTGAGGACTATACCGACCTTGAATACTGGAAGGGTGTCGGCAAGGCAGGGCTTTCGGGCGCGGCGATATCGAGCATTTACGGCGGAGCTTTTGACGTTATGGGCGGCGGAGTTAAGGCGGGGGACGTTGATTCGCTTATGCGCGACGTGGCAGCGGCAGAGACCAAAGGACAGAATCTGCAGAATGACAACAGACTTGATGAAGCTACCGAGGCGAAGCTGAAATCCCAGACGCTTGGAGATTTCAAGGCTATTGAGAATATACTCAAGAATCTGCCCGAAAGCAAGCGCGCGGAGATAATAGAAAGCCGTCAGCTCTCCGACAGATTTGAAGCGGACGGAAGTCTTAAAAATACTCTTGACGGCGACGGCAATTTGGAGTATAATAAGAGTTACATAAGCTATACGGCGCGCGGTTCGGCGCAAAGAATAGCCGACACGCTTTCGGACATGAGCGCAGACGTGGCGGAGAAGTATGCAAAACAGAATAACGTTGACATTGAGACGGCAAAAGCCCAAGTGGGCGAGTTTAAGCTTTACAATCAAGAGCTTACCGAGAACGGAAACAAGACCTTTACAAAATTTAAAAAGGCGCTTTCTTATCTTAATAAGCTTGGAGACAGTAACGTAAAGTTTGCCGTGGTTGAGCCTAACAGCTCGTTTAACGGTGCGCTTAAGGACGGCGTGCTGTATGTCGGCGCGGATACCTTTGAGAACGGCAAATGGGCTGGAACGCTGGTTCACGAGTATATGCACTTTGAAGAGGGTACGGCTGAATATGATGCGCTTGTTAAGCATCTTGAATCGGATAACGCGCTTCTTGATTCTGCGCTTGCCTCTGTTTCGGGTAAGGCGTATGGGTTTGACGGCGCAAAGCTTGACGCAATTATTAAAAAAGCGAACTCGGGAGAGGGTATCATCGCAGACGAGCGAAAATATTACGCGTCATTTAAAGGCGAAGTCTCGGCGCACATGGGCGAGATGCTTCTTGGAAGCGAGGCGTTTATAGATAACCTTGTGGCGATGGACGGCAATTTGGCGCAGAAGGTGGTTGCAAAAATAAAAAGCCTCAAAGCAATGTTTGAGAGGCTTGGAAATGCCAAAGCGAGCGCGGAATATAAATTTATTAAGAAAGCCGAAAACCTTTACCTCAAGGCGGCAGAAAAGGCAGGCGACGCACGGCTTATCAGATATATCACTTCGGGTGAGTGGGATGAGGATGAGGCGCAGTATGCAAGGAAACATGCTCAACATATACCATACGAAATAGCAGGCAACCCGATTTATGAGACACTTGAAACTAGAAAACCTATAGATCCAATAAACAACGCAGAGCTTAAGAAAATAAGAGAAAAATCTGTTAAAGAGTTTGGTTTAGATGAAAATCAAGCATCTTCTCTTAAATCTTATGTAATGGGTTTGGCATACATGGTTAATAAGAAGTTAAACTTAGGAAACATTGTTGATGGCGATATTTCGTTTATTGATAACTTGACAGAGGCATTACAGAAATTTCCCGTGTTTGAAGGGCGTACATATAGAAATCTAAAATTCAAAAACGAACATGAGTACAATGCTTTTCTTGAAGATAATTCTATAAATAACATAGTGCAATTAAAAGCATTTACTTCCACTTCCAAAAAGCCAAACGGATATCCTCTGTTCGGAGAATATGTTGTTCATATGGTATTCGATGGAGTTAGCGGAAGGGATATTGCAGATACTTATGGGGTTCCGAGACAGCAAGAAGTATTATTCCTGCCGGGCACCCAGTACATAGTTAACAGCATTTCAAAAGCAAATGATGGGAACATATTAATTTTTGTAAAGGAGAGCGTTACTAATGAAGTACAAAACGATGATGGAAATCATGAAAGCAGAGGATTTGAGCTTGAACGAGATGCAGGAAGCAATCGAGCAATATCTAAAGGAAAAGAATATGACAATGGACGAGTTTATAGAGACGGAAGAGGGTCAGGAAATTCTCAAGATGTCAGAAGAGGCAAGGTTTACTCAAACGTAAACGGTTATACAATTGTCAATGATACAAAGAAATCGGGCAGTGAATCCTTTGTTAACTTGACGGAAAAGAATACTCAATTTTCTTTCAAGGAAAATTCTGACAATAACAAAAACACCGCTGTGGGCGGTGGGGTTGACATTAAAGCGGAATCGTTATATAATAATAATGCTCCGTTTTCAAAGAAAGATACAACTGCTCAAGATTTTGAAGCGATAAAGCGAAAAATGCAAGAGGTTATGGAGCGCTTTAGTCTTGCCGAAGATGAAGCGTGGGCTGTTATCAAGTATAAGACGGCTGAAGCATATAAGATAAATGCCAAACTAAGAGATGGGGTAACGCCACTTAATGCAATTCAAGAAAAGATAGTTAGGCTTCTTGATAGTGCATTAGAAAAACTACCGAAACATAAAGGAAAAGTATATCGCACCGTTAGCTTTGATGATTTGTTTAATTCGGAGGAAGAATATAACACATTTCTTGAGGAACATTCCGAAGGTAACTTTGTGGCATATAACGCATATACCTCTACATCAGCAAAAGCTGACGGACATCCTGTGCCCGATGACACAAAGTATGGTGTAACATTGGAAATCGAATGCGAAAACGGGCGAGATATAGACGGATTTGGTAATAATTTTGAGAACGAAGTTCTTTATCCTCGTGGTTTTAGCTTTGTTGTCACAGAAGTGAGTACAGACAGCAACGGCAGACCACATATTAAAGTAAAGGAGATTGGAGAAGATGTACGACATCAAAGAAATTCCGAAGAACGCAGTAACGTATTGCAACAAATGCGAGCTGAGAGTTCCGTTCACGGCGACTTGCAAGAAGTATCCGAACAGAATACCTTACGAAGTGGCAACACAGAAAACTCCGTGCAAGGAGTTCAAACAAAAAAAGGACAGATAGTTGCTACAAGCAAATTTTCGCTCAAAGAAAATTCTGACAATAACAAAAAGCTGGCTTACCATACCAAAACAACCAATGAAAAGCTATCAGCCAAAGAACGAAAATTGGTTGAACGGTTGGATAAAGCTGAGGAAAAGGTAAAAGAAGAACGTCAAAAACGAGAAGACGCGGAGCGCTATAGTAAAACCGCAAACCGTGTGCTTAAATTAGTGCGCGACATAAACAACTGGAAAAAGGGTGTGTTTGAAAGCGCGGCAGAGGCTAACGGCGACGTTTTTAAGGGGATCATTGGTGAGCTTTCAAGAATAGATATCAGGGGTAACGTAAGCCCGATTTCGGCGCGCAAGGCTATGAAAAAGCTTGCCGATTGGTACGGCGCGGCAGATCTGTACCCTATAGTTCAAGAGCTTAAGGAGGCAGAGATTTGGAGCGCGGAAGCGCTTGATGCAATGCGGGCTATCGGTGACGAAAAGCACATTGAGGCGCAAAAGCCTCTTTCGGTTGCGGAGCTTCAGGGCATTGAAACGGTTATAAGGCATCTTAAGCATATCGTGGAAACCTATCACAGGGTTTTCCGTGCCGGCAAATATGTTGAAGCAAAGCCTTTGGCAGAAGACTACATTCGGATTATAGGTGAGAATGCCAAGATAAGAGTCGGTCGTGTAGAGAAGCTTATTGACGGCAAGTACAACGAGTATTTCGGAGATCCCGAGTCACTTATGAAGTGGCATGACCGATACAACAAGGACGGATTCTTTACGGCGACCTTCAACGAGTTGAGAGATGGCGCGCTCAATATGGCGATAGCTCAGATGCAGATGCGTGCCGAGCTTGACGATTGGCTTGAGAAAAATCCTAACTTCTTGAAGAGGCTAAACAACACCACAATCGAGGTTGAGGGGATCGAAATGTCGAGAGCCGAGGCGTTGTCTTTGTATATGACGGCGCGCAGAGAGCAAGCCGAGGGCGGTCTTGCGGTTGGCGGCTTTGAAGTCAGAGACGCAAAGACGGGTAAGAAGTTGGGTGTTGACGGGTTGGTTGACAAAGAACCGGCTTCTGCCCAAAGCATGAATACGGTGGATAATAGCAAAAAGCCCAATTCATATACCCAAGCCGATTTGGAAGAAAATGCAAAAGCTGTTGTCAGCTCAAAAGAAGTAGCACAACTTACGGGGCATGAGTTTGAAAGAACCGGGAACGAAAAGCTTGCAGATAAGGTGGTAGAATTTTTTAATTCCATAGGCAATGTGGCATACAACAAGGAGCTTGGTGAGATTGCTTTGACAAAATCAAGCTTCAGAGACGATAGAGCACATGGTCTCACACGGAATAAAGTTATTTCATTTAAAGCTGTTCCTGATGTTATAGAAAAAGGACATGTTATTGATGTATATAAACCACAAGGAAAGCCATATGAAAGAATAACTATAGCTGCACCGATAAAAATCGGCACACAAAAATATTACGTTGGCGTAATGGTTCAAAGGGATACCCAGAGCCAAAGAATGTATTTGCACGACATAATAGCTGAAGAGGCGACCTTGTCGTTCACTACGGAGCCAACCACCCAAAAGAGTGAGGGAATCCGCGACGAAGGTCACCTCTTCATTACTAGTATACTACAAAAAGTACTTTCTGTCAAGTCAGAAATTCAAAAAAACGGTGACGCCACATATGACATGGAAAAAAAGATAGGACTTGTGGGCAAGCTTAAAGACAGTCTTTTTGGGCAATTCAGCGAAAGCGAAAAGAAGTATCTTGATTTTGTTGAAAAGATACTTAACGAGGATTGCAAGCAACGCAAGGAGCGCACTGACAACATACTCTTGGGTTACAGCAACACGCTTGAGGGGTTCTATTATCCTATAAGGCGAGGTCACGTAGCTTATACAGTGGGCGAGGACACGCTTGGCGCGGAGCTTGGACGCATAAAAAGTCTTTCGTTTAACAAAGACACGGTAAAAGGTTCAAAGGGACGTCTTTTTATAGAGCCGATAAACGAGGTGGTTGACCGTCACATTGCGGGAATTGCTATGTATGAAAATCTTTCTATCGCCATTGACAATTTTAACAGGCTTTTCAATCTCGATATTTCGGGCAACAAGAATAATCCCGTGACTATCGCTAAGGCTATGGAGAAAGAAGGCGGATGGGCTGAAGCGGGTAAGTACATTGACAAGCTTATAAAGGATATTGAGGGCATCAAGTCGGTGGACAAGTGGGAATCAAAGGCACTTGGATTTATTAGGAGTGGATTTGTAAGGTTCCAGCTTGGTGCGAATCCCAAGACGTGGGTGACACAGTTATCGTCTTTATTTGCTTCGATGTCGGTTCTCGATCCTCAATACGTGGGAAAGGCAATGATTGCGAGGGTGGACGGCGCGGAGCTTGATGAGTATTCCGCTTTGGCAAAGCTGAGAAACAGCGAGAACACGGCGGTTCTCGCCCAAGGTGTCATCGATAGGATGGGCAAGTTTGGCGACATTTTAATGAAGCCCATTGGTGCAACGGACAGGTTTGTTATCAAAAAGCTTTGGTATGCTTGTCAGCTTCAAGTAGAAGCCGAGCAAAAGCTGAAGCTCGGAAGCGAGAGCAACAAGCAGGCGGCGGCTAAGCTGCTTGAAAAGGTTATTTTTGAAACTCAGCAGAACTCATTACTTACCGAGAGGTCGGCGGCGATGCGTTCAAGCAGCGAGCTTATCAAAGGATTTACCATGTTTTCAGCTGACGCGATGAAGCTTACTGCGCGTATTGTTGACGCATACGGACGTATTTGCGTGATAAAGGACAAGCAGAGGCGAATAGGCGACGCAGGCAAGGGTGAGCTTGATGCAGAGCTGAAGGATGCAGTGAGTGAGTTTAAGCGTGCGAGCGGTTCGGCGGTGGCTGTGGCGGTATTTATGTCGCTTATTGCGATTGCGTTCAGTCATTTGTACGGAAAGCGAGATGACGACGAGACTATCGCGGAAAAGGCTATGACTTTTGGTGCTGATTTCGCGGGCAACCTTTTGGGCGGTCTGCCGCTTATCAGAGACATTTATTCATATATTGCAGACGGATATGAGCTTAATCACTATGCGTTATCGTCTATTAACGATTTGCTTTCGGGTGTGAATGGTTTATTTACTCTTACAAGCTCGTGGATAGGCGGCAAGCGAATTACTCAGCAAGAGATTATTGGCAAGACTAAGGCGGCTTTATTTGGTTTAGGGCAGATCTTCGGTGTGCCGCTCAGAAACGCGTACAATGTGGGGCGCGGAGTTGTCGGAGGTGTTAGTCTTATAACAGGAAACGGAAAGTCATTTGGCTATGCGTGGGATTCATTTTTCTATGACAAGAGTTATAGGTCGGACCTTAACAAGGCGATTGAAGCGGGGGATGACAAGCTTGTGTTTCGCATTGCCGCGCTTATGGTAGGTGAGTCCTTCGGTGGACTTGACAAGCCGATTTCGGATGAGCTCCGACGTTTGATTTCTACGGGCGCCGACGTTCTCCCACGTGCGGTGGGTGACAGTATCACTTACGACGGTGAGGAATATGCGTTTACGCTTCGCCAAAGGAAACGGTTTGAGGATATTTACGGAACAGCCGATGAGGTCTTGGCTGATATGGTGAAGCTTACCCAATACAAGACTGCAAGTGATGCGGTGAAGGCTCGTGCTATAAAGTTTATTTACGAGACTTATTATGATTTGGCAACTGACGATATGTTGGGTGTTGACAGTGCAGACAAGAACGTTCTATTTGCTGAGGCTATTGACATAGAGAAGCTTGCTATCATAGTTGCGCATGCGCGAATGATAACGGCAGACGTTGACAAGAGCGGAAACGTTATAAGCGGCACAAAGAAGCAAAAGATAGTAAGGTTTATTGAAACGCTTTCGCTGTCGGCGGCTCAAAAACATATGATTCTCGGATACTTAGGCTACAAGCAAAAAGCCGGGGAGGAAAAGGTCAAGGCGTATATAAACCGCTTGAAGCTGACGAGTGCGGAGAAAAAGGCGTTGCTGAGGTATAGCGGTTATGTGGCGTAATCAAAAAATCCCCGCCCGAGAGGGCGGGGGAGATCTTATAGGTCGTCGTCGTTGAGAATATCGTCGATGACGTCGTGAAAATGCAGGGGCGAGAGGTCGAGGTCGTTACATAGCTTTATGAACGACTCGGCTTCTTTTTGTTTGCAGAATATATCCTTGACGGCTATATTCTCAGAGGGGAGCTCGATACCGTAGACGGTGTGACTTACGCCCTGTTCATCAAATACCGTGTCACTTCTCAGAGTGTATTTGCTCATTGTCATCCTCCTTCTTGCTAAGTAATTCGGGAACGGTGGCTCCCGTATACGCTGCGATTTTTTGAATTGAGCTTAATCGCGGGTCGGTGCGTTGGTTTTCTATTAGATTCAGCGTACCCGCGGCAATGTCGCAATGCGCGGCGAACTCTGCTTGAGTTTCTTTTAACAGCTTTCTAAGCCTTGTGGTATTATCTGCTAAGTTCTGTCCTTCGGGCATAGTAAATGTCTCCTTGTTTTAGATTTCGTCGTTTTTTGACGATTGTAATTATAAAACCGATTTGCGAGTCTGTAAATGCAGTATTTTGAATATTCAATATTTTACAGTTTTTCAATGCCAAATCCCTCGCTTCGACATTTTTTATTTGATTGGCAAGAATAAAATATTTTTGGGGAGTTCTCCGCTTTGGCGTTGTTGCGTATCCTATTTCAAAACACAAATAAGACACAAATATCCTTAAATACTTGCATTGTAATGGAATATTGTTCAGCAAGAGATAAGTTCTTATCTCTTATATGCAAAAAGCTCTGCTACGGCAGGGCTTTTTGGGTTTTATAGGGCGGTTTAATTTGTAAAGAACCCCGCCGTACTATTTACATTTTGAAGATTTTATGGTATAATTAAAGTCGGTTAGTTATCTAATCGATAAACTTGGATTTGACGAGGTGATTAAGATGATAGATATCACTGCTTGGATGAATGAATTTTTGCAAAAGTTAAATCATAAATTTGAAAACCGTGTGTGGTTTGTCGGATTGCAAGGGAGCTACGGTCGCGGTGAAGCTCGTGACACTAGCGATATTGATATTGTCGTGATACTTGACAAGTTATCCGCATCAGATATTCAAAAATACAATACAATGTTAGATACCCTTCCTCACAGAGAGCTGATTTGCGGCTTTGTTTCGGGCAAGGATGAGCTTTTGACTTGGGAGCCTTCCGACCTTTTTCAGTTTTGCAACGATACCACACCAATAAAGGGAAGTCTTGAAGAAGTGTTGGCAGTTGTTGACGAAAGTGCCGTGAACAGAGCAATCAAAATCGGTGCTTGCAATATCTATCATGGCTGTGTTCATAATATGCTGCACGAAAAGAGCGAAGATATTTTGAAAGGGTTATATAAATCCGCTTCCTGCGTAGTGCAGGCAATCGCATTCAAGCAAACGAGGAAATATATAAAATATCTTAATGAATTACTTAACGTCGCTACTACTGATGATCGGCTGATTGTTGAAACTTTTTTGAACTTAAAAAATGGTGGTACGATAGATTTCAATTTGATGTCCGAATCATTGTTTGGTTGGTCAAAAAAATATATTGTTGAAGGCAACGAAACAAATTGTTATTGACAAAGCTGACTATGGTAAAATACATTGCCAATGCAATTACGAGCCTACGCATAATAGGCAGCGTTGTATTATTGTTTTTTGACGCACCTTCATTGCCGTTCTATATCACATATCTCCTATGCGGTTTTAGTGATATGATCGATGGAACAATCGCAAGAAAAACGAATGCCGTCACCGAATTCGGATCGAAATTAGATACCGTAGCGGATTTTGTTTTTGTGGTAGTATGCTTAATTAAGTTATTGCCGCTGGTTTATATTTCTGCTTGGCTATGGATATGGATTGCTGTTATAGCAGTTATCAAAGCCACTAATGTTGTTTGGGGATTTGTTTGCAGAAAGAAGCTTGTGGATTACCATAGCGTTTTCAACAAGGCTACGGGGTTGTTGCTCTTTCTTCTGCCGTTCACACTACAGAGTGTCGAGCCAACATACAGCTT
>JBGVRT010000099.1:0-3611 GCA_045128735.1 Eubacteriales bacterium | reverse complement strand
AATTATTGAATCCAACCCACCCGCTTCGCTAACAAGGTCGCAAGCGACCTGCACTATCGTGGTCCGCCGTCTCGCCTGCGGGCTCGGTCACGACACGGCTCTGACAGCCGTATCAAGGCTGTCATTCACTACCGTGTCGCCTCTTCGCTACCTTTGACAAGGGGGGCAAAGGAACGGGGCTTTCCCGTTAAACACCAATTTATACGCTATCCGCTATACTATTCCCCAAGCCAAGCCCATTTGGGCTTTTTGGTTATCCACACGGCGAGGTGCGCGAGGGCAATGCCAAGCAAAATGCCGCCGATAATGTCGGTAGGGAAATGAACGTAAAGATAGAGCCTTGATAGGGCAATAAGCGACGCGAGCACGTAAGCCCACACGCCGAATTTCTTGTTCCGCAGATACACGCAGGTCGCCGCAATAAACGAGGAAAGCGTGTGTCCCGAGGGAAATGAATATTCCGAGGGGTAGGGAATTATCAGCTCAATTTCGGCAAGCGCGCAGGGGCGCGGACGGGCAACAATGTTTTTAATCGTCCAATTTCCGAGAACAAGTCCGAAAATAAGACCGAGAAGCACCGCAACACCCGTGCGGCGGTATTTCTTGAAAAAGAGCATCGCTACTCCAATGATTATCCAAATAATACCCTCGTTGCCAAGGGTGGTTATAGCCACCATAAGCTTGTCAAGAAACTCAAAGCGAATGGCTTGAAGCGCGTTAAGTATGGCAAATTCTATTTCGGCAAGCATGATAAACCTCCTGCATTTTGTTAATTGAATTATACCATAACCTCACCATAAAAGTCAATAAAAAGCCGAAAAAAGCCCCACCGAGGTGGGGCTGACGATACAAGAATCTGCATCGTTTGTTGTACAAAATTAACTTTATTGATTTATATAGATGGTGGTATTATTGGCTTCTGCTCCCATAGCCGCTTTAACCTTTTCTGCTACATTTGCATTCTTAACATAGAATGTAATATTACTTGTGTTGGAGTTATTAGATTCACTGTTGCAGAACCAGCAATTTGCCTGACCTGTAGTGTTCTCAAAGGTTATATCATCACCGTTGAGGTGAACAGTTCTGAGATTGGCGCAACCACGAAACGCCTTGTTTTGGATAGTAGGAGTTCCCTCAATGATAACAGTTTCTATCAAAGAAGCACCAAACGCCTGAGCACCGATGTATTCTACATTTGCGGGAATAGTGATGCTGGTAAGACCCGTCTTTTGGAATGCGTCGTCTGCAATTGTCTTGACGGTAGAAGAAATCTCTACCTCTTTAAGAGTAGTCGTAGCTCTGAATGCTCGGCTGTCAATTTGTTCCAGACCTTCGTTCAATACAACCGTTTCGACCGTAGAGCTGTTAAATCCTTGTCCGAGACTGGTGACAGAGGGAGAAAGTATAACAGTTTTTACGTTGGGATTATATGCAAAAGCGTAATTTCCTATAGTCTTAATACCATTAGGTACAGAGACCGTATCCTCAGCGTAATCTGCGGTTACGAGATACAGAACCGAATCTCCTTCGGGCGTATAAACAAACTGAACATTATCTTTTTCCACAAGTATATTTCCGTTCTCATCGGGAACATTCAGACCCTCGTCGTAGTTAGGACCGAAGGAGTCTGCCTCAGCCTCAACCTGAGTTGCGTTAACTGTGATGTCGATAACAACGCTCTTTTCCTTGTACTCGTTGCCTGCCTCTTCCTTCATATGGATAGCAAGCGCGAAGTAGTCGGTTTCGTTCTGAACGCCGCCCTTGATTTCGTCAAGGCAACCCTTGGGAGCTGCAATTGTCTTGCCTGCTGCAAGGTCTCCCTTGTCAGATGCCTGATTCTTAATTGTTTCCCAAGTGTAGGTGCTGAGATCTGTGTTCGCGTCTGCCTTTACGGGAACGATGGCGTACTCAAGTGCACCGATAAGACCGTTGTCTGTTACGTCAACGATAACGTTGTACTTGAGTGCAAGGTTGCCGATGTTTCTGATTGCAAGGAATGCAACCTGAGTCTTACCGGGCTCCCAAAGTGTTTCGGCGTTGTTGTCCTGCGCAATAGAACCTTCACCGAAAATGGGCTTGGTTGACTTTGCGATGGAGCTGTATCCATCATCAGTGTTCTGGTCTGCCGTATACATAAGCAGATCAACGTTGAGATTACCTGCAACGATCTTGTTGCCGCTGCTGGTCTCGGTGTCTGTGAACCACGCGAAGGTAGTTCCTGTGAGCATTGCAAAGCAAAGGACGAGTGCCATTACGCTTGTGAGCAGTGCTCTCTTGGTTGTCTTTGAGTTGGTCATAATAACTTACTCCCTTTCTTTTTTGATTTTTTGCCGTTTGGCAATTAAAGGGCACAAAGCGAATTTATACCCTTTAATTATAAAACGGCGCGAGAAAAATTCTCTAAAAGTACACTTTTATGGAATGTAAAAAAACAGAGTTTCTTGAAAAGTACACCTTTTTAGAAACTCTGTTTTTTAGTTTTTTGGATAAAAAAAGACCTAAAAACCTAAAAAAAGGCTAAAAAACAGTCATTTAGAATTTTTCTCTAAAAGTGTACTTTTATGGAATTTTGGTCAACTCCATTCTACCACTTTTATTGTGATTTGTCAATAACTATTATGAAAAAAAATCAAAATTGGCTATACATAAATATATACACATTGCACAAACGTATTATTCTGCAAGCGTTTTTCCGTAATTTGAGAAGCTAAGCTCCACCGTATACGCGCCGTCGTTGCTTGTTGCTTTGAAATATGTCAAGCGTTTGAATTCAAAGCTAAAGGTGAACGAGGTAAGGCTTCCGTCATCCTCGGTGCGCTGATAAAAATAGACGCCATTGTCGCCGTCAAACTCAAAGCCGCCAAAGGTGTCAACAAAGGGCGCGAGGGTGTTTATGACGTAATTTCTGCCCTCTGAGCTTTCGGTATCGGTTATCTTAAACAGCGACGGAACGCCGTTTTTCAGTATTTCCTCTCTGACCTTGCCGTCGCTTATGCGGTAGATTGCCTCGTACAGCTTACCGCCGTCGTTCTGCGTAAAGCCGACGGTTACGTTGTCAAATTTTGATTTTTCGAGAGCTGAATCCCACTCCTCATTGGTTACCAAGCGGTCTATTTCTTTGTTTTCCGTAGCGGTCTGACCGCACATTCTGCACATAGACGAGACCACGCCCACGCCGTCAACATTTTCGGCAGAAATCACAACCCAATCGTGGGGTTGGCTTTCTATTTCCACCTTTCCGCAAAGGTCGCAGGAAATCCAATGCTCCTCGGCATCCATCGACCATTTTGAATACATATGCTGACATTTTTCTCCGCAGGACGGCAGAGCGAGCAGGGTAAGCAATATAATAAATGAAATAAACCTTTTCATAAAAGCTCCTTGTGTGAGGGTGGGGGAGGCTTGCCGATAAATTGGTGTTTGGCGGTGTGTTCGCACCGCACCCCGTTCCTTTGCCCCCCTTGTCAAAGGGGGGGGGGTATGTTATAATACGAAGTGCAACACCCATAGAAATTAAGATAAAACAATAGAATAATAAATTTGTATTTTTGAGAGAAAGGCGTAGCCTTGAACGAAAAAATACAAATTTGAGCAAAAGTATAGACTTCATG
>JBGVRT010000098.1:0-6200 GCA_045128735.1 Eubacteriales bacterium | reverse complement strand
TTTGACACCCAAAGAGGAAATCCACTTTTCTTTTTGAAGCCAAAGGCGCAAAAAGAAAAGTTCCCAAAAGAAAAACGCCGATGCGCCTGCGGGCGCGAGATTGTCGCTTTTGAAAAAGCTCCGCAAAACTTTTCTGTCGGGCTGCGGTGCGAACACACCGCCAAACACCAATTTGTCGGTGTCATATTTTGGGCGTAAAAAAAGGAGCTGTACTCTTAATGAATCAGCTCCTTTTTGCGCCCTGTCTCGCTCGCGCGTGCTTACGCGCCGCCAAACGCGGAGTTTTTTATTGCGTTACGGAATCAGCCTACCGTACCCGTTACCGTGAGAGTAGCCGTGCCAGGAGTGACGCTTACCGCGCCGCTTGCATCGGGTGTGAAGGTCGCCGCGGGAACTGTGATTATGCCTGCGACTGTGGCAAATTCGCCCGTGGTTTCGTTATAGGTGTAATCTGTGCCCTCGGTAAGGGTTTCGCCGTCAAGCGTAACCGTAATGCCCGTGAGGACGGGGTTAAATGTGTCGGTTACTGCGAGGTTGTCGGTGGCTACTGCCTCTGTATTGCCGCTGTTCTCAATAACGAAGGTATAGGTCAACTGTCCGTTTTCGCTTATGGTCTGCGGAGTTAGCGACTTTGTTATCGAAAGCTCTGCGCCGTCGGCGCTGTTTATCGTTTCGGACGCGCTGACAGGCTCGAAAGCTCCGCCGCCGCTTACCGTTGCAGTATTGGTGATCGAGCTTTGCACGTCAAGAGGCGCAAAGCCGTTTATCGCCACGCGGTAGACAAGAGTTGCATTGCCGCCTGCGGGCAGGTTTATACCGCTTACAGTAAGGGGTGCGCCTGCGCTTACCGTAGGCGTGGGCTGAAGCACGCCGCCTATAAAGTAGCGCACCGAGTCGTCAACGTAGTCAAGGGGTACGAGGGTGTCCTCTCCCAAGATGTACGCGCCGAGGTCGTCACTTACCGTAAGCCCGTTCTGCGCTGTGACTCCGCTGTTGGTAAGCGTTACTATATAGGTTATAACGTCTCCTGCACGGTAGGTGGAGGGCGTTGCGGTTTTTGATATCGAGATGGCTTGCGTTATCTCGCCGCTTACTATATTGGAATTAGTCGAGCCGCCGTTGTAGGTCAGCGTTGCCTGATTGAAAAATACTGCCATTTAAGCTCCTTTCAGCTTTAGTATTGGCGAGGGTCTCCCCTCATTAAAGTCTATGCTGCAACGCTGATAAAGTTGCGCGGTAGAATGCAAGGTTTTTGGGGTATAGATATTTGTAAGATAAATTGGTGAGTCGTCCAAAGCTAACGACTTGGTGTTTAGCCACCGCGTAAGACGGCAAAATGACTAAGAAAAAACCCGCAAATTTGTTAAAACCACCGAAATTGAAGGCGGGGTGGTGATTTTGCTCGAAACAGGTTGACTTTAAGTGCCGAAATTTGGTATAATAAACTGGAAAGGTAGGTTCGCCGAGACGGCGGATTTTCCCAATTTTTATGCTATGGAGGACAGCTAAAATGGCAGTAAACGAGCTTCATCTCTCCCCGATAGAAAAGGCGTACGTGCGCGACGGCGCATATGCTGACAAGGGTTGGAGAGCCATAATCAGAGAAAGAGGACTTGACAACAACAACACCGAGGTGTTCTGCTTCAAAAACGGCACTCCCGGCTTTGTGCGTTACGTATATTTCACGTTCGACATTTCGGAAATCGACGCAGGATATAAGATAATACGTTTCCGTCCGTCCTTTGTGCAGCTTGACACGCAGGCGACGATATATTTCAACGTCTACAAGCTTGATCCCGAGGCTTGGGACACCGAGACGGTTACCTGGAACACAAAGCCCGAGTTCGGCGAGCTTCTTGTCGAGAACTGCCTTGCGGGCGGTCTTTGCTCGGTAGACCTTACCGAGGCTGTTTTCGCGGCTAAAAAGAATGGCGAGAGCAAGCTTTCCATAGGTCTTAAGGTCGTTACCGAGGGTGCTGACGGCGAGAACAGGATCAGCCCCAGAACGACGATTCTCGTTGCAAGCGACAGCGAGGAGACTACTCTCTACACCAAAAAGCTCCGCGACGACGAGGCAGAGAACAAGGCCATCTGGGATTGGGCTGACAAGGTATTTGACGAGTGGTACGAAAGATATCAGATGCTTCTTGCAAAGGGCGAAAACGAGGAGCTTTACATACCAAGCGACCCCGAGGAGCACGTAAAGACCTCCAAGTCGGGCGGTTCGGGCTTTGCCAAGAAGTGGACGATGGATATGATGAACAAGGAGTACCCCACAAGACGTGTTTGCGACCTTAAGGGGCTTGGCGAGTATTCCGACTACTATGCGGAGCAGAAGTTTGACGAATTCGGCGGACTTATTGACGAGTCGCGCCGCGGCGAGGTCACGGGCTTCTTCTACTCCAAGAAGGTAAACGGCAGATGGTGGATATTCGACCCCAACGGCTACCCCTGCCACATAAGAGCCGTTTCGGGTGTTGGCATCAACTATCTCGGCTCGCCCAATCAGAAAGAGGCGGCTATAAATATGTACGGCGATGAAGAGGGATGGGCAGAGGCTACCACAAGACTTCTTCAGGACAAATTCGGCATTTATGTTTCCACAGGCAGCAGTGCGGCACTTCGCGCGGTCAAGAATCCTCTTGTCAGACAGCTTGGCTCGGGCGGATGCGTTGGCGCGTACGGTCACCACATCGGAACAAACATCTCCAACGGCGGCTCTACACACTTTGCGGGCAACAACACGATGCCGGTCTTTGACCCCGGATTTATCGACTTCTGCGACGAGAGACAGAAGGCTCTCGCGGCAAACAAGGACGACAAGTATATCCTCGGCTACACAATGGACAACGAGCTTCCCATGGACGCCAATATGCTTTCCAACTATCTTACCATTGACCACACCGACAGCCGATTCCACTACTCCTACGCAACGGCTTGGAATTGGTTTGTAAGAATGTCGGGCAAGGAAAATCCCGACCAGAGCGATATCAATCCCGAGCTTAATCAGCTTTTCCGCGGATTCGTTTGGGACAGATATTACAACGTGGTTACAAAGGCTGTCAAGAAGTACGACCCCAACCATATGCTCTTGGGTACGCGATTCCTTCACGGCGTTGTAAAGGCTCCGTGGGTGCTTCGCTTCGCGGCTCTCTACCTTGACTGCATGACCATCAACTGGTACGGACGTTGGGAGATTCCCGCGGAGGAGCTTAACGACGTTGTAAGAAACGCCGACATTCCCCTTATGATTACAGAGTTCTACACCAAGGCTATTGACTCGGGACTTGCCAACACCCGCGGCGCGGGCTGGACAGTTCCCACACAGAAGGAAAGGGCAGAGTTCTATCAGACATACACTCTCCGTCTGCTTGAGTGCAAGAACTTTATCGGCTGGCATTGGTTCCAGTATATCGACAACGACCCGCACCCCGAGGTTATCTTCAAGGAGGACGGCAAGACCTGGCGCGACCAGTCAAGCATTGACGCCAACAAGGGTATCGTGGACAACTACCACAAGCCCTACGAGACTCTTATGAAGGCGATGTATGAGGTTAACAGCAACGTTTACAGACTTATAGACCACTTTGACGCTAAGTATTCAAAATAAAAATATAAGGAGAATTTTATGAAAAAATTATTGGCATTCATACTCGCTTGCCTTATGCTCGTGCCTGCTTTCGCGGGATGCGCTGAGGCGCCCGAGGCTACTGTTGCGGACGGAGTTATCGCCTCCGACGGCGAGGGGCTTGTAAAGCTTAACGCCGAGGAAAAAGCAAAGGAAATTACCGTGTACCCCACGGAAAAGGCGTACACAAGAAACGGTAACGATTGGAAGTCTCTCAACTGGCGCGAAATCATCAAAATGAGAGGTATCAATCAGAACAACGCGGAGCCTCTCGTTATCAAGGAGGGTGGAAATTCATACACCCGTTACGTGTATTTCACCTTTGATATCTCAAAATTCAATTCTATCCCCTATTACAGCGTATTCCTCAAGCCCTCGTTTACAACGGTCAACGCGGCAGGCTTGACCTACAACGTGTATAAGGTCAATTCCAAACAGTGGAACAGCGATACCATTACCTGGGATAATCAGCCCGCAAGGGGCGGACTCGTGGCTGAAAACGCAGTTGCGGGCGCATTGTTCGGTATTGACGTTACCGATGCCGTTGACGCGGCTATCAAGGCAGGCGAAACCGAGTTTTCCGTGGTGCTTGTTCCTAACAAGCAGGGCAGTGACGGTGAAAACCACATTGACTGGAGAACTACCACCCTTACAGCTACCACCTCGAAAACTCAGTCCTCTTACGTAAAAAATCTCGTCGAGGACGAGGCGGAGAATCAGGCTATCTGGGATTGGGCACAGCAGATTTACGACGAGTGGTATCCCCGATACGAGTACCTCGTAAAAACCGGTATTCCCGACGTTGAGCTTATTCCCATTGACGAGAACGAGTACTCGAAAACCGTTATTACAACGGGTTCGGGTATGACCAGCTACGACCGTGTAACTCTTGAAACGAAAAAGTGGACAGAGGCGGACTTCAAGAAGAAAGAGCCTACAAGAACTATCGACACTCTTATCGGTCTCGGCGACTACTCCGACTTTGACAAAGAGCAGAAGTTTGACATTTACGGCGGACTTATTGACGAGACCGTGAGACAGGAGCCTACAGGCTTCTTCTACACAACCAAAATAGGAGACCGTTGGTGGGTAATCGACCCCCTTGGCTATCCCTGCTACATCAGAGCGCTTTCGGGTGTTGATATCAATTACTTGAACTCGCCCAATCAGAAGGAAGCGGCGCTTGAAAAGTACGGCACAAGCGAGAAGTGGGGTATTGCGGCTACACGTCAGATCAAGGACGATTGGTGTTTCAACGCAAGCACAAGCAACGGCACAGAAATAAAGAACGTAATAAACAGACTTATCTATCAGAGCTCCTGCGGCTTCGTCGGTTCTTACGGTACGCATATAGGAACAAACAGCTCTAAGGGCGGTAATACCACCTTTGAGGGCAATAACACGATGAACGTGTTTGACCCCGCATTCGTCGATTGGTGTGACGAAAAGGCAAAGAGCGTTGAAGCCCGCAAGGATGACAAGTGGCTTCTCGGATATACTATGGACAACGAGCTTCCCATAGACAAAAATATGCTCTTTAACTACCTGAGGCTTTCCCCCGCCGACCCGACCTACCACTATTCATACGCCACGGCGTGGACCTGGCTTGTCAACTTCACGGGCAAGGAGAATCCCACCGATACAGATATTACCGATGAGATGCTTAAGATATTCGTGGGCTTCGTTTACGACCGCTTCTACTATCTTGGCTCGTCGGCTATCAGAAAGTATGACCCCAACCATATGGTTCTCGGCTCGAGAATGCTTACGGGCTTTATGAATCATCCTTGGGTGTTCCGCTTTGCGGGTCTCCACCTTGACTGCCTTACCATCAACTGGTACGGTGAGTGGGATATCCCTGTTGAGGATCTTAAGTTTGTTTCTGAGAACTCCAACCTTCCCTTTATGATTACAGAGTTCTACACGAAGGGTATGGACTCGGGTCTCGATAACACAAGAGGCGCGGGCTGGGTAGTTAAGACTCAGCAGGACAGGGGCGACTTCTATCAGTGCTACACCCTGAGACTCCTTGAGTGCAAGAACCTTATCGGATGGCACTGGTTCCAGTACATTGATAACGATCCCGATCCGGCGGTAATTTACACCACAAAGGACGGCGTAAAGGTATGGCGCGACCAGTCCAGCGTTGACGCGAACAAGGGTATCGTGGATAACAGCCACAATCCTTACACCGACCTTGTAAATTCAATGGCGGAGATAAACAAAAACGTTTATAAGCTCATCGAGCACTTCGACGCGAAGTACGCTCAGGATTGAGTCGAATAAGGCGTAAAGAGAGAATTAAATAAAGCAAAAGAGCCGACTCCATCGGAGTCGGCTCTTTTGTGCGGATTGTCTTTGAAAATGATGATAAATTGGTGTTTAGCGGTGTGTTCGCACCGCACCCCGTTCCTTTGCCCCCCTTGTCAAAGGGGGGGGGTATGTTATAATACGAAGTGCAACACCCATAGAAATTAAGATAAAACAATAGAATAATAAATTTGTATTTTTGAGAGAAAGGCGTAGCCTTGAACGAAAAAATACAAATTTGAGCAAAAGTATAGACTTCATG
>JBGVRT010000097.1:0-15504 GCA_045128735.1 Eubacteriales bacterium | reverse complement strand
TGCCGTGGTTGATAAAGGAATTGGAGAATATTTAACGGAGAAATATATGCTAACCTACACATACATACGGGAAAGAAAATTCGGCTTGGTTGAGAAGCCAAAGCCAACGATACAGCACGAGAGAGATGCGATTGTCAAGGTCACGCTTGCGAGCATTTGCTCAAGTGACCTGCACATCAAACACGGTAGCGTGCCGAGGGCTGTTGAGGGCATCACGGTCGGTCACGAGATGGTCGGCATTGTGGAAGAAGTTGGCTCTGCGGTCACGCACGTAAAGCAGGGCGACAGAGTTACGGTCAATGTGGAGACATTCTGCGGTGAGTGCTTCTTCTGCAAGAGGGGCTTTGTCAACAATTGTACCGACAAGAATGGCGGTTGGGCGCTTGGTTGCCGTATCGATGGCGGTCAGGCGGAATATGTTCGTGTGCCGTTTGCCGATCAGGGATTGAATAAGATTCCCGATACAGTAACCGACAGACAGGCTCTGCTCGTGGGTGATGTTCTTGCCACGGGATATTGGGCGGCGAAGATTTCCGAGATTACCCAGGACGATACCGCTCTCATCATCGGTGCAGGCCCCACGGGAATCTGCACGCTTCTTTGTGTAATGTTGAAGAATCCTAAGCGCATCATTGTGTGCGAAAAAGACGAGAATCGCATCAAGTTCGTGAATGAACATTATCCCGGCGTGTTGACGGTTACACCCGACGAATGCCTTGATTTCGTTCGCAAGAACAGCGATCATGGCGGTGCGGACGTGGTGCTTGAAGTAGCTGGCGCGAATTCCACGTTTCGACTTGCTTGGGAGTGTGCGCGCCCGAATGCAATCGTCACAGTGGTGGCACTTTACGACAAGGCACAGACTCTGCCCCTGCCCGATATGTACGGCAAGAATCTGACCTTCAAGACCGGCGGTGTTGACGGTTGCGATTGCGGGGAAACGCTCAATCTCATTGCCGAGGGCAAGCTCAATACCGAGCCGCTGATCACGCATACCTATCCGCTCTCTAAGATCGACGAGGCATATGAGCTGTTTGAAAATAAACGCGACGGAGTTATTAAGATCGCGGTGGAGTGTTTGAAGTTTTAACTAATCGTAGCATATAATTGTCAATACATTTGCAAATATGTATGCTATAATTGTTATAACAACAAAAGCATAAAGGAGTATACATATGAAACAAAACAAATTTGATCTTGTCATGGATTACATTGACGCCAACGCTTCGAAGGATGTAGAGACAATCAAAAAAGGAATATACAATCTGATTGGGTATAATAGTTTAACCTTTGGAAATTGCTTTTCTGTCTTGACTGGACAAACATTATTTCATTATATCAACGAAAGAAAAATGTATTTTGCTGCCCAGTCATTGAGGAATGATATTGACCGTTCTATTGCTGATATCGCGCTCGATTATGGTTATTCAGAACAGTCCGCTTTTTCTCGAGCTTTCAAATTATATTGCAAGGTAACGCCTTCGGAAGTCAGAAAAGGAAATACGAGTATTTCAGATAACAAATATAAATTGTCTAGTATTTGCAACGAGAATAAGAATAGCGATGATCGTCTTGTCTGTATTTCCAAGGAATTGCAAGATACGGGAGATTTATCAATGAAAAATTGGCGTTTTTGGGAGATAATAGATGCAGCAAATCAAACTTGTGTGTTTGATGTTGATACTTGTTTCGCAGTTTTTGATCTGGCAGAAAGGCTCGAAATACCTTTTGGAAGGTTGTTAAGTGTATGCGAAACTATCGTGATAGATATTGAATCTGATCCTAATTACTTGCCTCCAAGAATTGAAAAATTAATCGATTGTGATATTTCTTCTGAAGAGGAGCTTAGAGAAATTTGCGATTATTATAATTGCAAATATTATGATTTAGATAAATTTATGGTTATGGCATATAGAGCCCAATTAAATTCGAAATAAAAAAGGATTTTACATGTTATTTGCAGTTGATTATAATGATAATCGCGTTCATATTGATGAAACGCACAGTAATCAAGAATATTACTGCCCATATTGTGGCGCACCTTTGACTACAAAAAAGGGAGATATTAGGCAGCATCACTTTGCTCATAAGTCAAAACATCTGTGTTCTGATACTTGGGAGCGAAGCCATAGCTATGATATTTCTCCTTGGCATAACGAATGGCAATCATTGTTTCCAAAAGAGAATCAAGAAGTAAAATTGTCGTTAGGAGACACTAAACATCGTGCTGATGTAATGATTGATCGTACTGTTATTGAGTTTCAGCACAGCATTATGCCTATGAAGGCGTTTGACGACAGAAACAATTTCTACTTTAATTTGGGTCACAAAGTTATATGGTTATTTGATTTGTCTGAACTATTAGACAATCAACTGTTTTATAAGGAAGCAGCTGAAGGTTTAGAGTTTCATTGGCGCAATCCCAAGAAGGCTTTTAATAACTACGATGTTCAAAGTGGTGACATAGATCTTTTCTTTCAGCTAAAATCAGACCCCGACTCCTGCATCGTTAGGGTGACCGAGGTGTCTGAAATCGGTTTTGAATACTTTAACACATCCACATTTATCAGCAAAAATGATTTTCTGGTTTATGTGGGACTGAAAAATGGTCAATGTTTGCCGCCGTGTAGGGATGATATTGAGAACAATACACAATATTGCGAGTTTAAGGAAAAATATCATATCAATCTTAACAAACAACAAGAGCGTGCTTTGCTTGCGGTAGAGGGCTCTAATTTGTTGTTAGCAGTTCCCGGTTCAGGAAAAACAACCGTACTTGTTGAACGACTCGGACATATGGTGCTCAACAAAAACATTTCTCCTATGAGTATTCTTGCTATTACATATAACACCGTGGCGACAGAGGAAATGGAACGCAGATTTTCAGTTCAATTCGGTGAACAATATGGAAAACAAATTGATTTTCGCACCATAAATAGTTTGGCGCTTAAAGTGTATTCGGATTATTGCCATAAAACCAATAGACCTCAAAGAAAATTAATTCAAGATGATGAAAGACGTCGTTTGCTAGGTGATATATTCAAGCAATATAATGGAGAATATGCGGCGGAAAATGATATTCTTGACCTGTCCTCTGCTATCATATATATCAAGAATATGATGCTCTCAGATGAGCAAATACGCGAAATAGGGGCTGAATACACACATTTGAACGAGATGTATCATTCATATCAAAGTGTATTGAAAGAAAAATATCAAATGGATTTTGACGACCAAATGATATTTGCTCTTTGGATATTACGAAATGATAATGAAATCATTTCAGCGCTAAGAGCACGATATAAGTACATTTGCGTAGATGAAGCTCAAGACACATCGAAGATACAACATGAAATTATTAAGCTCCTCGCCAAAGGGAACAATCTATTTATGGTGGGGGACGAAGATCAAAGCATTTATGGGTTCAGAGCTGCTTACCCTAAAGCTTTGTTGAATTTCAGATATGATTATCTTAATCCATACATTTTGCGCATGGAACGCAATTACAGGTCAACACCCCAAATCGTTGATAAAGCACAATCTTTTATATCTCAAAACAAGGGACGATATGATAAGAACATGACCGCCGAGCGCGATGATGGAGAAGCAGTTTCCTTAGAGCAAGTGGATTCTAGAGAAATGCAATATATGCGTTTGCTTGAAATAGCAAAGGCTGCGGATAGGGAAACCGCATTTCTATATCGTGATAATGAAAGCTCCGTTGTTCTTATTGACCTGTTATTGAGGAATAGCGTTCCTTTCAGATTGAAAAAGCCCGAAATGAATTTTTTCGGTAATCGTGTAGTAACGGATATTGTAGCATATCTTTCTCTTGCATTAAATGAGAACGATTCAAATTCGTTTTCTCAGATATGTAATAAGGGTATTATATATTTGAAAAACCAACAGAAAGACTATGCGATTAAGAATTGTAAATATAAACGTATGTCTGTTTATGACGCTGTTGAAGGGCAGATGCAATATCTCAAGGAACGCCAAAGAGATAGAGCTAACGATTTTAGAAGTGTAATGTTCAGAGTAGGTAAAGCTACAACTTCCGATGCTATTTCAATTCTGATGAATAATGGATATGAGGAATATTTGAGAAAGAATCATCTTGATAGCGGCAAGATAGAAATCCTGTCAATTCTCGCTAAACAAGAACCAAACATTCAAAGATTCTTGGGTAGACTTGTAGAATTAGAAAGCCTGCTTCAAAAGGGATTTTATTCCAAAGTGAACAATGCTATAATTCTATCCACTATTCATTCGAGTAAAGGTTTAGAATATGACAGTGTTTATATAATCGATGTGTATGACGGACGGTTCCCATCATCAAAGCCTAATATTTTTAGTCGCTCTAAAGACAATGCAGATGGCGAACAAGAAGAGCGACGATTGTTCTATGTTGGTATTACCCGTGCTAAAAACAAATTGAGTTTGTTTAGTATAAAAGAAAGAAAAAGCACCTTTATAGATCAACTTTTTCCCGAACAGAAACTGCTACGAGAAAAAGAGGAAGCAGAAAAGCGTAAAATGCTTCGTTTGGAGCAGGAAGCAAATATAAAAGCTCGCTTTGAAAATTACACGCCAGCTGTTGTTCGTCCATCTTATCCATATCTTTCTCAACAGGCGTGCCCCGAAGCAGTAGTAGGAATGAAACTGTTGCATGAAAATTACGGCGAGTTGACAATCGTTGAAGTAGAGAACCGAGTTGATAAAACAATAATACGCGTTGTTGATTCGGATGGAGAAATTTCAACCAAAACATGGAATATTCTCTGGGCATACAACAAAATAAAAATTATTTGATTTAAAACGCAGAATTTTCTACACGGCAAAAACCACAAAGTGACCCCAAATTTTATGGGTGATAGCTGTTTTGTAACAGAAGTGGTCAAACATGTGGTCAAGTGTGAAAAATGGGCTTGTTCGCCCCTCAAAGCGGAAAAGAATAAGCCCAAGTCTATATCACGAAAAAACGAGCATTTGCGAGGAAACAAGAGAAAACAAAAGGAAAAGGAGATTCTTTCGAATCTCCTTTTTCTGGTCTAAGTGACACGACTTGAACTTGCGGCCTCTACCACCCCAAGGTGGTTGAGGCTGTCACGGATAGTCGAAAAGAGCCTTTTTGCGTTCGAAATACAAAACGGAAACACGGCAAACCCACGGAAAAGGGCATAGGAGCACGCTGACGGCTTGCAATGGCTTCTGATGTGCAACCATACTGCGAAAATATCAAAATCTCTCCACGCCCATTCTATGCGCTTGTGCGCCCTGCCATACGCCGACACTCTACCCAAACACTTTACGCCCTACTATACGCAAATTTTCTCGCTTTCTCTGTCTTTCGGGGTATGCCCCTGCGGGTGCGGGGGTGAATTGGGGCTGTTGGAAACTCAGTTTTCAATAGGGTTTCAGCGGTGTTGGTAACTCGGATAGCTACGGGCAGAGCAGAGAACAGCCCCACACGCCCCAAAAAACGCTATATTTACGGCGAGCCGTTGCAGTAGAGTTATCAATACCCCCCTGTTGGAAACTTAGTTTTCAATAGTTCCAAGTGGGGGATAGCCCCCCAAACGAGCTCACAAGATACATTGACCCAAGCCCCGACAAGTACAAAACCCCCGTCAGCGCACATCTGACAGCCCTGCAAGATAGTCGAGCGTAACGCCGTAGAACTTTGCGAGGGTGACAGCGTGGTGAAGTGGTATTTCGTTCGTGCCGTTTTCGTATTTTTGATATTGCTGATAGACCATTTCGAGAATTTCAGCAACAGCCCCCTGCGAAAGCCCTTTTTCGGTTCTCAACTCTTTCAACCTTTGGCAAATTTGCATAAAAATACCCCCTTTGTTGCGAGCTTTGAAAAGCTTCTTTTTTGTATAAAATCACGAAAATAAAGAAAATTCAATTTTACTATTGCAAACACAGCAAATATGCTGTATAATTTTGGGTGTACAGCATTTTTGCTGTGCTTTGGTTCTATCGTGTATCGGTTGCCGAGGGGGTAACCGATACACCCCAAAAAAACAAAGAAAGGAGAATGAAATGCCATTTGAGAAACACGAGGCTTTTTGCCCGTATTGTGGGCGTAAATTCCTTGAATTTCAGCCCCCGAAAACCGAAAAGGTGCTTGTGTCACATCGCTGTCACAAGTGTCAAGAATTTTTCAGTGTGTATCTAAAGCCCGTATATGTACCCATAGACGATAGAAACACGCCCCCGAAGTCACCGAAAAAGTCACAAAAATAAGCTAAACACGAAAGGAAAAAACAAAATGAAAACAATGACTTTTGAAAGATTTACCAACAAAATGCACCGCAATATTATTGACAGACTTACAGCGGAGCAGACTATTATTGAGGCTACTTTTACAGACCTTGAAATTGACCCGTATATCACAGTAACAGAGGTACACGAGGGTCTCGAAGATATCCTCAACACCTATTCGAATTTTATGGGTGATACTGCCGAAGCTCTCCTTTGTGAGGTTCTCAATCTCCTTGCAGATGATGACGAGGACGATATGGACGATATCGTATTCGCTCTCCTAACTACCTTTTTGACCATTGACGAAATCAAATTCCACATAGGTCTTCCAATGCTTAAAATGAACGAAAAGGCACTTGAAAACCTGCGCTCCCTCAAAGAAATAGGGATTGAAGCATTTGAACACGTGAACGAACTCTCCCTCGGTGATTTTGTTACCGAAGAACCCGACAGACTTGACCCCATTGACGATATAGACCCCAACGAGGTTGAGGACTATGAGGGCGACGAAGAATAACGACCAAGACCCCAAATGGGGATTTTGGGATATTACCGACGAACAAGCCGAAAAGATAAACAACGGAGATATTGACGAGTTTAACAGATTTTTTATGCTTAACTATGATGTTATAGAAAAGCTGTGTTATGACAAACTCAAAAAGCTCTCTGCTATATATCAATCCGAAAAAGATGTTCACGACATTATAAACGCTTATTATTATGATTTGCGTTTTGCAAAATTTGAAAGCGGAGCTTTGCTCTGTCATTTGCTCTATATGTCTGCTCGTTCTGTTGATCGAAGTTCTTATAAAATAGCGGAAAAACTATCCCCGTACACACTATTTGATAGTTTTAAGAATACCCCATATTTTCAATCGTTCGAATACGACAACGCAAATGAGGACGGCGACACATTTGTTCTTGCTGACCTTTACGAAACCGCCCCAAGCCCACAAGAGGAAATAGACAACGAAGAAAAGCGAGCACACATACCCCGACTTATTAAAGCTATAAGCCCATTATTTACACCAAAAGCCCAAAACTATCTTGAATATTTTCTCAATGGCATAAAGCCTGCACACGCTGACCAAAGAATGAACACTCACGGAGGTGCAAGCGTATACACTCAAATAAAGCGGACGCTTGCATTAAATTACCAAGAAGTTCTTAAAATTTTGACCGATAACGGGTATCAAATACCCCCATATTTGCAAAACGCACTTTCCGACAAATATGAGGAATATATTGCTCCCAAGCTCGAACGAGAGCGCAAGCGAGAACTTAAGCAACAAGAGCAGAGAGCCGAAAAAGAACGCAAACTCCGAGAACGAGCAGAACGAGCAAGAATACGCAAGGAACGCTTGCGAGAGTATAACCGAGAGTATAAACGCCGACAGAGGGCGCAAGCCAAGACGGCGAGCGCAAGCGAGACGGCGTAGACGAGCGCAAATTTCTGTCGCGGTGAGGGCTTGCCCCACGCGACAAAAATTGCGCCGTCTGCCCACCCGAGCTATACTATTGCATCTATAGCTCGGGTGAGAATTGAGAAAACCCAATAAATATAAGGCTTTGAGACCCCTAACTCTCAAAAGGGGGTGAGAAAAATTCAAAAACCCCTTAAACCCTTATAGAATAAGGCTTTCCCACTCCTATACCACAAGAATTTTCTCAAAAATTCTCAATCGTTGAGAAAATCCAAAAAGGAGACAAATATTGCTATTATGGAAAATATTAGTTCAATTAACAGAGATACTGACGTAAGATTTTATGAATATGTCGAGGATTACAATATCGATAATCTTTGCGATATGTTTCTTACAAAAGAGCAAGTTGACGAAATCAAACAAGCTCGTAATACCTCAATCAAGGTTTGCGATATTGTTGGAAAGGTAGGTTGCCCTTTTTAATGGAAAATCAAGAAGAAAAGAACAGCCCCAAAAAATCAAGGTTTTTTGCGTGCGTTTCCTACATTCCCGATACTGAAACGATTTTAACCGTTTTGCAATCAAAGCAGAAGTCAATAAGAGCCTACGCCGTTATAAAACACGACAAGGACAACGCCGACACTCACCACCATATGGTAATACGCACTCATTCAAATTGGACTTGCCCCCAAGTTGCAAAATGGTTCAAGACCGACAACACAGACCAAAATACATTTGCTCAACCCGTTATTGACCGCAACGGCATTATTGAGTATCTAACCCACGAAAATGAGGACGATACCAAAGCCAAATACGACAAATCCGACATCATAGACGGCGGACTTGATGATTTACTCCCCCAAGAGGACAGCGCTGATAATAGCTATGAGATAATCACGGCACTATTGAACGGAACTTCAATCCGTGAAATGGTGCGCCTATATGGTAGAGATTTTGTGTACCATTACGGCAGTTATAGACTTTTAGCGGAAGATGTCCGCAACGAGGAAGGCTTCAGCAATGCTATCAAGTGAATATTTCAGTAGTTGGGTCGAATTTCAGCGCAATTTTGTTCAACGTTCGACATATGAGGCAATAACGATATATTTTGATAAGCACATAACGCCATATTTTGGGCGGTATGAGCTTGAAGAAATAACCCCGTATATTGTACAGTCATACATCACATACAAGCTAAAAGACGGACGGCAAGACGGCAAAAAGGGCGGTCTGTCGTTGGTGTCGGTGCGAAAGCATTTCAGTTTATTGAAACAAGCACTCGACCAAGCTGTGATATATGGATATATCACGGCAAACCCCTGCGCCCCCGTAAGAGTGCCCCGAAAGAAGAACACCAACGCCAACAGAACGGTTATGTTGACGGCTGACGAGGCGCAAACTGTGATAAATGCTTTTGAGGGTCACCCCCTGCACACAGCTGTAGTGCTTTCGTTATATTACGGGTTGCGCCGTTCCGAGGTCCTCGGGTTGAGGTGGTCTGCAATAGACTTTGACAGAAACACGCTCACCATAAATCACACCATTGTTAAGAACCTCACTATTGAAGCCAAGGACAGCACCAAGAGCGAGACAAGCGAACGCACTTACACAATGCCCCCCGAGGTCAAAAGACTTCTACAAGAGCAACGCAAAAACGCTAACTCTGATTATGTCAACGCTTGGAGTGACGGCAGAATATACCGCCCCGACTACTTAACGAGAGGATTTCAAAGGGTATTAAAAGCTCACGGACTCCCGAAAATGCGTTTTCACGACCTACGGCACAGCACCGCTTCAATTCTCTTTGATAAGGGCTGGCAGTTGGAAGATGTCAAAAATTGGTTAGGTCACGCCGATATTGAAACCACATCAAATATTTATCTACACTATAGCAAACAGCGAAAAATCCTGCTTGCTTACCGCTTGGGCGGTATGTTCAAAATAACAAAGAGAGCCTAAAGTATAGCACTTTAGGCTCTCTTTGTGGTCTAAGTGACACGACTTGAACGTGCGGCCTCTACCACCCCAAGGTAGCGCTCTCCCAGCTGAGCTACACCTAGATGTCTTAACGACTTTGATATTATATCACAATGTCAAAATAAAGTCAAGAGGTTTTTTGAAAAAAATTAAAACTTTTTTTGGCTGATTTTGTCGAAAAATATTTTTTGATTTGTCAATTGGCAAAGTAAACAAAAATATACCTGTTTTTATACCTGTTTTTCTATGCTATGTAATTTTCAACAAACATTTCTATAAAAAAATGTCAATTTTAACAGTTTACAAATTCGAAATTATGTGGTACAATAATAACCGTGGAAATCAGATATGGGCCAATAGTCTGATGCCCAAATAAGAGCACAACGTTTTTCTCGTAATTTGCGAAATATCAAGCTTATGATATCGGGTACGCTTATACGAACACGCGTTGTGTTTTTTATTTTGTTTTTGGGAACTTTTGGCGCACTTCGTCCGTCTATATAGAAAAAGGAGGGCGGATATGAGGAAATTTATAGTTTTTCTTATTGTCTTATTTGCTGTGTTTACTTTGTTTGTGTCTTGTGGAGCACCCGAGAAGATTTCCTGCTACGGCGGGTCGGACAATGTGACCGAAACTTTCACACCAAGACCTTAAGAATTGAGGCGTAACACAATTTTACGTCAGAAAGGAAACGAAATGAAAACTAACAAAAAACTCTTGGCAATAGTGAGCGTTGTGATTGTATGTGCGCTCAGCTTAAATTTTTACGGATGCACCACGGTTCAGGGAGCTGACCTTATGGAAGGAATAACACCAAACGACGTGGTGGCACTGAACGAGCTTGGTGAGGATAATGCCGCGGTTACCGACTTTGCGCTAAGACTTTTTAAGGCTGGCAACGAGAGTGGCGAAAACACGCTTATATCGCCCTTGTCGGTGCTGTGCGCTTTAGCTATGACGGCAAACGGCGCAAAGGGTGAGACTCTTGAGCAGATGGAGCGTGTGCTCGGAATGAGTACCGACGAGCTCAACCTTTATATTTACAGCTATATGCAGGCATTACCCGACGACGAAAAATGCAAGCTGAGCCTTGCCAATTCTATTTGGTTCAAGGACGACAATCGCTTTGAGGTCAATCCCGATTTTCTTCAGGAAAACGCCGACTACTACGGTGCGGATATCTACAAGTCGCCTTTTGACGGCTCTACCTTAAGCGATATAAACGGTTGGGTTAAGGAGAACACCGACGGAATGATTCCTGAAATTCTCGACAGTATCCCGAAAGAAGCCGTGATGTATCTTGTAAATGCCCTTGCATTTGATGCTGAGTGGGCTGATATGTACGAAAAGCATCAGGTCAGAGAGGGAACTTTCACAAAAGAGGACGGCACAGAGCAGGATGCCGAGTTTATGTACAGCGCTGAAAACACCTATCTTGAGGACGAAAATGCCGTTGGATTTATGAAGTATTACAGTGGCAGAAAATACGCTTTCGTGGCGTTGCTTCCGAACGAGGGGATAAGCCTTTCGGAGTATCTTGAAGGGCTTGATGGCGAGGCGCTTAACAAGCTGTTGTGCAATCCCGAATACACGGCAGTTAAAGCGGCAATTCCTAAGTTTGAGACAGAGTTTGAGGTTGAAATGTCCGAAACTCTCATTAAAATGGGAATGCCCGACGCATTTGACGAAAACAGGGCTGACTTTACGGACTTGGGAATTTATAATTCGGGTAAAAATAACATATATATAAGCAAGGTGCTTCACAAAACCTTTATTTCTGTAGGAGAAAAGGGAACAAAGGCGGGTGCGGCTACGGTAGTTGAGATTGACAAAATCGAGAGTATGGAGCCTATCTCTCAAAAGCAGGTCTATCTTGACAGACCCTTTGTATATATGCTTATTGACTGCGAAAACAATATTCCGTTCTTTATCGGTACAATGATGGATATTGAACAATAGGCAACCTCTAAAAATGAGAGGCTGAATCCAAAGATTCAGCCTCTCGTCTTATATTCTGTGTTCCTTGACTGTGTTTCCCTCAAAGTCCTTGATAGAGAACAGACCGTCCTCGTATACCATATAGCTCTTGGGATTGCCCTCCTTGGGAAGCGAGACAGAGCCGGGATTTATATAGGTGTTACCGTTACCGAACGGTGTGACGGTGAGCACGTGAGTGTGACCGTGGATAAGCAGGTCGCCCTCCTTAAGCATGGGCGGTGTCTGTGTGTTGTGATGATGTCCGTGAGTAATAAAAAAGCTTCTGCCTTTCTCATAGATAAGCATATAATCTGCGAGGATGGGGAATTCGAGCACCATCTGGTCAACCTCGGTGTCGCAGTTGCCGCGCACGCAGGCAAGTTCGTTTTTTTTGCTGTTTAATAACTCAATTACCTTTTTGGGGGCGTAGCCCGCGGGCAGGTCGTTGCGAGGTCCGTGGTAGAGAATATCACCGAGCAGTATCAGCTTTTCTGCCTTCTCCTCACGGTATTTTTCAAGTGTTGCAAGTGCGCAGTTGTAATCTCCGTGGATGTCGGAGGCAAACATTATTTTCATTTTGAATTTCCTTTCTATTTTATCATAAATCCCTTGCCGCGGAGACTGAGAATTATTTTTTCGCCCTCTGACTCCAGCTTTTTTCGTAAGAAGCAAATATATACGTTGGCTTTGTTTGATCCCTCACCACCGATTATCTTTTCAGCCTCGGCGTAGGTCAGCACCTCTCCGCGGCGCGAGTTCAGCGCGTCGAGAAGCTTGTATTCGGTGGGGGAGAGGCGAACATGCTCTCTGCCGCGCACAGATACCGAATATTCGTCGGGGTTAAGTGAGAGTGTGATTCTTCGCTGTCTTTTGCGCGGTACGGCGGGCTTTTCTGCGGAAAGTGTAAGAATGGCTAGCATCTCGCGCCTGAGGTCGGTGAGTAAAAAGCTTTTATTAAGGCTGTGTGTGCCCTCAATTCCGATGAAAAGTGTTTTTTCATCGGGGAGCTTTGCGCCCGTGTCGCAGATATACAGTCTCGCGCTTTTTTCGGGGGCTTTTGTGATAATGCTTGACAGCCCCAAACGTTCGCATTCAAGCGTGAGCAACGCGCCAAGCCGTCCGTTTTCGGTAATAATATTTACGTCAGCCATATCAGTTACCAATCTGGCGGAAATATGCGAAATCGCCGCAGTTAAACTCAAAGGTAATCTCTTCGCCGCTCTTTAAGGTGTATTTTAAGCCCGAAACCGTCAGATTGTATTCCTTGCCGTCAAGCTTGGCGGTAAGATTTTCGGTGTCGAGTATCAGCCTTTTGATGCTTCCGTCAAGCATATGCGCCGTGTATTCGCTGCTGTCAATTGCCGCAGGAAGTGTTTCGGGGAAGCTTTCGACCTTTTCTATTGCGTCGATTATATCATCAACTCTGTCCTCAGCTTCGGCGTTCTCGATAACGTCATATTTTCCGCCTGTTGCCGCCTCGGTGGGGGCTCTGTCTGCGGACGAATTCGGAAGCTCTGCGTCGGAATAGAATAGGTCAGAAATAAAGCCGTTGTCCTCTGCTTCGGCTTTTGCGCCTCCGTTCATTATCATAAGCAGGGTAGGGGTCGAGAGAATGCAAAGGCAGATTGCCGCCGCAATGGCTACCGTGCCCCATTTTCTGATTGCTCCGAAATTTCTTACTGTCGGCTTTTCGGCGCGAACCTCGTCCATTACTCTGTCGTAGAGTGTTTCGGGGGCTTCCTCGGCACTGCTTTCAAAGAGATTTTTAATCTCCTTTAGTTCCTCAAATGCCTTTTTGCATTCGGGGCAGTTTTCTATGTGCAAGCGAACGAATCGGGCATCCTCTGCGCCAAGCTCGCCGTCGATATATTCATTTATAAGGTCAAGCGTCTTTTCGCAATCCCTGTTTGCCATTTTCGCACGCTCCTTTCTGTTTTGTTCATATTTTTAGACGATTTTGATTATAAAAAGTTCCCGTTTTTCAAAAAAATTTTTACCTGCTCGCGCCCTCGGCTTATTCGGCTTTTTACCGTGCCCTCCGATACTCCGAGAGTCTCGGCAATTTCAGCGTATGAAAGTCCTTGAAATTCCCGTAAAATAAGCGTTTCTCGTATGGGCTCGGGCAGGGAAGCCACCGCCAGACGTACCGCTTTTGCTCTTTCCTCACGCTCAAAGCTTTCGGCGGGATTTGCGGATGCGTCGCTGTCGATAATTTCTATCGGCTTTTCCTCGTCACCCTCGGGGGTGAGGGAAAGAGTGGTCTTTTGATTTCGCGCTCTCACGTAATCTATGGCGCAGGTGCGCGTTATTTTCGCTATCCAGGTTTTAAGCGACGAGTCGCCGCGGAAGGACGGCAGTGTGCGCCACAGCTTCAGGAATACCTCCTGCGATATGTCAAGGGCGTCGTCGCGGTTCTTTGCTACGTAAAGGGCGGAGTTATAGACCGCCTTTTCGTAAAGCCGCACGATTTCCGAAAAAGCTCTGTCGTCGCCCGACTTGGCTTTTTTCACAAGCATTTCTTCGGCTGTCATATAACTCCTCCTTTCCTTGATTTATAAATTCATCAATATTTTTTTCATCTCGTCAAAGCTTTTTGCCGAGTTTATTTCTGCGCGCGCCTTTGGTGCGCCCGCCATTCCCTTTGTGTACCATGAAAGATGCTTGCGGCTTTCGGCGACCGCAATATATTCGCCTTTTTCCTCTATCATCTGCTCGATTTGGGAAAGTGCTTCGCTAATGCGCTCCTTTTTGCTTGGGGGAGCGTAGCTCCTGCCCTCAAGACGGGCGGTTATTTCCTCAAAGAGCCATGGGTTTCCAAGTGCTCCGCGAGCTATCATTAAGCCGTCGCAGTTTGTTTCTTCAAGCATTCTCAAGGCGTCGTCTGCGGTGTAAATGTCGCCGTTGCCCACTACGGGAACAGAGACGGCTTTCTTTACCGCGGCGATTATTTTGTTGTCCGACGAGGGGGCGTACATCTGATTCCGCGTTCTGCCGTGAACGGCTATCAGCGAAGCGCCAGACGACTCAAGAATTTTAGCAAGCTCGGGAGCGTTTTTGCTGTTATCATCCCACCCCGCGCGGATTTTCACCGTGACGGGGAGCTTGACCGCATCTGCTACAGCGCGAACTATCCTGCCCGCAAGCTCGGGGGTCTTCATAAGCGCACTGCCCTCGCCGTTGCCCACTACCTTATGGACGGGACAGCCCATATTTATGTCTATTGCCGCAGGTGCGGTGTCGCTGAGACAGCCGTTGTAGCTCATTGACTCGATAAGCTCTGCGGCGCGCGCCATAAATTCGGGCTCGCTTCCGAAAAGCTGAATAGCCATAGGCATTTCGTAGCTGTATACCGACGCTAAGGGAGCAGTTCTTATCTTGTCGGCCTTTTTGGTTGATTGCTCGTAGCAGAGTGCTTTTGCCGATACCATCTCGCTTACCGTGTATTCCGCGCCGTGACGGCGGCATATGTCACGGAAAGGTCGGTCGCTGACCCCTGCAAGGGGCGCAAGGAAAAGCCCGTGCTTCAGCGTGTAATTTCCTATTTTTATATTGCTCATTTGTTTCTCCGAAAAATTCTCTTGATTTATAATACCATAATTAAGTGAAAAAGTCAATAAACAGGCAACTTTTTTTGCTGTTTACCGTTTGTACAGGTGAAATGAGGCAGTGAGTGAGATAAATTGGTGTTTGAAGCACTATGTTAGCACAAACCGCCTCCTTTGCCTCCCTTGTCAAAGGGAGGGGGGTATGTTATAATACGAAGTGCAACACCCATAGAAATTAAGATAAAACAATAGAATAATAAATTTGTATTTTTGAGAGAAAGGCGTAGCCTTGAACGAAAAAATACAAATT
>JBGVRT010000096.1:0-27691 GCA_045128735.1 Eubacteriales bacterium | reverse complement strand
AATTTGTATTTTTTCGTTCAAGGCTACGCCTTTCTCTCAAAAATACAAATTTATTATTCTATTGTTTTATCTTAATTTCTATGGGTGTTGCACTTCGTATTATAACATACCCCCCTCCCTTTGACAAGGGAGGCAAAGGAGACGGTTTGTGCGAACATACCGCTAAACAATAATTTATCTGCCACCCAAAGCCAACGACTCGGTGTTTATCCGAGGAGTGAGGTGCGTAGCATTATGTCCGCACAAATCACGGATTCGGGCGCGCTATGCCTGCGCGTGCTCACGCGCAAACAGTGCTGAACTCAGGACTGTTTTTTAATTTTTCATTTTTTCAAATTTTTTGCATTTTCCTATTGACAAACACAATACTTCGTGATATGATGTATATCGCAAGGAGGGGTATATTATGGACATTCAATTAAAACGCGGAATTCTTGACGTTTGCGTATTATCGGCAATTAAGGACGAGGATTCATACGGCTACAAAATAATAAAGGATCTGAAGCCCTACGTTGAGCTTTCGGAATCGACCTTATACACCATTCTTAAGCGATTGGAAAGCGCAAAAATGCTGACGGTTCACAGTGCCGAGCACAACGGCAGACTTAGAAAATATTATCACATCACAAAGGCAGGGCTTTGCCGCATTGAAGAATTCAAGGACGAGTGGCGGAGTGTTATGTCAATGTACCGATTTATCACAAAGGAGGACATCGAAAATGCTTAAACAGGAATTTCTTGACAAGCTCCGTGCGAGTCTTTGCGGCTTGCCAAAGCAAGAGCTTGACGACCGTATTGCCTTTTACGGCGAGGTCATAGACGACAGGACAGAAGAAGGACTCACCGAAGAGGAGGCAGTTTCCCAAATCGGCTCTGTGGAGGAGGTTGCGTCGCAGATTATAGCCGAAATTCCCCTCTCAAAGCTTGCAAAAGAAAGATTCAAGCCGCGTCGGCATATGGGAGCTTTGGAAATCCTGCTTTTGGCTTTCGGCTCTCCCATATGGCTTTCACTTGCGATTTCCGCATTGGCAGTAATCATTTCGCTTTACGCGGTGCTTTGGTCATTGGTCGTTTCGGCGTGGTCTGTCTTTGCCTCGCTCACCGCCTCTGCGTTCTGTGGTTTAGCGGCAGGCGCGGTATTCGCTTTTACGGGAAATAGCTACTCGGGGCTGGCAACCGTAGCGGCAAGCATTTTCTGCGCGGGATTATCTATTTTTGCTTTCTTCGGCTGTAAGGCGGTGACAAAAGGCATAATCAAAATTACCAAAAAGCTTGCTTTGGGCATTAAGAAATGTTTTGTAAGAAAGGAGCGTGTACAATGAGCACAGCTACAAAAATATGGATTATTACGGCAGCTTCCCTGCTGTTGCTCGGATGCATTATTTTCGTCGGGGTGATGTCTATGATAAAATGGGATTTTGAGAAGCTTTCGACAAGCAAATATGAAACAAACAGATATGATATAGCCGAGGATTTCAAGGGAATTTCCATTGGCACAAACACAGCCGACGTCAAGCTTGAGGCATCGGAAGACGGCACCTGCTTTGCCCTTTGCCACGAGCGCACAAACGAAAAACACGCCGTAAAGGTTGAGAACGGCACGCTCATTATAGAGTTGACAGACACAAGAAAATGGTACGAATATATCGGATTCGATTTTGACAAGCCTGAAATAACGCTATATCTTCCGCGCGGCGAATACGGCGCGCTTTCGGTAAAGGCCGACACGGGAGATATTTATATACCCAAGGATTTCAGCTTTGAGGGTGCGGAAATCAAGGCAAGCACAGGTGACGTAACCTGCAATGCCTCAATTTTCGGAGCTTTGAAAATAAAGACGAGCACGGGCGACATCTTCACCGAGGAGCTATCCGCAGGCTCGCTTGACCTTGCGGTTACCACGGGCAGAATTACTGCGTCGGATATCACCTGCGGCGACCTTTCACTCAAGGTGTCAACTGGTAACACCCAGCTTTCAGACGTCATCTGCAAAAGCATTACATCAAGTGGCAACACAGGCAATATTACAATAAAAAATCTGCTTGCGGCAGAAAAGCTTTCTATAAAAAGAAGCACGGGCAACGTAAGCTTTGACGGTATGGATGCCGCCGAGCTCTTCATAGAAACCGACACGGGCGACGTTGTAGGCAGTCTGCTTTCTGGAAAGGTGTTTATCGCCAACACTGACACGGGCAGAAAGGAAGTTCCAAGCTCTCTGGCAGGAGGCAGATGCGAGATTACAACAAATACGGGAGATATTAAAGTCACAGTAAAAAAATAATTGTGCAAAAATTGACAAATTTCTTAAAATATGCTAAAATACACATATAAAAAAAGGAGGGTTTGATTTTATGCCGAAGAAAATTTCGAAATTTTTTTACAAGGTACTTCACTTTTTGGAAATTATTATTGCCGTTCTCACAATAATCGTGCTCGTGGGCATTGTAGGATTTGAGGTATATAAAATGTTTACCGAGGAAGGCTATTTCCTTTCGGCGAACACATATTTACATAACATCCTTACGGTAGTCGTCGGACTCGAGTTTGTAAGAATGCTTATTAACCTCACCCCCGCAAATACCATTGAGGTACTTATTGTGGCTATCGCCCGTCAAGTTATCGTCAACCACAACAATCCGCTCAGCAATATCGCCTGCGTTTTTTGCATCGGCGGACTGTTCGCAATAAGAAAATTCCTTATCGCAAAATCCGATTTCAAGCGTGAAATCTCCGAGAACGGCGACGATGACGAACAGTTTTGTGCTTGTTCGCAAGTAGCCCTCGAGGCTTTGGATAAAGGGGCTAAATAAGCGGTAACATCTAAAAACGAGGTTACGGACGAATTGCGATGTTTTTTAGCCATTCGTCACAAAAAATATAAAAAACTGCCACCGGGTAGTGAATGCAAAGCATTCGTTTGCGAGCCGTTAGGTCTTTGAAGGCGCGCACTCGAATGCTTTTTTGGAGGTTTTATGAAAAAATTTACTTCACCGTTCCGCGACCTTTCGCGCTTTGAGCTTGGGTTGTGGATTTGCTCAATGCTCGTAATCACTCTGTCGTTCATCCTGCCGCAAGACAAGGATTATCTCACTCTTATCGCCTCGCTTATAGGCGTAACCGCCCTTATTTTCGTGGCAAAGGGTTACGTTTTGGGGCAGATCTTGACTGTAATTTTTGCCGTTTTCTATGGAATAATATCCTTTTATTTCGCCTACTACGGTGAAATGATAACCTACCTTTGTATGAGTGCACCCGCCGCGATGGCGGCAGTAATATCCTGGCTTCGCCACCCTTACCAAGGACAAAAGGAGGTCGAGGTAGGTAGTCTGACAGCTAAGGCAGTAGCTGTTCTTCTGTTGCTTACCGCGGCGGTTACGGTTGCGTTTTACTTCATTCTCGGTGCGCTTGGAAACGCAAATCTTCTCGTCAGCACAATATCTGTTACCACAAGCTTTCTCGCGTCTGCCCTCACCTTTCTCAGAAGCCCGTATTATGCGGTTGCATACTCATTCAACGATATTGTGCTTATAATTCTGTGGTCGCTCGCCGCCGCCGAAAGCATATCCTACCTGCCTATGGTCATCTGCTTTGTAATGTTCCTCGCAAACGACCTTTACGGATTTTACAATTGGAAAAGAATGAGAAAAAGGCAAGAGAAACAATAATGAATCACCCGTCATTTATTTTCAAAAAAAGGTTGACTTTATTCTGATAATGTGATAAAATAGGATGATTGTGTCAAAAATAACAAAAAGAAAGTGAGAAAGCTATGGACAATCAGAAAAACTTTAAGCCGTATATTCCGGCTGAGAAGATAACCCCCGAGCTGACAGTCACCTCGATAATTATGGGTGTTCTTCTTGCCATTATATTCGGCGCGGCAAACGCTTATCTCGGTCTCCGCGTTGGCATGACGGTTTCGGCGTCTATTCCTGCGGCGGTTATCGCTATGGGCGTAATTCGAGTTATTATGAAGAAAAACTCGATTCTTGAAAGCAATATCGTACAGACCGTTGGCTCTGCGGGCGAATCGGTTGCGGCAGGTGCTATTTTTACCCTTCCCGCACTCTTCCTTTGGGCGGCTGAGGGCAAAATGGACAAGCCCAATCTGCTTGAGATAACCATTATCGCGCTTCTTGGCGGACTTCTAGGCGTATTCTTTATGATTCCCCTCCGCAATGCGCTTATTGTAAGAGAGCACGGCACTCTCCCCTACCCCGAGGGAACTGCCTGCGCAGAGGTTCTTCTTGCAGGTGAGGAGGGCGGCGCAAACGCTTCCACTGTTTTTGCGGGTATGGGCTTTGCGGCGGCATTCAAGTTCATCATCGACGGCATCAAGGCTGTTCCCGGTGAAATCGGCTTTAAGATAAAGGGCTATGCGGGTGAGATAGGCACGCAGATCTACCCTGCGGTTATGAGCGTTGGTTACATCTGCGGACCGAGAATTTCCTCTTATATGTTCGCGGGCGGAGTGCTCAGCTGGATGGTGCTTATTCCTCTTATCGTTCTTTTCGGCTCTGAAATAGTTATGTACCCCGGCACAGAAACCATTGGCGCAATTTACGCCGCAGGCGGTGCAGACGGCATCTGGGGCAGCTACATCCGTTACATCGGCGCAGGTGCTCTTGCGGCAGGCGGTATTATCAGCCTTATCAAGTCGCTTCCCCTTATCGTACGCACATTCCGCGACGCGATAAAGGGTATGGCTAAGGGAGGCGCTGTATCAAACGAGCGCACAGCCCAAGACCTCAATATGAAGATAGTTCTTATCGCAATCGCGGTACTCACTCTCCTCGTTTGGCTTGTTCCCGCAATTCCCGTTTCTCTTGTCGGTGCGGCTATCGTTGTTATCTTCGGATTCTTCTTTGCAACCGTTTCCTCGAGAATGGTTGGTCTTGTAGGAAGCAGCAACAACCCCGTTTCGGGTATGGCAATTGCAACCCTTCTCGTTGCAACTCTTATTCTTAAGATTACCGGCGACGTTGGTGCACACGGTATGCAGAGCGCTATCGCTATCGGTTCTATCATTTGTATCGTAGCAGCTATTTCGGGTGACACATCACAGGACCTTAAAACAGGATTTCTCCTCGGTTCAACGCCCAAAAAGCAGCAGATTGGCGAGGTTATTGGTGTCGTTGCATCGGCACTCGCTATCGGCGCAACGCTCTACCTTCTTGACAGTGCTTGGGGCTTCGGCGGCGACGAGCTTGCGGCTCCTCAGGCTACTCTTATGAAGATGATTATCGAGGGCGTTATGGACGGCAACCTTCCTTGGGGTCTCGTATTTATCGGCGTGTTCATCGCTATCGTAATTGAGATTGTAGGACTTCCCGTTCTTCCCTTTGCTATCGGTATCTACCTCCCCGTTCACCTTAACGCTTGCATTATGGTCGGCGGTCTCGTTCGTCTTGTTTTTGACAAGATGAAGCGCGATGAAAAGGAGAAAAACGAAATAGTAAACGACGGTATTCTCTTCTGCTCGGGTATGATCGCGGGCGAGGGCTTGATAGGCATTCTTCTTGCGCTCTTTGCCGTGCTTGGTATCGCGGACGTTATAGACATTTCGGAGTTCATCAATCTTCCTCCCGTGGTTTCCAACATTCTCAGCCTTGTAGTATTCGGGCTTATCATTCTTTCGCTTCTTAAGTTCTCGGTATGGAAGAAGCGCAGTAAGAAATAATGAAAAAGAAACAAGTAATTACAACTAATTATCTTGAGAAAATTCCGCTCCGCCCACCCGATATCAAATGGAGCGAGGACGGTAAGGGCATTGTTACTCTTGAGATAGAAAACAAGGGCTTTTTCAACCGCGTTGCGCAAAAGCTTTTCGGCAGACCGAAGGTAAGCTACGTCCATCTTGACGAAAACGGAAGCTTTACCTGGAAGCTGATAGACGGAGAAAGCGACATAATTGCCATAGGCAAGACGGTTGATGAGCATTTCGGCGAGACGGCGCATCCGCTTTACGAAAGACTTGCAAAGTTTTTTCAGATACTTGAGAGTTACCACTTCATAATTTGGAAAGAATAAACTGAAAAAGGGACTAAAAAAGTCCCTTTTTCTATTTACAAAAGAATAAATATGTGGTAAAATATGTTTACTAAGCTTGGAGGTGAATTATGAGAAAATTTGAATTATTAGCGGTGTTTCTTATATTGGCGCTTTCATTAACCTCGTGCCTTAACCTCACCTTCAACTACTTTGGTGAAACCGCGCCAAAGACAGACGGCTATGAAACCAAGCCTGAGGGGCTTACCGACGAAGAAGCCGATGAGAAAATTGAGCCCGTTACAGAGCCCGTTACAGAACCCGTCACGGAACCCGATACAGGACCCGTTACGGAACCGCAAACAGAACCCGAAACCACAGTAAACACAGATACTACCGAAGAAACCGACAAAGCGAATGAATGCGAGGAAACCGAAATCCCCACGCTCTCGCTTTGGATAGACGACCTGACCTCGCCAATATCGGCAAACAAGACGGCAACGCTTGTTGCATTCGGCAAGCCAAATACGGTCTACAGCATCGCGGTTTACTACTCCACCACAATAAGCAATGCCAAAGGGCTTGAAAGCAAGCTTTCGGATGACAACGGCAGAGTTGAGTGGAACTGGAAAATAGGCGGAAGTGTAAAAACGGGGCGTTACAAAATAGTAGTCAGCGGCGGTGATGAATCGCTTGAAACGGAAATTCAAATTCACGGGAATTAAGGATAACGAATATGAAAATAACCTTTTTGGGAACAAGCCACGGAGTACCTGCGGCAAACCGCTTTTGCTCCTGCACAATGATTGAGGCAGGCGGCAAGCTCTATTTTATTGATGCGGGCGTGCCTATGGTTGATATGATTCTGCGTTACGGGAAAAAGGTGGAGGACGCCAAGGCGGTTTTCACCACACACGCCCACGGCGACCACATTGGCGGCATTATCGGCTTTGCCGACCTTATAAATTGGTATTACAAAGATGCCTCGGTTGACCTTTATATGACAGAGGAAGCCCCCACAAAGGCTATAATCGAATATATTAGTGCTACTGTTGCCGCCCCCATAGACAGCGAAAGAGTGCGTTTTAAGATATATGACGGGAGCTTTGTTTACGAGGACGAGAACATCAAGGTGACACCCTTTACCACGGGACATTTGCGCAGAAATCTGAGTCCCAGCCGCCCCTCATATGGATTTGTGGTCGAGGCTGACGGCAAGCGCGCTGTTTTCTCGGGCGACCTGTCTATCAATCTTAGGGACGGAGATTTCCCCAAGATAGCTCTTGAGGAGGAGGTTGAACTTGTAATTTGCGAAATGGCACACTTCTCCCCCGAGGCGGTCAGACCTTTCGTTGAGAAATGCAAGTCAAAGGAGCTTTGCTTTAATCACGTATATCCCTTCGATAAGTTCGACGCTATAAAAGAAATGAACCAAAAATACCCCATCAACATTACCATCGCCCACGATGGCGACGTTATTGAGCTGTAAACAAATGGTCACCTCTAAAATCGAGGAGCTGTCCTTCAATGGACAGCTCCCTTAATTATATAGTGAAAACCCGCCGCAACTGACCGTCGCGGCGGGTAGTTTAATTACTTTATCATTCCTGCAAGGGTGCTAAGAGCCGCGCTGAGTGCCTCGTCAACCTTGGCGATGTCACGTCCGCCCGCCATTGCTCCGTCGGGACGTCCGCCGCCCTTACCGCCTGTTACAGCTGCAACTGCTCCTACAAGCTTTCCTGCGTGCGCGCCTGCGGCAACTGCGTCCTTACCTGCCGCCGCTACGAAGTTGAGCTTATCGCCGTTTACAGCCGCGATAACGGCAACTGTGTCCGCGTAATTAGCCTTTATTTCGTCAGCAAGTGTTCTTACCGCATCGACCTGCATATCGTCAAGCTTAGCGCAAACAAGCTTAACCGAGCCGACCTCTACTGCCGAAGCAAGGATAGCGTCAAGCTTTGAGCCTGCCAACTTAGAGTTAAGTGCGTCTATCTCGCGCTTTGCGCTATGAAGCTCACCCTGAAGCTGTGCTGCTCTTGCCGAAATATCGTTTACGTTCTGCGCCTTAAGCTCCTTTGCGGTATCTGCAAGAAGCTTGTCCTTCTCTGCAAGAAGTGCGATAACTCCGTTACCCGTTACGCACTCGATACGTCTTACGCCCGATGCTACCGAGGACTCGGAAACTATCTTAAAGAGACCAACCTTTGCGGTATTGTCAACGTGCGTACCTCCGCAGAACTCTGTGGAAGCCTCGCCCATCTTAACAACGCGGACGGTTGCGCCGTACTTCTCGCCAAAGAGCATCATAGCGCCCATCTTCTTTGCGTTTTCAATATCTGTCTCAACTGTATCAACCGCAATACCCATAAGGATATTTTCGTTTACGATAGCCTCAACCTTTGCAATCTCCTCTGCGGTCATTGCCGAGAAGTGGGTGAAGTCGAAACGTCCTCTCTGCTCGTCAACGTAAGAACCTGCCTGTTCAACGTGTGTGCCAAGCACCTTGCGGAGCGCGCCCTGAAGAAGGTGGAGCGAGGAGTGGTTACGCATAATAGCCGCACGTCTTGCACCGTTAAGCTCAGCCTTTACCGTGTCGCCAACCTTAATGCTGCCGCTTGTCATATTACAGATGTGGAGGTATACTCCATCGGTCTTTTTGGTATCAAGTACTGTTGCGGAAGCATTGGCGCCCTCAACCGTACCCTCGTCACCAACCTGACCGCCGCCCTCTCCGTAGAAGGGGGTCTTATCAAGGACAAGTGTAAATTCGCCCTCGTTTACCTCATTAACGCTATTCTCGTCAACGATAATAGCGAGAACCTTTGCCTCAGCCGCGGTGTCGGTATAGCCCACAAACTCGGTCTTTTCGATACCCGAAATAAGGTCCTTGGAGGAAGCCGACCAACCGCTGATGTTTCCTCTTGCGGCTCTTGCTCTCTCTCTCTGCTCCTGCATAAGAGTCTTGAAGGTCTCCTCGTCAATGCCGAGGCCCTTCTCCTCGATAATCTCTCGCGTAAGGTCGAGGGGGAATCCAAACGTATCGTAAAGCTTGAACACGTCCTCGCCCGAGATTATTTTCTTATCAGCCTTAACAGCATCGTCAATGATTGTGTTGAGAATGCTGAGACCTGCGTCGATAGTTGCGTCGAAGCGTTCTTCCTCGTTGCCGATTACCTTAAGGATGTAGTCCTTCTTTTCGCCAAGCTCGGGATATGCGCCGATATTCTCACCGATAACCACCTCGCAAAGCTCGCAAAGGAACGCGCGGTCAATGCCGAGAAGCTTACCGAAGCGGCAAGCGCGGCGAAGGATTCGGCGAAGGACGTAGCCTCTGCCCTCGTTAGAGGGGATAACTCCGTCGCTTATCATAAAGGTTGCGCTTCTGATATGGTCAGTAACTACACGGATAGAAATATCGTCCTTTGCGTTGTCGCCGTAGCTCTTGCCCGAAATAGCGCAAACTGTGTTAAGTATCTTTCTTACGGTATCTACCTCAAAGAGGTTGTCAACGCCCTGCATTACGCAGGCAAGGCGCTCAAGTCCCATACCAGTATCAATATTCTTCTGTGCAAGCTCGGTATAGTTGCCGTTACCGTCGTTATTGAACTGGGAGAACACGTTATTCCAGATTTCCATAAAGCGGTCGCAATCGCAGCCGGGCTTACAGTCGGGCGAGCCGCATCCGTACTTGATTCCGCGGTCGAAGTAAATCTCCGAGCAAGGACCGCAGGGACCCGAGCCGTGCTCCCAGAAGTTATCGGCTTTACCGAGGCGAACGATACGCTCTGCGGGAACACCTATCTTCTTGTTCCAAATTTCAAAAGCTTCCTCATCGTTCTCATAGATAGAGGGCCAAAGAAGCTCACCGGGAATTTCAAGCCATTCGGTAAGGAACTCCCACGCCCACGGAATAGCCTCGTTCTTGAAATAATCGCCGAAAGAGAAGTTTCCAAGCATCTCGAAATAAGTACCGTGACGGGCTGTGTGGCCAACTCTGTCAAGGTCGGGGGTTCTGATACACTTCTGGCAAGTGGTAACGCGATTTCTGGGGGGAATCTCCTCACCTGTGAAGTACTTTTTCATGGGTGCCATACCCGAGTTGATAAGAAGAAGCGACTTATCGTTTATCGGAACGAGGGGAAACGAGGGAAGTCTCAAGTGTCCCTTAGATTCGAAGAACGAAAGATATTTTTCTCTGAGTTCATTTAATGAAGTCCATTTCATAGTTCATATTACCTTTCAAAGTTTTAGAAGCATACTTAATTATTATATCACCGCAAAGCCGCGATGTCAAGTGGTTGCGCGATTTTTATTTCAGCCCGTGAAGTGCCGCGCCGATAACAGTACCGAAATTGGCATTCTCGGGAATAAGATAATTAACCTCAAAGCTCTCGTTAAGAGCCAAAAGTCTTTCTCTTATAGGCTTAACTGCCGTCAGATTTCCCGTGAGCACTATGTTCTGCACACCGTAGTCTCTCGCCGCGAAAAGGGCTATCATTCCCACGGTCTCGGCTACCATATTGGCAATACCGAGGGCAATATCACTCTTGCTTGCGATATCGCTGAGCTTACCGAAGTTTGCCGCCGTCAGCTCGTCGTTTACGCCGTTATACTTGCCCTTGCCCGAAATATCCTTAATGCGGAGGTCAACGTTATCAAGGTTTCCGCCCTCGCAAAGCTGTTCGATATGTTCTATATTATCCACGCCGAGAATTTTTCGCGTAAGTCCGACAAGAGTACCGCCGCCAACGCCCGTACCGCCAAGGTACTTTGTTTCTATATTGTCACCCACACGCTTGGCATAAACAAGCGCCGTACCTGTACCCATGCTGATAACTACAGCCTCGTCAAGTCCGGACAGGTAAAGACCGCCGCGACCGATGCAAGAAAACTCGCTGACCGCGTTGCATTTTACCGAGTAGATAGGCTTGTCTATCGTGCCGGAGCCTGCGCCAGTCATCATAACACAATCTATTTTATCCAGCGCGATGTCGTTTTGCAGAGTAAATTTACCGAACGCACCGTACGCTGATGTTACGGGGTCTGTGGCACGCACAAACTGCGGCTCGATAAGCTCCGCCTTATTTTCATTTTTTCTGAAGCCGACTATTTTTGTAGTCGTTCCGCCAACGTCGATTCCAATTACTGTTTGCATAACTTAACCCTCGAAAAATTTTTATTATAGAATATTATACCACCATCTTGCAAAAAAATCAATAAGGTGTTATAATATATTGACATATTTTTCTGAAAAGGAGCACGAAATGGACTTCAAAAACCCAAATATCAATAAAATAGCCGATAAAAAGCTGTACATTTTCGATATGGACGGCACAATTTATCTCGGTGGCAGAGTTTTCGATTTTGCAATTAAATTTATAAACAACCTTCGTGCAAGCGGCAGACGCGTGCTGTTTTTTACAAACAACGCGTCTCACACCACAGAGTTCTACTACTCCAAGCTTGAACGCCTCGGCTTCTCCCCACGAGAGGGCGAGATAATGACCTCGGGCGACGTTACCATTGAGTATCTCAAGAGCCACCGCGCAGGCAAATCGGTATACCTTATCGGCACGGATGAGCTTGTTGAGGACTTCAAGCGCCGCGGCATCAAGCTCGTGGACGAGAGTGCGGAGAGCTGTGACATTGTGGTCAGCAGCTTTGACACCTCGCTTACATATGAAAAGCTGAACGCGGCTTGCAGATTTGTACGTAACGGCGCGGAATATCTCTCCACGCACCCCGACTTCAACTGCCCCGTTGAGAACGGATTTATTCCCGACAGCGGAGCAATAGCGGCATTTATCACCGCATCTACGGGCAAAGTTCCCACGTATTTCGGCAAGCCCTACAAGGAAACTATTGAAATGATTGAAGAGGTATGCGGCGTTGACCGCGGTGACATGGTAATATTCGGCGACCGACTTTACACCGACATCGCCCTTGGCAAAAAGCACGGTGTTTGTGCTGTTCTTGTCCTTTCGGGCGAGACGCTTACAGAGGACGTTGAAGCGGCAAGCGATTCTGAAAAGCCCGACTTCGTATTTGAGTCACTTGACGACGTAAACAAGGAAATTTTCGAGGTAAAATAATGGCGTTTGACGCAGGTATGCTCTCGTGCGTATTGCACGAAATAAAGGAAGAATCGCTTGGTGCAAGAGTAGAAAAGGTCTACCAGCCCGAGCGTGACGAAATAATTTTACAAATACGCTCAAAAAGCGGCGGCAGACGGTTGCTTATAAACGCGGGGTCAAACAATCCGCGCATAGGGTTTACAACCGTTCCCAAAGAAAACCCACAAAATCCGCCTATGCTGTGTATGCTTTTACGAAAGCACCTTCAGGGCGCAAAGCTTTGCTCAGTGGAGCAATTCGGATTTGAGCGCGCCGTAATTCTCGGCTTCGAGACCCGCGACGAAATGGGATACGAGTGCGTAAAGTACCTTATTGCCGAGCTTATGGGCAAGTACAGCAATCTTATCTTCGCTGACGGCGATATGAAAATAATTACGGCGATGAAGGTCATCGACTTTTCCACAAGCAGCTTAAGGCAGGTTTTGCCCGGAATGAAATACGAGCTTCCGCCCAAGCAGGACAAGGCAGACCCGACTGCCACCGATGAAGCGGAATTTATGCATCTTATCTCTGAGTCGCCCGCAGAGCGCGGATGCGACAAGTTTATTCTCGGAAGCTACCTCGGAATATCTGCGGCAGTGGCTCGCGAGATTACGCACTCAGCAACAGGCGCGGTGGACACTCCCCTTTCTTCTTGCAGTCCAAGAGTTTTGTGGGGCAAATTCTCCGAGCTTATAGAGAGAATAAAGTCAAACGACTACTCTCCTACCCTTGTGCTTGACGGCGAAAAACCTATAGAATACGCGTTTTGCGACCTTAAGCAATACAGCGGACTCACCGCTAAAAAGGTAGAAAGCCCCAGCGAGCTGTTAGACCTGTTTTTTGACAGCAGAGACAAGGAGCAGCGAGTTAAGCAGAGGGCTTCCGACGTTCAAAAGCTGCTTTTCAACGCCCACGCAAGGCTTATAAAGAAAATTGAGCTTCAAGAGGGCGAGCTTGCAGAATGCGCCCACGGCGAAGAATACAAAAAAATGGGCGACCTTATTACAGCAAATATTTATATGTTAAAGCGCGGAATGAAAGAGGCGAGTCTCCCCGACTACGACAATATGGGCGAGGACGGAAGTCTGCCATACGTTACGGTTGAGCTTGACGAAAGGCTTTCGCCTGCCGCAAACGCGCAGAGACTCTACAAAAAATACAACAAATCCAAAAACGCCAAGATTGAGCTGACAAAGCAAATCGAGCTTGCCAAAGATGAGCTTGACTATATAAACTCGGTGCTTGACTCGCTTGACAAGGCAGAGTCGCCCGCCGACCTTGCCGAAATACGCGACGAGCTTTACCGCGCAGGCTACGCCTCCAAAATGAAGGGATACACCGCCCACAAGCAAAGCGCCCCCACGGTGGCGAAGTTTCTTACCTCGTGCGGCTACACCGTGCTTTGCGGCAAGAACAATATTCAGAACGAATACATCACCTTCAAGCTCGCATCAAAGACCGACTATTGGTTCCACGCCAAGAACGCTCCCGGCTCTCACGTGGTTATGATATGCAACGGCGAAGAGCCCCCCGCAGAGGATTTCACCGAGGCGGCGGAGATCGCGGCTTATCATTCGAAGGCATACGGTGGGCAAAGCGTTGAGGTGGATTACACCTTTATAAGGCATGTGAAAAAACCGCCCTCATCAAAACCGGGATTCGTTATCTACCACACCAACTGGTCGGCTCTTGTAACTCCCAATCCCGACAAAATTCACGCTATGAGGCAAAAATAACAAAACGTATTCGAATCGGAGGCATAGCAAATGGTTAAAAATATTCTCATTCACCCCGAAGAGCTCAACAAAAAATGGATCGACAGAATGGCGGACGGAGGCGTGAAGATTCTTGGAATCCACCCTCACGGCGGTGCACGCGCCACAGAGTCACTTAATGAGCTTGTGGCTCTGCTTGAGATAAAGGAGTACCGTGCGCTTATAGACTACGCTATTGAGCGCGGTCTTGAAATAGAATATGAGATGCACGCGGCACGCTACCTGCTCCCTGCCGAGCTTTTTGACACACACCCCGAATATTTCAGAGCAATGGCAAACGGTGAGCGCACTGTAAATATGAATTTCTGCGTTTCAAATCCCGATGCGCTTGCGCTCGTGGCTAAAAACGCGGCGGAGCTTGCAAAAAAGCTGTACAGAAGCAGGCCTGTGTTTTACTTCTGGCTTGACGACGCCAAAAACGTTCACTGCAAGTGCGAAAAGTGCAAGAAACTTTCGCCCTCCGACCAACAGCTTATTGCCTCAAACGCAATGCTTGAGGCAATAAGGAAAGAAATCCCCGAGGCGAAATTCGCGTATCTCGCTTATCAGGACACCCTCGAGGTTCCAACGAACGTGCACCCTGCCGACGGTGTTTTCCTTGAATACGCGCCTATCGAAAAATACAAGGACGGCGGTGAGGAGCTTATACAAGCCGAGCGCAACGCGCTTATCGCCGAGGCTGAATATTTTGGATTCAAGGACAGCAAGGTGCTCGAATATTGGCTTGACAACTCGCTTTTCTCGGGTTGGAAAAAGCCGCCGAAAAAGTTTGAACCGAACAATGCCCAAATCAAAAAAGAGGTCGCGGAATACGCGGATCTCGGATTTGAGACGGTGGCAACCTTCGGCTGTTTCCTTGGTAAAGATTATGAGGAACTGTATGGCGAGGCTGACATTTCCGGATTTACCGAATAAAAAAATAAGGAGCTGATTTTCTCAGCTCCTTATTTTATTTAATGTGTTCTGCTATAAATTCAGCCAACGCTTTATAGCCTTCCTCACCGAAATGGAGACCGTCATTTGGCTGCATTATGTGTTCGGTCTCAGCGGTAAAGGCAGGGGCGTTTGCCGTATCGATAAGCGCTATTCCCTCTCGCTCTGCGTATGCACGCACCCATTTGACCGCTTTTTCCACCTGCTCCGCATATCCGCAGTTTGAATATTCGGGGTTTGAGGTTACATGTGGCGGTGTGCAAAGATATATCTTCGCGCTCGGAGCATCGTGACGCAAAAGACTTATCAGCTCGTGATAGTCCTTATTGCCCTGCGTATCTGCATCAAGGTCAAGTGCACCGTTAGTGCCAAGCATTACAACTATACAATCAGCACCGCAAAGTCTGACCTTACCCTCTTTATAAAATTTAAGATAGCTGACCGAGGTATATCCGCATTTTCCAAAATTTCTTGCTTCACAATCAAGTATTCTTTCAAGAAAATACGGGTATCCCTTTTCGCGCACGCTGCCAATTCCGCGCATTCCCTTTACGCCGTAGTCACCCTCGGTAAGGCTGTCGCCAATACAAACTATAATCTTTTTCATCAGTCTACGACAGCTCCCTTAGAGCGAAGAATGCCGCGAAGCTTGTCGGTGTCAACATCCTTAACGCTCACCTTATCACTGCAAGCCACAGCCGCCGCAACGCCTGCCGCCTCGCCTATGGTGCAGACCGTAGGCATAATTCTGATAGAAGCCTGCGCCTCGTGAGTTGCCGAGATACATCTGCCCGCAACGAGAAGATTCTCGCTATCCTTGGGCACAAGGCATCCGTAAGGGATGGTATAATATGTGCCTGCGGGGAAATAGAAGTGACTTGTTCCCGAGCCGTCGGGGCTATGTATGTCGATATCGTAGTTGCAAGCCGCGATACCGTCCTCAAACTTTGTGTAAGAAAGCATTTCGTCCTTATTAAGGGTGTGCTCACCGACTATCATACGGCTTTCTCTTGCGCCGATCTGCATACCCGAGGAGATAAGCGTAGCATTTTTGAACGCAGGAACCTGCTCGCGAAGAATATTGTAAAGCTCAAATATCTGCTCGCGGGCGATAATCTCCGCCTTGGTAACGTCCTCGGCGTTTGTGGGGTCAAGTTTTACAACTCTTGTGGTATTGAAGTGCATAATATCGTCAACCGTAGTTCTGAACATAAGAATGTCCTCACGCGGATTGGTTATCTTACCCTCCTCCTTAAGTCTCTTATAAAGCTCGTTCATCTCCGCCTTAAGCGCAACGTAGCCCTTTTCGCTAAGGTCAACGTTGGCAACTCTGAAGCAAAGCGTCATAGGCTGGCAAAGTCCGTCGCTTTCGCGTCCCACCTTATATGGGAAGCCTGCAAGGGCGGCGAGGTTTGCGTCACCCGTAGCATCTATAAACTGCTCGGCATAAATATCGTAAGTACCCGAAACGTTGGAAACGGTAATAGACTCAATTTTCTTTCCGTTCATATTCGCACCTACGACGTAAGTGTCGTAAAGAAGCTCAACTCCTGCCTCAAGCATCATTCTGTTGAGAATCACCTTGAGATATTCGTCGTTGAAGTGGGTACGTCCGGGGTCACGGAATCCGCCCATTTCGTCGATTTTCTCAACAATTTCGGCAAAAATTCCTGCGCTGAGCATATGCTTTTCCTTGCGCTCCTCGTCCTTCCATGCCCAATATCTCATAAAGGGATTGACAAGGTCGTAAGCCGCCGCGCCGCCGAGACAGTTATACTTCTCGATAAGGCGCACCTTTTTGCCCTCTCTTGCCGCTGCGATTGCCGCGCCAACGCCTGCAAAGCCGCCGCCGACAACCACAACGTCGTATCTTGCTTCACACTTCATAGTTACTCTCCTTTTTCTCTAGTCTGTTTCTGATTATAGCCGCCGCCTTATCAAGGTAGTCGTTCTCCATAAGCTCGATCATTCCTCTGTCAACGAGAGCCGCCAGCTTGCTGTCCAAAGGAATTTGTCCCATAAGGTCATATCCAAACTCCTCGGCAATACTTTCTATATGACTGTTACCATACACATCAATTCTCTTTCCGCAATCGGGGCAAAGAACGTAGCTCATATTCTCAACGAGACCAAGCACGGGAATATTCATAAGCTGTGCCATATTAGCCGCTTTCTTTACTATCATCGAAACAAGCTCCTGAGGGCTTGACACAATAACTATTCCGTCAAGGGGAATAGACTGGAAAACGGTAAGCGGAACGTCGCCCGTTCCGGGAGGGCAGTCAACGAACATATAGTCAATGTCGTTCCATATAGTCTCGCTCCAGAACTGCTTTACCGTTCCCGCAATAACGGGGCCTCTCCATACTACGGGCTTCGCCTCGTCGTCAAGGAGCAGATTTACCGACATAACGTCGATTCCCGTGGTGCTGTGCGCCGGGAACATTCCTTCGGGACCGCCCTCGATTCCCGCCTTAAGACCAAACGCCTTGGGAATAGAAGGTCCTGTGATATCGGCGTCGAGAATAGCGGTTTTATATCCCTCTCTCTGCATAAGAACAGCAAGCATTGAGGTAACGAGCGACTTACCAACGCCGCCCTTTCCGCTGACTACGCCTATTACGTGCTTTACGTTGCTGAGCGAATTAAGCGGCTCAAACATACTTTCCTGTTTTCTTTCCGAACAATTACTCGAGCAGGTCGAGCAGTTGTGTGTGCATTCTGCCATTTTTATTACTTCCTTTCGGTTAAATTATATTTTATCACCTAATTATACACCACATTTTTTCCTTTTGCAACCCTTTTGAGAATTTTTTTGAATTTTTTTGCTTTACCCCTTGATATTTCTGCAAAAAAATTGTATACTATAAGTTGATTGTAAATTATTTACGGAGGTTTATATAATGAACACACTTAAAAAGCTTTCAGGCTTTGACGGCGTCAAGGGTCCCGTCCTCACAATAGTTATGGACGGCATAGGACTTGCTCCCGACACCGTTTCAAACGCCGTAGCAACTTCTTACACACCTACACTTGACATGCTTATGGCAAAGTACCCCATGGTATCCCTCAAGGCTCACGGCACCGCTGTCGGACTTCCCTCCGACGACGATATGGGTAACTCCGAAGTCGGTCACAACGCTCTCGGCGCAGGTCAGGTATTCGCACAGGGCGCAAAGCTTGTTTCTCAGTCTATCGAATCGGGCAAAATGTTCGCTTCCGAGACATGGCAGCTTCTTGTTTCCAACGCAAAGAACAACAACAGCACGCTTCACTTCCTCGGTCTTTTCTCCGACGGTAACGTTCACTCTCACATCGACCACCTTAAGGCAATGATCGAGCAGGCAAAGAAAGAGGGCGTTTCTAAGGTGAGAATCCACACCCTCATTGACGGACGTGACGTTGGCGAGACCTCGGCACTTGATTACATCGAGCCCTTCGAGGCGTTTATCGCTGATCTCCGCGATGCTGATTTCGACATTAAGATCGCAAGCGGCGGCGGAAGAATGCAGATCACTATGGACAGGTACGAGGCTGATTGGTCTATGGTTGAGCGCGGCTGGCACACCCACGTGCTCGGTGACGCAAGACAGTTCGCGTCTGCGGCAGAGGCTGTAATGACCTACCGCGAGGAGCTTAAGGTCATCGACCAGGATCTCCCCCCCTTCGTTATTGCCGAGAACGGCAAGCCCGTTGGCACTATTGAGGACGGCGACAGCGTTATTTTCTACAACTTCCGCGGCGACCGTTCTATCGAGATTTCCAAGACATTTGACAACGCAGAGTTCGACAAGTTCGACCGCGTTCGCTATCCCAAGGTAATTTACGCAGGTATGCTTGAGTACGACGGCGACCTTCATATTCCCTCTCGCTACCTTGTAAATCCCCCCGAAATCACAAACACAATGAGCGAATATATGGCAAATACGGGAATAAACGTTCTCGCTATCTCCGAGACCCAGAAATACGGTCACGTTACCTACTTCTGGAACGGAAATAAGTCGGGCAAGTTCTCCGAGGAGCTTGAGACATACATCGAGATTCCCTCCGACACAGTTCCCTTTGAGCAGAGACCCTGGATGAAATGCGCAGAAATAACCGACGCCCTTATCGAGGCTCTTGAGTCGGGCAAATACGCGTACCTCCGCGTAAACTTCCCCAACGGCGATATGGTTGGTCACACAGGCTCGCTTGCGGCAACCCGTTGCTCGGTTGAAGCACTTGACATCCAGCTTGCAAGAATCCTTAAGGTTCTTGACAAGATGGGCGGCGTTGCTCTTATTACCGCCGACCACGGAAACGCCGACGAGATGTACGAAATGGATAAGAAGTCGGGACAGCCCAAGGCTGATAAGAACGGCAACTTCAAGGCAAAGACAAGCCATACCCTTAACCCCGTTCCCTGCATCATCTACGATAACGTGTGTGCGGATAAGTACACCGTAAAGGCTGATAACGGTCAGTTCGGTCTCTCCAACGTAGCCGCTACAATGGTTAATCTTATGGGCTACGAAGCACCCGACATGTGGGACGAGTCGATTATAGAAGTTAAATAATAGAACAAAGCAGAACACCGACGGCTACCGCCGTCGGTGTTTTAGTTTATTTATTATCAAAATAGCCGATAAGCGAATATTTCTGACTGTTAAGCTCATCCATATATTTTGTGAGTTCAAAATATTCCTCACCCGCGTTATCCACGATACCCTTGTTGGAATTTATGTTGGATTTGTCGACATACAAATCTGTGGGGTCGTTGTCAAGATACTTAAACCAATCGAAGCCGACACAGCCCTTACACTCAAGCAACTGAAGTGCGAAGTTCTGATAAAACAATCCTCTGTCCTTCTGTGTCCTTACCGTCCAGCCCGCGCCCGATGTATTCTCCATTCTGTTGTCCTTTTCCCAAACGTCCATTCCTTTTGCGTACCATTCGGTAACAACGAAGGGCTTTCCTGCCCACTTTTGCTGGTTGGCTATCAGCTCGGGATCAGCTTCCCACGCATAATAATAATTATAGGTTACAACGTCGCACCAGTAGCCTGCCACCCGCATCACCTGCTCGTTTCGGTAGCAGCCCAACAAGAATCTGCAACCCATATACTGATGATAGGGAGCATATCTTTCAAGCGCGCCTTTTATCACCTCAAAATATCTGTCGTACACCATTGCGCGGTATTCGTAGCGAAGTTCATCGGTTACGTCGGCCATGCTGACATCCTTTTTACCGGTCTTCAAGTACATAAAGGTCCAAGCCGTCGCATAGCTGTACATATGGATCGGGTCATCAGCGCTGAGCGCAAGAGTATTGTCAAGCATAGAGTAGCTCGCGGGAAGCTCGTTATCACTCATCCAACCGTAAATATCGGAGTTGGTGGCATATTTTGACACCTTATTCTTCACCGTCTCATCCGCAGATTTTACAAAATCAGGATCGAAAACAGGCATAATGCCGTAAGCGAGAGCGGTGTTTCCACCGTCCGTTATGTTTGTACCGAGCTGGCTTGTGTATGTGCTGAGAACCCCCATCATGCTTGTCTGCGTGAGCGGCTCCTCGACCTTGCTCAGCATATCGATAGCTGACCATCCTCCCGTCGAGTTAAATCCAAGCTCCTTAAGCCTCTCTGTCGCCCCATCAGCCCATCCTTCTTTGGAGCCATACTTGGAGAGAAGCGCGTTTTCCTGCCTGCTGTTTCCCATAGATACGGTAACGCACGCCACCCTGTAAAAAGGATATCCCAACGGGTCGATAGTCCACCAACGGTCTCCAATCTTTTTGGTGTAGAAGAAGCCTGTCGCTTCATATCTTTCACCGCCCATATAGCCGCCGTACCTGTCGTAAAGTTCGGTCTCGGAGTCGTTTGCGGAGTATCCCTTAAGCGTGCTCATTGTTCTTGTGGGATACTTTGTGTAAACCGTATTTTTTCCGTTTGTCTCGGTATCCTTTGCGGCATCCACGGTAAAGGTGTATTCGGAATTGTCGCGCTCAACAAGCTCCACGTCGGCGTCGCCGCCCTGCTTGATGATCTCCCAACGGTGAAGCCAACTGCTTACCAATTCCGCGGCATTGTCCCAAGGATTTATAGGTGAAAAAGGAAGCGCGGTCGTAAACGTGCCGTTTTGAGGATCAGAGAACACAAGCTTTGCCGTTCCCTTTCCGCTTTCCTTAGACGTAAACTGAAGTCGTCTTGACGAGGTCTCATCACCTTCAAGATAAAACGAAACGCAGTCTTCACCCTTTTTAACGGCTTTCTTTACGTAATCGGTAACATCTATACGAACGGCGCCCATTGCCGAAACGAATCCGCTTGAAACAAGATCTTCTCTCTCGGGGGCGGTATTCATAGTCGTTGTGTTTTCTTGCCAATCCGCAGAATAGCATCCGAAAACGTCTACCCTGACGGGGATGTCACCAATCTCTATAGATTTACAGTTCAGTTCAAGCTCGGCCTTTGAAAAATAAGCATCACCGATTTCTGAAATGTCAAACTTGATCAGTGGAATACGGTAATAATCGTCGTATTTTGTTTTCGTTGCCTTGAACTCTAAGACAGACGACGCGCCGAAATTCGTATTGGAGGAGCGTCCGCCCTCCATGTAGGTATCCTCTATCGCGTCAATTCTGAAAAGCTCGGTCTTGTGCAATCCAATTATATTATCTATGCCGCCTTTTGAAAGTACTGCCTCACGCTCTCCCCACATTTTACCGTAGTATTCCTCCTCATCCTTTTTTGTGCCGTAGTACACCGAAAGTGCCGGAGCGCTCTTTTTTCCCTCTTTTGCTTCAAACTTCAAATGAAGCGGGAACGGCGAGGCTTCCTTAAGGACAAACGCAACCTCGGTCTCTCCACGTGCAAGTGCCTGCTTTACGTATGAGGTAACAGCAAAAGAATAGGTTTCTCCTGATTTCTCCACGTCGTCGCGCGCAGTTACGAGGTCTATCCATTCGGGGCGGTTTGCAAAGGTAAGTGTGTTCTCATCCCAGCCCTTGGGAGTAACGCAATACACCTCAACAGCAGCGTTTTCGGGCTTATCCCCCGCCGATTGCTTGGACTTAAGCATAAGATCAAGCTCGATGGCTGTAAAATCGTTATCACCCGCAAGCGAAGAAACGTCAAACTTAAGATAAATATACCTCGTAAGATAGGACAAATTAGGGGATTTAATGTGAAGCTCGGTTTCTTTTCCGTAGTTTTTCCCGGAAAGGTCAACCGTACCGTCGTTATTTAACACGTAGGCGTCGTCCTTGACCGCTATTCTAAAGTCGGCGCGGTTTGCCTCGGTAACGGCATACACTTCACCGCCCAAAGAGCCCATCAACAGAACGACCGTCAAAAACAGTGCCGTAAATCTTTTCATATCATTCTCCTTTCAAAAATCCCAACAAGTAAATCAAATCAGACGTTTACACGTTCATACTTCTGTCAATCCAATAGAGAACAGTTGGAATAAAATCGTTAAAGTGGCAATAGGTGTGGGAAAGCCCCTCAAGTGTTATAAGCTTGTGGGGCCTTCCCGCTTTTTTATCTCAATATGAAATCTTTATTTGACCATTTTCGAAAGTCACAGTTATATTGTACGAGATTTCAGAGAATATTGTTTCGCCGTTATTACGTTCCATATATGGTGTAAACACAAAAGAATATGTAGCGGAAGTATCAAGCCATATATCCTTGACAACAAGGGCAAGGTAATAGCCACCGTAGCCCACACCACAAGCGCCGGGCTGGTATACCTTACCGTCAGCCATTACGTTAGTATATACCTTTCTTGAAGAGGAACAAGTAAGTTCTCCGTCGGCATCATCAAGAATCTCGCCACCGGTCACCGATGCCTCCACCTTTACTCCGACGTCTTTGAGATAGATATCGTCAAGACCGAAAATGAACCTCAGATCGAAGGTAGGATCATAATCGAAATTCGCATTTATTTCGCTCTGGGTTCCGATAAAGCTTATACCGTCACCAATAGAGCGAATACCGAAATCATCCGACACGGTAAAACGCGCACGGCTCTTTCTTGCGATATGGTCGCCCATTCTTATGGAAATTCCGTTTGCTCCAGTCAGATTAAATCCCTTCTCCCAAATGAGATTTCTATTTATATACACTTCAGCACTATGGGTTGTTGTGCCGCCCACATAACGAATGACTACGCGTATATCGTATTCCCGGTTAAGCTCAAGTGTATATCTTCCGGTATCCCCATAACGATGGAGAGATATATCAAGTACGCGGTTACCTTCTTCATCTACTGTATTTGTAAGCAGATAAAGAGCGAAGTTTTCGTATCCAAGGTCGTAATTAACTTCGCCGTCCACCCAAGAGAGAAAACGGGTCGACGTGCCTTTAGCAGAAGAGATATAGTCGCAACTGGTAAAGGTAAACTTACCGCCAAATACATAGTCCTTGTCAAGAAGCATTCCATCCACGTCTCTGTAGTCCCAGACCTGCTTATAAGCCTTGTATTCCGCGCGGTACACACCATCGTTTTTGTCGGTGAAGGGCGAACCGTTTTTTCCGGTCGTGGTACTATTTCCGCCACCGTTCTGTCCGTCGGCAAAGGTGATAACGTCACCAAGCTCACCGCAGAAAATACAGTGTCCACCCGCGTTGAAGATGTGGGTACACTCAACACCGCAATCTATACAGGTTCCGTTTTCATATGAAGGATAGCCCACGGATGTATCGGTAAATCTTATCTTCTCCACGCGAAGACGTTTTTTACCCGATTTTTCGCCAAATCGAAGTTCAGATATCGTAAGCTTGTCGGGCATTGCACCAAAGTTGCCGCTATAGCTTCCGCATTTCTCTCCGTCCTTATATACAACCAAGTCGTATGTGCCGCTTGCCGGATACAGTTCAAAATCAAAAGAATACTCCGCTCCGAGCTCTATTTCGCATATCCGCGCAGTTTTGTCGGCGTCACCAACAAGGTAAAGCTTGGTTTCCTCCGTGTCAAGCCAAAGCGACACAAGAGTATCGTATCCCGTGTTATTATGCCAAGTAAACAAGCTGAAATAGTCTGAATTTATACTAGCTCCCTCTGTGCTGTAATAAACGTCGTCTTTTCTGTCTGTCTTTTGGTTAAGCACGGTATCAGTGCTTCCGACGGTTGCATTAAAAGATACGGTAAACTTATGCTGCTTGTTAAGCAACAACGCTCCGTCGTTTATTGTTTGTCCACCCGAAGAACCCGAAGAAAACGAGTTAGACCAACCTTTGTCATATCCGCAATAAGCGCACTTAAAGTCCAGACCTCTCGTATCATGCACAGAACATGTCTTTTCACACACCGTACAAACAGATACACTGTCTCTTTGTACCCAATCGTGAACACAAACGAATCCGCAAGAATCACAAGCACCGTCGGTAAACGAGGTATGCTCGCAGTACTTTTGGCAAACGGTGCAAACGAAGCGTCCCGAAAAGCTATCAAAAACACAATTGTGATTAGCGTAGCTTCCGTATTCCTCACCGCAGCTTTCGCATTTAGCCTTTGCTAAACAGGTAGCTTCACCGCCCGTATGTGCAAATTCTCCGTAGCTTGCTCCGCAATCCGAGCAAACAGCCTTTTCGGTACAAGTAGCCGTGCCGCCGCTGTGCTCTGTCTTATCCTTTATTGCGCCGCAATCGCAAAGGTAATAATGTGATTCCGAATCGTAGCTAAGCTCGCTACCGTAATTATGCTCGTAGCAGATTGGCTCAGGAAGATCAAGCGAGTATTGGCTCGATGACATATAGTACGCATCATACTTGGTAGAATACTGCTCAACATGGAGCGTCTTGCCGTCATTGGATATATAGAGAAGCGCAACCATTCCGGTAGCGGGTTGCTCGTACACGTCAACACGTTGTGGGTTTACAAGAAACTGTGTTACCGTATTCCCATGAATGCCCTTTGTTTGTGTGGAAACAACAAATTCAGAGCAAATGTGTCCCGACAAAACGAGAAAAATATTTTCGTGCTGTGAAACAAATTTTTGCCATATCCGTTCTCCGTCGTTCCTGTCTCCCAACGTGGCAACAGTAAGTTTTCCATTCTTACTCAGATAACTATGAGTTGTAACAATGACCTTGTGGTCGGGGTGCGCCTCAATTACACCCGCAGCCCAATTAAGTGCTGCATTAGTTGGCATGTAGTCGAGCATAAGCACCAAAAATTTGGTAGCGCCCACCTCGAAGGTCTTATACGCATTTCTGACATCATTTTCTGCATATTTGCCCTCCAGAGACTCGGCAAACTCCGAGTCGGCGAAATACTTATTGTAATATTCTATTGTGTCGTGATTTCCTCGCACAAGAGAATAAGGAACAACGCCGTTAAGCTTATCTATCTGCTCTTTGGCGAATGTAAACTCATCGTCGTTACCGGTATTGGTTTGGGTTATATCACCCATACCAAACACAAACTCAATCTTTTTCTCGTCTTTGTTTTTTACGATCCAATCGTAAAGACCGATAAGCTCATCGGGGTGATTGTAAGTAAGCGTCTGAGTATCGCCCACAACAGCAAAAGCATAGGCGTAATCGGAAACGGACTCTTTATCCTCAACATCTGTCCATATTTTAACGTAGCTTATATCATATCCGTTTCCGCTATTATCGGGAATTACATCCCCTACTTTGTTGCATGTTATGCCGTATGTATTGTAACTTGCAATAAGCGCGTCATCCTTAAGGTCTACAGACTCCATGTCTTTTTTGATTTCATCAGAGGTACGGACGTCCGAATAAAGAGTCAATCCTCCAATATTGCCATTGAAATGGTTGGAAAATTTAGCGGTCGAGCTGTAGTAATCACCGCCAAGCCTGTGAACGTCAAGGCATTGCGAGGTAGTGATCTTAACCGTTTGCTCTGCTGTCTGCTTAAGCTCACCGTTAATATAGCAATGCACCTTTCCGTTGGCTTCATCGTTAACGATAGCTACGTGAACCGACTCACCGTTTTTTATAACTACTTGGTCAAAATTAACGTTGTACTTGTTGTCCGAACTATCGACAACGTAAAGCCCGGGATTACCGTCAGCATTTATTTGAAAATTCACGCCTGCGGTAACAGACTCCTTATTTCCCACAATTACGCCTTTAGGACTTGCTCCTTCGGGAATATAAATCCAAGCCTCAAAGGTCTGCGGTGCCACCTCAAAATTTTTTGCCATCGGGTATATTGCATTTTCATCAAACGCCATTCCGTTATCCTCTTTGGCGTATGCTCCGAGAACGAAGCAAGAAAAAAGCAATATCATCACAAAAAAAGCGTAGATAAATTTTTTCATAAATCAAATCTCCTTTTTACGTATTGACAAAAGCACTAAACTTTGTTATACTCATTATATCACATTTTTTTACAATAAAAATATAATTATTTTGACATAGCATGTAATTTTTCAAACAGAGGTATATCTATGAAAATACATTCATACAAAAGTGATATAAGCGAAAAAGAAAGACTCCTCCCCCTATACGTAGCTACAATCGGCGGAATACCGTCCAAAACAAAAATACACCGTCCTGCGGGAATAAAAGATTATCAGCTTTTGTATACCAAAAGCGGAATCGGTGTAGTGGAAATAAGTGGCAAAAAATTTGAGGTTCATAAGGGTGATATGTTTATTCTGCCTCCATTCACGCCGCATGAATACGCCCCCCTAACCAACACATGGGATATTCGGTGGATAACCTATAACGGTACGGTAGCCAAGGGAAGCTTCCACTTTTGCGCCGATATAAAAAAGATGACGTCGTTTGAGGTTTTTTACCAAAAAATTGTCCGCAACACAAATCACCCAAATTGGAGAAGAAAAACAAGCTCTCTTCTTTATGAGCTTTTAATGTGCATACTTGAGTCTGAGGGGATTTCCTCTTCCAATGTAACATCGAATAACCCTGATATGGGCACAGCTGTACAATATATATCCGAGCACTACCATGAAACAGTGGAAATTTCAAAACTTGCTGACATGACAGGGCTTTCAGTAGGACATTTTTGCCGCGTTTTCAAGCAATACACTCATATGAGTCCGATTGAGTATATAACACATCTGCGGATTGAACGAGCCAAAGATTTGCTGATCCAAAATCCGCCTATACCGATAGCACAAATAGCGAAAAGCGTAAGCTATACAAGCGCGTCATATTTTACAAAAACCTTCAAAACCAAAACCGGCCTAACGCCCAAGAAATACAGACAACTACAAAACCTAACGAACTAATATGCGATATTGACTTTGAAACTCGAGTAATACATCTGCAAAGAGGTGTTAAAGTGGTAAACAAGCGTAACGGAACAGAGCTGTTGGGCGGCTCAACAGAAATCCAGATAGGTAAGCTGAAGAGCGCCACCAGCAAGCGCGACGTTCCGCTGAAGATACCACACACTGCTTGGAGAAGCCGGGATAGAGAGCAAAGGCTTGCACAGTCTGCGTAAAGCATTGACAGTGAAACAGGTAGCCGACCTACTCGGTCACTTGACGACACAAGTTACGGAAATGTATTATGTGAAGAAAGACACAAGTATGCTCAATGGCATAACAAACGACTTCTGCCTATAAGGGTGCAAAAATTGAGTCGGAGGAAACAAAGAGAAAGCGACCGCAGGAAAGATGAACCTGCGGTCGCAATTTTTTGATGCTTTTTTGAAGCCGTGATGCTTTTTTGATGCTCTTCCCTTTTCGCCCTTTCATATTGTCGGCAACAGTTTTTTTGATGCTCTTCAAGGCACAAAAATTGCGTCGGAGTAAACAAACCTGCTAAGAAAAGTCAATAGATTTTACGAAAATAATTGAGAAAAATTTTGAGGTAATAAGAGAAGCACCAAAAGGGCGAAAAGGAGTGAATTTTTTCGCCCGAAAGGTATTCAGTTGTATGTAATTAGGCT
>JBGVRT010000095.1:0-5664 GCA_045128735.1 Eubacteriales bacterium | reverse complement strand
AAGGCGCAAAAGAAAAAGCTCACAAAAAGAAAACGCCGATGCGCCTGCGGGCGCGAGATTGTCGCTTTTTGAAAAAAGCTCCGCAAAAACTTTTCTAGAGGGGTGCGGTGCTAACATAGTGCTTCAAACACCAATTTATCTGCGAATTGCCGCAAAAAAGGAGCTACGTTCTTATCGAACCGGCTCCTTCTTTATATCTGATTTACGCCTCGGCAAAATCTTCCTTGCCTACACCGCAGAGGGGACATTCGAAATCCTCGGGAAGATCCTCAAACTTTGTGCCGGGAGCTATTCCGTTTTCGGGATCTCCAAGCGCCTCGTCGTATTCCCATCCGCAAACCTCACATACGTATTTTTTCATAATTCTATTCCTCCTGAATTTTATATCTTTTATTTTGGTAACTCTCTCTTTACCTTACGTGTTTATTATATCACGGTTTTTATAAAAAATATGTTGAATTTTCAACGCTTCTTAAAAAAATTGAGAAAATTTTCCTTTGTATTGACTTTTTTGTGAAGAGGATGTATAATTGAGTCAGTAAAATTCGCAAAGGAGAAATTGCAATGAAACAGCAATACGGACTTCAGTTATACAGCGTGCGCGACGCTATGGAGGTCGATTTTGAGGGTACTCTTAAAAAGGTTGCCGAAATGGGCTACACATACGTCGAGTTCGCAGGCTTTTTCGGACACAGCGCCGAGGAGGTAAAGTCGCTTCTTGACAAGTACGGACTTATTATTTCGGGAACTCACACAAACTTTACCGAGCTTACTCCCGACAAAATCGAGGAGACCTTAAAGTATCACAAAACTATTGGAAATCCCAGATTCATAGCTCCTTCGGCAAGTCTTGCCACGCTTGAAAAAATCGAGGAGACGGTTGATATCATCAATTACGCACAACCTATTCTTGAGGCTGAGGGAATAAAGCTCGGCTTCCACAACCACTCCCGCGAGTTCGAGATCAAGCCTTGGGGCACAACACAGCACACCGAGCTTGAAAAGCGCACGAGCATTGAGTTCGAGATAGATACATTCTGGGCTTGGAACGCAGGCACAGACCCTGTTCAGGTGCTTGACAGACTCAAGGACAGAATCAGCGTTATCCACCTCAAGGACGGATTTAAGGGCGGCAAGGGAATACCGCTCGGCGAGGGCGAGGCTCCCGTGGCGGAGGTCCGCAAAAAAGCTATCGAGATGGGAATACTTATGGTGGTGGAAAGCGAGACGCTTACCCCCTCGGGACTTGACGAGGCACAGCGTTGCATTAACTACCTTCGCTCGCTTGACGAAGCAGAATAATATATAAATATGAACAAAATAAAAGGTGATGTCCTGATATGACAGCACCTTTTTCATAATATTTAGACGATGAATTAGTGTTTGAAGGTGACCAATAATTTGTCGGTCGCCCAAGGCTAACGAGGTGTTGTTCAGACACCGAGTGGGATGCGTGGCATTATGTTCGCACAAACAATGGTGCGCTGACCTTTTGCCCGCGGGGGCTCCCCCGCAAACATCGATTTATCGGTGCATTGCTTACTCGGACTATCCCCTTCGCAAGTTATCCACAAGCGAAAGGAGGGTTTTTCTGTCGTTGAGCTCGGGGGATTCGTGGACTTGTGATAGCAGTTTCGAAAGTATTTCTCCAACCTCTTTGCCGCGGATTCCCATTACAGCAAGGTCGCGCCCGTCTATTCTCAACTGCGAGAGATAGAGGCAGTCGCCACGCTGGGATATTAGCTTAGCGCGGTTTGCAATTCGCGCTGTGTCCTCTCCGAGGGCGGCTCTGATTTGCAACGTCTCCTCAAGCAGGTCTCCGCACTCCGACATAAATCGGCGGAGCTTTCCGTCGGTGCTTACGTCGAGCGCGCCCTCGGAGAACTTTATAAGCCTTCTTGTCTTTGAGGAAACGGCGTTTGAAAGGCGGAGAGTCGAGAGATACTCATCTGACTTTTCTTGACCAACAAGACAAAATGCCATACGGCAAGCGAAATCCCGCGGAAGAGACGGAAGTGCCGAAAATCTTGATGTGTCAAGGGCTATCATAGGGGTGACGACCTCGAATATCTTTGCGTCCTGCATAAGCGAAAGTGCCTTTTTTACTCCTCTGCCCAAAAGTATTCCTTCAAGCTCGGTAAGCTTTCGCTCGGCTGAGATCTTTTCAAGTCCAAAACGGCATTTTTCTGCCGCCGCAAGGGTCTCGCCCTCGATGTTAAAGTTTAATTTCGAAGCAAATCTGAACGCGCGCATTATGCGGAGCGCATCCTCCTCAAAACGCTTTTGCGGTTCGCCGACCGCTCGTATCAAGCCCTTGGCAAGGTCGCCTATTCCGTCAAAAAGGTCAACCACTCCGCGCTCCTCGTTGTACGCCATAGCGTTAACCGTGAAATCTCTGCGCGAAAGGTCGTCCTCAAGGTTGCGCGTAAAGTGAACATCCTCGGGGTGGCGGCTGTCCTTGTAGTCGCCGTCAACGCGGTAGGTGGTTATCTCAACGGGGTTGCGGCTCATAACAACAGTTACCGTTCCGTGCTTAATACCTGTCTTTATTACATGCAGGTCTTTGAAAATTTCAGCGGTTTCTTCGGGGAGTGCCGACGTGGTGATATCGTAGTCGTGATTAGGTCTGCCAAGGAGTGAGTCGCGTACTGCACCGCCCACCACAAACGCCTCAAAGCCTGCTTCTTCAATTCGGCTAAGTATCTTTTTTACATATTCTGGGTAATTCATGAATTATTATTTTCCTACGCAAAAATGAGAGAATATTTCGGAAACAACGTCGTCTGACACCTGTCTGCCGTCAAGCTCTGAAAGTGCCGACATTGCGCTCTCGACCTCAAATGCGGCGGCATCTACCTCGCCGCCGAGATTGAGGATCTCCAATGCGCTTTCAAGGTGCGTTTGGGTCTTTGTAAGTGATGCGTGCTGTCGCGCACCGAAAACTATGGTGTCGCGCTCTATGTCAAGCTCCTTGTCGAGAAAACGTGCCTCGGCGGCATCGGCAAGGGGCTGTATTCCGTCCTCGCTCTGCGCCGAAATCTCGATTATTTCTCCAAATATTTCAGCAATATATTCCTTGTCTATCTTTGATTCCAATTCGCTCTTGTTGATTGTTGCAACAACTTTTTCTTTTTTGTCCTTGAGATAGTCTATAAGCTCGAAGTCCTCGCCGCCCAGCGCTGTCGAGCCGTCGAACAGCGCGAGGATAAGCTCGGCGTTTTCAATTTTTTCATAGGCACGTTCGATTCCTATCTGCTCCACTCGGTCGCTTGAGGGGCGAAGTCCTGCGGTGTCGCAAAGTCTGAGGGTGACGCCTCCAAGCGATGCGGTCTCCTCAAGCACGTCTCGCGTAGTACCCTCAACGTCGGTGACTATTGCCGCCTCGCGCCCCACGATTCGGTTGTAAAGCGAGCTTTTGCCCACGTTGGGGCGGCCGCAAATTACGGTTTTTATGCCCTCGGCTATAGCGTGACCGCTTTTGTAGGTTGCGGCAATTTTTCGCACGCCCTCGAGCGATGCCGAAAGCTTTTCGCTCATTTCCTCGGCTGAAAGGTCGGCAAGCTCCTCGTCGGGGTAGTCTATTTTGGCGTAAAGCGAGGCGAGGGTAAAGCGAAGCTGGGCGTAAATTGCGTTGCACTTTTCCTCAAGCTTTCCCTCCAGTCCCGAGCGCGCAAGGCGCATTTGCGAATAGTTGTTTGCTTCGAGCAGATTCGAGAGTGCCTCCGCCTCCGAGAGTGCCATTTTTCCGTTAACGAAGGCGCGTCTTGTAAACTCGCCTGCCTCTGCGTGACGTGCTCCTGCCGACAGCACCGCAGAGAGCACAGCCTCGGTGACGAGCAGACCGCCGTGACAGCTTATTTCTACCGTATCCTCGCCCGTAAAGGAATGAGGCGCACGGAAAATTATTGCTATTCCGTTGTCAACAGGTGTTTGCGCGTTGGTGGAATTATGGTAAATATTGCCGTAAGCCGCGCGGGCGGAAGGGAGCTCTGAAAGCTTCTTTTTGCACGCGGGTGCGAATATTTTATCGGATATTTCAAGTGCATCCGCACCGCTGATGCGGATAACCGCTATGCCGCCCTTGCCTCGCGGTGTCGAGACGGCGGCTATGGTGTCGTTTAACTTCATATTTATTCCTCTGTCTCGCTGTTTCCGGTGATTATTTCGTTGAAAATAGCGAGCATTTTTTCGTCGGGGGTGATTCTTATTCTGATTCGGTCTGCGGTTACGTCGTACGCGCTGTCGATAAATTCAAGCACGTAGCTTCCGTCACCGAATGCGTCGGGAGAGTAGTTGTAGCGTTTTTTGCCGCGCTCGTCCTTGGGGTAGTCCTCCCATTTGGTCATTTTTACAAGCTTTTTAAGCTCGAGACGGCAGACTGTGTAGCGGGTATTTCTCGTTATTTCGTCAACGAAAATCTCGTCGCCCTCACCCATATCCTCGATGCGGTAGGCGTAGGCGCGGAGCAGGAAGCGTCCGATGAGCATTATCGAGGCGGTCAGTGCTCCGAGGGCGGCAATTTGCGGAACAAATCTGAAGGGGATGACCTTTATTCCGCCGACGACAAATAGGATAACTCCGCAGATAAACAGCCACGTGGCGAGTCTTTTGGTTTTGTTGTTGCTTGGTGTGGGTATGAATTCGTGTTTCATTTTCCTTCTCCTTTGATTATGTCGCAAACGACGGCGTGAGCAATGGCAAGTCCTGCGGCGGCGGGTGCAAAGACAGCCGATGCGGGGGGGATCTTACCACTTTCCGGGTCGCGCGGAATTGGGATTGCAGGGGTTATGGGCGGTTCTTTCGAGTAGACCACCTTGAGCGAATCTATGCCGTTTTCGCGGCAGAGCTTTCGCATTGTTTTGGCAAGCGGGCAGACCGAGGTTTCGTAGACGTCGGCGACCGTAAAGGCGGTGGGGTCAAGCTTGTTGCCCGCGCCCATTGATGAAATGACGGGAACGCCCGACGCCTTGGCGCGCTTGATTATTTCGAGCTTTCCACCTACCGTGTCTATGCAGTCAACGACGTAATCGTAGGTCGAGAAATCGAACTCCGCCGAGGTTTCGGGGAGGAAGAAAACGTCGCGCGCGCTGACCTCAAGCTCGGGGTTTATGTCGCGGAGCCTTTCGGCGGCGGCTTCGACTTTTTTGGTGCCCACGGTGGAGTGCAGGGCAATTATCTGTCGGTTTATGTTGGACTTTGAAACGCGGTCGCTGTCGATAAGCTCAAGCCTGCCGATGCCCGAACGCGCGAGAGCCTCGGCGGTGTATCCGCCCACTCCGCCAACGCCGAATATGGCGACGCGGGCGTGCTTCAGCTTTTCCATAGCCTCTCTGCCGAGCAGAGATTGGGTTCTTGAAAAAATATCGTTCATAATTTGTCCTTTCTGTGACGCGGAGAGTCGTTGGTGGTGGGGATTCGATGATAAATTGGTGTTTGAAGGTGTGCCTCGTTCATTTGCCCCCCTTGTCAAAGGGGGGACGGACCACGATAGTGGTGGGGGGATTCTCGCAGAGAGTTACGGAGCGCACAAACCAATAAAACATAATGATTCTTTATATTTTCTATTGAAAAATTCAAACCGAAACCGAAGCGGGGAATCCCTCCACCGCGTTCCGCGGTCCCCCTCCCTTTGACAAGGGAGGCAAAGGAGGCGGTTTGTGCTAA
>JBGVRT010000094.1:0-29444 GCA_045128735.1 Eubacteriales bacterium | reverse complement strand
AAGGCGCAAAAGAAAAAGCTCACAAAAAGAAAACGCCGATGCGCCTGCGGGCGCGAGATTGTCGCTTTTTGAAAAAAGCTCCGCAAAAACTTTTCTAGAGGGGTGCGGTGCTAACATAGTGCTTCAAACACCAATTTATCTTCCCCAACAAATTCCATCTATCAAAAAGGACTGACTCTTACAAATCAGTCCTTTTTTCTATTCAAAATCAATTTTCATTCAACAACAAAATTCTTTGTTTCCGACGAAAGGGCAAAGCTTTTGAGACAACCGCTTTCGCTGACTGTCACCTCTATGCCATCGGCAAAGACTTTTATTGGGGTCTCGGAGTAAACTCCAATCTCGCCGCCCTCGTAAAGCTCAACTCCGATATCGCTTTCGCTTATCACCGCGCCGCGGCTGACGTACTTGTCGATCCGTCCGAAAACCGCCCTGCCGTTCTTTATGGGAACAAGGGTATAAAGCTTAAAGCTATCGTTATCGCAAAGCTCAAAGCAAAGGCTTTCACCCTTACGGATAACACCGCACTCGCGGCTGAAATACTCAAAATACGCAACGTCGCAATTAGTCATTACGGCGTCACTTGCAGAGATACTTCCCTTCACCGCTCGATTTTCGGCGGTAATATTATACGCCGCAATCACCGCGCTTTCGCCAAGTCGGTTGAATATCTTAAGAGGTCTTTCCCATGCGGTGGGGTCGCAAACAAGGCAATCGGCGGTAGGCTTTGCGCTGTTGTCGCAGACCGATATTCTTCCGTCTGCAAAGCATATAGGCGCAATCACCTCGGGGCGCGTTCTGCCTATTTTATCGCTGACGTATACGGGGCCGCCGCTTATTGAACGGCAAACGCTGTTCTTAACAGCCTGCTCGTCGTCGGTCCACCACATATCCCAATCGTTTATATAGAATTGACCCTGAAGCACTCCGTTGTACGCGCACTGAAGGATATTTTTAGAAAACCACGCCCTGCTCTCGGGCTGAAAATCGTCTGAGCAACGGCTTATCGCGCTGTCGGGGCGATTGAACATACACTCCGAGGGCATACCCATACAGTTAATAAGTGCGCCGTCAAAATATTTGAACGCCGCTCTGTCGATTGCCTGCTGAAGCGCGCCTGCGCTCTCGCCGATAGGCGCGATGCCCTTATAGTGGGTGTGACAGCCCTGATTGTCTATCTTTACAAAATCGCAGCCCCAACTGCCAATTCTGCCGCAAAGGTCGTCAAAGACCTTCTCCGCGCTTTCTCTGTCGGGCTTGATTACCCATTTTCCGTCGCTTTCGTCGATATTGAGATATCTGCCCACGTTGAAGCGGAATCCGTTTCCGTTTTCGGGCGGAATATGAACAAGCGACCCACGGTGCTTTTTGAATTCCTCGCCGTTCTCGTCAAATCCGCGCCAATAACCCGTTGTCGGGAACCATATTCCCACGTGAGGGATATATTTTTTAAGGTCGGCAACCGCCGCCCTCATTCCCGCCTTAAAGCGTCTCGGTGAGCCGTCAAGCTGTTTGAGGGCGCTGTAGTGCATCACATGCACCATAGGCGAAAACTCTATATTCTCGGGAAGCTCCTCAAGCGCTGGCACGTCAGCCCACATATCGTCAATTATGGCAAAGCCCACGGGCACTTTTTTCTCCTTGAACTCACGCGCCTTGACGAGAAGCCCCTCATGGCTTACTCTTATCTGCATTGCATCCCATGAGCACCAACCGAAGTACTTAAAAAGCTCGGGCATTGCGCGCTCACTGCGCATTTTAAGCCCCAAAAGCTTTGCCGCCACCCTTGCCACACGTTCAAGAAGCTCGTGAGGATTGCTTCCCTCTCCGCACACGTATGCAAGCTGGCACTTACATTCCTTAACACCGTCAATATTTGTGTAAGACCAAAGCTCAAATCCCTCTTTGCCCTGTCTTATAAGGGTCTTAAATGTGTCGGCGCAAATCGGAAGCAGGCAGAAGTATCCATTTTCGGTCTTTACAAGCAACTCCATTGTGCGCTCGGGCAAATTTTTAACGTCTTTTCCAAAAGACGGACGGCACCAGAACGGGCTGTGATTTTCAATTACCATATAGTCTCCCATAGGCTGAAAATCGGGAGCAAGCACAAATGCTTCGTCACCGCGAAAACCATTTTCGGCTTTTCCGTTGGCATAGCAGGCGGTAACACCGTCAATCTCGGTATATTCAAGCTTTATATTGGCTGAAATATCGTTGCCGCAAAGGTCTGCGGCAATTATTTTTTCTATTTTCATTTTCTCTCCTTTGATGAAAATTCATCTTACCTTGGCATTTTTGAATAGCTCGACTCTCGGGCTTACGGCTTTATCTCCGTCTATAAGCTCAGAAAAGCTCCTGCCCACACCTGCGTATTTTGCTGGTGCAAGAGGGTTATACGGCAAAAGCTCTACCCTGCTGTCGCCAACAAAATCGGCTATAGCCGAAAGATTTTCTTCTGTATCGGTGATACCCGGCACAAGCGGAACTCTGAAGCAATGCTCCACTCCGCTTTCCATAAGCAACTTGGCGTTCTTGAGTATCCTTTCGTTGCTCACGCCGCAAAATTTTCTGTGTGCCTCGCAATTAAAAAGCTTCAAATCCATATAGACGAAATCGCATTTTGAAATAACTCGCTCAAAGGCTTTTTCGGCGGAAAAGCCCGAGGTCTCTACAGCTCTGTGAAGTCTGCCGCAAAGCCCGTCAAGCACCTCTGCCACAAACTCGCTCTGCATAAGCGGCTCTCCGCCCGAAAAGGTAACACCGCCTCCAACCGAGCGAAGAAAATCGGCTTGCTTTAGAAGATGAGTGCAAAGCTCGCCGCTTTCCCACTCTCTGCCCACCACCGTTACAAGGTCGCGTGGGCAGACGCGGAGGCAACGCCCATAGGGTCTGCAATCCTCGTGGTTACAGGGTCTTTTGCAAAGTCCGCAACCCGAACAGCTCGCCTTTTTAACATAAAGCTCGGGGGATGGCGAAAGCCCCTCAGGGTTGTGGCACCACACACAGGACAAGGGGCAGCCCTTCATAAAGACCGTGGTTCTTATTCCCTCGCCGTCGTTGAGCGAAAATTCCTTTATATCAAATACGGTGCCCCTCATCAGACGCTGTACTCCCGGCGCGCCATCACGTGGTCTTGAAAACATTTGTCAAGCTCGGTGAAATATGCCGACCACCCCCAGATTCGCACCACAAGCTGTCGGTAGCTGTCTGGGTCTCTCTGCGCGTTTTTCATATCCTCAAGATTGACAGCGTTAAGCTGAAGCTGATGACCGCCGCGGCTTACGAAGTATTTTATCAGCGCGGCAACCTTTTTGGTGCTGTCGCTGTTTTTGAAAACTCCTGCCGCAAACTCCAAGGTAAGCGGTCCGCCGTTCATCGCCCTGTCAAAGGGCTGTACCGAAAAATCCTCAACCACGCTGACGGGACCCGCAATTTTTGCAAAAAGATTGGGCGAAAAGTTTGTACCGAAGGGCTCACCCTTCATTCTGCCGTCGGCTGTGGCACCGATTTCGTCGGCGTGCCACAGGTAGTACATTGCCGTACCCGTGCCCGCACGCCATCTGCCGCCAAGGCAGTTGGTTTTGCCATCAAGCGCATCTGCAAAGCTGTTAAGCAAGAAAACCGAAAGCTCTCTTGTTTCCTCGCTCGTTCCGTCGCCAAGCTTTGGAGACTCGAAGCGAAGAGCATGGAGAAGCTCGGGACTATTCTCAAAATTAGAGTCAAGGGCTGCAATAAGCTCCTCGCGGCTTATATTTTTGCTGTCGTAGACCTGCTTTTTTATTGCCGCAAGCGCATCGGTAGCCGAAGCGATACCGCAACCGTGGATTCCGAAATTGTTGTATTTTTTCTCATCTCTGAGAATTTCCATAAATGGAGACGGCACAAACCAAAGGTCGCGCACGCCCTCGCGTATTCTGTCGCACTCTGTCTTTATCCCTGCTTTTACTTCCTCAAGAAGCCCATCAAAGCTGTCACACGAACACTTGCGGAACGCTTCGTCAACCACCTTTGGAAGATTGAGGGCGCCGATATTTGCAACGTCATTGCCCACCGCGGGAATAATGAACTCCCAACACGCTGCAACCACGTAATTAACTGCGTCGGCGCGGTCATAACCCTGCCCTACAAGCGCGTCGATGACCACGTCGTCGTTTGAATACTGTGGGAAGCCAAGTCCAACCTTTGTAAGCTCAGTTCCCTTTTCAAATATTTCAATCGGTGTATTTTGGGATACGCGGAGATTTATTTTAGGGTCAATGAGCTTAAGCTCGCGCGAGGCTTCAAGGCAAAGCGCCGAAAGCTCGTTAAAGCAGTCGTTGCCATTCGCGTCGGTGCCGCCAAGCACCATACTCTGTCCGTTGTCGCCCTGCTGAACACCCACGTACATATCGCTGTCCTTGTTAAACGAAAGGAAGAAATCGCAAACAAGCTCAAAGACCTGCTCGCGGCTATACACACCTGCGTCCATATCCTTTTTGAAATAGGGGTACATATATTGGTCAAACCGCCCCACGGTGTTGTGATAGTTGCCCTCAAGCCAAAGAGCGTAGTGGAGTATTCTGAAGAACTGCAACGCCTCGCGGAAGTTGCGCGCGCTGTATCTCGGCACGCGCTCAAGCACCTTGACAACGTCGTCTCTGCCGACTCGCAAAGCCTCGGCACGGTAGCGGTCGCAAAGCTCGATAATTGCGTCAATAACCCGTTTGCCGTATTCGTCGGCAGACTCGCGGAAGAAAAGCAGACCCTTTTCAATGACCTTTGCGTAATTGGGCGAAAGGTTTGAGATATAGCCAAGCTCGTGGATAAAGTGCTTTGATTTTATTTTCTTCCACTCATCCTCAGAGAAGCAGTCGGGGATGTCGCGGACTGTGCGGAGCATTACTATCTTTTCTTCGGGGTGTATAAACGGCTTTTCCATAGCCGAAAGTCGCTCAAAGCGTTCGGTCATACGCTCAACAGGCGAAAGACCGCGTGCTGAAAATTCCTTTGCAAAGTCGATTCCGCAATCATGGCGCATTTCGCGGTGACGGCGTTCGGTAACGTAATAATCGTAAATAACCTTATTCACAATTTGTCTCCTTTGATGATATTGCACACAACAATGCTATTATACAACTTCATTATATCAGACAAAAAGTTAAAAGTAAAGCCAATAGCGGTCTTGAATTAGCCAAAAGGTAACTTTTTTGATATTTGGTCAAAGGGGGAGGCAAAATAATTTATCTTTTCCAAACAAGAAAACCGATGTTTGGACAACATCGGTTTTCGGATAGCGTGCGATATGTTCGCACCTTTTATATTTCGTGAGTGGCAAAGCCGTCAAGCCCGCGGGGGCTTCCACGCTATTTTTTAAGTCCCAATTTCTCAACTGCGTCCTCGCGCATTTTATACTTGAGGATCTTGCCTGCCGCGTTCATCGGGAAGGCTTTTACGAAGTCGATATATCTGGGCACTTTATGACGCGCCATATGAGAAAGGATATAGTCCTTCATCTCCTCAACCGTCATTTCTTCACCCTCTTTAAGGATAATGCACGCCATTATCTCCTCGCCGTAGCGTTCGTCGGGTACTCCGATGACCTGCACGTCGCGGACCTTGGGGTGCGTATAGATAAATTCCTCTATCTCCTTGGGGTAGATGTTCTCGCCGCCGCGGATTATCATATCCTTAAGGCGTCCCGTGATGCGGTAGTTGCCCTTTTCGTCACGGCAAGCGATATCGCCCGTATGGAGCCAACCGTCGGCGTCGATAGCGTCTCTGGTGGCAATAGGCATTTTATAGTAACCCTTCATTACGTTATAACCGCGTGCAACGAACTCGCCGTTCTGTCCGTCGGGAAGGTCCTCGCCCGTTTCGGGGTCGATTATCTTACACTCAACGTGGGGGAATGCGTAGCCAACCGTCTCGGTTCTGTCCTCAATGGGGTCGTCAAGCTCGCTCATTGTACATCCGGGCGAAGCCTCGGTCTGTCCGTAAACGCTGACTATTCCGCGCATATTCATCTCGTTGGGCTGTGCCGCGCGCTTCATAAGGTCTGCGGGGCAGTTTGCGCCTGCCATAATTCCTGTTCTCATATAGGAGAAGTCGGTTTTGGCAAAGTCCTCGTGATTGAACATTGCTATAAACATTGTGGGAACGCCGTTAAAAGCGGTGATATGCTCGTCATTGACGCAGGCAAGCGCCGACTTGGGCGAGAAGTACGGAAGCGGGAAGATAGATGCGCCGTGTGTCATCGATGCGGTCATGGAAAGCACCATGCCGAAGCAATGGAACATCGGCACCTGTATCATCATTCTGTCGGCGGTGGAAAGGTCCATTCTGTCGCCGATACACTTACCGTTATTTACCACGTTATAATGGGTAAGCATTACGCCCTTGGGGAAGCCCGTTGTTCCCGAGGTGTACTGCATATTGCAAACGTCGTCGGGCTCAACTGCCGCCGCACGTCTGTGCACTTCCTCAAGCGGAACTCTCTGTGCTAACTGAAGCGACTCCTCCCAAGTGAGACAGCCCTCCTTGCGGAAGCCTACCGTAATTACGTTGCGGAGGAAAGGAAGCTTCTTGCAGTGAAGCGGCTCACCCGGCTTAGTATCCTTAAGCTCGGGGCAAAGCTCGCTTATGGTTGCGTTATAGTCGGAGTCTCTCCAACCGTCAACCATAATAAGCGTATGTGTATCCGACTGACGAAGCAGGTATTCCGCCTCGTGAATCTTATACGCGGTATTCATTGTTACAAGCACCGCGCCGATTTTTGTTGTTGCCCAGAATGCGATATACCATTGGGGCACGTTGGTAGCCCAAACGGCAACGTGGTGTCCTGCCTTTACGCCAAGCGCGATAAGCGTGCGCGCAAAGGTATCAACGTCGTCTCTGAACTCCGAGTAGGTTCTCGTATAGTCGAGAGTGGTATATTTGAAGGCGATCTGGTCGGGAAATTCCTCGGTAACCGCGTCAAGCACCTGCGGGAAGGTAAGGTCGATAAGCGACTCCTTCTTCCAAAGGAATTTACCTGTGTGCGCCTTATTGCTGTAAAGCGATTTTTTGTTTTTCTTGGGGTCGTCGAAGTGCTGCATATAGCTTACGAAATGGGCGAAAATAACTTCCATATCGTCTATTTCGTCAAGCCATTTGGGATCCCACTCAAGCGAAACAAAGCCGTCGTAATTAACCGCGCGAAGGCTGTTCATCATATCGGTCATAGGAAGCTCGCCCTCGCCTATAAGGCAATACTTAAGCTCGCCGCCCTCTCGCTTGGAATCCTTGATATGCACGTGCTTTACGTACGCGCCAAGATTTTTTATGGTAGTGTCGGGGTCTTCCTTAGCCGAGAAAAATGTGTGGTACATATCCCACAGCGCACCCAAGCTGTCGGAAGCGAAATAGTTAAGCACGTCACGGAGCTTTTCGGTGGTAGCAAAAAGTCCAACCGTTTCAAGAAGCAGAGTAACTCCTGCCTTTTCTGCCGCGGGAAGCATAGCCTCAAGGCATTTCTCGGTCATTTCCATATCGCCGTCGCTGATGCTTGTACCTGCGTGCACGCGGACGTAGGGTATCTTAAGATTAGCCGCCGTCTTTATGCAGTCGCCTATTTCGCGGCAGTTCTCGTCGAACGCCGCCGCGTCAGCAATATTACAAGCCGCGTCAAGGCAAGGAATTGACAGACCTCTGTTTATCAGGTCTCTTACAATTGCAAACGAATTTGCGGGGTCAAAGGGGTTATCCGCACTGCGGAACTCCTTATTTTTTACGTTGTGAAGCTCAATTCCCACGAATCCGAGCTCGGCGGCTACGTCAAGGTAGTCCGCCCAGCCCATATTTTTCCAGCCCTTTACAGAGAATGACAGTTTCATATCTGATTCTCCTCATAGGCTATCTTATTGAGTGCCGCCACGTAGGCGCGGATGCTTGCGCCTATGATGTCGGTGGAGATTCCGTTACCCGAGTAAAGCTTGCCGTTTGAGCGAAGCTTTACAAGTGCCGAGCCCATAGCCTCTCTGCCCTCTGTTACCGACTTTATCTGGAAGTCGTCAAGCTCGTAGTGGTGACCGATTATCTGCTCGATTGCGCGGAAAGCCGCGTCGATAGGACCATCGCCCACGCTGATACCCTCAAGCACTGCGCCCTTCTTTTCAAGCTGAATATATGCTGTTGCGGTAATTACGTTACCGCTGTTGATAACGTAGCTCTTGAGCACAAAGGTAGGAGGGACCTGAAGTGCCGCGCTTGCAACGATTGCGTCAAGCTCAGCCTCGCCCACGTTCTTCTTTGCCGCAACACGGCAGAACTCCTCGTAAACCTTTGCGTTATCCTCCTCGGAAAGCTCGTAGCCAAGCATCTTGACCGCCTTGCATACGGTGGGCATATCGTCGTCAGCCTTAAGGCTGATCACGCCCGTGCTATGCGCGCTTACTGCGCTCTGAGGCTTTTCGCCCTTTTCGGGGTCAACTATCCACTCGATCTGAGAAATGAGTCTCTTAAGCTCGGTGGCCTTTACACCGCACTCGGCATCAAGCTCTATACCGCGAGCCGAAAGAAGCTTTGCAAAGCTTGCGGTAGAAAGGCAGTCAACGGCAACTGCCGCCAATTTTATCTCGTCAACACCGCTCTTTATTGCCGCAACGGCGTTAGCCGCAACCATATCGATAGCATTGGAAAGCTGAATACCGAGAGTCACGCCCGAAAGCGCGGGCACAGCCGCCTTTACACCGTCCACAAACGCACCGATTTCCTCGGGAAGCATAGTTCCCGCATCATCGCAAAGTGTAATCACCTTAGCGCCTGCCTCTAATGCCGCCTCGATAGCCGAAGCAAGGAAAGGCATTTCGCTTCTGGTTGCGTCCTCGGCAACGAACTCGGTCTCAACACCGAAAGCCGCCGCCTTTGCAACGAGAGTTTTGATGCTCTCAAGCACAGCCGCAGGCTTTTTGTGACAGAAATATTCCATCTGTACGGGAGAGGTAGGAACTCTCACCTGAAGTCTTGCGTTCTGTGCGCCCGAAACAGCCGAATACGCCACATCCACAGAAGCCTCGTCAGCTCCTACGGGGATAGAAAGCTTGCTGTGCTTAAGGAAAGGAAGCACGGTGCGCGCAAGGAGCACATCTGTCTTTTCATTTGCAATGGGAGCAAGCTCGATAACGTCGGCGTGCATTTTGTCAAGGCTTCTGGCAACCTCAAGCTTTTCCTTGAAGGAAAGAGGTGCTTCTGCGCCTGTGCGGTTTATTCTCAGTGTTATATCGGATATATTTATTTTTTTCATTGTTTTGTTCACCTTTCATGGAATTTTTGTGTGCGCTTAGTACGCACTTCTGCTACATAAAATTCGCCCACAAAGACTGTCCCTCGGGCGTAAAGCGGTTTTCCGCTTACTTTGTAATGGGATATGTCCAGTTATAGGTGTCTTCTAGTCGACCCCACTGAATTCCTGTCAAGGTGTCATAAAGTTCTTGAGTTGTTGCGCCTATCTTATTGTCGTTGATAACGTACTTTTTGCCCTTATAGTGAAGCTCACCGATAGGAGAAACGACAGCCGCTGTTCCGCAGCCCCAGCCCTCCTTGAGCGTTCCGTTCTCAAGCGCGCCGATAAGCTCGTCGATAGAGAGAAGTCTCTCGCTTACCTTAACGCCCTTTGCCTTGAGAAGCTCAATGCAGGACTTTCTTGTGATACCGGGAAGGATAGAACCTGTAAGCGCGGGTGTTACGACCTCGTCGCCGATCTTGAACATTACGTTCATAGCTCCTACTTCCTCGATATACTTTCTCTCAACGCCGTCAAGCCAGAGAACCTGAGAGAAGCCGAGCTGTTCAGCCTTTTCGCCTGCTCTGTTGGACGCGCCGTAGTTACCGCCGCACTTGGTGTAACCCGTACCGCCGCGTACCGCGCGGACGTCCTCGGTCTCGATCATGATCTTAACGGGGTTAATTCCCTCCTTGTAGTAGCTTCCTACGGGAGAGAGGATAATTACGAGCATAGAGTGGTTGATGGAGTGTACTCCGAGGAAGGGGTCAGCTCCGAAAAGGAAGGGTCTGATATAAAGCGACGTTCCGGGTGCGGAGGGTACCCAATCCTGCTCTATCTCGATAAGCTTGACAAGTGCCGCAAGAAGCTCCTTCTCGTCAACGAGAGGAAGTCTCATACGGTCTGCCGAGCTGTTAAGTCTCCTGATATTCTCCTCGGGTCTGAAAAGCTGTACCTTTCCCTCTGCGGTACGGTATGCCTTAAGTCCCTCGAAAATTTCTGCGCCGTAATGGAACACGGTGGATGCGGGGTGAAGCTCAAGATTGCCAAAGGGCACTATTCTTGCGTCATACCAGCCCCTCTCACGGGTGTAGTCCATTATGAACATATGGTCTGTGAAATGCTTTCCGAAACCAAGTCCGTTTGAATCGGGCTTCTGCTTCGGAGCAGAAGTTTTCTGAATTTTGATTTCCATAGTAAAGATCCTTTCTTTAATCCTTATAGTTATAACCAAGCTCAAGTGCCTTAAGGTTTGCGCCTATAAGGTCAGCGCGCTTTGCCGATACAATCTTCTTGAAAACGTCCTCAAGTCCGTCGAAGTCAACTGCTCCCGTCTCCTTGATAAGCTTACCGAGAAGTATCATATTTGCCAGAGTGGGAACGCCTGCCTCTGCCGCCATCTTTGTAGCGGGGATATAATAAGCGTCAACGTCATCTCTTGCGACCTTTCTTTCGATAAAGGAGGAATCAACGAATATCTTTCCGCCCTTTGTAACGGCGTTCTCGTACTTATCAAGCGAAGGAAGGTTCATAACCATAAGCACGTCGGGGTTATCCACGATGGGAGAGCCAACGGGTGTATCGCTGATAATAACGCTGCAGTTTGCCGTACCGCCTCTCATTTCGGGACCGTAGGAAGGAAGCCAGCTAAGCTCCTTATTTTCGTACATTCCCTTATAAGCCAAAAGCTTGCCTGCGAAAAGCACACCCTGACCGCCAAAGCCTGCTATCAAAATCTGATTTGTCATGCCTGCTCCTCCTTGGTTCTGTCCTTGTATACGCCGAGAGGATAGTAGGGTATCATCTTTTCGTCAACCCACTCAAGCGCCTTTTCGGGTGTGAGACCCCAGTTGGTGGGGCAAGTGGAAACAACCTCTACAAGCGAGAAGCCCTTTCCCTGCACCTGATTTTCAAAAGCCTTCTTAATAGCCTTCTTTGCGTTCTTAACATTCTTTACGTTGTTTACCGCAACTCTTTCAAGATACGCGGGACCCTCAAGCTCGGAAAGAAGCTCGCAAACCTTTATGGGGAAGCCTGCGGTCTTTGTGTCACGTCCGTAGGGCGAGGTCTGTGTAACCTGTCCGGGAAGCGACGTAGGAGCCATCTGACCGCCCGTCATACCGTAAATTGCGTTGTTTACGAAGATTATTGTGATATTCTCGTTTCTCGTAGCGGCGTGAACTGTCTCAGCCATACCGATAGAAGCGAGGTCACCGTCGCCCTGATATGTAAATACGATGTTATCGGGATTTGCTCTCTTTACACCCGTAGCAACTGCGGGAGCGCGTCCGTGAGCCGCCTGAACCATATCGCAGGCGAAATAATTATATGCCATAACCGAGCAACCGACGGGGGCGACACCTATAGTCTTGCCCTCAATGCCAAGCTCATCGATAGCCTCAGCAACAAGTCTGTGAATGATACCGTGTGTGCAACCGGGACAGTAGTGAAGCGGCGCATCGGTAAGAGAATGGGGTTTATCAAATACTACCATCAGTTAATACCTCCTGCTTCCTTGATTTTTGCAAGAACCTGCTCGGGCGAGGGGATCATACCGCCTGCTCTGTTGCAAAGAAGCACAGGCTTCAAGCAACGTGTGGCAAGCTCTACGTCCTCAATCATCTGACCCATAGACATCTCAACGGTAACGAATGCCTTTACCTTATCGGCTGCGGCGCGCAGCACCTTTTTGGGGAAGGGCCAGAGGGTGATAGGTCTTATCATACCTACCTTGATTCCCTGCGCGCGTGCCGCTGTGATAGCGTTCTTGGAAACTCTTGCGGCGATACCGTAAGCAACTACGCAAACCTCGGCATCGTCCATCATATATTCTTCGTACATTACCTCGTTTTCTTCGATCTCGGCGTACTTCTCGTAGCGAGCGAAGTTGAGCTGTTCAAGCTCCTCGGGCACAAGCGAAAGAGAGTTTACTATGTTGTGCTTTCTCTCCATCTTGGTTCCCGTAACAGCCCAAGGCTTGTCGTACTTCTTCTGCTCGGGAATGTCGAGGGAGACGGGCTCCATCATCTGACCCATAGTACCGTCGGCAAGTATCATTGCCACCATTCTGTACTTATCGGCAAGGTCAAAGCCCTTGACCGTCATATCAGCCATTTCCTGAACAGACGCGGGAGCGAGAACGATATTTCTGTAGTCACCGTGTCCGCCGCCCTTAGTGCACTGGAAGTAGTCGGACTGTGAGGGCTGAATACCGCCAAGTCCGGGGCCTCCGCGCTGTACGTTTATTACAAGTGCGGGAAGATCACAGCCCGCAAGGTAAGAGATACCCTCGCTCTTAAGCGCGATTCCGGGGCTGGAGCTGGAGGTCATAACACGACCGCCTGCCGCCGCAACTCCTATAACCATATTGATAGCCGCAACCTCGCTCTCAGCCTGAAGGAAGGTGCCGTCTATCTTGGGCATACGCTTTGCCATATATGCCGCTATTTCTGTCTGAGGTGTAATGGGGTAGCCGAAGTAGTGGCGGCATCCCGCGAGAATAGCCGCTTCGGCGATTGCCTCGTTACCCTTCATCAAAACCTTTTCTGCCATTTTTATTCCTCCGTGTCCGTATTAACGGTTAATTATTTTTCAACTTTGATTATGCAATCGGGGCACATTGTAGCGCAGAACGCGCAGGCGATGCAGGCTTCCTGATTGGTTATCTCCGCAACGTAATGTCCCTTTTTGTTTATCTTGGTCTTGGAAACCTCGATAAGGTGCTTGGGGCAAGCCTTAACGCAAAGTCCGCAGCCCTTACACATATCAACGTTAAACGTAAGCTTTGCCATTTGTTTTTCCTCCTAAATAACCTTTTTCTGTAGCTTCATCTTCAAAAGCTCGCCGTTCTCTTCCCCAAAGCTTTCAATATCCTCAAAGCAAGGAAAGTCGGGTACTGCGGTAAGCTTTATTTCAAGACCCGATAGTCGCGCCACGCTTTTGGCGTACTCAAACGAGTCCTTCACGGTATCGGGTGTGGTGTCGGGTCCGAGATTGGAATCGTTAACGATTCCGTTAAAGGGAATTCCCGATGCCGCCTCGATCTCGCGCATTATCTCAACCGTGTCCTCGGGTGTGGAGGTCAGCGGTCGGTAGCAATTTATTACGAAAAGCATATCGTAGTTGTTTTCTTCAAGTATACTCGGCGTATATCTTCCGAGGGCAAACGCACCTCGGTCGTCGCCGCCGATGTCAAGCACCGCGTAACGGCTCTTGTCGTTGACCACGCTATACATTTCGGACGGAAGGGCGGGCAGGTCCACGTTGGAGTTTGCAAACTCCGAGACGATAAGCCTTATGCCTGCCTCCGCAAGCTCCTTTTCGCTGTCCTTGGTGCGGAAGTAGGGATTGACCGTATCGAGGTCGGCAACCGTTACCTCAAGCCCCATTTTTTTAAGAGCAAAGGCGTAATTCACCGCCGCATTGGTCTTTCCGCTTCCGTAGTGACCTGCGAAAAGCGTTATTCTCTTTGGTTTCATAATTTCTCCGAATTAAAGCTTGTTTCTCTGAATCTTTCCGCTCGTTGTTTTGGGAAGCTCGGTCTTGAACACGACTATTCTCGGGTACTTATAAGGAGCAGTCTTGCTCTTGACGTAGCTCTGAATCTCCTTCTTAAGCTCCTCTGTGCCCTCTGTGCCCTTGGTAAGCACTATGCTTGCCTTGACAACCTGACCTCTTACCTCGTCGGGTGCGGCGGAAACTCCGCACTCGAGTACGTAAGGAAGCTCCATAATTACGTTCTCTATCTCGAAAGGACCTATGCGGTAGCCCGAAGACTTGATAACGTCGTCCACGCGTCCCACGTACCAGAAGTATCCGTCCTCGTCACGCCAAGCGGTGTCGCCTGTGTGATAATATCCGTCGTGCCAAACCTCGTCGGTCTTTTCCTTGTCATTGTAGTAGCCTCTGAAAAGTCCGCAGGGCGCGCCATTTGCCACGTTGATACAAATTTCGCCCGTCTCACCCACGGGAACCTCGTTTCCGTCGGGGTCAAGAAGCTTGATGTCGTAAAGTGGAACAGGCTTACCCATTGAGCCGAGTCTTGCCTTTGTACCAAGCAGGTTAGCAAGCGCCACGGTGGTCTCGGTCTGACCGAAGCCCTCCATTATCTGAAGTCCCGTAGCCGCCTCGAACTGTCTGAACACCTCGGGGTTGAGCGCCTCGCCTGCGGTGGTCATATGCTCGATAGAGGAAAGGTCGTACTTTGAGATATCCTCTTTTACCATAAGCCTGAGCATCGTAGGAGGTGCGCAGAAGGTGGTGATGTTGTATTTTGCGAACATAGGAAGTATGTCGTGTGCGTCGAAACGGTCAAAGTCGTAAACGAAGAGACCTGCCTCACAGAGCCACTGACCGTAGATCTTACCCCACGCCGCCTTCGCCCAGCCGGTATCCGAAATGGTAAGGTGGAGTCCGTCGGGGTTTACGCAATGCCAATACTTTGCAGTGATGAAGTGACCGAGGGGGTACTTGTAGTTATGACGCGCGATCTTGGGGTTGCCCGTAGTTCCCGAGGTGAAGTACATAAGCATTGTGTCCTCGCCGCACGCACTGTCCTCGGTGCGCTCGAATTTGCCCGTGTAGAGGCTGTACTCCTCGTCAAAGCTTCTCCAGCCCTCTCGCTCGCCGCCGACTATCATCTTGACCTCAAGGTCCTTAGCGTGAACCGCCGCCTTATCGACCTCGGCGGCAACTCCGTCGTCGGCTGTACAAAGCACTGCCTTAACGCCTGCGGCGTTGAGTCTGTATTCTATATCGTGCTCCTTAAGCTGATTGGTTGCGGGGATAGCCACCGCGCCAAGCTTATGAAGCGCGACCATTGCAAACCAGAACTGATAATGTCTCTTGAGTATGAGCATTACCTTATCGCCCTTCTTGATACCAAGCGACTTGAAGTAGTTTGCCGTCTGCGAGGAAGCCCGCTTGATGTCGGCAAAGGTAAATCTGCGCTCGGTCTTATCCTTGGCAATATGTAAAAGCGCAACCTTGTCGGGCTGTTCAACGCCCATTCTGTCAATGACGTCAAAGGCAAAGTTGAACTTGTCCTCGTCCTTAAAGTCTATCGCCTTGAGGATTCCGTTTTCGTCCTCTGTGGGAATAACAAAGTCCTCCCAAACGCGGCGTCTTTCCTGCTTTATCTCCACCTTGCGGCTGGGCTTAACCGTAAGCTCCTTCACCGCGCTGTGGGTTATCTCGGACATTGAAACGCCGACGGGATTAAGAACTATGGCGTAGAAGTAGCAGTCCTGTCCGCCAACGGCTATCATACCGTGTGGCGTGTTACTGTCGTAGTAAATGCTGTCGCCCTCTTCAAGTATCTCCTGGTGGTCGCCAACCTGAACCTTTAAGCGTCCCTTTACCACGATGTCACACTCCTGACCCTCGTGGGTGGTTACCTCCATAGGCTCAAGCTCCGCCTTTTCGGAATACACGCAATGAACGTACAGAGGAGTTGAGGTTCTGCCTCTGAAGGCGTGGGCGATGCTGTAATAGGTCATTCCGTGCGCCTGCTCGATTCTCTGACCCATTCCGCGCCTTGTAAGCGTATAGGATTTAAGTCTGGGTGCGGCACCCTCGATGATCTCGGTAACGTCAATGCCGAGGGCAGTTGCACATCTGTACAGGAACGCGAAGTTAAGGTCGCTTCGGCCCTCCTCGCACTCTACGTACTCGTCAACGCTTACGTCGGTCTTTGATGCCATGTATTCAAGGCTGTAGCCTTCCATTTCACGAAGCGCTTTTATACGCCCCGCCATGGCTTTGATCTTCTGATCGATGTCGTTAAAGTTACTCATTTATTCCTCCGATTCAATATCTGCCTTTGAAAACAAAACTCGTCTCAAAGACGTGAAAAATCTTTGAGACGAGCAAATTTCTTACCCGCGGTACCACTCAATTTGCGCGTTACGCGCCACCTCTCGGACTCACAGAAGCCCTATGCTTTCACGCAGCAATCACGGAGAGGTTCTACTCGCTCACGCTTTCTTCCTCTCGGCTCGGGGGCTACAAACTTAGACCCGCACAACGCCGACTTACACCAACCGTCGGCTCTCTGCGCTTTGCGGAATCGGCTCTTCCCCGTCATTGCCTTTCATATTTATATGTAAAGATTTTATCACATTTTCCGCGGCTTGTCAAGCAATATCGAAAGTTTTCGAAATTTCGGCACTTTCAACAATTTTTCTCTTATCAAAGCTTATTTCTTTGGATTTTTCCGCTGATAGTTTTGGGAAGCTCATCGCGGAACACCACGATTCTGGGGTACTTATAGGGTGCTGTATGAGACTTGACGTAGCTTTGAATCTCCTTTTTAAGCTCCTCCGTGCCCTCTGTTCCCTTTGTAAGCACGATGCTCGCCTTAACGACCTGACCTCTTACCTCGTCGGGGGCGGCGGAAACTCCGCACTCAAGGACGTAAGGAAGCTCCATAATAACGCTTTCGATTTCGAACGGACCTATACGGTAGCCCGAGGACTTGATAACGTCGTCGATACGGCTGACGTACCAGAAGTAGCCGTCCTCATCGCGCCAAGCGGTGTCGCCCGTATGGTAAAGTCCGTCGTAAACAGCCTCGGCTGTCTTTTCGGCGTCGCGGTAATACTCTCTGAACAGACCGCAGGGGTCGCCCTTGTCAAGGTGAATAACGATCTCACCGACCTCACCGTTAGGAAGCGAACGTCCGTCGGGGTCTACGATATCAACGTCATACTGAGGCGAAGCCTTACCCATAGAGCCGAGCTTGGGAGTTGTGCCCACAAGGTTTGCTATGGTAAGTGTCGTTTCTGTCTGACCGAAGCCCTCCATAATCGTAAGACCCGTAGCCGCCTCGAACTGACGCGAAACCTCGGGATTGAGTGCCTCGCCCGCGGTAGTCAGGTGGTGGATAGACGAAAGGTCGTACTTGGAGAGGTCCTCTTTTATAAGCATTCTGAGCATTGTGGGGGGAGCACAGAATGTAGTGATATTATATTTAGCAAACATAGGCAGGATATCCGAAGCCGAGAAGCGGTCGAAGTCGTAAACGAACACCGCGCCCTCGCAGAGCCACTGACCGTACAGCTTGCCCCACAGCGACTTACCCCAACCCGTGTCGGAGATAGTAAGGTGAAGTCCGTCACGCTCACAGCAATGCCAATACTTGGCAGTTACGAAGTGACCGAGCGCATAGGTGTGCTTGTGGGATGCCATTTTGGGGTTGCCCGTAGTTCCTGAGGTAAAGAACATAAGCGCCGCCTCGTTACCGCAGGATGTGTCCTCGGTGCGTTCGAACTTGCCCGAGAAAAGCTTATATTCGCTGTCAAAGTCGTGCCATCCCTCACGTGTGCCGCCCACAAGCATTTTGGTCTTAAGCTCGGGGCACTCAAGCGCGGCTCTGTCAACTATCTCGGCAACGTCCCCGTCTGCGGTGCAAACGATAGCCGAAACGCCTGCGGCGTTGAATCTGTAAACAAAATCGTGGTCCTTAAGCTGATTTGTTGCGGGAATAGCCACTGCGCCAAGCTTGTGGAGCGCAACCATTGCGAACCAGAACTGATAGTGTCTCTTAAGCACAAGCATTACTCTGTCGCCCTTCTTGATACCGAGAGAGGTGAAGTAATTTGCGCACTGTGCCGACGCGCGCTTGATATCCTTAAAGGTAAAGCGGCGCTCGGTCTTGTATTTGTCAACGTGGAGCATAGCAAGCTTATCGGGATAAGCGTTTGCAATCTCGTCAACAATATCAAATCCGAAGTTGAAGCTTTCGCTGTTGGGGAAGCTTATAGACTTGAGGCTTCCGTTTTCATCCTCCTCGGTCTTGACAAACTTCTCGCAGATAAGCTTCTCTGTGGTTCTTGCGGTGGCAATACTCTTTCTTACCACCTCTTCCTTTGTGTCCTCGCCCGAAAGCACCACAGCACAGAACACGCAATCCCTGCCGTCAACGGCAATCATGCCGTGAGGAGTGGAGCTGTTGTAGTAAATGCTGTCGCCCTCGTGGAGCACTTCGATATGCTCGCCTACCTGCACCTTAAGGCTGCCCTCAAGCACAAGGTCAAATTCCTGTCCGCTGTGGGATGTAAGGTGAATGGGCTGATTCTGCTGTGTTTCGGAATATTCGTAGCGAACCCAATAGGGCTCTGCAATTTTCTTATTGAACTTGGGAGCGAGGTTGCAAATTTCAATGCCGTCCTCCTTAGCCGTTGCCTGTCCCTGTCCGCGTCTTGTAACGGTGTAGGACGAAAGCAGGGGCGACGTACCCTCAAGAAGGTCGTTCATTTCGATACCGAACGCCTGTGCACATCCGTGGAGGAAGGAGAATGGGAAATCAACCGTTCCTGTTTCGTATTTGCTGAACTCCTCGGCACTTACCTTAACGAGAGCCGCCATCTCCTGTACAGAGTAGCCCGAGATCTCGCGCATATCCCTGATACGTCCTGCGATCTCCAAAAGCTTTGCGTTTTGTGAATTGTTGTTCTGCATTTTTCTTTCCTTTCTTGCCCTCGGGCAAATCTGAATTTTGAAACCGGAACAGCTACCGTAAAACAAAAACCGCCCCAAAGAAATTTCTTTCTTTGAGACGGGTAAAATCAATTTATCCGCGGTACCACTCAAATTGCGCCTTTCTGACGCCACCTCTTCGGACTCCGGCAAGCCCTATGCACTAACGTAGCATTCACGGGACAGCCTACTTGATTCAGCTCTCCGGCTCGGAAGTGATAGGTTCTTAAACGTCACGTTATCGGCTCACACCACCCGCCGACTCTCTGAAAACACACCGTTTGACCGTCTTCGTCACAGCTTTTTATATTTGGATGTGGTGATTATACACCATTTTTTTCGTTTTGTCAAGGGGTTTGGGAAAATTTTTAGGATTTTTTTGCGCGGAAGTCTTTCAAAACCTTACACTTTACTCTTGAAAAATTCACATCCGTATGATAAAATGAATACGATGTATAAAGCCATTTTACAAACGGAGGTAGCTATGTTACACGAAGTTATATCCATAGAGGAAATTATAAAAAGGGCGGCTGACCCCGAAAGCTTCATCGCCGAATGTGAGCAGGAATACGAAAGCAAGCTGGACAGCGCGGCGGCAGACATTGCCCTTCACGCCGCAGAACGCCCCATAATTCTTATTTCGGGTCCCTCGGGCTCGGGAAAGACCACAAGCGGTCACAAGCTTGAGACACGCTTTGACGCAATGGGCTTTGAGACCCACACCATCTCTCTTGACGACTATTTCCACCCCGTAACCGACGAGGAACGTCCTCTTTTCGAGGCGCACAAGCTTGACCTTGAATCGCCCGCAAGAGTTGACTCCGACCTGCTCAACTCACAGCTCCGCGACTTAATGAGCGGCAAGACGGTTGAGCTTCCCCGTTTCGATTTCGTCACCAACACGCGAAAGAAAAGCGGCAGAACACTGACTCTTAAAAAGGGTGAAATGATAGTGCTCGAAGGCATACACTCGCTCAATCCTCAGGTCATAGAAAACGCCGAAAGCTTCAGCTCGGGAGTCTACGTCAGCGTGAGAACGAGAATAGAGCACGGCGAAGGGCTTTTGCTTCACCCCTCAAAGGTGCGCCTTGCCCGCCGTATGATACGCGACAGCCGTACGCGCAACCGCGCACCCTCGGCTACGGTCACCCTCTACGGCAGCGTTGAGCGCGGTGAAAACCTTTATATTATGCCTCACAAGCACCGCGCCGACTACGACATAAACACCTTCTTCCCCTACGAGCTTTGCGTTTACAAGCCACACCTTCCCGTCTCGCTCCCCGAGTCGGAGGCATTGCATCCGTGGCTTACCGAGCTTTTCGAGGTGCTTTCGAAGCTCCCCGAAATCCCCTCTTCCCTTGTTCCCGACACTTCTCTTTTAAGAGAGTTTATTTCCGATTGAAGCGCTTGAAATCCGCCGTCGGGCGCATAAGCTTGGCTGTTCCGTACCGCGAGAGCCGATTCAGCTGTTTCCAAAGCACGGAAAGATTCTTAAAGCAACGAGGTAGTAAAAATGTCAGAATTTCTCAAAATAGTTTCTTCACAGTATAAGCACCTGCCTGAACGCGGCGACGAATTTGTTGCCCCGCGCGTAATAAAGGGCGGAAGTATGTTAAAGAACGAGCCATTCTCTTTTCAAGCGCTCTACCGTCTCGGCGATAACAGAGTGGGCGAGCCCGTCACCCTTTCGGTAGACACAACGCTCCCCGTAGAGTGCTTCAGAGTTGACCGGGTGGCTGTGTTGGCGGCACGCGCCGATATGTCAACGGGATGTTATGAGTCCGACCGTGCAGGGCTATACCCCGACGTTCTTTCGCCACGCCCCGCAAAGCCCGAGCTTGAGCAAAGGCCCACGGCGTGGAACACAACGCTCTGCTTTGAAAAGGACACCGACGCTATGCTTAGTGCCACAGCAGATTATCAAGCGGTGTGGGTAACTCTCAACCCCGAAAGCAAAACGCTTGAGTCAGGCGAATACGAGGTAAGGGTATCCTTTTCCTCGCTCTCTCCCCTCTCGCTCATTGCCGAGGAAACGGTAAAAATCAAGGTGATTGACGCCCTGCTTCCGAAGCAGACCGAGTATTACACCAACTGGTTTTACGTTGACTGCGTGTGCGACCTTTTTGAGGTTAAGCCCTACTCAAATTCCTTTTACAAAATCTTTGACGGCTATATTAAAAATATGGTGCGCCACAGACAGAACACTCTCCTGCTCCCCGCATTCACACCGCCCCTTGACACGGCAATAGGCGACGAGCGAATGAACGTTCAGCTTGTGGAGATTGAAAAAACACCTGCGGGCTGGAAGTTCGGCTTTGAAAAAATGCGCCGCTTCGTGCGCCGCGCAAAGAAATGCGGTATAGAATTTTTTGAGCATTGCCATCTTTTCAGCCAATGGGGCGCAAAGCAAACACCCAACATCTACACTGCTGACGGCAAGCGGATTTTCGGATTTGACACCGACGCCTGCGGTGAGGAATACGTGGGCTTTATCCGCGCTTATCTTACCGAGTTTTTCAAGTTTGCCAAAAGCGAGAATATTGACAAAAAGCTTATTTTTCACATATCCGACGAGCCTAAAGCCAAGCATCTTGAGTCCTACCGCGCCGCCCACGGCAGCGTCGCCGACCTGCTTTGCGGCAACCCAATATGCGACGCTATGAGCGACCTTGTTTTCTACTCCGAGGGGCTTGTTGACCAACCAATCCTCCACGTAAACCATATGACCGATTACACCCCAGAAAGCTGCTCCGCAATATGGCTGTACTACACGGGCGGTGAAATAAACACCTCAAACCGCAAGATAACAAACACCGCGGCGGCAACCCGAGTTATTGGCGTTCATATGTACAAATACGGCGCGCTTGGATTTCTCCATTGGGCGTACAATTACTGCTACGACCGCCTCAGCGTGGGATTCGGAAATCCTACCGCATCGGTCAACACATACAAGATGATACCCGGAATATGCAACCTCTGTTACCCGATAAAGGGCAGAAAAGGCACAGAGATTTGCCCGTCGATTCGCGAAAAGCTGATGTGCGAGGCATTTGACGACCTGCGCGCGCTGAAGCTAATTGAAAGCAAAATCGGGCGTGAGGCTACACTTGCACTTTGCGAAAAGCATCTTGGACAGATAGACTGCTACACCGTCCCCGCAGGCGAGACACTCCGCCTGATCCGTGAGGAAGTCAATAGGTTAATTGAGGGGTAACGGTTTGTTATAGCGTCACCTCGCAAACAATAAGGAGCTGATTCATTAAGAACACAGCTCCTTTTTTAGTGCAAAAATATGACACCGACAAATTGATGTTTATAGGTGCGAAAAGGGGCTGAGTTAATGACTCAACCCCTTGCTTATTCTGTTATTACTCGCCAAGCTTTACAGCCTCGAAGTCTGCCTCTATCTCGGCATCGGGCTTCTTCGTAAGAAGCGAAACCACAACGATGCAGATGCAGGAGAAGATGAACGCGGGAAGAAGCTCGTAAATTGCGAACACGCCGCCAAGCTTACTGATAACAAGCTTCCAAAGGAATACCATTGCCGCGCCGCTTACCATACCTGCGATTGCGCCTGCGCGGTTGATTCTCTTCCAGAAGAGCGAGAAGAGCATAAGCGGACCGAAGGTCGCGCCAAAGCCTGCCCACGCAAAGGATACGATTGTGAAGATAACGCTGTTCTCGTCAAGTGCGATAATAATTGCGATAGCCGCGATAACGAGAAGTGTGATTCTTGTTACAAGCATAACCTGCTTGTCGCTTGCCTTCTTATGTACAACGCCCTGGAAAACGTTTTTGGCAACAGCCGAAGCCGCGATAAGAAGGTAGGAGTCAGACGAGCTGATAGTAGCCGCAAGAATACCCGCCATTACGAATCCTGCAAGAATTGCGGGAAGCGAGCTTGTTGCGAGAGTGATGAAGATGCTCTCTGCCGCCGACTTTGTAAGGTGCTCTGTGGGGAACAGGGTTCTTCCCATAATACCGATAAACACGGCAACTGCAAGAGAAATAACGACCCAAACCATAGCGATACGTCTTGAGGGCTTAAGCTCTCTTTCGTCGCGGATAGCCATAAAGCGGAGAAGAACCTGAGGCATACCGAAGTAACCAAGACCCCACGCCATCATAGAGCATACGGTAAGAATACCGTAGGGGAGCTTTTCGCCGAACTGAGGAACGCCGTCAACAACCTGCTGAACGCCGTCAGCGGTTACGGGGTTAGCCATACCGAAAAATTCAAGGAAACCGGGAATGTTTTTGGAGTTTTCAATAACCGCACCGATACCTCCCGCACTTACAGTACCGAGAACAACGATAACCGTGAGTGCGACTATCATAACCACGCCCTGCATAAAGTCGGATGCGCTCTCGGCGAGGAAGCCGCCGAGTATTGTATAAAGAAGAACGAACACCGCTCCAACTATCATCATTGCAACGTAGGGTGCGCCGAAGAGCTGAGCAAAGAGTTTACCGCAGGTTACGAAGCAGCTTGCCGCGTAAACCGTGAAGAAAATAAGGATGAACAATGCGGCAAGGGTCATTATTATCTTATTCTTTTCTCTGAAGCGGTTAGAGAAGAAATCGGGGAGAGTGATTGCGTTGTTGGCACGAACGCTGTAACGGCGAAGTCTCTTTGAAACGAGCAGCCAGTTAAAGTAAGTACCGATTGCAAGACCTATAGCTGTCCAAGCCGCGTCTGCAAGACCGCACCAATATGCCACACCCGGGAGACCCATAAGCAGCCAACCCGACATATCGGAAGCCTCTGCGCTCATTGCCGTGACCCAAGGACCAAGCGAGCGTCCACCGAGGAAATAGTTTTCTGAACTTTTGTTTGCTTTTTTTGCGTACACCACACCTATCACGATAACCGCAGCCATATAAACGATCATCGCAATAAGTATCTGGATCGTATTACCGTCCATTTTATGTACCTCCTTGAAAATGTTTGTTGTCTATCAAAAAAATCTGATAATGGTTTATTATACCACACATTCATCCGATTTGTAAAGAGTTTTTTTGAAATTTGTTGAAAATTAGTTTATTTGTTGGTGATATTGACTTTGAACGGCTGAAAAAATCGTTGGTTATAGATGTATTCGCGGCGGCGCACATACCTATAAACACCAATTTCACACATCAACATAATTACGGGGCAATCTCAAAAGAGACAGCCCCGCATATTCAAATCAGTTACACTCGGCAACAAGAGGTCCTGCAAGCTCGGAAAGGAAGAAGAGTCTGCCCGCCAGCGTAGGAATATAGGAAGATGTTATCCAAGGCGTTTTGCCGTATCGGAGAGTCATCCACAGGGAAAGTCCCTGCCACTGCATTCCTCTGCCGAGGGTTCCGTCCGCTCCGCCTATGGCGTAATCAGCCTGAAGGAAGAGACCGGGGCCAATAGTATTGGCACGGCAAGGAACGAGAGTTGTTCTCGACTTGAAGCTTGTAAGCGCGTTCTGCTCAACCGTAAGGGGGTGAATCTTTGCGCCTATTCTGTAGGGCGCCTTTTCCCACTCCTCTGCGCTTGCGTAATCAGCCGCAAAGGTAGGCTCCCAGAATGCGATGTGGCACATTCTTCCGATGCCGTAAACAAGGACGAGCTTGGCGCCCTCCGCCTTAAGCGCGGCAATCTTTTCGGGGTAGGTGGGAAGATTTATCTTTGTGGCAAAGTTTCTCTGATTCTTGGGAACCGTGAGCTCACCAAGGGGATTGAAGAGCGCCTGCTCCATTGCGTACTGAAATGAGCCCGTGTTGTCACTGTCAAGGGTATTGCCCTCGCCGTCAGCCCACTCGTCCATATTGAAGGTGTACACGTGCTCGCAGGAAACCTTCCACTCCTTGAGGAAGTAAACGACCCACTTGTACATACCCATAGGGCCTACGGGAAGAATGAATGCTATTTTCTCGCCGCGCTCTTTTGCAAGTCTTATCTGCATTGCAATCTCGTGACCCATATAGGTCTCGAACTCGCCGAGGCTCTCGCACTTTACGGGAGCAAAATCCTTGTTCCAGAAATCCTGTCTGTCGCAAACGCTTTCGGGCGCGCCAACGCACGCGTCGATCTTGTCAAAATCCCAACCTGCGGGATAAAAGCCCTCAAGGGCACTGCCTTTAACTGTAGAATTGAAATTCATAATTTTTCTCCTTTTTATTATTTTATTTCACCGTAGGGCGAGGGTTTGCTCCCGCCGAAAAATTAAATATGTCCAAAAAAATTACGGAAGCAGACGCTTTGTTGTCTGTCTGAGGTCGGCGCGAAGGCATCTGAAGCCCTCGGCATATTTTACGCCGCACTGATATCCGCGGTATCTTGCCACAACGTCAAGCTTTTCAAGGAAATCCACTCCGTCGTGGTCAAGCAACCATTTAAGCTGGCTTTGATGGCATTTCATCATCTCTCTTTTGGCATCCATCTCGTCGGTAATATCAACGTAAATTTCGGGAACGAATCCAACGCCAGATGCCGACTCCATAAAGTAAATCGGAACGGTAGCCGTGGGCACTCCGCTCTTTGATGGGTAGTGAGGAACACCCGCCGCAAAGCTTGCGGCGAAAACAAGCTGATAGGTTGCCGTGTGGTCGGGCATATAATCGTCGGGGTTATGGGTCACGATAAAGTCGGGGTTGGCGTAGCGAATAACCTCAACGACCTTATCCACAGACTCCCTGTTATGCTCGAAAATATCCAGGTCGTGGAAGCCGCCCCAAATGACCTCTGCCCCCGAAATTTCTCCCGCATTCTTCGCCTCATCGCGGCGAATTTTTCCAAGCTCGTCGGGCATTATCTGCACGTGTCCCAAGTCGCCGTCGGAAAGGTGACAGCAGAAAACCTTGTCGCCGCGCTTAACGCATTTGGCAACCGTACCGCCGCACTCGATCTCGATGTCGTCGGGATGTGCTCCAATAAAAAGAACTCTCATTTTCAGTCCTCCTTTACATTTTTATCCACTTATATTGTATCACAAACCCTTAAATATTGCAATATATATGAATCTACAAAAAAGGTAAAATAATCTACTTGACAAAACGGTATAGATTATAGTATAATGGTGGTATGAAGAAATATTTTAAGCACAAGCCCGAAAATCTTATAAACGTAAGCAAAATCGTGACTGTAAACCACTTCGAATTCAGCAAGGATTTCGTCTTTGAGGGCGAATCCCACGACTTTTGGGAGATAGTTTACGCCGACCGCGAAAGCCTTATATGCACCGCCGACGGATGTGTGATACCGCTGTATGAAGGAGAGCTGTTATTCCACAAGCCCGGCGAATTCCACTCGCTTGCCGCCAACCGCCGCAAAGCTCCGGGTGTGTATATCCTCTCGTTCGTCTGCAAGTCAGACGCTATGCGTTTCTTTGAAAACAAGAAGCTCGCCCCAAACAAGAATTTTGCAAAATACATCTACGCAATTTTCGACGAGGGAACGAGGACCTTTAACATTCCCTTCTCCGACCCCAGGAAAAAGAAAATGGATCTGCTTGAAAATCCCTCTCTCGGCGGTGAGCAGGTCATCAAGAATTACCTTGAAATTTTCCTTATCAATCTGCTGCGCCTTTACACCGAGACCGAGGACGGAAACGAGATCTTTCTTCCCGTAGGCGAGCTGTCAGGCAAGCCCGTAAAGGAGGTTATAGCCATACTCCGCGAGCATATTTTCGACTCGCTCTCCATAGAGGAAATCTGCGCGAATACCTCATACGGACGGGCATACCTTTTCCGCGTTTTCAAGGCGGCTACGGGCAAGTCGATAATCGAATATTTCATTGAGCTTAAAATTGAACACGCAAAACAGCTTCTCCGCGAAAACGAGCTTTCGGTCAAGGAGATATCCACCCTGCTATCCTTTAATGAACCAAACTATTTCACAAAGACCTTTAAGCGCGTAACGGGTATGACACCGTCGGATTACAAAAAGAGCCTTTCGGCATACAGCGGAGGTCTCAAATGAGAAAGAAACTGACCGTTGGTATTCTCGCCCACGTTGACGCGGGCAAGACCACACTTTCCGAAGCTCTGCTCTACGTTTCGGGTAAAATACGCAAGCTTGGGCGCGTTGACCACAAAAACACCTTTCTTGACACCAACGCCATTGAGCGCGAGCGAGGCATAACCATATTCTCAAAGCAGGCGCGTTTTTCAAGCGAAAACTGCGATTTTATCCTGCTTGACACTCCGGGGCACGTGGATTTCTCCGCCGAGGCTGAGCGCACGCTGTCGCTCCTTGACTACGCTATCCTCGTTATAAGTGCCACCGACGGCGTGCAGAATCACACCCGAACTCTGTGGCAGCTTTTGGAGTTTTACAACATTCCTACGTTCATTTTCATAAACAAGACCGATATTTCCACAAGGCTTCAGGAGGAGCTTGAGGGGCACATCGCAAAAACGCTTTCAAAAAACTGCGTGGCGTTTTTCGAGCAGGCGACAAAGCAGGAACTTGATGAAAAGCTCGCCCTTGTTGACGAGGATTTTCTCGAATCCTTCCTTTCGGGCGAGGCTATCGACGAACCCGATATTGCCGAGCTTATTGCCTCGCGCAAGCTTTTCCCCTGCTTTTTCGGCTCGGCTCTGCGGCTTACGGGCGTGGATTTTTTTCTCGACCGACTTGACAGACTGACCCTTTCACCCATATATCCCAAAGGTGAATTTGGCGCGAAGGTCTACAAAATCTCACGGGCGGGCGGCACGAGGCTGACCTATATGAAAGTGACGCGCGGCAGCCTTTCGGTACGCGACGAGCTTTCGTATCTCACGGAAAACGGCAAAAGGCTTTGCGAAAAGGCAGCGCAGATAAGGCTTTATTCGGGCGACAAATTCGAGCAGATTGACTGTGCGCACGCAGGCGAGGTCTGCGCGGTAACGGGACTTTCCTCCACCTATGTGGGGCAAGGTCTCGGGATTGAGAGCAACGCCTGTGCACCCTTGCTTGAGCCTGTTCTCTCCTACCGCGTAATACTACCCGAGGGCTGTGACCCTATCCTCTATTATTCAAAATTAAAGGAGCTTGAGGAGGAAGAACCCTCGCTCCACCTTTACCGTAACGACGAGCTTGGGCAGATAGAGGCACGCCTTATGGGAGACGTGCAAACCGAGCTTCTGAAACGGCTTATAAGCGAGCGTTTTGGCATAGAATGCGAGTTTGACACGGGCAAGATACTCTACAAGGAAAAGGCGGCAAAAAAGGCGCTTGGTGTGGGGCACTTTGAGCCCTTGCGCCATTATGCAGAGGTACAGCTTTTGCTTGAGCCTCAGCCCGAGGGCACGGGGCTTATCTTTGACACCCGTATTCCCGAAAACAGCCTTGACACTAACTGGCAACGGCTGATACTGTCACATCTCTACGAAAAAGCTCATCGCGGAACGCTTATCGGCGCGGTGCTTACCGACACGAAAATAACTCTCGTTGCGGGCAAGGCGCACCTTAAGCACACCGAGGGCGGCGACTTCCGCGAGGCAACTCTCCGCGCGGTACGTCAGGGACTTATGCGCGGCGGCTGTGAGCTGCTTGAACCATATTACAAATTCAGATTGGAGCTTCCTGCAAAGAACGTGGGGCGCGCAATGTCCGACCTGCAGGCGCGGTCGGCTGAGTTTGCCATCGACTCGGCTGACGGCGAGTTCACGGTAATTTCGGGCATTGCGCCCGTTTCCGAGCTTCACGGATACACGAGGGAGGTAATTTCTTATACGGGCGGCAAGGGCAGGCTTTCCTGTACCTTTGACAAATATCTTCCCTGCCACAACGCCGACGAGGTGATTACGGCGGTGGGCTACGACCCCGAGGCTGACCTTGAAAACACGCCTCATTCGGTATTCTGCGCTCACGGCGCGGGCTTTGTTGTGCCTTGGAACGAGGTTGACGGCTACAAGCATCTTGACGCATCGGCGGCTATTCCGTCGGCGGCAGAGGCGATAATCCCGAAGGTGTCGGGGCTTGCAAAAAAATACGATATTTCAAACGAGGAGCTTGAAGCAATAATGCTCCGCGAGTTCGGTCCGATACGCCGCAAGCAATACAGCGAGCCGCACCGAAATTCATCGGAAAACGCTGAAAAGCAGAAAAGAAAAAAGCCGACTCAAGCCCGAAACAAGCTTTTGATAATAGACGGCTACAATCTTATTTATTCACGCGACGACCTTACGGAGCTTGCAGAGTTCAGCCTTGAAAAGGCACGCGAGGAGCTTATGGACCTTTTGAGCAACTACGCCGCCTACACAAAGACCGACCTTGTACTCGTGTTTGACGCATACCGCGTAAAGGAGGGCGTAGGCTCGGATTTTGTCCACGACGGCTACCGAGTGGTCTACACCAAGCAGGACGAGACCGCCGACGCATACATTGAAAAAATGATGCACGACCTTGGACCCGACTACAATATTACAGTGGTCACGGGAGACAGACTCGTTCAGTTTGCCGCGGTACATTCGGGCGTATTGCGTATGACCGCAAAGGAGTTTTTTGACGACCTTACCCGCGTGGGCAACCAGATAACCGAGTTTGTCAAAAAGCTGGCAGATTCTGTCTGACGGACAGAGCGCGGTCGCTGAACACGCCCCCGTTAGCTTTGGGTGCGGTAAATTGTTGTTTGAAGCACTATGTTAGCACCGCACCCCTCTAGAAAAGTTTTTGCGGAGCTTTTTTCAAAAAGCGACAATCTCGCGCCCGCAGGCGCATCGGCGTTTTCTTTTTGTGAGCTTTTTCTTTTGCGCCTTTTGGTTCAAA
>JBGVRT010000093.1:0-2146 GCA_045128735.1 Eubacteriales bacterium | reverse complement strand
ACCAAAAGGCGCAAAAGAAAAAGCTCACAAAAAGAAAACGCCGATGCGCCTGCGGGCGCGAGACTCGCGACTTTTTGAAAAAAGTCGCCCAAAAACTTTTGGCTCGGGCTGCGGTGCGAACACACCTGTAAACAATAATTTATCGGTCGCCCACACCGAGTGGGACGCGTGGCACTATGTTCGCATAAACAACGGTGCGCTGACCTATGAAAATCCGCCGCAAGATAACTGTTGACAAATCTGTGTAAAAGGAGTATAATTTTAGTGTGAACTTTTTTATTAAGCAGGAGAAAAAAGATGTATATTGTAATGGATATGGGAACATCAAACACCCGTTTGAGTCTCTGTGATAACGGTAAGATATTGGTAAGCAAAAAGGGCGCGTTCGGCGCGGGAAGCTCCAAGTCCCACGGCAAGCGATTCCTTTTCGACAGCCTTAAGAGCCTTATTGGCGATTTGCTTGACGAGGGTGGTGCCGACGAGAGCAGAGTGGAGCGCATTTTCGCCTCGGGTATGGCGGGAAGTGAGATAGGTCTTTGCGACGTTGCGCGCATTTCTTTGCCTTGCGACGTGTACAAGCTTGCCGACAATCTGAGTGAGGTCGGGCTTGAGGAGATAACGAATATTCCTTTCGTGTTCGTTCCCGGCTTGAAAAAGGAGCGAAACGGTGAGCTTGCCGACGTTATGCGCGGCGAGGAGACCGAGGTTGCGGGCATTCTTGCTTCGGGCGCGGTAAAGGGCGAGGCGGTGATCGTGCTTCCCGGTACTCACAACAAGGTGATCAAGGTCAACGCCGAGGGCGAGATAACCGATTTTTACACCACCTTTTCGGGCGAGCTTCTTGCGGGCATAGTTTCGGGCTCGATTCTCGCAGGTCAGGTCTCTCACAGCTTTGAGCTTTCGGAGCTTGACCTTATTGGGGGCGCGGAGTTTGCCAAAGAAAACGGACTGAACGCCGCGGTTTTCCACGTCAGAGTAATGGCCTTGGGCGGCAAGGATATTAACCGTCTTTCCTCGTTCCTTTACGGCGCGGTGCTTGGACAGGATATTTCGCTTATACGCCGCGTTGCGGCAGGGCAGAATATTTACGTGGGCGGCAAGGAGAGCCTTAAGCGCGCTTACGGTCTGCTTATAGGCGAGGAGGCGATTTTGCTTGACGGCGAGGTTGCCGAGGGCGCGGTCAGCCGCGGACTTGAGGACATTCGCAAGCTTCACAACAACCGCAAGGTGCGCTCCTGCGTGCTTGATGCGATTGAACGCGAAAAGCTTATCGCTATCGTAAGATGCCCCGCGCGCGATAGCTTCGCAAAGGCGATGAGAGCAATATACGACGGCGGCGTAAGGCTTGCTGAAATAACCTTTGACCGTTCGGGCAAGTACCCCAAGGAGTACACCGCTGAGATGATAAAGCTTCTCGTTGACGAGTTTGGCGGCGAGATGCTTGTCGGTGCGGGAACTGTAATGTCAAAGGAAGAAGTGATGATGGCGTACGAGGCGGGGGCGTCCTATATGATTTCGCCAAACTGTGACCCCGAGGTCATAGAGCTTACGCGTAAGCTTGGGCTTGTGTCTATTCCCGCGGCGTTTACGGCTACCGAGATAGCGGCGGCGCTTAAGAGCGGCGCGGACTATATCAAGCTTTTTCCCGCGGATCAGGCGGGAGAGGGCTATGTCAAGGCGGTAAAGGCGCCTATTGCCGACGCAAAGCTTCTTGCGGTTGGCGGTGTTACCGCCGAGAACGCGGGCGACTTCCTCAAGAAGGGATTTTGCGGTGTGGGCGTAGGTTCTAACCTATATAATAATAAGCTTGTTGAGGCAGGTGACTTCGCCGCAATCACCGAGCTGGCAAAGAAGTTTGTTGACGCTGTTAAGTAAGAGAGCAATTTGCTGAAATATATTTTATACGATAACTCCTCGGTGTTCAGCCGAGGAGTTTTTTGCGGTTGATAAATTGGTGTTTGGTCGCGAAGGCGCCGCAGCCCGACAGAAAAGTTTTACGGAGCTTTTTCAAAAGCGACCGCCTCCCCATGCGGCGTTTTTCTTTTGGGAACTTTTCTTTTTGCGCCTTTGGCTTCAAAAAGAAAAGTGGATTTCCTCTTTGGGTGTCAAAAAATCTGTGTACAGATAAAAAGTTACAATTTACGAG
>JBGVRT010000092.1:0-2855 GCA_045128735.1 Eubacteriales bacterium | reverse complement strand
ATGCGCCTGCGGGCGCGAGATTGTCGCTTTTTAAGAAAATGCGAATAGCTCCGCTATTCGGTGCAAGAATTGGTTTTGCGGCTAAACACCGCAAATTTGCTTCGCAAATCCCAATTCTCGCCGCTCCGCAAAAACTTTTCTAGAGGGGTGCGGTGCTAACATAGTGCTTCAAACACCAATTTGTCGGTGTCATATTTTGGGCGTAAAAAAGAAGCTGTACTCTTAATGAATCAGCTCCTTTTTATTGGGTTATTTGCATTATCAATCCTCAAGCAGCTCACTTAAGGTATAGACGTAGCGGTGGCAGGTGGCTTTCATTTCGCTTTCGAAGTCCTTTGAGGACTCGTCGTAGACGCCAACCACCGTCACCCCTGCAGATTTTGCGGTGGTGTCGGCGCTAAGGTTATCGTCAAGGAAAATCACGTCCTCAACCTCTACGCCCATGCGCTTTGCCGCCGCGCGGTATATTTCGGGGTCGGCTTTCGTTGTGCCGAAATCGTCGCAAGACCAGACGTTGGTAAAAAGCTCGTAAATTCCAAGCCTTTTAAGGCAGGGGTCAAGCATTGTGTGGGGCGAGGCGGTGAGGATATTCAGGTCGTCGCCTCTCGCCTTGAGCTTTTTCAGCGTATTGATCACGCCTGTTTTTTCGCCTATTTCGTCGCGGTAGGCGAGTGTGGCGTACTCGGTCATTTTCGCGGTTATTTCCTCAAGCTTCATTTTCACGCCAAGCTCAATAAAATATTTCGCGGTGCCGTGGTAGCCAAGCGGCGTAATGGTTTTTACGACGTCGTCGGGGTATTTTATGCCGTTTTCGTCAAGAATACGGAGCATTACCGACACGAAGGTGGGCATTGAATCCACAAGGGTGCCGTCAAAGTCAAAAAGGTAGGTTTTCATTTTTCCTCATATAAATTTAATATTTTCGGTGTACTCGTCGATGTCGAAGCCGTGAGCCTTTGCGTCCTCAACACTTTCGATTTTATCGCCGAGTATTTTTATATTTTCAAAAGTGATATTCCGCGTCACGCAGGGAGCTTTTTTGCCCTTTTCGATTCCATACGGATAGGCGCGGACAGCCGATGGGCGAAGCTCTCCGCCCGCAAGTGTGACGTTGCGGAGTCTTATATCCTCGATAACGCCGTCGCCCACGCCCCACTGAGGTTGGTGCATATGGGAAATCTGAATGAAATTCTCGTCGGTCTCCTCGGCGTAGACGTTTTCGTAGGTGACGTTTCTGATTGTGGCGTTGCCCGAGTTGTGAATTGCAATAATACTGCGGTGGAATTTGCTGTCCTGAGTCTGTCTGTGCATAACGTCCACGTTGCGGAAAAGCAGGTTTTCAACCACCGAATTGCTTGTTTCGTAGCCTATCTCAAGCGAGTTTCCGCGCGGTCCGCTCCAGAGTACGCAGTCCTCGACCAGCACGTTTCGCACGTCTGCGCCGTCGTAGTTGCCTGCGGCGGAATTTGACGATTTGATGCAAACGCAGTCGTCCTCGTTTTTGATGAAGATATGGCGAATCACCACGTTTTCACTTGAAACGATATCGATTCCGTCTGACCATATCTCGTGGGCAAGTATTTTTACGTTCTGAATAAGTATGTTTTTCGACCTGCGGGTGCGGAGATTCCAGGTATTGAGACCGATTACGGTGATACCGTTTATCTCGATTCCGTCGCTGTCGTGGATATCGAGAGGCATAGACCTGCCCGCTTCGTGGTTTTTGCCGTAGAGGATTCCGTTGCCGAGAATGCGGAGATTTTTCACGCCCTTGGCAAGGATCTTACCCTCGACAACCGCGCCCTCGTCGATGAAGATGACGGTGTTTGATTCGGGGGTTATGACGCCTGTTTGGAAGTAGGAGTTTTTGGCGAAATAGATGACCTTCTGCCCGTCGTATATCTGCTTTTCGATTTTCTCGTCGCAGAAAAGGAGCAGGGGCCGCGCAAGGTCGCCGTTAACCTCAAGGCAGTAGTAGTCGGCGCGCGACATAAGGAATTTCACGCTCTGTCCCTCTACCGTGAATTTCTTGGCGCGGCGAGTGGGGCGCAGGTCAATGCGCTCTATTTTTTCGTTTATGACCACCTCAACCGATACAATGTCGGCGGTGATGATGTGGACGTAATCGTATTCGTCGTCCTTGATGACGTTAAGCTCCGTGCCGTCAACGAAAACGCGGTAGCGTTCGGACGCGGGAAGCTTTTTTTCCATAGGCTCGTAGGTCATTTTTATACCTCCTTAAAGTGAAAAAGTGTGGGGCAAAAGCGCGCTAAGGGTGGTTTCCCTGACATTTTTTCCGTCGTAAAGAAGAACGCGGAGCGCGCCGTCCTTTGAGAACTCGGCAAGTGCCTGACGGCAAGCACCGCAGGGCGGGCAGAGGGCGGTGACTTTCTCGGTCTCGCCGCCTACTATGGCGATGGCGTCAAACTCGCGGTATCCCGCCGAGACGGCGGCAAAGAGAGCCGAGCGCTCGGCGCAGTTTGTCAGCGAATAGGACGCGTTCTCGATATTCGCGCCGCAGAAAGCTCTGCCGTCGCGGCAGAGCAGTGCCGCGCCCACGCGAAAGCCCGAATAGGGCGAATATGAATTTTCCCTCGTTTCAAGGGCGAGATTTATCAGTTCTTGGTTGGTCATTGGGGGTCTCCTTTTGTTTGCTCGTTATAGTTGTGGCGCGGGAACGTATCGGCTCTATTTTGGCGGCGAAGGCGCCACCCCCCGAGCCAAAAGTTTTGCGGAGCTTTTTCAAAAGCGACCGTTTCCCCATGCGGCGTTTTCTTTTTGGGAACTTTTTCTTTTGCGCCTTTTGGTTCAAAAGAAAAAGTGGATTTCCTGTTTGGGTGTTAAGAAAACTGTGC
>JBGVRT010000091.1:0-2855 GCA_045128735.1 Eubacteriales bacterium | reverse complement strand
ATGCGCCTGCGGGCGCGAGATTGTCGCTTTTTAAGAAAATGCGAATAGCTCCGCTATTCGGTGCAAGAATTGGTTTTGCGGCTAAACACCGCAAATTTGCTTCGCAAATCCCAATTCTCGCCGCTCCGCAAAAACTTTTCTGTCGGGTGCGGTGCGAACATACCGCCAAACACCAATTTATCATTGTTTATCATTGTTTACAAAAAAGCATTGCTTTTTTCCTTATTATGGTGTATCATATAAATATCAAATCAACGGAGAGCGTCTATGTTTGGATACGTAAAGGCTGACAAGCCCGAGCTCAGAGTGCGTGAATATGAGTATTACCGCGGTGTTTACTGCGGTCTTTGTCGCGCGCTCGGCAAGTGCGGCGGTCAGTGCGCGCGTATTACGCTCAGCTACGATTTCGCCTTTATGGCACTTGTGCGAATGGCGATAGAACAGCGTTCTCCAAGCTTCAAGCTCCGCAGATGCATAGCCCATCCGTTTACAAGGCGGAATATGGCAGAGACAGACGAAACCCTTGAGTTTTGCGCATCGGCGTCGCTTTTGCTTGCCTACAGAAAGCTCCGTGACGACGCGGAGGACGAGAGGGGAATGAAGCGTCTGCGCGCCTTGGTCGCGACTCCTTTTTTGGCGGCAATGAAGCGCAAGCCCTCAAAAAAATACCGCGAGCTTGAGGGCAAAATAGCCGACTCGCTCAAGGCGCTTTCGGAATACGAACGCGGAGGAGGCGAGCCCTCCCTTGACCGCCCTGCCGAAATCTTCGGCAATATGCTTGGCGAAATAATGGCTGAGGGGCTTGGCGAAAAGGAAGCGCGGATAGCGCGCAAAATCGGAAGGCACGTGGGCAGATGGATCTACATCGCGGACGCCATAGACGACTACGAGGAGGACGTGAAAAAGGGCAGATTCAATCCGCTTATAGGGCTTTGCGGCGGCGAGGGGCTGACCGACGGCACCTGCGAAACCCTGGGAAACGTGCTTGTGGGCGAGCTTGTTGAGGCCGAAAAAAGCTTCGACCTGCTTGACTACCCGGACAGAGATATGAAAGAGACGATTTCAAACATCATATACCGCGGTATGCCTGCCGCGGCAAAAGAGATTCTTAAGAGCAAAATAAGAAAGGAAGCTACAGCCAATGACCGATCCGTATAAAATATTGGGCGTTCCTCCCACGGCGACAGACGAGGAAGTGAAAAACGCCTACCGCGCCTTGGCGAGAAAATACCACCCCGATAAATACGCCGACAGCGACCTTGCCGACCTTGCTTCGGAGAAGATGAAGGAGGTCAATGCCGCCTACGAGGAAATACAGAATATGCGAAAAGAGGGCACGTCGCAGAGTGGAAGCCGCAGTCAGGGCTACAGCCAAAGCTACGGAGCAGGGCAGAGCAGCAGCGGAAGCACCGCCTTTGCCGAGATTCGCAGGCTTATCAACGCGGGCTATATTGACGAGGCAGAGCGAAGGCTTGCCGATATGGGAATCCCCGACAGAAATGCCGAGTGGAAGTTCCTTATGGGTTGCGTTTCGGTACGCAAAATGAGATTTGCCGATGCCGAGATGCACTTCAACAACGCCTGCAACGAGGACCCATACAACACCGAGTACCGAATGGCGCGCGACAATCTGCGCAACCGCACCGCGGGCTACGGAGGTGGCTATCGGACGGGAGACGTCAGCGGAAGCGGATGCGATTGCTGTACCTCGCTTATCTGTGCCGATTGCTGTTGCGAGTGCATGGGCGGCGACCTTATAAGATGCTGTTGAGGTGGGTATGAAAGGGAATTCAACTATGAACAAAACCCGCGTGCTTGCCCTTTGCTCCATATTTTCAGCACTTGGGGTTATAATTCTCTATCTCGGCGCGCTTGTGGAGGTGCTTGACCTTTCTATGGCGGTGGTCGCATCGCTTCTTGTGATAATGGCGGTCATCGAGCTTGGCGGAGTCTATCCGTGGCTTGTTTACGCCGTTACCTCGGTGCTTGCGCTTTTGCTGTTGCCAAACAAATTTGCCGCCGTGGTGTATTTTGGTTTTGCGGGATTTTATCCCATACTTAAGGCAAAGCTTGAGCGCGTGTCGGGGCTTACCTGCCTTGTGCTTAAGCTTGTTGTTTTCAACCTTTGTATGCTCGCAATGTACGGCGTGGCGAGGTTGCTTTCGCTTACGTTGGAGCTTGAATTTGCGCTTTGGATGATTGCGCTTACGCTTAATCTGCTGTTCGTTTTTTACGATATCGCGCTGACAAGGCTGATAGGCGCGTATCTGCACGTGTGGAGAAAAAAACTGAAAATTGATAAATGGATGCATTGACAAAATCGCGGTTTGGGTTTATAATAATGTAAACAGTAACCGATTTTGAGGAAAGAGAGGTAATAAAAATGGTAAAGATAACTGTAAAAATCGAAGGGCTCAAGTGCCCGATGTGCGAGGCGCATGCGGTCGAGTGCATTAAGAAAAATTTTAAGGTCAAGAGCGTAGTTGCTTCCCATAAGGACGGCGAGGCAGTCATCGAGGCGGCAGAGAGCATCGACGGCGAAGCACTCAAAACCGAGATTGAAAAAACGGGCTATAAGGTTGTTGATATAACCGAGGAAACCCTTGTAAAGAAAGGTTTTTTCGCATCTCTGTTCGGAAAGAAATAAGAGATAATTTGTAAGGGGCTGAGTTAGGACTCAGCCCCTTTTTGGCGCATCGATAAATTATTGTTTGGCGCGTGAGCACGCGCAGGCATAGCGCGCCCGTATCTGTGATTTGTGCGAACATATCCGTCGCAACCCACTCGGTCGCTAAACACGACCTCGTTAGCTTTGGGTGACCGATAAATTATTGTTTGAAGGTGTGTTCGCACCG
>JBGVRT010000090.1:0-17570 GCA_045128735.1 Eubacteriales bacterium | reverse complement strand
ATTTTTTAACACCTGAAGGGGAAATCCACTTTTCTTTTTGAAGCCAAAGGCGCAAAAAGAAAAGTTCCCAAAAGAAAAACGCCGCATGGGGAGGCGGTCGCTTCCCCAAAAGCTCCGCAAAACTTTTCTTCCGGGCTGCGGCGCTTCGCCGCCAAACACCAATTTATCGGCGTGGCCGCAAAAAAGCCGACTCTGCGAGTCGGCTTTGGTATTTAATCATTTGATTCAAGGGCGCGCGGTTATTTTGATGTTTACGGGAGAGATCTGTGCCTGCTCGTAAACTATCTCGTTTATCTGCGCTATCTGGTTGGGAAGAAGCTCTCCGTCCTTGCCTGTCTTTACAACTACGGTAGCGTCACCGTCGTTGATAACCGCAACACAGTCCTCAAAGCCCTTAGCCATAACAAGAGTCTCGATATTGGACTCCGCAGACATTTCAAGAGCAAGGCGGTTGATATCGGTAAGCGCCTGAGTCTTTACCGCCTCGTCGGCATCGGCGTTATCAACTACCGACTGAAGCACCTCAAGAGCCTCGTCACGCGTGCGCTCGCGGCTGACCTGAACGGTGGCAAAGTAGCTGTCGTCTGCGTTTGCGTTGTCGCCCGAGGCGTCAACCGTACCCGAGCCGTCGCCGTAGCCCGTATATCCGTCCTCCTCGCCCGCAAAAAGCATCCAATTGACCCAAACCGCCGCGCCGATAAGAAGCACCGCGCAGGCAATGGCGATATTCCGCTTTCCGATCTTCTCAAAAAAATTCTTTTTGTTAGTGTTTTCCGCTTGAATAACCATAATTTTTCCTCCTTAATTTCGGTTTTCACTCAATATATATTTCACTGTGCACAGTTTTATGATAAACCTGCGCTCTTTTTGGAGCTTATTATAAAAATTTTATTTGTTCCCACACCGAGCGACGACGAGACAAGCCCCAAAAGCTCGCCCTCAAGCCTTGCGTTCTCTGCACCCGAATAGACCACGCCAACCCCCGCAACCCTTGGCATTTCGGTGGACTCCACCAGCGCCGACTCGGAGCTTCCGCTTCCCACGGTAACCACCCCCCCTCTCGAATCGGGCGCGTAGCTATAGGAAAATCCGCCCTCAAGGCTGACAAAAACGCTGACCTCTCCTCCTGTAAAGCTTTCGCAAAGCAACTCCAATTTTTCCTCAAGCGACGCGCGGTAGTCCTCGGTGCTGTCGGGCGTCGGTGCGCTTTTCTCCTCGGCACCGCCCCCAAAAAGAAGCAACGCCACGCCTATAACAAACCCAATTCCAATTATCGCCACACGCCATTTTGCGGTGTCCTTTCCTCCGTTTCCCATATTTTCCTCCTATCCTGTCACCACGATACACTCACAGCCAAACGCACCGCCTATATGCGCCTCGATTTTGTAAGGGTCGCGGAAAATATCCTTTCCCATAAGAGTTACCGTCACTTTTTGAGGGCGTTTTTCACCGTCAAGCATAACTCCCACTTCAAAATTGCTGAGCCCGAAGGCGGCTTCAAGCTCGTCGCTTATTCCCTTTTTGTACGCATCGGCAAGCGCGCCATCGGCTATCTCCTCATAGTTCTCGGTCTCGCTGTCCTCGACTGTCAGCATATCTCCCACGCGGGGCAAGGCGCGGACAAGCTCGCCGAGAGGTCTGACCACCACAAGGAGCAAAGCAAGTCCGAAGATAAGCTTGAGATACGGGCGTGTTTTCGCGCTTTCGGGCACAAGCGCCTCGGCAATGCCGATAGCCGCCGCGGCACAGATAAGTCCGTAAATATAACCGCTCACAGCACACCTCCAAAGGCGAGAGTGCTTCTCATAAACAGCGTCAGAAGAAGAATGAATATCACCGCCGACACAGCCACCACCGCAAGCATATACCCATAGACCGACACCACCCCCGACAGCAGTTCCCTCTCTCTGTCGCAACCCAGCATCTCTGCCGCGCCCGACAGCAGAACAAGACCGCACCTATACATCCAGACCGTCAAAAAGGTAGGCAGGGCAAGCAGAAAGATAAGCAAAATTCCAACCGCACCGCTTATACTTTTTATGTAGGAAAGCGCGGTGGCGAGGGTGCCGAAGGTTCCGCCTATCGCCGCCCCCACAAGCGGAATGGCGTTCGAGGCGAACATTTTTGCGCCGCGCATTGCCATGCTGTCGCCTGCCGAGGCTATTCCTATTTTAAGCGACACTACGAACCCAAGCAGACTCATAACCGCGCCGAAAAAAATTCCAAAGCTCCTCCGCACCGCGCGGGCTATTGCCGCCAGTCTGAATTTCGCCGAGAAAATATTTGCCGCACACAGCGCAAGGCTTACGCCGACTATCGAGCCGAATGCCTCGCCCACCACAGCCTCCATTACACCGAGTATCATAAGAAATCCGCCGTTTGTTGCAGCCGCCGCGCCGCCGCTTCCGCCCATTGCAAGCACGCTTCCCATTACGGGAAGCATTGCAAGGCAGAGCTGTGACAGTCTCTGCAAAAAGCCCTCCACCGCCTCAATGTGAGCCGCCGCACTCCGCACGAGAATGACCGTCAGTGCCGCCGCAGAGGCAAGCCCGACGGCACCAGAAAGTGCCTCGGATTTAAGGCTTTCCTTGAAGGTAGACAGCAACGCCGATACTACAAGCACCGAAAAAAGCGACATAAGCGCGGGCATTGCGCTCTCAAGACCTCCGAGAAGCAAATCGCCCAAAAGCTCGCCGAAGTATCTGCCCTCAAGCAGCTTCTCAAGACCTCTTGCCGCCGACTCGGGACTGCCCTCAAAGAACTCTTCGGGCAACAGCTCGGTCGCCTCGGGGGGAGCGTTTTCTATCATTTCGCCAAAGCCGGCGTCATTCTCTGCGGCAATGGGAACTGCAAGCAAAAAAGACAGTAAAATCAAGGCAAAAAGCTTACGGAACAAGGCTTTTCACCTCCTCAAGTATCGCCTTGACCAAGGGCAGGCAAAGAGCAAGTATCTCTACCTTTCCCGCAAGCTCGGCAAAGCCCGCAAGGCTGTTTTCACCGCAATCCCTGCACAGCTCGGCGGTGACATGAGAGGCGAGGGCTATTCCAAACGCGCCGAGAAGCAAGCTCTGCCAGTCCCCAAGCTCCGAGTCGGAAATAAGCGAGGAAATATAGGAAAAAAGCGGCGCGGCAAGGGCGAGAACCGCACCGAAAAAGACCGCGGTTGCGCTGACCTTCATAGGCACGTCAAAGCCCGAATACACCCTTTTCACCACCGAAAAGCAGAGTGCCGCCACAAGCAGAGCTGCGCAGATTTTCAAGCTTTCAAGCCCATTCAAAGCCCGAACACCTCTCTTATTTGCGAGAAAAGCTCGCCTATCTCGCCCACAAGAATAAGCAACACCGTAAGTATGCCCGCCAGACCCACGAACATCGCCTGCTCGTCACGTCCGTATTTATTCAAAATCTGCGCGAGAATGCCCACGAGAAGCCCCACTCCCGCCACCTTGAAAATCAAGCTTATATCCACTTTTACCTCCTTTTCATATCAACAAGATTATTACCGCCGCCGAAAGTCCCAAGCCCTTGACACGGGATACGGCACTTACCTCCGAAAGCTTGTCGGAAAGCTTTTTTTGCCGAATTTCAAGTCGTGCGATAAGCTTGTCGCATATCCGCAATTCCTCTTTGCCGTAGCCTCTGCCGAGCCGAGCCGCCTCGCCGATTTCGTCTCGCAAGGACGGTGAAAGAGTGGCAAAAAGCCCGTCCACCCCGTGGGCAATTCCCTGCTGTGCAAAAATGCAATCGAGAGGCGTGCCGTAGTCGGCGATCTCGCTTTTCACAAAGCGGAAAAGCTCAAGAACACGGCGATTTTCCTCAAGCTCCTCGGCGGCGGCGCGTGAAGCAAAGCGCGAATAAAGCGCACCGCAAGCAATCATAAAAACAGCACCCAAAAGCTTAAAAACCATTGCATTCCTCCCTTGAGTGAATAAGGTAGGGCGGCTCTCTGCTCCTGTCAACCTCCACGTAGGCGCCAAACACCCCCGCGCGGTGAAGCTCGGCAATTCCGCGACGCAAAAGCAAGTCCGAAAGGTCAGCGGCGTGGGCAGAGGCAATAAGCGGAACACCGCCGCCGTGAAGTTCGATAATTGCTTCACTGTCTCCGCTTCCTATCTCGTCACAGACCACAAGCTGTGCACCAAGAGTCCGCGCGGCAATCTCTATCCCCACTCTGCGCGGATACCCCGAAAGCAGGTCAAGGCAAAGCTCGCGCGAGTCAAGCGAGAACCCAAGCTCACCGCGTGTGTCCACCACAACCACGCGCATTGGGCGTGCGCCCGAGGAAAAACCGCGCGCAATCTCGCGCAAAAGGCTGGTCTTCCCGCCAAGGGGCGGCGAGTACAAAAGCAGACCTCTGCCGTCACAAAAGCCGTCAACAGCACGCCGTAAAGGTGAAACATCCACGCTTATTCTGTGCGGAATTCTTATGGCAAGCGACGAAATGCTCCTTACGCCGCCCGACGTCCACTCTCCGCAAACGCCGACACGAACTCCCTCGCCCGCAAAAACAAAGCCCTGCTTTATGCTTTCGGCAACCGAGTAAAGCGAGCCGCCGCAGGCTCTCATAAGCACCTCCTCAACCTCCTCCGCGCTTGAGGACTCGTCAAGCATAAGATTTTTACCGCCGCCGCAGACCCATATGCGGCGCTCGGCGCGTATTCTTAGCTCCTCGGGCACAAAGTCCGTGTCGGCGTTCTCCACCGCGCGGAGCAGCCGCTCGGGCAAAAGCCTTTCCACCGCTTGCGGAAGAATCCTGCGGTTGATTATAACGTTGTCCATTTTTTCACCTCTCCTTCACCACTATATGCGGCGGATTTTGGGGTTATGACAAAAAAGGTTGACTAAACGCCAACCTTGTGGTAAAATATATGCAAGTCCATTACGGAGGAATTTTTATGAAAATAACTGTTATCGGCTGCGGCCGTTGGGGCAGCTTTCTCGCGTGGTATCTTGACAGGATAGGCAACAGCGTTTCGCTTTACGGCAGAGAAAGCTCAAAAAATATGAAGGAGCTTATTTCCACACGTTCAAATGGGTTGCTCACTCTCCAGGAAAGCATCACTCTCACCACAGACCTTGAGTCGGTGAAGAACTCTGAAAAGGTGGTCATATCGGTTGACTCGCAGGGGCTTCGCGCACTGCTTGAGGAGCTTAGCCAAAAGGGGCTTACCGAGGGCAGAGATTTCGTGCTTTGTATGAAAGGCATTGAGATTTCCACGGGCAAGCGGCTTAGCGAAGTCGCTGAGGAATTTACAGGCAAAAACGCGCGTGTTGCCGTGTGGCTCGGTCCGGGTCACGTGCAAGAATTTTATGCGGGAATACCCAACTGTATGGTAATAGACAGCGCAAGCGACGGGCTTAAGCGTGAACTTGTGGACGCATTTTCAAGCGACCTTATTCGCCTTTACTACGGCGACGACCTTGTGGGAAACGAGGTGGGTGCGGCGGCTAAAAACGTTATAGGAATTGCCGCGGGTATGCTTGACGGACGCTCGCTTTCGTCCTTGAAGGGTGCGCTTATGGCGCGCGGTGCACGTGAGATTGCGCGGCTTATCAGGGCGATGGGCGGAGCTGAGCTTTCGGCTTACGGGCTGTGCCATCTCGGTGACTACGAGGCTACTGTGTTCTCCAAATTCAGCCACAATCGCCGTTTTGGCGAGGCGTTTATAAAAGGCGAAAGTGCCGACGGACTTGCAGAAGGATATTACACCGTCAAGGCACTTGTCAAGCTTGGTGAGCTTTACGGCGTAGAGCTTCCCATATCGCGGGCGGTTTACGAGATACTCTATCTCGGACGTTCCCCCGACGAAGCTCTCGGCGAGCTTTTCGGCAGACAGCCAAAGAGAGAGTTTTATTGATAGCGGTAAATGCGGTGTACAGATAGGTTGGTGTTTGGCGGTGTGTTCGCACCACAGCCCGAGCCAAAAGTTTTTGGGCGACTTTTTGGGGGAAGCCGCGAGTCTCGCGCCCGCAGGCGCAAAAAGAAAAGTTCCCAAAAGAAAAACGCCGCAAGGGGAGACGGTCGCTTTTTGAAAAAAGCTCCGCAAAAACTTTTCTCGCGGGGTGCGGTGCGAACATAGCGCATCAAATATTTCCACATCAAAAGGGCTATCTCTTGGAGAGACAGCCCATATTTTTATTCCTCTACCGTTCCGCAGGCTCTGCCCTGATACTTGCCGAGGAAGTCCTCCGCGGTCTTGGTCATCAGCATTGCCACGTGCTTGCCGTTAAATCCGATTACCGCCGAGAAGTTTCCGAAATATCGGTCGATAATCTGACAGTTTATCATAAGCTTGCCGTCAGCTCTCCAGGACGCCGACACAGCTGCGTCGTACATAAAGTCGCTGCTTGTATCGTGGATTCCGCCGCGCCCGTCGGAATATCCAAGCTCGGGGAATTTGCAAAATACGTTCTTACAAATACCGAACGGGAGCACCTTATCACCCTGCGCATTGGTATAGCGGAACTCTCCGCGGTCGCCCTCGAAATGAAGCGAGAACTTGGAGATTCCCATAGTGCCCTTCAAATCGCAAATAACCGTTTTGCCGTTGTATTTATCGGCATTTTCGTGGTACGCAAGTCCTTTTTCACACTTAAGCTTAAGGTCCGCGGTCTCCTCCGCAAGTCTCTTTTCAGCCTCGGCGTCGGGGGCGAGAGCCTCGTTCTTCATAGGCGTGATAACGTAATCGAAATAGGTATTTACGATAATCTCACGGGCAGGCGCAAAGCCCTGATTGTCGGATGTTATTACAAAAACAGTATCGGTTGCGGGGTGCATAATCGTAAGCTGGTCACCCATTCCCACAAATGCAAAGCCGTCCTGCTCGGTGCGCCATATCTGATAGCCGTAGCCGTGGCGGAAGCAGTTTGGCCAAGCAGTCTCGTCGTTGGAAACAAGGTTAGAGGTCGCCTTACGGAGATAAGCCTCGTTGAGAAGCTGTTTTCCGTTCCAATTTCCGTAGTTGAGGACAAATCTGCCGAAGGACGCCATATCGCGCGAGGTGCAGACAAGCGCAGAGTCGCCCCAGGAGTCGCCGTTTCTCGTCTCCAATATCGTGGCGGTCTTAAATGTGCCAAGCTCCTTGAAAATTCTCTCGTAGAGGAAGTCAAAAAGCTTCTTTCCCGTAATCTTTTCAACAAGCGAGGACATAACCTGCGAGCCTGCGCTGTCATAGTTCCAAAGGGTATTGGGATAGCGTCTTAAACTATCCGAAAATTTGTTTATGTAAAGATGAGTTCTGTCGGGGTCGGGCTCGTCAAACCAATTTCCCGCGCCCGAGGGTGTCTGCATCGTAAGCATTTCGCGGACAGTCTGTGCCGCACGCCAAGGATGTATCTCGCCGTCTATCTTTTCGGGAAAATAGGACACCATAGGTTTATCGAGGTCAACAAGTCCGTCCTCCTCAAGGAGTCCGAGAGCAATAGAAACGTAGCTCTTTGTCTGGGAGTACATTCTGTGGCAGAAATCCTTGTGGAAGGGTGCCCAATAATACTCGGCGAAAAGCTTGTCTCCCTTCATCATCAGTACGCTGTGAGTTGCAAGACCGCGGCGCTCAAGCACCGAAATAAAATCGGCTACGCGGGCAGAGCTTATCCCCGCCTGCTCGGGAGTTATTTTTTCAAACATCGTCCAATCCTCCTACATAGTATTCACAAGCCAATTATAAGGGCAAAAAATAAAAAAGTCAAGAGTTTTAATGAATTTTACCCTTTTACTATTCAAAAATCCCGACAAGGTTTATTTTTTACAAAAATTCGTTTGAATCTGACTTGAATCGGTGAAATTTGCGAGTTATAATAGAGGTGAAAATACTTTTTGAGAAAGGAATTTTACTATGGAAAATGCTTTCAGAAATCCCGACCGCGTTTACGGCGGACTTGACCTGTGGATGATAAACGACGCGCTTGAGGACGACGTTCTCAGAGAACAGGTGCGTGAATTTTACGACAAGGGCTGTTACTCGGTTATCGCGCGAACCTACAACGGACTCAAATCCGACTACCCCGGCGAGGGCTTTATGGGCAAAATTGCCGTCATTCTCGACGAGGCAGAAAAGGTGGGCTTGAAAATCGCGCTTCAGGCAGGATATATGCCTGCGGCCTGCCCCGATCTGCCCGCGGAATACGCGCTTTCCTACATAAAACCCATTAAAACCGCCGAGCTCAAGGGCGACGAGACGGTAATTTGCACCCACGGAGAGTGGAGCTACACCGAGTCGGTCTCTCTCACCGCCCTCAATATGTTCTGCAAGGAGGCGGTTGACCACTACGTAAAGTACACCTACGGTGAGATGTGGAAGCGCTTTGAGAGCTATTTTGGCAACGTGGTTGTTGGCGTTTGGGTGGACGAGCCCCGCTACTCCCCCGACATGATGCCCTGCTGCCCCGATATACGCGCCGACTTTGAAAAACTGTACGGCGAAAGCCTTGACGAGCAGATATATATGCTGTACGATAACGAGGGCGACTACAAAAAGCTTCGCTACCGCTTCTACACCCTTATGGAAAAGAAGATGGAAAAGGCGTATTTCGCCACTATACGCGATTGGTGTCACTCCCACAATCTTCAGTTCTGCGGTCACCTTATGGCTGAGGACTACGTTTACACACAGATAAGCGAGGCGTGCGCCAATATGCCCTTCTACAGGTATTTCGATATCCCCGGCATAGACGTTCTGCGAACCGAGCAGAACTGGGCGAAAATGCCGAAATCGGGCGTAGAATACATGAGATACGAGCAAATAACCGGAAACGGCAAGCCAAACGCCCCCGCAAGCTTTGCCTTTGACCATATGATGTATCAGCCCCCAAGACAGCTTGTATCTGCGGCGTTGCAGGCAGGCAAGGAGCATATGCTTTGCGAGATGTACGCGGTCACCTCCCCCGACCTCAATTTCCGCGACCAGATGCACCTCTTTGACTTTTTTGCCGCCCACGGCATCAACCATCAGTGCTGTCACGCTATGTTCTACTCCATAAAGGGATTCAGAAAGCGCTTTTACCCCCAACAGTTCAACACCTATCAGCCCTTCTGGCCAAACTTTGGAAATATAAAGAGCTACGTGGCACGCGTCAGCAATTTCGTCAGCCTCGGCGCACCCACTACCGATTGCCTCCTGCTTCACCCAATGGATACCTGCAGGCAGATATACCGCGTAAAAAAGGAGAAAACCCAAAAAGAATGTATGAGAGAGGCGTACGAATACGACGAGCGCTTCTTCAAGCTTCAGACCGACCTGCTTTCGTCGCATATTGACTTCCACTTTGGCGACCAGAACGTGATGTGCGACGAATGTCACGTCCTGGGAGACAGACTTACGGTGGGCAAAATGAGCTACAAGACGCTTATTATTGCAGAAACCGACATCCTTCGCCGCACGGTATTTGACAGAATATGCGAGTTTGCGAAAAACGGCGGCGAGGTGCTTATCTCCCGTGGACTCCCCACCCGTATCGACGGCGAAATATCCGACGAACTCAAGATTCTTGCCTCGTTTGACAGCGTTAAGCTGTTTGATAAAAACGACGGAATTATCCGCTATCTCGCAGAGAAAAAGAGAGACTTTGAATATATCTCGGACAGCGACATTTCCTATACGCTGATAAACCACCGCGCCGAGGGCAACACCCACTATTTTATGATATTCAACCGCGATTGCCTTGAGGAAAAGGCAGGCACACTTGTGCTTGACGGCAAACACACCGCCACTCGCTTTAACGCCATCGACGGCTCGGAGCAAGCCCTTTACACCTACTTCAAGGACGGCAGAACCTATATTGATTTCACCAACGAGGCAGGCGGAAGCGCGCTTATTTACACAAGTCCCAAAAACGACCTTCCCACGACGGCAAAATCGGGGTACGCCCTGACCACCCTACCCATTGAATGCAGCTCGCTACAGCTCAACCACCCCAACCTTTTGACACTTGAATACTGCTCGTACAGGCTTGAGGGCGAGGAGGAGTTCTCCTGCGAAATGGTAACCGAGCGCATAATCGAGATTCTTCGCGACAGCAAGTACCACGGTGAGATAACTATGCGCTTCAAATTCCTTGCAGACCACGCGGCAAAGGGTGTAAAGCTTGTTTGCGAGGAGCCCGAACTTTGCCGCATAACCCTCAACGGCGCGCCTGTTGACAACACACCCACAGGCTACCACTTCGAGCGCGGCTTTAAGATTTTGGAGCTTCCCGAGGTCATAAAGGAGGGCGAAAACGTCATAGAGATAACACGCCGCAACGAGGCGGTCGTAACCGCGAGACTGGACGGCAGCATGGACCATCTTTTCGAGCTTTTCCGCGCCCCCAAGGGCACAGACCTTGAAAGAATACACCTCATAGGCGACTTTTCTGTAAAGACCTACGCGGAAATGGGCGCATCGGCGCACACCAAGATAAGCAGGCACACTGTCCTCTCACGCCCGGGGGAGCTTGAGCCCACATCCGACGTGACGAGACACGGATACCCCTTCTGGGTGGGAAGTATGACCTATTCCTACATTCTGAACGCCGACAGGGCTATGCTTGAGTGCGACGAAATTTCACTTAACGTAGGAAAATACGGCGTATGCACCGCAAGCGTTGAGGTAAACGGCGAAAGGATAGGAAGCATAGACCGAAATCCCTACTCAATTTCATTAAAGGGCCATCTTAAAGAGGGCGAAAACGAAATAAAGATAATAGGCTACACCACCCTGAGAAACGCCATTGGACCTATGCACGTGAAAAATCGCGAAATAGGCGGTTGCAGCAAGCCCGAATGGTTTTCAGGCGCAGGCTTCAACGCCAAGGGCGACTTTGGAGTAACAGACCGAGACACAATGCACTGGGTCGAGGGCTATCAGCTTGTTCCGACAGGCATCGGCGAAGTTAGCCTCAAAATCAAAAAATAAATAAAAAAAGACTGTCTGGGCGAAGTGCCGTTAAAGGCACTATGCTGTGAGACAGTCTTTTTTATGGTAAGGTATACCGCTTAATATCCGTTATACCCGTACTTTTTCATAATTGCGGGGTAATCCTTATAGGCAATGTTAAGGTCTACGTTGCCCGATGCGCCGTCAATTCTTCCCGACTGGGTGAACTGCCACATTCCGTAATATTCTGCCTCGGGAAGCTCATAATCCCAATCCTCAAAATATATGGGGTCTGAGCCGTCCGACGCGTCAAGAGGATAGCGCGCGTACCACACGTCAAAGTAGGTGCAAAGCTCCTCGGAGTCAAAGTAGTTATTGAGCCATTTGAGGTTGGCGTAAACCCCGGGGAAATATCCGTTTTCAATAAGTATCTCGCAAAATGCGTAGCACATCTTCATTCTGCGCTCGGTGGAAAGGTCGGTCTGCACGTCGTCCTCCATATCGAAGTAGACGGGGTATTCAAACTTTTTGCCGTCGATAAGCTCAAGGAGAATTTCCGCCTCCTCACGCGCCTCGGCTACCGTCTCGGCGTAGCTGTAGAAGTAACAGCCCACGTCAAGTCCCGCCTCACGTGCCGCCTTGTAATACTTTTCAAAGTTATAGTCGGGCTGTTGATTTACCGATCCCGCGCGAAGTATGACAAAGTCTATACCCGCATCCTTAAGCTCGTCAAAATCAACGTTTTTGTTCCAATAGGAAAGGTCAATACCGTACGCAAGCGCACCGTCTCCGTCTCCCTCTGCGCCCGAGAAGATCTCGCTGTACCAGACGTAATCGGTCTTATAGCTGAAATCACAGGTCTTGCAGGTAAACTCGGTATGTCCCGTAGTCGCTATAGACGGGCGTGTTACCGCCTTTTTGAAGTTGTGCCCCGTAGGCTCAACGTAGTCGCCCACAAAAGAGTAACCGCAGGCGCAGGAATAGGTGGTATAGCCCTCGTCGGCGCATTTGGGTGCGGTCACCTTGCTGACAAGGTGGTGTCCGTTGGGAACCGTGAATTTTGTTTTATAGGTGTAACCGCAACCGCAGGTATAGGTGGTGTATCCTCCCTCCGTGCAGGTTGAGGCGGTTATTGCCGAAGTAAGCTGGTGTCCCTTGGGCTTTGAGAAATTCGAGACATACTCATAGTCACATCTGCTGCAGGTATATGTAATATAGCCCTCCTTGGTGCAGGTAGCCTCGGTCAGCTTGTCGCTAAGCTCGTGACCGAGAGGCTCTACGAATCTGAACTTATATTCGTAGCCGCACTCCTTGCACTTGCGAAGCGTATAGCCCTCCTCGGTGCAGGTCGGTTCGGTGATTTTTTCCGTGGTCTTGTAGTGCTCACACTCCCCCTCCTGACAAGCCGAAAACGCCGTCAGAGCAAGAAGAAGCAGAACAAAAGCGAGAAATTTTTTCATCGGGTACTCCTTAAATTTGTTTTTAGGTGTATATACTGACATATTGAAGGTCACGCCTTTTTCTTGGCAAGCGAGAGAATTATTACCGCGCTGATAACCGCGGCAAAGCCCACCACGTCAGCAATTGCGAACTTATTGCCAAGCCACACGGCAGAGATTACCGCCGCCGCCACGGGCTCAACGCTTGAAGCCACGCTCGCCTTTACCGCGCCGGCTTTATTAACGCCCATCATATAAAGAGTAAACGCCATTACTGTGCCCACGACGACGATAGCCCCGAACGCCGCCCAACCAGAGGGGGAAAGGCTTACGTCATAGCTCCAAGGGCGCGCAATGGGAAGCAGAACAAGTCCGCCCACAACCATTCCCACACCCATTACGGGCATAGTTCCGTATTTTGGGATTATCTTTACGGGCAAAAGCGTGTAAAATACAAGGGCGAGAGCCGCCAAAAGCCCGAAGGCAAGAGCACCTGCGGAAATCGCAAGCGAGCCGAAATTTCCGTGTGTGGCGATAAGGAATGTGCCGCAAAGGGCAAGCACAAGCGCCGCCGCCTCGCCTATCCTCGGCAATCTTTTGCCGAAAAGGCAGGAAATAACCATTATAAACACGGGTCCGAGGTACTGAAGCACTGTTGCCGTACCTGCGTTTGAATAGGATATGGCGGTAAGATAGCAGAACTGACTCATAAGAAGTCCGAAAACGCCGTAAAGCACCGTCATACCAAGGTCTTTTTTGTTTTTGAAAAGAGTGAAAAGCGAGTCTCTGTACCACAAAAGGCTGATCGCAAGCAAAACGATCCCCGCAGAGATTATACGCAAAGAGCAGAGCCAGGACGAATTAACGCCGTGAACCTTGAAAAGATATTCGCCGCAGGAGCCCGAAAAGCCCCAGCAAACACCGCCCGCAAGGGCGTAGAAAATTCCTAAAAGTGAGTTCTTGGTGTTCATTTCAGTCTCCCGAAAGCTCCTTTGTACGCTCAAATGCCGCCTCTACCGCGTCAATTACGCTTCCGCGGAAGCCGCACTCCTCAAGCGCCGCCACACCTGCGATAGTCGAACCGCCGGGACTGCAGACCGCGTCCTTAAGCTCTCCGGGGTGCTTATCGCTCTCAAGGCAGAGCTTTGCCGAACCAAGAAGCATCTCAGCGGCGAATTTCTGTGCCTTGTCGCGAGGAAGTCCGCACTTTACGCCGCCGTCGGCAAGTGCCTCGATAAACATATACGCAAACGCGGGACCGCAACCCGAAACCGCGGTTGCCGCGTCTATAAGCTTTTCATCAAGCCTGTTAAGGCTGCCCGCCTGCGAAAGTGCCTCGCAAAGCAGTTTTTCGTCCTCTCCGCAAGCCTTTTTTCCAAGGGCATAGAGGATAACACCTGCTCCCACCGATGCGGGGGTGTTTGGCATAATACGGATAAATTTCAAATCTCCGAAAAGCTCCGAAAGCCTTTCAAGTCTTACGCCTGCCGCCATACTTACAAGGCAGAAATCTCCCTTTCGCCCATCAAGGGAGGCTTTTATCTCACCTGCAAGCAAAGGCAGTATCTGCGGCTTTACGCCAAGGAAAATCATATCGCATTCAGCCACAATGCCCACGCTGTCAAGCACCTCTCCGCCCACCTCGCAGGCAAGCGCACGCGCCTTGTTTTCGTCGGCATCCGAAATATATACCTTGTTGGCGCTCTTAGCCACGGCGCGCGCAAGCGCACCGCCCATATTTCCCGCGCCGATAAATCCGATTTTTTTCATATTCGCACCTCTGTTTTATTACCTTATCTGTCCGTTGCCCGTAATCACGTACTTGTACGTAGTCAGCTCGGGCAGACCCATAGGACCTCTTGCGTGGAGCTTTTGAGTGGAGATTCCCATTTCACAGCCAAAGCCGAACTCGCCGCCGTCGGTAAATCTCGTGGAAGCGTTGACGTAGACCGCCGCGCTGTCAACACGGGCGGTGAATACCGCCTGCGCCGCCACGTCCTCGGCAACTATCGCCTCGCTGTGTGAGGTGGAGTGCTTTGCAATATGCTCCACAGCCGACTCAACACCGTCAACTACACCAACGGCGAGTATATAGTCAAGAAATTCGGTATCAAAATCATTTTCGCCCGCGGCTTTGCCATCGATTATCTTCCCTGCCCTTTCGTCAAGCCTCAGCTCAACGCCCGAAAGTCTCTCCTTAAGAAGTGGCAGAAATTCGTCGGCTATCGCGGAGTCAACAAGGCAGACCTCTGCGGCGTTGCAGACCGAGGGTCGGCTTGTTTTGGCGTTCTCAATAATGTCAAGTGCCTTGTTTATATCAGCCGATTTGTCAATATACACGTGACATATTCCCGTTCCCGTCTGTATGCAGGGCACGGTAGCGTTCTCAATGCAGGCTCTTATAAGCCCCGCGCCGCCGCGCGGTATCAGCATATCAACGTATCCGTTTGCGCGCATTAGCTCGGTGGCGCTTGCTCTCGTGGTGTCCTCGATAAGATTTACCGCGTCCTCGGGAAGCCCCGACAGAGAAAGTCCGCGCCTGATTACCTTCACAATCTCCGACGAGGTGAGGTAAGCCTCCTTGCCTCCGCGGAGAATGCAGACGTTTCCGCTCTTAAGCGCCAGAGCCGCCGCGTCGGACGTAACGTTCGGACGGCTTTCGTAGATAATAGCCACCACGCCCATGCTGACGCTGATTTTTTTAACGACAAGACCGTTGGGTCTTATATTTTCCTCAATTACTCTGCCTAAGGGCGATGGAAGCGAAGCAACTCCGCGTATGCCGTCAGCCATAGCGAGGATACGCTTTTCGTCAAGCCTGAGCCTGTCCTTCATAACCTCGGAAATTCCCTCGGCGCGCTCAATGTCCTTGGCGTTTGCCGAAAGAATCGCGCCCACAACCTCGCTCTCGCAAAGCAGGTCAGCTATTTTCAAAAGCGCCGCGTTTATCTTCTCACCGCTTGACGCCAGCCTTGGAACGGCGCGCTTTGCCGCCTCTAATATCTCTTTGGTAGTTCTCATTTTATGCCCTCTTTGCGTAAAATCTCGTGCCCACAGACTTGCCCTCGGCTACTTCGTAAAGCGACTCGGGGTGCTCGCCGTTGGTGATTATCATATCACAGCCCTTTTCGGTGGCTATCTGCGCCGCGTGGAGCTTTGTCGCCATTCCGCCCGTTCCGAGCGCAGAGCCCTTGCCGCCGCCAAGCGCAATAATTTTTTCGTCTATCTCATAAACGCTGTCAATAAGCTTTGCCTCAGCACTCTTGTGTGGGTCGGCGGTGTAAAGTCCGTCGATGTCCGAAAGCAGAACAAGCAGGTCTGCCTTTACGCTGACCGCCACAATGCCCGCAAGGGTGTCGTTGTCACCTATCTCTATTTCTTCGGTGGCAACCGTGTCGTTTTCGTTTATAATGGGAAGCACCTGCATATCAAGCAATCGCTTCATCGTGTTCTCGAAATTGCTGTGTCTCTTCTCGTTGCGAAGGTCCTCAGCCGTCAGCAATATCTGCGCTACCGTGTGGTTGTACTCCGAAAAAAGCTTGTCGTAGGTGTACATCAGCTCGCACTGACCTACCGCCGCCGCTGCCTGCTTGCCCGCAGTGTCAGAGGGGCGCGAGGGCAGATTGAGCTTGCCCACTCCCATTCCGATAGCACCAGAGGAAACAAGGATTATTTCGTGTCCCGCGTTCTTAAGGTCGGAAAGCACCTTGCACAGCAATTCTATTCTTCTTATGTTCAAGCGTCCGCTTGCGTGCGCCAGCGTTGACGTGCCAACTTTTACAACGATTTTCATAATTTCCTCCGAAAAATAAAACTCCATTTTAAGTATAGCACATTTTCTCTCTTTTGGCAATATATTTTTCGCTATTTCTTGACAAAACGGCGTAAAAGTTGTATACTTTTGTTATGATAAACTATTTGTCAGCACCGAAAGGAGACAGTTATGGATTTTACAAAACTTGACAATCTTATAGACAGTCTGCCCGCCTGCGGTATTCCCATGTGCGATCTGGCAGTTACGTACAAGGGCGAGACGGTTTACCGCCACAGCTCGGGCTACTCCGACGCGGCACAGACCAAGCCCACCTCAAAGGACGATATCTATTGGATATTCTCCAACACCAAAATTTCCACCTGCATTGCGGGTATGAGACTTGTGGAGGAGGGAAAAATGTCGCTTGACGACAAGCTTTCACAATACTTTCCCGAGTTTGAGCATATGAAGCTCCGTATGCCCGACGGAAGCATTGGTGACGCCAAAACCCCCATTACCCTCAAGCACCTTTTCACAATGTCGGCGGGATTTGACTACAACGCCGCGGCAGGGCCTATCAAAGCCGCACGCGACGCAAACGGAAGCACTCTTGACGTTGTGCGCGCTATGGCGCAGGTTCCGCTTCACTTTGAGCCGGGCACAGACTTCAAGTACAGCCTTTGCCACGATATTCTCGCGGCGGTCATCGAGGTCGTAAGCAAAAAGAAATTCTCCCTGTACCTTGACGAAATTATCTTCAAACCTCTCGGCATGACAAATACGGGCTTCAGACCCACAGACGAGCAGAAGACGAGATTTTCCGACATCTACAACTACCACGGCGGCGTAAATAAGGCAATTCTTACCGATTGCATAAACAACTACGCCTTTACCCCCGACTACGACAGCGGAGGTGCGGGACTTTTCTCCACCGTTGACGATTACCTCAAGCTTGTAACCGTAATTTCGCTCGGCGGCACGGCAAAGAACGGCTACTGCCTGCTCAAGCCCGAAACCATAAAGCTTATGCAGGAAAACCACCTTACCGACCAAGGACGCAGAAGCTTCTCCACTACCCGAAGCTTCGGTTACGGTTGGGGCCTTTGCGGACGCGTGCATATTGACCCCGTGGTTTCCCACTCCAAATCGCCCGTAGGCGAGTTCGGTTGGGACGGCGCGGCAGGCGCGTTCAATATGATGGACCCCGAAAACGGCGTGGCGCTTTATATGGGCACACACGTCAAGGGCTGTAATTACGTTTATCACAAAATCCACCCCGAGATAATAAACCTTGTTTACGAGGCTCTCGGGCTGTAACAAGTAAAGAAGAAGGGCTGACCTCGGTGGGTCAGCCCTTCTTCTTTAATATTGCGCGGTTGCGCGGATAAATTATTGTTTAGCGGTATGTTCGCACCGCAGCCCGCGAGAAAAGTTTTTGCGGAGCTTTTTTCAAAAAGCGACAATCTCGCGCCCGCAGGCGCATCGGCGTTTTTCTTTTTCTTGAGTGTAAAGAATTAGGGGTTT
>JBGVRT010000089.1:0-120214 GCA_045128735.1 Eubacteriales bacterium | reverse complement strand
TTGAGGGCGTTGGCGGACTTTTCCGTGATTTGACAAGGGATATCGCCCAGGTTTACGAGGCGAACAAGATCAAATACGAAACAGCACTCGAAACCCTTATTGACAAGCTTGATGAGGTGTCATATCTGGCACAATAAAAAGAAAATGATATAAATTAGCTTACGTCGTTCTTTTCATAAAAATCCCCCAAAGGAGTGGTTTTCGAATCGCTCCCAAGGGGGATTTTTATATTACGGTATAGTATCATTGAGATGTGGGATTTTAGTCTTGATTATTTCTGCCTTTTGTTGTATAATTGATACAACAAAGTAAAACTTCACTGGCTGGACGGCAACAGACTCACGATCACAGGTGAGCCGAGGCTCACCGCTTTCTTTTACATGTATTATTCTTAATGAAGATGCTGAGATCAAGGATTTACGAGTCACGGTTCAAGATAACAAACGTATCTATTTCCGGAATAAGAGCGCATCCTCCCCAAGTGCCGTGTATTTGACCGGCATCGTCAATATGGGTAACTACACCCTCACGGTTAGTGTATTGAGGCTCACCCTCCATTTTGATGATTTTGATAGTGTCTCCAATCTTTATGTTGTCCATAGGAATACCTCAACCTGCTTTGAGTTCTTTTTTGTACTTGTAATAACTATTTCTAGAGCACCCACAGAGTTTGATAACATCAGGATCTTCAAGGCTTCCGCCAAAGTCTTTAGAGTGCTTTTTAATAAGGCTCTTACAAAGAATAGATTTCTTGGTCTCCAATGTAGTGCCTTTGGGAATACCAATCTTGGTGCCATTCTTCTTGGCTTCTCTGATACCTTGAGATATACGACTATGTAGATCTGTAACTTCTTTCTCAGCTTGGTCGAAGGCTGTCTTGATTTGTTCCTCGGCTAATGCCATCATAAAGTTATTGATGAGTTGAACGTTGCCTTTGAAGAAATCATCAACGGCGGTATTACCGGTTTCTATATTGATATTGAGAAGATTGTTCTTAGTGGAATCGAAGACAGAAGTATTGATCAGTGGCTCATTGAGAAATATGAGATTTACTCCGAGATCATAAAGCATTTTATAATCCTTAAAGCCTTCATCGGCATTACGGCTCATACGGGAGACGCTATCAAAAACTATAGTGTCTTCCTTTTTTATTTGTGCCATGAGTCGTTCCCAGTTAGGTCGATTCTGAGTGGTTCCTGTATAGAACTCTCTAAATATGATGGCTTTGGGATAAAGCTCGGTGATGTTGGTGATCTGACGCTCAAGTCTTTGGTGTGGTGTTGATACACGGCAATAGGCATAAATCATAATTTTTTATTCCTTTCAGCATTGAAACTAACTAAAGTTTCTTTTGATGCTTTAATTATGCCGTGAAAATGCTACATAGGCACGAACTTTTGGTGCAACTTTCGCAAACTTTGTTTTAATACTGATTATGTGGGCATTTGGCGAAAAATCAAAAGCATTTCATATTACTGTATTATATATTGAAAGGAGAGTGGGCTCACTATATAAAAATTCAAGGCCCGCTTTAAAGAATAAATGAATAAAAAGTTAGATGAAATGTTTAAAAGTGATTTTCTGAGGCTTCCAAGGCCATTTATAAGAAGATTCAATCTGAACACAGCGGTGATGTTATCGGAGATCTATTCTGAATATACATATTGGAAGGATCGTGATGGGCTACAGCCGGGAGGTTGGTTCTTCAGTACGGTTGAGAATATGTACTACAACACAGGCCTGAGTAAGCATCAGCAACTGGCGGCTTGCAAGGAGCTTTTGGAATATGGAATTATAAAGGTCAAATATCATGGAATACCTAAAAAGAGATATTTTAAATTTAATCCAGAGGCTGTCCAGAAACTTTATAATGACTTTGAGTTGCATTCTAACGTATATGACGATACTGAAGAATTTGAACTGTCTTTTTAATGGTTCAATTATTGAACGAATAGACGTTTAAAAATTAAACTATAGTAGTCTAAAAATCAGACCTATATGGTCTATATACTGAACATAAATAATAATAAAGAATAATAATAAATAATAATATTTTGACTATAAATCATTTTTCAAAGATTTATAGTCTTTTTCTATAGATATAAGTATTTCTAGTAAATATATAGCTTTGTTTATGCTATAAATCTTCTTCGAAGCTTTATAGCGATTTAAATAGAATTTGCTAGTAAAAAAGAATTATTAATTTGTTTTCAGTGATATTTAAATAATTATGGGATGAGAGAAAAAGATATATCTATAAGGGCGGTGAGGAGGGCAGGGCAAAGCTTGGGCGTGAGGCTTGGAATGAAAGTTATAAATGGAGAGCAGTAATAATATATACAATGGGTAACAGTTGCAAAAGCAATAGAGATGGATTTATAGAGATTAGAGTATTATAGAGAGAGTTATACAATAGGTGTAAAACGTAAAAAGTCAAGGTGTAAAAAAATATATAAATAATTTATTTTTATATACATTAGTTAACAAGTTCAAAAAGCTTTATTTTAAGCTTTATTTATGATCAGTTTTACTTGTTAACTAGTGTATTAATTATATATATAAATATTTATTTTTTACAGCCTGACTTTTTCTTATATAAAGAAAAGCACTGAAAGCCCTAAAGTCTTCAATGCTGCTGTGTTTTTGATATATGAGAATTAAGAAAAAGCTTTCATGTGTTCTTCTGTTTCTTGTACCAGTTCTTCAACGTTCTCGCCTAATCCCATAGCCTCATTTATGTACTCACAGGCAGCCCTTAAACCTTCTCTGTGAAGCTTTCTCATGGTTATAATAATTACTTCTAGGTCCTTATCCAAGTATCTCCAGAAGAGAGATTTGACAAGCTTTAGACTGAGTATATCAACAAAATAGAAGGGGTGTGCTATACAGAAATCCTTAACTAGTTTATGATCATCATACTGGTCAGGAAAGCTTTCATCTACCTCATGGCAAAGCTTGTTCAGCTCACACCACATATTAAAGAAATTCATTTTACTGATAAAGAATTTATTATTAACCCAGTAATGAACCAAGATGCTATAAAACAGCTTGAACTCTTCTTTATCCATCACTTCTAGCTTACTTCTTAAATGTCTTTTTAATATCTTTGTCTTATTATCCATTTCTTAATCCCTCTTATTTCTAAGCCCAACTATATCTTGAGCTTTTTACATTCTTCATTTAATTTAGCGCATAATTATGCGAAAAAAGTTGGTGATTATTTCTCAAACCACCAACTTAATTTATAAGTAAACACAATGATATTTTGTCCTATCAAAGCATCCTTATTTAAAACATATCATACCCAAAAGCATCTACAGTTGAGTAGTAGTTTTGAATTACTTCATCAATAGTAAACTTCTTCTTGAGCAGTAGAGCTGCAGTCAGTAGACTCATGTGGTCAAAACTATATTTGATCAAGTTTTCTATGAGTTCTTTTCTAAAAGCTTTGTCCTCATGAAGCTTAAATGGGTTGGAAGTAAATGATTCCAAAAATTCATTAAACTTATCTCCATATATCATATTTCCATGATTACAGTTGAGCCGGTAGAAAAACATAAACAGATCATGTAATCCGGTATCACTCATAGTTTCTAATTCTTTTACTAGAGTTTCAGTTGTCTTGTTAACAATCTTTTCGGGCGCTTTATCATTAGTCTTTTCTTTAATTTCCATAATTAATTCATCCTTATATCTATAAATTATTTGAACAACAACAGAGGACAAAATATTGCTGTCTATATAATTTAGCAGATAAAAGAAGCCTTTGCCCTTAAAGCCGCTCCAGTTTGTCTTTTATAATATCTGTTCCTCTCTTAGACAGGGCTATATAATACTTCTCTGTAACTCTACCGCTGGCGTGCCCCATTTGATTACAAAGCAAGTGCGTAGGCATATTCTGTTCAGCCAACCTTGTGCCATAGGTGTGTCTTAGGTAGTGGTACTTAAAGTCGATGCCCAAGGTTTCCTTTATCTTTCTTGTATGATACTTCATTGAGTTGACTGTCTGTATCTTTCCATTAGGCAGTGAGTTGACCAAGAGCAGGGAAGAGAACGACTTCCCGTTTTCACCTGTTATCATGGTCTGATTCTGTAATCTTACTTTACTATGAGCCGCCTCAAAAACCTCCACCTCTTTCTTGACCTTAAGCAGATGCGTCTTTAGTTTTGAGTTCATATACACAGAACGGCGAGCATTTCTTGTCTTTAGAGGCAGAAGCTTTATAAGCCCCTCGTGATATTGCATTTGATATTCAATATGGATTATGTTGTTATCAAAATCCACGTCAGTCCACTTAAGACCGTAACACTCATTAATACGAAGTCCACAATACCGACCTAACATATAAGCGGTCTCGGCGTTAGTTCCCTTAAAGTATTTGTCTAAAGCATCTGTTTCTTCTGCACTGAAAGAAACTATGTCCTCATCTTCATCTACTTTCATCTTAGGCATATGGATTTTAGTGTTCTTGTTTACACATAGAGTGTTATATGTATCAACGTCAATATAATTCCTTGAATAAGCCTGACCGAAAAGCAGATAGAACATCTTTAAAAATGCCTCAACGTATCTGTAAGCCTTGCCATCATGGTAGTATAGCTTACTCAAGTAGTCTACCACCTCGGACACACTTATGCTGTCAATAAGGCGACTGCCAAAGCTCTTGGATATGTAGTTATTCCATAAGCTGTCCTGTTTTCTTGTAGTGCCATATGCCTTACCAAAGCGACCCGTAAGACAGTATTCCTCATAGACTTGTGAAACTGTTACCCTCTTCTTTTTTGTCTTCTGCGATTGCTCAAGATGCTCTTTGATAATAGCTGCCTCACGAGCCCTTAAAGCCGCCCTCTCTGTTTTGAATGGATTTCCATTATCGTCCTTGGTTCTCTTCAAATCTTTCTGTTTTCCATTAAGCATGTAGGCGTACCTATAGCCCCACATGCCATTTGGAAGCTGGTATACACCCGACGAAGTTTTTGTCATGAAATACCCCCTTAATAAAAATTTGTGGAAGCTTCCATTTTCCATAAGCTCATAGGCAAATTCACAAAGCCCACAAAGCCTTACACGCCAAGCCTTTTGACACAAATCCTACATAAAGCAACCGCGACGAAGCTCGTCACGGCAAGGCTCTTGAAGGACTCCTTAACAGATACTTCAAGGCTTAACCAAACCCAAGTAACATAAGGCTTTATAGCACCGAAGAGCAGATTTTTGTCTGCTCTTCTTTTTATGCTTTTTTAGCCTCAAATTCGGCTTTTTTATGGAACTTTTATGGAACTTTCCACACTCTAAAACGAGCAAAATGGAAGTCAAAATGGAAGTCTTCAAATCGGAACTTTATTATAGCGTAATTTTATGCGTTTGCGAACGCTAAAAGGGAATTGTTTGCGGAATTGTTGCGATTGATATTGTAGGGAATATGACGTAATAAAGCAGTAAAATTACAATAAAGAACTCATTGTTGATCTTTTACGCTCTCAACACAGCAATATAGTATCAATTATTGGTACTATAGTGGTATTTTTTTGCGATATCTTGTGCTAAAATGAAATTGTAAAATGAAATAATTGTAAATTTAATTTGTTGAGGAGCTACTCATTTTGGAGGAGGAAACTATGAAAATCAAGAAAAAAATTTGGATGATTGCTGTTGCACTTACACTTTTTACTGTACTATTTGCTATTGGTGCCTCGGCGGAAACGGTAAGCGGAACAAGCGGAAATATGGACTGGTCGCTTGATACTTCTACAGGCGAGCTGACTATCAGCGGTAGCGGAGAGATGACTTCTGCATGGAACGTTGCCGATTATAACGATTCGGTTACGAAAATCATTGTGGAGGAGGGTGTGACTGCTCTTTGTAAAAAAGCATTTAACAGCTTAACGCAGGAATTTACAATCTCTCTCCCAGGTACGCTGACAAAAATTGATGGAGACTTTAATAGCTGTACCAAGCTTATTTCTGTAACCTTTGCCGAAGAAGCTAGTTTGAAAAATATTTATGCTTGGTCGTTTAGCGGTTGTTCTGCACTTAAAGAGGTTAAGTTACCCAATAATGCCGAAACTAAAGTGCACAACGCTGCGTTTAATAACTGCTGGGCTTTGACTTCTGTTACCTTGGGTGACAAAACCACATCTATTCTTGAAAACGCGTTTAACAATTGCAGTGCCTTGACCGAAATTGTAATTCCCGCATCTGTGGCAACCTTGGGAGACGCTACGAATGGTTCAGCCTTTACAGGATGCAGTGCACTTTCAAAGGTGACATTCCTTGGAGCGGATACCGAAATTCTGCCCGCAGATGCGAATGGTATACCCTCAAGCGCAACAATCTACGGATTCAAGGGCTCTACCGCAGAAACATATGCTTCAGATTATAATCGCACCTTTGTGAGAATAACCACGGTTGCGAGTGGAACTTGTGGTGAAAATCTTACTTGGACATTGTCCGATGAAGGTGAATTGACTATCAGCGGAACGGGCGCAATGAACGATTATTCGTCTACAACCGCACCATGGAAAGATTACAATAATCAGATTGTCAAGGTTACGGTTGGAGAGGGCGTAACGGCTTTGTGGAGCACCAACAGGTCACAACCCTTTAACGGCTTGACCCAAGATTTTACAATCTCACTTCCGAGTACATTGACTAAAATCGACCGTGACTTTAACGGTTGTACCAACCTTACTGCGGTAACTTTTGCCAAAGAAGGTGTTTTGCAAATGGTTGACGGTTGGGCTTTTGGTAACTGTAAAAAGCTTGTAAGTGTAACTTTCCCCGATGGTGCAAAAACTAAATTTTACGATGGCAATTTTATTAACTGCACGGCTTTGACTTCTGTTACACTGGGTAATAAAACTGCAGAGCTTAACGGCAGAGTTTTCAACACTTGTACGGCTTTGACCGAAATTGTTGTTCCGGCATCAGTAACTCGGGTTGGAAGTTCAATCTCGGGTCAGGGATCTGCCTTTGACGGATGCTCAGGGCTCACAAAAGTTACCTTCCTCGGCAAGGAAACTCAGATCTTGCCTGCTAATGAAAGTGCAATTCCCAAAGATACAGTCATTTACGGTTTTAAAAATTCAAGTGCTGAAATATATGCCGATACATACGAACGAACCTTTAGCGACTTGGAGGGAACGGCAGATTATGTCGCGTATCAGACAACAGTACTCGCAAGCAAGATTGTAGACGGCGTTAAGAAGAATTACTTTAACCTTCGTGTACTTTCGGGCATTAATTCATTGGAGTATAGTAAAGCCGGATATAGAATTACAGTTATATACGAGCAGGACGGAGAGCTTTGCGAGGCAACTAAAGATATTTCCACCAACACTGTATTTGAGGCAGTTATGCAGGGGAAAATTTGGACTCCGGCATACGAGTACGGCGCACAATATTTCCTTGCACTGGCTATCGGGGATATTGAAGCCGACTGCGAAAAAATAGAATTTGCAATCGAGCCATATGCTGTTAAGGACGGAGTAAAAATATACGGTGACTCAGCTGTTCTTGTCTGGAACGGTGATATAAATAGTGAAGGTTATCCAATACTTGAATATCTGACTGACAGTTATACGGCAATAGAGGCAGTTCCATACAAATCCTTGGGACGCACACAGATGCTTGACGGCTCTCTTGTTGCGGACTGGTCTGCTGCGGGAATTGAGTTTGAAGCAACCTGTATGGGTGACGTATCGATAAAAGCAACGTCAACGGGGTCAGTTAGGTTTGCTGTAGTGGTTGACGGAAAAGAATACAAAGATGTAAAAATCGAAAATGGAAAAAACGTCATTGCTACCGGCTTGACATACGGAAAGCATAGATTTAAAATTATGAACCAGGCGGGTTATTACTTGCCTGTCAGCTTTGACGGAGTAGAGCTTTGCGGTACTTTTGAACAAGTGCCGGAAGACCGTGAATTGCTTATAGAGTTTATCGGAGATTCTATAACACACGGAAGCGGTCTTGGAAGCGCTGATTACAGTCAGGGTATTCAGGACGGAACGCTTACCTATGCGTATGTTGCCGCGCAGGAGTTGGGTGCGGACTATACAATTATGGCAAACGGAGGAATGGGCGTTCTTTGGGGAACAGACTACGACACAACAAACGTTAACCGTTCTATGAAGAAATATCCTTATCTTAACGATACCTCTCGCGGTGATATTCTCTACGATGGGTATGAAAGAAAAGCCGACCTTGTGGTTATAGGTCTCAGCACCAACGACAACTACCGTTTTGAGCTTCAGTACAAAGCCGACAGAGAGGCATACAAGGCGGAAAATCCGGATGCTACCTGGACTGAAGTCGATGCTCATTCAAAGGAATTTACTGCTGCGAAAATGGCGGAGCTTGGCGCAGAGCTTGAGCTTCTTATAAAGGAGATTGAGAAAAATCACGGCGAGGACGTACCGATTATTCTTGCCAGAGGTATGATGGAGGCAGATAACGAGCTTTATCTTACTTCGGTTAATTATATGACCGCTCTCATTGAGGAAGAGTGGCAAGGCAAATACGGCAACCATACTGTTAAAGTTGCCCGTCTCACATCCGACAGAACGGGTTACGCAAGCCATCCCACACGCGACGGCGCGGCGGTACAGGGTGTAGAGCTTGCTGAATTCATAAGAAAGGAGTTTCCCGAATTTGCGGATTTGGCAGACTCCCGAAAAATAATTTCCACGTATTCGGAGAGCGATGAGCAATTTTTCAGCACAACGGAAATTCCCGTGTTTATAGATGATAATGCGGGTCTTCGCCTCTCGTCGCTCAACTCAAAATTTGCTTTTTCGGCAGAATGCGAGGGTGACGTCGCATTAAAAATCAAGGCAAAGGCTGTAAGTGATTCAGCAGATGCTGTTGCCTTAAAGATATCTGTCGACGGACAAGAGCCCCAAACCGTTAATCTTACGTATATCGATCAGATACTTACTGTAGCGGAAGATCTTGATAAAGGTCTGCATACCTTTGTGATTGAAAAAATTTCCGGTGGCGATCTTTTGCGTGTGGATAAAGTGCTGCTGTCCGGAGAACTAGCCGAGGCTCCGGAGGTGTGCAAAAAAGACGGAATTTTCGTTGAGGTCTTTGCTCCCGAGAAAGAAGCACACCCATATTCCTCTTTTAACGTGTATACACAAACAACGCATCCTTCGGGAAAATATTTCATACGCTACAAATTTGTATATGAGTTCTATGATAAAGATAGCTCGCTCAACTGGTCAAACGGAGTCAATACCGGCGCCAATACAAGCAACTATCGCATTCTGACAGCGCAAATAGTTGAAAAGACCGAGGACGAGAAGTTTTCGGACATTTATGAGATCCTTCTTGGTGGAGAGATTTCTCTCGCAATCAAAGAGTGGAATGCTGAAAATAAGGCTTCAGCAGGTGACTTTATAGGCGGCTATCACGGTGACGAAAATCTTAAAAAGGTTTCTCTTGTGCTTGATGGAAACCGTGAAATTCAGCTTTTGAACGGAACAGAGGGCTTTTACAACTGCACCACGGCCGACTTTAAGCAAGAGTCGATTATCAATCGTTGTCATACTCCTGACGAAGACGTAATGAAGCACATTCAACACTATCTTGTGGATACAAACGGAATAAAGCTGCTTCAGCAGGTCGAGTGGCTTGTAGATGATTTCACAACCTCTTCGGGACAAACCTATCTTCAGATGTTCACGCTGTGCAGAACAAATCCCGCAAACAAAAGCGAATATCTGACTACTGTTCTGAATGTCCTCGATGAAGATGGCAAGGCAATTATTGAAAACGTGGATCTGACTGATGACAGATTCAACGGAGGTTCATCGGTTGACCTTGATAAGTCACCCGACGCAAGATATGCAGAATATTTAGGAGAAGAAAAAGGAATTTACGCCAAGGCGGGATTTCAGTTTGTAGACGATTCGTGTCGACTCAATTACGCGTTTGTTTCGGTAAGAACTAACGGTGACAGTAAGTGGTATCCCTCCTTCGGCGGTGTTACGCCCTCTGTGGGTGACGTATGGACAATTAACAGTATTTACTACATAGACTACAACCCGAAGGGATAATTTGTTGTTTTAAGTTGTATTACGAAAGGAGATAACCGTGAGAATTACGAAAAAAATATGGGCAATTATTATGGCGGTTACACTTCTTGTGAGCTCGGTGTCCTTTAATGCTTACGCAGAAAACGCAAGCGGCTCTTGTGGGAGCAACGTTTCGTGGCTATTCAATGCCGAAACAGGCGAGCTTATAATAAGCGGTACGGGAAGTATGGCTGATTATTCGGCTGAAACCGCCCCCTGGAAGGATTATAACGATAAGATCACAAGCGTCGTAGTAGAAGAAGGTATTACCGCGCTGTGGACAAATAACAGAAGCCAACCCTTTAACGGAATAACTCAGCGCTTTACGGTATCACTTCCAAGTACGCTTAAAAAAATTGAAAGAGATTTTAACAGCTGTACAAATCTTACCGCTGTTACTTTTCCGGAAAAAGGCGTGTTGGAAAAGGTTGACGGATGGGCATTCAGCGGATGCTCGTCGCTTGAAAGTATTGTCTTCCCCAATAATGCCAAAACAAAATTTTACGACGGTAGCTTTAACAACTGCTACGCCTTGACTTCTGTGGTATTAGGCAACAAAACGGACCGACTTGACGGCAGAGTTTTTAATAACTGCCGCGCTTTGACCGAAATTGTCATCCCCGCTTCTGTTGTTCAGGTTGGTAACGCTCTCGATGTTCAGGGTTCTGCCTTTAACGGATGTTCGGGACTTTCGAAGATAACTTTTCTGTCTTCCAATACAAAAATTATGCCATCGGATGCCAAAGGTATTCCGGAAAACGTAAGCATATACGGAATCAAAGGCTCGTCTGCCGAAATTTATGCTCAAACCTATGACCGCAATTTTGGGGAGATCGAAGCGGAATTTTACGACGAATCTATGGAGGATCCAATGACACAGTCTACAGCAAAAAATATTGTTGCCATTGACAAAGCCTACATACGTGGTGGCGATTGGGCAAACAAAAACTGGCATACAATAAATGCAGAGCGCAAAGCGCAAGGCTTAATAAGCACAGATTTTATGGTTATTAAAAACGGTGACGGCGACGGAATGCAAAACAGCAGCTACACTCGCATTGCATTGTTCAAATATGATATATCGTCCCTGACACTTGACGATATCGGATATGCTACAATAACTCTGAAATTTACCGATATGGATACCTCAAAGGATATTCCGTTTGATTTTTATTGGGTCGATGAAAACTGGGACGGCTCGACCGTTACATGGAACACAAAACCCTCTTTTATAGACAGTGAGCCTGTTATTGAGGGCGTTCTGGTTAATTCGGACGTTAAAAAGGATGCTACCTATGCCCTTAAATGTCTTGTGGCAAGCGGAAAGAAAACAGTTGCTCTTATGGTAGTGCAGACAGTTTCCGCCACCGGAGAATCAAGAATATCGCTTACAAAGGCTAACGAGCTTTCTTTCCCGTACTTTACTGTTGTCAAGGATGCTTCAGCTAAAAATGATACCTATGTGAAAAAGCTTGTTGAAGATACGGAAGAAAATCAATCCATCTGGGATTACGCAAAGCAGGTGTTTGACGATTGGTACGGACGCTATGAAGTACTTAAGAATACCCCTCTCGTTGATGCCGAGCTTATCGTCTCGGACGAAAGTCAGTATACCAAAACAAATTATTCACCGGGATCAGATCCGAAGGCCGAGTTTAACGAATACAAAACACGCACCTATGGCGCCCTTACCGATATGTCTGAATATGTTGACGTCAATGAAAAAGTCAGGTTCAACCGTTACGGCGGCATTATGGATGAAGCGCTCAGACAAACTCCAACCGGTTTTTTCCATACAAAAAAGATAGACGGACGATGGTGGGTGATCGACCCGCTTGGTTATCCTTGCTATATAAGAGCTCTTAGCGGAGTGGTTTATTCATATCAGGGCTCTCCGCAGCAGAAAGCGGCTACACTTAAGCAGTATGAAACAACAGAAAAATGGGCGCTTGCCACTACAAGACATCTTATGAATGATTTGTATTTCAACGCGTGCGCAAGCCCATCCGATGAAATAAAGACAGTTATTAACGGTCTGGCTTGGCAGAGCGGTGTCGCTTTTGGAAGCTTGTATGGAGAACACATCGGTGTCAATAACTCCAACGGTGGCTATACGACCTTTTCTGAAAACAACACAATGCCCATATTCGACCCCGAATTTGTAACGTTTTGCGATGAGATAGCCTCTGCAAGGATTGCTCCTTCCGCAACAGAGTCACGTTTTCTCGGTTGGACACTCGGAAACGAGCTTCCGATGAATGTTGATATGATTCACAGCTATATGACTATATCACCTGCCAAGAGCGTCAATTATTACTCATATGCCTGCACCTGGTATTGGCTGACACGTATGACAGGTAAGGAAAATCCTACAAGAGCCGACGTTACCGATGAGCTTGCTCAGCTTTTCCGTGGCTTTGTTTGGGACAGATATTATAACGTAACCTGTTCTGCTGTCAGAAAATACGACCCTAACCATATGATCATAGGTTCACGATTCCTTACAATCGTAAAGGATGCTCCTTGGGTGCTTCGCTTCTCGGCTGAATATCTGGATTGTATTACCGTAAATTGGTACGGACAATGGGAGCCTGAGGCTATGGATATATACAGCTTTGCCGTAAATGCCGACGTGCCGTTTATGGTTACGGAATTTTACGCGAAGGCGGAGGAAAACGAGGGCAATCTTGCCAACAAGGACGGTGCGGGATTCTTTGTTAAGACCCAACAGGACAGAGGCGACTTTTACCAATCCTTCACCTTAAGACTTCTTGAGGCTAAAAACTGTATCGGTTGGCATTGGTTTCAGTATGCGGACAATGACCCGACAGGAAAAACCACCGACGCTTCAAGCCGTGACGCCAATAAGGGGATCGTTTCCAATACACACAAGGAATATACAGACCTTACCGACGATATGACCGAAATTAACAAAAACGTTTACACCCTTATTAAATATTTTGACGCTAAATACGCCAAATAGCAAAGAAAAAGGGCTATTCTCAAATGAGTTTAGCCCTTTTACATTCGCTATTCGGTCAAAAAAGAGATTTCATCCAATTTGTCTATAAGCGTATTAAGCGCATTTTCATATTTGATTTTGTTTGCTTCATATTTTTGCGCAATATCAACATCAAGATTTCTGAAAAGTCCGCCAATACCTTCAAGACTCTTCGTGGAGTAACAGAAGCCAAAGCTATATACAAAGCTATTGATGATCCTATCGTACATTTCAGCGTCCTCAGGGGCATCTGAATATTTACCTTGAAGACAAATTTCAAAATATGTGGGAGTCACCTGTTTGTATGATTCAGCACCCATAAGCTCAAGTGTTGCGCCAATCAGATCGGTTCTATTGCAAGTGGAAAGAACAACCACAAGAGAGGCGGCATTATCAAAGGTGGTATAATAATCGTCTTGCTCCGCATCGAATTTTGGAAGCGGAAGTACACCGTAGTTATCCTTCATAGCTCTGAATTTTGAACCGCCGTTAAGATACTCCATTGTAAACAGCTGATTTCCTACCATAAATTTTGTTGCGGTTGCCGACGCGTTCAGTGTGCCGGGATTGTTATTGTATAGACCACGGAGCTTTTCAAATGCCGCTACTGTGTGCTCACTGTAAAAGGTAAGCTCCGGATATCCGTCAACCATTTTTGTAAGGCTTATACCCATTGCGGGTATCCAGGCATCCATACCGCCGCCGGCGGTGTTTGCAAAAAATCCTACGGTGTCTCCGTCACTTACAATGCCGTCACTGTTCTCATCTATCCACGCATTTGAGACAAGCTCACTCATATAGTCAATTGTCCACTCGCCCTTTTCAACTACGTCAAAAAGCTTTATATTCCGTGTTCCATAAAGCTCTGAAAAAAGATTCTTGTTGTAGAAAATACATAAACCGTTTGCTATTTGAGTTATACAGATATCGCCTGCAAGGTAGTATAGCGTGTCAAACAGAGTAACTTCTTCAATAATTGAATCGTTCCACCACGGCTGTTCAAAAGCTATATACGGTAGGTCGAGGACGTTGTAATATAGTCCTTCAACCGCTAAAGCTGAACCGGTGGAGGCATAAATTGCCGATGCATCGAAATCGCCGCTTTTTGTAAGTACCGCATTTCTGAGTGTGGAGTTCCAGGAGTCGGCAACGGCATACGTACCCGCTTGTCCTATCTGTTTAATGGTTATACCAAGCCTATCTTCTACTGTTGAGTTTCTATAGTAAATAGCATCGTAAAGAGTATCGTTTGTAGTGTTTTCTACGTCTATTTCGTGTTTCCAAAGCTCTTGGTCATCTCGGACGAAAAAGGTTACAGTCTCTCCCTTGAATTGAAGATCCGCGGGAACGGTGTCCTTGACGGCATCTCGTCCGGTTTCATTTTGAATATTGGTATCCTTGGCAACCGTTGTGTCGTCACTGTTTCCGCACGAAGCCAATACCGTAGTTATCAAAATGAGAGCAATAACAAGACATATAAATCTCAAGCTTTTTTTCATAATGGTTTCCTCCTTGCAAAGAAAGTTAATTTTCCAAAAGTTATTGCATTTTTTGTAATACTATAGTATAATTATAATATCAAAATCAGATAAATAATATCAATATATTACTGATTTTTGATACTATATTGCTCGTTTGGAGGTTTGGTATGCGAAGCACATCTTTTAATGGGGTATTTCGATTGGCTATAGATGCAAACGGACTTGAATACGATAAATGGAAAACGGGAGAGGGGTTTCCCGTAGAGACCTGTGTTTGTAATTTATCGTACTTCTTTAACGGCGCCTTTGATTTGCATTGGCACAAGGGGCTTGAATTTACGGTAGTGTTGCAGGGTCAAATGGAATATCAGGTTAATGACAAGCATTACCGTATGGAAAAAGGCGACTGTGTGTTTGTCAACTCAGGGGCTATGCATTCGGGTCAATACGTTGATGATGGAGGGTGCCGATATCTTGTTATCAGCTTTTTGACAAGTGCGATTGACGGAGATCCCGACGGAGCTTTTGCAAAAAAGTTTTTTGAGGGCGTGATGGATGCCAAATCGCTTCCTTCAATGCTTTTTGAAAACGGAAGCAATGATATGTCAAGCCTGTGTATCTCAATACACGAGATAATGAAGAAAAAGGAAGATGGATGGGAAATAGAAGTTAAAGGCATTTTGTGCCAGCTGTGGCATTTGTTTTACAAAGAAGCCAAACGGTTAAGCGGCTTGTCGGTCGAGAAGCCGTTGTCGGTATCACCTATAAAGAAAGCCATTCAGTATATGAATGACAATTACGCATCAAAGCTTAACCTTGAAGAAATTGCATCAATGTGTAATCTTAGCAAAAGCGAATTTTGCAGGTGCTTTAAGCGTATTACGAGGCAAACGGCATTCGAATACCTGATGGGACTCAGAATCAAAAAATCAATACAGCTTTTGGAAGAAGAGGGACTGTCGGTTACCGAAGCTGCGCAGAATACCGGGTTTTCCAACTCCAGCTATTATACAAAAATCTTTCGCCGTTATATGGGGTGTACACCCCGTGAATATTTGAGGCGCAGAAAGGGCTAAAATGATTAATTACAGTAGATTTAATACCACAAACGACCACGCATACAATTTGTTCAACGCCATAAATTATTGCCGCGAGATAGGCGATGATTGTCTTGTTTTTGATTGCGGACGGTACGATATTTATCCCGAAAAGGCGTCGGAACGCCTCCTTCACGTTTCAAACCACGATATATACGGTGAAAAGAGAATTGCTTTTCTTATAGAACAAATGGAAAACTTCACCGTCGACGGCGGCGGAAGCGAGTTCGTTTTTCACTCGGATATGATTCCGTTTGCGCTTGTTGGCTCTAACAATATTACAATTAAAAATCTGTCTATCGACTACGAAAAGACAAAGGCCTTTTGTCTTAAGGTGATGGCTGTGGACGAGGAAAGTTTTGATTTTTCCTATCTTGGCGGAAGCGAGTGTTACGTGAACGGCACCACGCTGTATCTTAGCGACGGCGACGGAAACGATGAGCCGTTCAGATATTTCTGCCTTTTAAATGACGGAACAAGCAAGGAAATGATAGCCGAAAGCCGTGATTCCTTTGACAGAAATATGTATTTTGAAATGCTTGACGACGGGCTTTTCAGAGTGCATAATAAGGATAAGGCGCTTGAATTGCGAGAGGGAATGGTGCTTGTTGCTCGCGCCCATCTGCGCCACGCCTGCAACGTGGTGATCGACAGATGCAAGGATACCACCATAGACAACGTTACTATGTACAAGAGCTACGGAATGGGCGTTCTTGCGGAGAAATCTATCAACGTAACTATTGACAAAATGACGGTAAAGGCGAGAGAAGAGGACTATTTCTCACTCAATGCCGACGCAACGCATTTTGTGAATTGCAAAGGGCTTGTAAAGGTTACAAACAGTAGCTTCTCCGAGCAGCAAGACGACGCGCTCAATATCCACGGAGAGTTTAATCCCGTTGTGGAAAAGGACGGGGAAAGCGTACTTGTAAAATACGTGCACCCGCAGGCAAAAGGACTCTCAATATATGAGGTCGGTGACGAAATCGCCGTTCTTGAACCCAAAACTCTTATCCCTAAATCCACAAGGAAAATAACTGCCGTACAAACTGTTAATATGAATTATACCAAGCTCTTTATTGAGGGCGGAACAGAGGGCATAGAGATAGGCGACGTTTTTGAGGATCTGACGTGGAATTGCGACTTGGTTTTTGAAAACAACACAGTCCGTAACAACCGTGCCAGAGGAATGCTTATTGCTACCAAGGGCAAAGCGATTATAAGGAATAACTATTTTAATACTCCCGGTGTTGCTATTCTCTTTGAAAGCGACGGAAAATTCTGGTTTGAAGCGGGCGGCACACAAGACGTGCGAATTTTTGACAACACCTTTGACAACTGCCGCTTTACAAGAGGCAATTGGGGCAAAAACGTTATCGAGATAAAACCGCGCGAAGCCTTTGACGGAAAGAATTATTACCACAAATACATAGAGGTTTCGGACAACAGATTTGTAAACTGTAACGGCAGCCTTTTGTCTGCCGACAACGTTGAGAGTTTTGTCTGGAAGAATAATACTCTTGAAAACTCAGCGTGCGAAAAGCCCGCAACCTTTAAAAATTGCGGACAGGTCGACAGCGATATTTGATTTGCCTATATTGTGTTTTTCATAAAAATCCCCCAAAGGAGCTTAATTTCCTACTCCTTTGGGGGATTTTGGTGTGCGCAGACTATTTGTTATTTGCTATGCGTTTAAGATCTTTTTCTATTGCTTCAAAGAATCGATCGGCAATCATCTGCATTCCGAGATCATTGGGATGGTTAAATAAACCGTGTGTTTCCGGAAGTGATCGAATATCTGAAATATCAATGAATGGCTCACCGTATTTTTGGGCAACGGAACGCTTTTCCGCATCCAAAACAGGACGAATATAAAATCCCATTGAATGATAAACCGAGGTATTGGAGCCGACAAGATAATTGCGCATATCCTCGTAAGCCTCGGCAAAGGTTTTAGGCGGATTCTCCATCGTGTCATAGTCTTTCGTTACGTTGGCTCCGTAGAAGGTGATTATTATGTCCGCGTCGAAATCTTTAATTTCCTTGTAGGAACATTCGGGCTTGCAGTTAAAAAAGGTGCGCTCATACTCTGCGACTTGCGCAATAGCAAATGAAACGTTTTTGTCGTATTGCTCCATAATTCGCTTGATGATAATATGAACGTAATCCCGCTCAAGCGACGACGCCGCCATTCCGCAATCATTAGTCCATCCTATTGACGGCTTGGGCGCGTGTTTTGTTATTGAATTTCCTGCAAATAGTATTTTGAGTTTGCTGTTCTCGTTGTTATAAATAAAAACGTTCTCGCTGTTTTGCGCAAGAGCCGGAACAACATTTTCCTGAAAGTCTTTCATAAATTTATCCCTCCTATGTTACATTTATTAGAATCATTATATCATGTTTTTAGAATTCTGTCAAGTTTTCGAAACTTAACATATTAGCTGAAACATAGACTTGTTACTTTGCGGTTTTAAGTTCTTGCTTATATTTGTAATATGAATTCCTTGAACAACCACAAAGTTTGATGACATCGGGATCTTCCAGGCTACCACCAAAGTCTTTAGAGTGTTTTTGAATAATAGCTTTGCAGTCGATAGACTTCTTAGTAGTAAGTGTAGTGCCTTTGGAAAGACCAATCTTGACACCATTCTTTTTAGCTTCGCGCATACCCTGAGAGATTCGAGAGTGAAGGTCAGTAACTTCTTTCTCTGATTGCTCAAAGGCTGCTTTGATCTGCTGCTCGGCTAATGCCATCATAAAGTTGTTTATGAGCTGAACGTTGCCTTTGAAGAAATCATCAACGGCGGTATTACCGGTTGCTATATCAATATTAAGAAGATTTTTCTTGGTCGAGTCGAAGACCGAAGTGTTAATTAGCGGTTCATTTAGAAAGATAAGATTGACACCCATTTCATATAGGGCTTTGTAATCCTTAAAGCCTTCATCGGCATTACGGCTCATACGGGAGACGCTATCGAAAACTATAGTGTCTTCCTTTTTTATTTGTGCCATGAGTCGTTCCCAGTTAGGTCGGTTCTGAGTGGTTCCGGTGTAGAACTCTCTAAAGATGATTGCTTTTGGATAAAGTTCAGTGATGTTGGTAATCTGACGTTCGAGTCGCTGGTGAGGTGTGGATACACGGCAATAATTTAGCATATAAATTCAAAACAATAGAATGATATATTTGTAAAAGGAAAGGTGTCTAAAAAGCCGACAATACAGTGGTAAGCGGTAACGGAGCTATAATCTTTTCCGATACGAACGGCGGACTTTCGGGTGCGCTTTACGGATATGAGAATCTCTCGCAGGAGTGGCGCAATACCCTTATCAAACGCGATTATATAGAGGAAATGTGCGAACGAGCTGCGGAAAATTGGCTGCGTACATAAGAACGGAGGTTCAATCGAACCTCCGTTCAGTCTGTCGAAAAAGCCATCTCTTCGGTGACTTTTTCGACAGACTGTAATCCCCCCATAATGGGGGGATTTTTTCGTGCTTTCGAAAAATGCAAAATATGCTATTAAACATCGAAAACTAACAAGGTCAAGCATTGATTTTGACGATTACGGACAACATCTGCATCCAATAATAATTACAGAACCTGAATAAAGGAGGTCAGAATGGAGTACAGAGACAGCTCAAAACGCGAGCAGGTGTTAGCCGAGGAGCTTTGGCTCTTTTATTTCAACAGGTATCTTCTTGACCGCAATCTGATCACACAGAGAGAATATACGAAAATGACAGGAAAGATAACCGAGATGTTGGCAAAGCGCAATCCCAGAAAGATTTGAGAGTCAATAGGACGGAAAGTGAAAATAATGGTATCGCTTTTCGTCCATTGACTCTACATATTCGTTATGGTATAATGTATTTATAATGATAATGATAAAACGAAGCGAATATATTTGCGGGAGAATTAAAATGGATATATTGGATATAAGAAGAATGTTAAGAATAAAGTCAATATACGAAATACCGTTGCGTGTAACCTATTACGCGCGTGTATCGTCTGACTCCGACGAACAGCTCAATTCGCTTGACAACCAAGTGGATTATTATGAAAATATGATCAAGCAAAACAAGAAGTGGAGCTTTGTCGGCGGCTACGTAGACGAGGGGATTTCGGGCATTTCCACAAAGAAAAGACGGCGTTTCAACGAGATGATTGCCGACGCGAAGGAGGACAAGTTCGACCTTATAATCACGAAGGAAATTTCGCGTTTTGCGCGCAATACGCTTGATTCGCTGCAATACACGAGAGACCTTATAGGGTTAGGCGTTGGGGTGTATTTTCAAAATGACAACATAAACACGCTTGATGAGGACGCCGAGCTGAGACTTACAATTATGTCTTCGATAGCCCAGGACGAGATAAGGAAGCTTTCCTCGCGTGTGAAATTCGGGCATCAGCAGGCGATAAAATCCCACGTGGTTCTTGGAAACAGCCGAATATTCGGATACAAAAAGGACGATAAGCGGCTTGTGATAGACGAAGGGCAGGCACCGATGGTGCGTGAGCTGTTCGAAATGTATTCAAGCGGCGAGTACAGCATGAAGCAGCTTGAAAAATATTTTTACGAGAAGGGATATAGAAATTATAACGGAAACAAAATAGCCCACACCACAATGTCGGGTATTATTTCAAACGCAAAATACAAGGGGTACTACGTTGGCAACAAGGTTCGGGTTGTGGATATGTTTACCAAAAAGCAGAAGTTTTTGCCCCCGGAGGACTGGGTTATGTTCAAGGACGAGACGGGGGAGATCGTTCCCGCTATCGTGAGCGAGGAGATATGGGATAAGGCTAACGCGGTGCTCAATCGCAGAAGCGAGGACGTGAAAAATCGGCGGGGAATCTGCAATCACGCCAATCTGCTTACGGGCAAGCTTTATTGCGCGCATTGCGGCGCGGCATACTACCGCAGAGAGTCAAAGAGCAGAGACGGTGAGGTGAACTCAAAATGGGTCTGCTCAAACAAAATCAACAACGGTGCAGATGCCTGTCCGTCCTTTCCCATCTATGAAAAGGAGATAAAGCCGATTTTGTTCGAGGTTTTCAACGATACAAGGGTGGACGTTGAGGCGCTGATTGAAAGCTATATCGAAACCTTCAGGTCGCTTGAGGACGACGGGGAAATAGCAACAAAGATAGAGGAGCAAAAGCGCGTGATAGAACTTGCCGAGCAAAAGAAAAATAAGCTCCTTGAGCTTGTCACACTTGGGTCTGTAACCGCGAATAACTTCAAGTCGCTGACCGACGGCTGTGACAGAGAAATTGCTGTAGCTCAAAAGACTGTCAACACCCTTGAAGAACAGCTTTTTTCCAAAGACGAATATCGCAAGCGCATTGCCGAGCTCAGGTCTGGGCTTGAGGCGGCGGTGAGAGACGCAAGCACGGGTATGATAACAAACGAATTTGTGGCAAGATACATTGACAAAATCATTGTAACTATTGAGGGAGAAGGAAAAGCGAGGCTTGAGGTAAAAATATTTACGGGCAAAAACGTGGAGAAATTGTTTGAAAAAATAGGTGGAAAATTCGCGCGTCGTACGGGAAACACTTTCTTAACCATCTGACCGCCCACCGAGCCTGCCTGACGGGATGTGAGATCGCCGTTGTAGCCGTTCTTAAGGTTAACACCTACCTCGCTGGCTGCCTGCATCTTAAACTGGTTAAGAGCTTCTCTTGCCTCGGGTACTACGTTCTTGTTAGACATAAAAGGTTCTCCTCTTCTGAAACCTGCGCGAAAGCGAGCTTCCGCACATTTTTCGATTATCTATATTGAATTGAGTCGCTTTCGCGCTCTGTTAATATTGTTAACCGCCATTCGGAGTTTATGATTGGAAATTTATTTTAATTTTGTGATATTTTCTTTTCATATTTTGATGGGCTGTTGGTTTTCAAAAAACATCATATAAAGAATGATTTCATTCCTTTATAAAAGAAGGGACGCTTTGGGGGATTTTATCTACAGACATTGCGCAGAAGCCGAAAGAAAAATTTTTTCGGCTTTTTTGTATTTTTGTCTAAAAAATCCGATTTTATATGGTTTCCTTGCAAACAAAGCAAAAAAAGCAAGAAAACCCAATTGACAGAAGATTGTTTTTTTTGGTATAATAAACGCGTATAAAGCTGAAAGGATTTGATAATCTTGAATGATGCAATACCTATGCGTGTGAATAAGGCGGCGTTTTTGAAGGATTCTCCAATCTACTTTGACGTAATTGATTGCAGTGTCGAAGAAGGGAAGCTTGAGGTCTATTCGCCACTGCTTGTCAACGCGCTTCTTGAAATCGTGGTAGTCACGTCGGGGCGTGGAAGCCTTAAGGTGGTTGGGCAAGTCATTCCTTACGAGGAGGGCGACGTTTTCCTTATGCCGTCCTACATACCTCACGAATACTGCCTTTCCGAGGATAGCGAGCGCTTTAGCGCAAGACGCTTTTTGTTTGACCCCGAGGATTGGCTGGACAAGGATGCCGCTGTTCGTGAGTCGCCCGGCTACTGCTACGGCGTGTTTTTCGACAATTCAATAATTGCCTGTGCCAGACTTAATACCGATACGCTCAATAAGACAAACAGCTTGCTTGATGAGATAGTTACCGAGCTGGCGGAGAGAAAAAATGAGTGGCGAAGTGCCGTAAGTGCACATCTTTCGCTGTTGCTCATAACTCTCGGCAGGTACGTGAGCAACACGATACAGAATATCGGCGAACGTCAAAAGGGCGAGTCGCGTTTGGTGTCTATAGCAGTCGGTATGATTATGGATAGCTACGACGACCGCGCGCTTACGCTTGGCACCGTAGCCGATGCGCTTTACGTAAGCCAATCGTCGCTCAGCCGTATTTTCAAGCATTACACGGGCGAGACCTTCTCGCAGTATCTCAGAAACGTAAGGCTTAACCGTGCGGGCGAGCTTCTTAGAAGCACGTTGCTTGCTATTGATGAGATAATGGAGAGGTGCGGACTCAAGGACATTGTATCGTTCTATCACAACTTTTCATCCTATGCGGGTATGACTCCGCATCAGTACAGAACCGAAAACCAAAAATCAAACATAAAAAACAATGATATAGAGGACAGAATTATGGTTATCATGAGTGAAATTTCCGAAAATTTGCAGAAGGGTAAGGCTAAGATAGTTAAGGAGCTTGTTCAGCAGGCTATTGATGAGGGCTCCAACCCCGAGCAGATACTTAACGAGGGACTTCTTGCGGGTATGAACGTTATCGGTGAGAAGTTCAAAAACAATGAGATTTACGTTCCCGAGGTTCTTGTTGCCGCAAGAGCAATGAATATGGGCGCGCAGATTCTTAAGCCCTACCTTGTTGCAAACGGTGTTGTTGCAACAGGCAGAGTTTGCATTGGTACAGTGCAGGGCGACCTTCACGATATCGGAAAGAACATCGTTAAGATGATGATGGAGGGCAAGGGTCTTGAGGTTGTTGACCTTGGTACAGACGTTGCCGCTGAGACCTTTGTTAAGACAGCTATCGAGCAGAATTGCCAGGTTATCTGCTGTTCCGCACTTCTTACCACAACTATGAACGTTATGGAAGAGGTTGTTAAGGCGGCAGAGGCGGCAGGCATCCGCGACAAGATAAAGATTATGGTTGGCGGTGCGCCCGTAAACGAAGATTTCTGCAAGAAGATAGGAGCAGACTGCTACACGGTTGACGCGGCGAGCGCGGCTGACGCGGCGGCTGAATTCTGTAAGGCGTAAGAAAATAAGTCAGTCAACCACAAGAGGATAGCTTGAAAATATGAAGGAGATAGCCGAGCTTGCTCACAAACTCGGAAAATATTGATTTAATTTATGAGTAACGATATTTTTACCAAAGCCGCAAGATTCGAGCGTCCCGAACGCATACCGATGAGCTTTGTTATTAACTCGTCTTGTTGGCATCACTATGAAAAAGAAGCGCTTTGGGAGCTTATGGAGGAGCACAAGCTTCTCTTCCCGAATTTCAAACGCCCTGCGCCTGACTGGTCGCCGTCCTACTCGTTAGTTGCGCGCAAAGACCAACCCTACAGGGACGTTATGGGTTGCGTTTGGCATACCTCCGACGACGGAATTACAGGAACTGTAACCGAGCATCCGCTTGAGGATTGGAGCGCGTTTGGCACTGAGTGGAAAATTGCCGACCCCGATACAACCGACGGGCTTTATCCCGTGGATTGGACTGAAAGGGAAAAGGCGTGGCAAAAGCTTAAAGCCGAGGGAAGAAGCTTTCGCGGTACTCTGCGCCACGGACACACCTTCCTTCAACTTTGCGACCTGCGCGGATACGACAATCTGCTTTTCGATATGATGGACGAAGAGCCTTTGCTTGACGAGCTTATAGAACAGCTTACCGAGTTCAATCTTGCGCTTGTGAAAAAATTTATCGACGGCGGTTGCGCCTCAATGGGCTATCCCGAGGACTTGGGAATGCAGCTCGGACCAATGCTTTGGCCCGATATGTTCAAGCGTTATATCAAGCCCGCATATCAGAAAATAATGCAGCCTGCGCGCGACGCGGGTATACCTATCCATATGCATTCTGACGGCGATATCCGAACCCTTGTTGACGATATAGTTGACAGCGGCGTTGAGGTTGTCAATCTTCAGGATTTGGTAAACGGAATTGATTGGATAGCCGAAAAATTCCGCGGCAAGGTCTGCGTTGAGCTTGATATAGACAGACAAAATATAACGCCCCACGGCACGCCCGAGCAGATCGATGCGCTTATTCGTGAGGAGGTTTCCAAAATAGCCACCCCCGAGGGCGGCTTGTGTATGATCTACGGCTTGTATCCCGGAGTACCGCTTGAAAATGTAAAAGCACTTATGGACGCCATGGAGAAATACAGCTTCTATTACTCATAATTTTTGGAGAGTATACTATGAAATACAATATGAAAAATTGGATAGAGGGAATGAAGGGAGTAAAGGCAAAAAAGCCTATGCCCGTTCTCTCCTTTCCCTGCATAAGCTTGCTTGGAATTACCGTCAGAGAGCTTATCTCCGACAGCGAGCTTCAGGCTAAAGGAATGCTTGCGGTAGCTGAAAAGACAGATTCTTCCGCATCGGTCAGCTTTATGGATCTTTCGGTTGAGGCAGAGTGCTTCGGTGCCGAAATTTGCGTGTCTGACGATGAAGTTCCCACGGTGCAGGGAAGACTTATAAACGATATGGACGAAGCTGAGGCACTTGAAGTTCCAGCCGTTGGAAGCGGACGCACCTCGCTTTATATCGATGCAATAAAGAAGGCGTCCGAGAAGATAACCGACCGCCCCATTCTTGCGGGAATGATAGGACCCTTCTCGCTTGCTGCAAGGCTTCTTGACGTTTCGGAAATAATGATCGATTGCTACGATGACCCCGATATGGTTCATCTTGTGCTTGATAAGGTTACCGATTTCCTTGTGGAGTACGCCAAGGCGTATAAGGCTGTGGGGGCAAACGGAATCGTTATGGCTGAGCCTGTTGCGGGCTTGCTTTCTCCCTCGCTTGAGGAGGAGTTCTCCTCGCCCTACGTCAAGCGCATAGTTGACGCTGTGCAGGAGGATGAATTTGCGGTTATATATCACAACTGCGGTGATAACGTGCCCCTTATGCTTGACTCTATCCTTTCTACGGGCTGTGCGGCATATCACTTCGGAAATGCGGTGGATATGGAGACCGATATTATAGCCAAGGTTTCCGCCGATACCGTGGTAATGGGTAACGTAGACCCTGCGGGTGTTCTCAGAATGGGCAATCCCGAGACTGTAAGAATCGAAACTCTCGCGCTCCTTGAGCGTTGTGCAAAGTATCCTAACTTCGTTCTTTCGTCGGGATGCGATATGCCCCCGATGACCCCGTGGGAGAATATCGACGCGTTCTTTGAAGCATCAAACGAATATTATGAAAAATGAAATGCTTGAAAAGCTGACGGCGCTTCCGCTTGAATGCGGTGCGTTTAAGGCTAACGTTATCAAAACCGAAAAAATAGAGACAGACCGACGTTTTCGTGATATGTGTGAGGCAAATTCCTGCGGAATTTACGGTAAATGCTGGATGTGTCCGCCCGACGTGGGAGATATTGATCTGCTTATGGGCGAGATAGCAAAGTACGATTACGCGCTTGTCTATCAGACTGTGTTTGAGCTTGAAGATAGCTTTGACTTTGAGGGAATGGTAAGCGCGAAAAAGAAAAGCTATAAAATAACCCGAAATATCCGCGAAAAATTTGATAAACTCGGCACAAAAAAATCCCTGCATCTCGGCTCGGGCGGATGTGGTGTTTGCCCTACCTGCGCAAAGCGCGACGAGCAGCCCTGCCGATTTCCGAATCTTGCGATTGCTTCGCTTGAGACGTACGGAATAAACGTGTCACAGCTTGCTAAGGCGGCTGAAATGAAGTACATAAACGGCGCCGATACCGTCACCTATTTCGGCGCGGTACTGTTTTCTTTGGACGGTGAACGATATGAGTAACGAAATTAACGTTAAGGTAGGCGGAATAGCCCTGCGCGCAGACGCAGGGCTTCGCCTTTCCGAGATAATCAGCGGTGAAAAGCCTTGCGGAGGTCACGGAAAATGCGGAAAATGCAAAATAATTGTAAAAAGCGGCGAGGTTTCACCTGTAACCGACTCCGAGCGCGCGTTGCTCGGTGAGGACGAAATTGCACGCGGCGTGAGACTTTCTTGTCTTACGTGTGCTGTCGGTGATTGCGAAATAGAAAACTTTTATGGAAATAAATGCGCTCAAATTGTGACTGACGGCGTTTCGGTTGATACATCGCTTAAGCCTGAGTTCACAAAGTACGGTGTTGCGGTGGATATCGGTACAACCACTATTGCCTCACGGCTCTATAATAACCGTGGAGAGCTGCTTTGTAGCGCGGCTCGCCTTAATCCGCAATCCGAGTGGGGGGCGGACGTGGTTTCAAGGATCGAATCTGCACTTAAGGGAAACGTTGACGCTCTTGCCAAGTCGGTGAGAGGAGCAATAGACGGGCTGATTTCAGAGCTTGCCGACTCGGCTAAGGTGGACTGCGGGGAAATAGACGGTTCGGTGATAACGGGAAATACCGTTATGCTTTGCTTGCTTACCAAGGAATCGGTTGAGCCTCTTTCCCACGCACCCTTCGAAGCCAAAAGGCTTTTCGGTGAGAGCTTTTCGGCATCCGAGCTCGAGCTTTCAAGCCTTAAAGCCCACGTAAACGTTTACCTGCCGTACTGTATGTCTGCCTTTGTCGGCGCGGACATCACCTGTGCGGTAATTGCCACCGACCTTTATAAAAAGGAAAGCGCCCTGCTTGTGGATATAGGAACAAATGGCGAAATGGCGCTGTGGAACGGCAGTAGCCTTTCTACCTGTTCAACCGCCGCAGGTCCTGCCTTTGAGGGCGTGGGTATCTCTATGGGGATGAGAGGCGAGGCTGGCGCAATAGACAAGGTGTGGATTTCTGATGGTGAGCTTTCCACCCACGTTATAGGCGAGGGTGAGGCTGTAGGAATCTGCGGGAGCGGACTTGTTGATGCCGTGGCGTGTATGCTTGAAAACGAGACGGTTGACGAAACAGGATTTATGGAAGATGATGCGGTAACAGTTATTGATCCCGTATTGCTGACACAGAACGATATCCGTATGGTACAGCTTGCAAAAAGCGCGATTTGCGCGGGAATGCAAACCCTTGTAAGTGAGGAAAATATTGCGGTGTCAGATCTTGATACAGTGTACGTGGCAGGCGGCTTCGGAAACTACCTTAATATGGAGAACGCCGAAAAAATAGGACTTTTGCCCGAGGGCGTTACTGAAAAAACAGTAAACGTAGGAAACGCCGCCCTTGCAGGCGCATCAATGCTCTTGCTCAACTCCGACCTCAGAGAAACGAGCAAAAAACTTGCCGCTGCCGCTAAAACTCTCGAGCTCTCCACCCATAAACTCTTCTCCGACCTATATATAAACGGTATGTTTTTCTGATTGTGAAAGTCCCGCACGCAGCGGGACTTTTTTTTACACATTTTTTCGAAAAATGTCATAATATGTAGTAGGGCAGAGCCCAACTAAACGAGAAAGTGTGATCTTCTATGAATTTTGACATCAACAATATGAACGGAGATATTCATTCTCTGTTCGATTGCCGCGGCAACGAGCTGCCGCCCGAGGAGGGCGTGGGGCTTAGCGGCTACCCACTTGCTATGGTATACGCGGCAGAGCAGATCTTCAGAAATATCAACGACCCTGCGACGGGGCTTGCACACGGAACGATTTTTGCCGAGCTTGACCTGCCGTTTTTGGCGTCGGACGGAGGTAAGAAATGCTGAATTCACGTTCCTGTATGGAAAATGAAAAAATGCTGTTGAAAGTCCGCGAGCTCGCCTTTACCGTGCACGAGCTCAATCTTTACCTCGACTCTCACCCAAACAATAAAATGGCGATCCGATACTTCCGCAAGTACAACGATGAGCTTAAAAAGCTGACCGCGCTATACGAGGAAGCCTACGGACCGCTTACCGCCGGGGCGGATATGAACGGCGAGAGCTGGAACTGGATAAAGCATCCTTGGCCTTGGGAAAACGCTTGTGATTGGGAGGAGAAAAGATAATGTGGGTCTATGAGAAAAAGCTTCAATATCCTGTAAAAATTGCTAATCCGAACCCTGCCTATGCATCAATCATAGTCAGTCAGCTTGGCGGTCCCGACGGTGAGCTTGGCGCGTCGATGAGATATCTCAATCAGCGCTTTTCAATGCCCGACGGACAGATAATCGGTATGCTTACAGACGTGGGCACCGAAGAGCTTGCCCATCTTGAAATGGTGGGAGCGATACTTTATCAGCTTACAAAAAACATGAGCGAGAAGCAGATAAAGGAGGCGGGCTTCGACAAATATTTCGTTGACCATACCGCAGGCGTGTATACCGCGGCGGCATCGGGATTCCCCTACAACGCGGCAAGCTACGCGGTCAAGGGCGACGTCTTCGCCGACCTCCACGAGGACCTTGCGGCAGATGCTGCTATAACGAAAAAACAAGTTCTGTTGAAAAAGCACCCAAAATCCTTGTAAAACAAGGATTCTCCGCACTCGGCAAAAGATACAAATTTTGCCACGCTGCTATCACATAAGAACAACGCCAAATTAAAAAGCCCACAATTTCAAAAGACAAACGGCAAGAACATACTGTTACTCCATACTAGCTATTCTGTTTTAAAATAAAAAATTCTTAATATTTTCGTCATAAAAATAAAAAACAGATAAAATACAAGTCTATCCTCCATAATAGGATTAGAGGATCACCAAAAAGATCCGAAATTATTTTTAGGGAGGTCATAGACATGACAGATTACAATTTAAGGGTTCATAGCTTGAACAGAAAACTTTTTAGGTGGGAGCGCATAACTCACCACGAACGATATCTCGTATATCGCGTGCTGTCTGAGGACACACAATACAAGATGGGCGCACTAGCCGATAAGATTGAGCAAGAGGAATTTCTAGAGAACAAACTGGCGGTGGCCAAGATCGAAATGGAAGAGTTCAAGGCTTTTATCGGGGTAAGTGACGAGGCGATGCACTTTTGGATGTCTCAGCCCATCTATGGTGAGGCTGAAGAGCTGCTTACATACCTTGTGTGTTGCTGTCATTACGAGAGATATCTCTCCATCAACAGCCATCTTTTTCCCGCGGGAAGTGATCGTCCCGATGTTCCTAAGGAGTTTTTGTATCCATATGACTATCAGTCGTAATATAGAAGCCGTAGCCTTTTGGCGACGGCTTTTTCTAATATTATGATATCAACATATAGCTTCCCACAGTGACGTCGTTACGCCAGTGTGAAAGCTTAAAAATTGAGGTGGCGAGAAGCGCGAGTTTGTTATAAGAGGTAGGAAGTCCCTTGTTGATAGCGAACTCTCGGGTTTTACCCCGCAAGAAATAGCGTCCGCTTATTTCATTTTGAGGAATTGGGCGAGCCTTTCCGTTACGTTGCAAATTAAACCGATTCCACCTCGCCCTTATTTCGGTTTCAAGCTTTCGGGCATAATCGGGATCGCTTTCAAGTCTTTTCAACTGCTCGAAATAATATTCTTTTGCACACTCTGCGCGCAAGGCATGGAAATTCAAATCGTTATTAAGTAATTTCCTATCAAACACAAATTCCTCCGGGGCAACCTTGCTGAAATATTCAGCAATAAAATTTTCCTTGCCGCCGTCAATTCGTTGAAGTTGCATTTTTCCACCTTTGCCGCGCCTTACAACAACGCACAAATATCCGCTTTCATCTGTTTCAATATCCTTTCCCTTAAGTCTGTAAAGTTCGTCTCGCCGTATACCGACAACGCGTTGAAAGTCCACTATGTATGACCATTTGGAATCGGAAAGATTATCAACACTCTTTGCGCCACCACGCCCTCTTGTATAGTCAGAAACGTGACGAATCGGTTTTGAAATGTCACCCAAATCCACGCCAAACACCGCACAAACGCCGGCAAGGTAAGTGTGGATTGTCGACGCCTTATAGCCTGATTTTTGCATAAAATCGCTATAGTCCTGAATATGCGCCCTGCAATCTCCAAAGGTTTTGCTATCAAAATGCTCCCGGCAATATTTCACAAAGCGCTTGGCATCACGAATATATTGCTTTCGGGAGAGGTCGTGCGACCTCTCCTTTTGCGTTGCGATAACTTCCTGCATTATCTGTTGCGTAATTGTTTGTTTTTTTACTCTCGGCATATAATGCCTCCTCACTAAAAATTTTTTTGGTTAGGTCGCAGTTTATTTATTTCACCCATGCATTTATCACAGAGCATATGTATATCTCCTGCCTTATAATAAGGTCTAAGACAGACCTGACACCAGTTAAGTCTATCCTTATGATATACATACATGCAAAGCATATAGGCAATCTGGGCACGCTCGAACGCCGAAAAATTGTTAGAACTGAACCTCTCAACTTCCTCACTGCTTAAGCACGCAAATTCAACAAATTCATTCTTGCCTACCTCAGCCAACTCAAGCATATCATCCAACGTAGCCGTTGCGTGCAATTCAACGGCAAGCAACCCGAGATCATATTGCTCTTCCGGGGTAAAAGCTGCGGCAAGTAACTCAAATTCTTCATATTCGAGCTTCTCGCGCCAATACCATTTCATGTTTAGATTGTGAATTTTGGGTGTGTACATTGTATTCCTCCTAAGCTTTTAATTTATTTACAAGGCTTTTTACCTTCTAAAACTATTATGAAAGATGGCCTAGCCTAATAGTTGTTTTTATCAAAGCATAACAAAAACAAATTTAACTTTTTGCTCTTCTACTGTTATTATGGAAGATGAGAGCCCAAAAAACATTTTTGTACACATTAATTTTTGAAATTTTGGCGGAATTCCTTATAACATCTCGACTTTGAATCTTCTTCTCTAAAAACATTTACATTTTGTTCACAGATTTCCCCAAAAAATCTTTGTGCAAAAGTTTTTTGATTTGACAGCCATCAAAAAATATGCTATAATATATACAGATGAGGCGGAATGCCGAATCTTCTTCTCCTTTTCATATTGATTCTCCCACATTAGGGTAGAAAAAAGCCGCCACGCAAGCGTGGCGGCTTTGGCCTTTTATTCGGTTATACGACAAAATTCCATTACAGGAGAATTTGATGATCCACATAAAATTCAAACCAAAATTGATAATTATAATTGCTATGCTCTTCGCTGTTCTTTTTATCTTGAAAGTATGGTTTATTGAGCCTGTGTTCATCATAGGCGATTCAATGAAGCCCACATACCACTCACATCAGATTGTCTTTGTAAACAAACTATCCCCTTCGTATGAGCGTTTTTCAATCGTCATTGTTAAGACAAGCAACGAACTAATGATAAAAAGAATTATCGGGCTCCCCGGAGAAACAATACAAATAAAAAATGGCGCCGTTTATATTGACGGCACCTCCATTATTGATGTCTGCGACGAGCCTATTGATTTTGCAGGCACAGCATTTGAACCACTTATACTTGCGGATAATGAATATTTCTTATTGGGCGATAATCGCAATAACAGCAAAGACAGCAGATATTTTGATGTGGGTCCAATATCAAAACATGATTTGCGTGGCGAAGTAATTATAAAATAGTATATTTCTTATATACGACAAAATTCCACATAGATTTTTCAATGGAATTTTGTCGCATAACGGTTCCTGTTTGGCATAAAACCGTGGTTGGATACCACCCATATGTTAAACTGTCAATGGCTCAATTTCCTTATGTGCAAACTAACACACAGCCGAGCTAGGCGGATCTTCCGCACTGACCTGTGCGGAAGCATCGGTAACACTTTCCCCTATAGCTGGTTATACCTTGCCATACGCAAGCTATAACCAGCAGGCTTCAGCATTTTTATTTTTCTTCTCCTTTCTTGTATATATCTCTATTCTTATTATGTAAGATGACATATACAAATAACAGAAAAAAACCGAGGATTGAAGTGAACTCCATTCAGGTCACTTCAATTACCTCGGGATATTTTTATTTTTCTATTATTATTTCACCGTCCGTGCAATGAACTGTAATATCATATTGGTGTTCAAAAAAGGCTTTGTCACCTAATACGACATTTTGCCATTGCTCAACACTACCAGTAAAGTAGATGTTTTTCAACGAAACACAGTCTGAAAATGCAAAATTTTCGACACCTGCCAACATTGATGTCACATAAATACTATCAAGAGCTGAACACTCATCAAAGATTTTATATTTGATATTTGTAATTCCCTTTCCGAGACGCACAACTTTTAAAGCATTGCAGCCTTCAAAAGTTTTTGTGCCCCAGAAATCTGTTTCTATTTCGTATACTGAATCAGGGATTTCAATGGACGTCAGACTTACGCAATTGATAAATGCTCCAATACCTATTGTTTCCAAATTTGAAGATAATTTAATCTCTGTAATACCGGTACAGTTTTTGAACGCATATTTTCCAATTGATATGATGGTATCCGGCATTGTAATACTATCTATGTTATCACAATTTGAAAATGCGTATTCTGAAATTTCTGTTATTGGTTTTTTCTTGAAAGTTTCGGGAATTACAACATCACCGGAAAGATTATCATCTTTTGCCCAAATCGTGTATCCGTCACCGTTACGTTCAAACTCGAACATTTCCAAAGATTGCTTGTCGTGTGACGAGTAAAGAACATTTGAAAAACCCCCATTACCCGCATATCCCAGTCCAATTCCTAAAAAGAACAGTAATATTGCGCAAATACAAAGAAGCGCTATCCTCTTTATCTTGATTTTTAAATCGGTCTTTTCTTTTTCTATGGCGAATTCGCTTTTTATTTTTCGATACTCATTATAATCTTTAATGAGCGTAACAAGTAAAAACAACCACCCGAAGCTGCCACCTATATAGAAAACGATAATGGCGAGTATAAGTGACCAGATATAAACTGTTTCCCATGCAAATCTAAAAGCAAGGGGAATACCGTAAATTGCACCGATTATCTGAAATGAAAAAACTAAACTGATTATCGGTATTATAATTGCAATAAAAAATATCTCCTCAAAACTCCCTGAGCCACTTGAATCTATCGCAACATAAGTTAAGATTCCCAGTATAACGAAAAATAGTGCCACGATCCAACACAAAGATATCTTGAAGCGTTTTGGTAAACAAATTTGAGCCGAACTATTCATTCTTAATCCGTCCTTTTTAAATTATTTAGATAAAATATATCCTGTTATAATTATATCTAATTATTTCATCAATGTCAATAGTAATAGCTAAAATAACCTTATATTTTTTCACATGGTGTGTAGTACAATTATATACAGAAGGATATAATTCTACAGTGAAATGGAGATTGCTATGGAGAAAGAATCTTTTATCAAACGCCTTGTTGAATTGAGAATGAGTAGGGGCGTTTCTGCCCGTGACATGAGTTTGTCTCTTGGTCAAAGTGCTGGATATATTAACAATATAGAAAATGGGGTTAATCTTCCATCTATGACCGTATTCTTTTATATTTGCGATTATCTTGGAATAACCCCGCAGGAATTTTTTGACACCGAATCTACCAATCCCACGAAGCTAAATCAACTTATTGAGCTTTCCAAAAGCTTGAGCAATGACAAGTTGGATCTGGTTATGAATTTGATTAAAGAAATGAAATAAGATTTGCCCTCGCATATATTTGCGAGGGCGTTTTTTTACGATATTCATTTTACATGGGTCTCATTTGCGCCCTATTAAGTAATTGAAAGTAATATGCTAATAAAAAACTAAAGCCAAGGTCATTGATTGACCTTGGCTTTTGCATTTATAGCAATCATTTGTTAAAGTGCACAAACCATGCAACCTCTTTTTGTACATTAAGTAGAAAAGTGAAAATACAATGCTCATACGCCTCGCCAAAAAGCCAAAATTCACACCTATCTTACACAATAATAATAATAAATGAAGAAAGAGGTGATACACGATGGCTGAACGTAGAATGTTCGCAATTAAAATAATCGACAGTGATGCCTTCATCGATATGCCTTTATCCACGCAGGCGTTATACTTTCACCTGGCAATGCGGGCAGACGATGACGGTCTAATTAACAACCCCAAAAAAGTGCAAAGGATGATATGTGCTTCCGATGATGACCTTAAAATGCTGGTAACAAAACGATTTATTATTCCTTTTGCAAGCGGAATCGTAGCGATATGTCATTGGCCAATACATAATCGTATCCGAAATGACCGATACAAACCATCCATCTATACTAAGGAAAAATCAGCGCTTAAAATCACGGAAAATGGCTCTTATGCGTGGTCTGATATATTGGGGATACCAAGTGACGACCCAGTGGTATACCCAATGGACGCGCAGGTAAGTCCAGAGAAGTGTAGCTTAGATGAGGATATTACTACTACAACAGGCGAGGCACCTTCGGGGACAGAGGTGTATAAGTACTTTAAAGAATGGTTGGACGAGAATGCTGCCAAAGAAGCAGATAAATTCCATGCATATAACGCAAAAAGAGGTTGGGATTGTATGCCCAATTGGAAAGCAACTGCTGACCTTTGGATCGCAAGAATCGAAGAAAACAAATACATCAAACGCACGAACTGAAAAATTATACGACCATACCCTGACATCTAATATGAATATATACGCAATATGCATTATATCTATAATAATATACTATTGATGGCCACATATCGACCTAATAGCGAAAGGAGACAGCATTTTGGCAAAAAGGCAAGAACATACTACCAGCGTTTACAAAAACGAAAAACTAACCAAGGAGATCTACACTCAAATATGGATAGAATTAATTTCGAAAATGGAGCAAAGAAAAAAAACAAAAAAATCTGCAAATGTATGACAAAATATCATAAAATGTGTTATAATACATTTGGAGGAAACAGTATGTTCTTGCCCGGAAGGAGACAAGAACATGAATGAAAAAGTAGCTATATATTGCAGACTGTCCGAGGAGGATAAAAACAAGCAGAACGCCACCGACGATTCGGGTAGTATTCAGAATCAGAAAGTGATGCTTCGCGACTACGCCGACAGAATGGGCTGGGAGCTCTACGGCATTTACAGCGACGACGACTATGCAGGCTCTGACCGCAACCGTCCCGAATTCAGGCGGTTGCTTGCCGATGCACAGGCGAGAAAATTTGATATTATCCTTTGCAAGACGCAATCACGTTTTACCCGTGAGCTTGAGTTGGTTGAGAGGTACATACACGGTTTGTTTCCCATTTGGGGCATACGGTTCGTCAGCATCGTTGACAACGCCGACACCGCCAACAAGGGCAACAAAAAAAGCCGCCAGATCAACGGACTTGTCAACGAGTGGTATCTGGAGGATATGTCAGACAGTATAAAATCTGCTCTTGACAGTCGCCGCAAGAACGGCTTTCACATTGGCTCGTTCGCGCTTTACGGGTACAAAAAAGATCCCGACCTCAAAGGTCATTTGATCATCGACGAGGAAGCCGCCGCCGTGGTGAGAGAGGTGTTTAGCCTGTTCTCGCAGGGCTACGGTAAGACCGCAATCGCGCGGATACTCAATGACCGAGGAATTCCCAATCCCACCGAGTACAAACGGATGCAGGGATTACGATTCAAGCTGCCGCCGAGCAAAAACAGTACGCTGTGGAAATACTTTGCAATTTCGGATATGTTGACCAACGAGACCTACATCGGCAATCTGGTGCAAGGCAAATACGAAAGCATTTCCTACAAAACATCTATTAACCGTCCACGCCCCAAAGAGCAATGGTTTCGGGTGGAAGGCACACACGAGCCGATTATTGACCGCGCTTTGTGGGACATGGTGCAGAAAATGATTGGTGAGCGAGCAAAGCCGTTCAAGGTCGGCACGATAGGACTTTTTGCCAAGAAGGTGCGTTGCGCATCCTGTGGATATATGATGCGTTCTTCAAAATCAGGTGGCAGGCACTTTCTGCAATGCCCCAGCAGACACTACTCCAAAGGGGCTTGCGAGGGCGCGTTTATCTCGGTGGATAAGTTGGAACGGTTGGTTATCGCAGAATTGAAACGACTCAATGCCGAATATCTTGATATGGACGAGTTAGAGCGTAAGGTACAGTTATGCGCCGATCTGACGGAGCGCAAACAAGAAATTCAAGATGAAATTTCAAGCTACCAAGTGAAGATAAATCAATTTTCCAAAGGTATACGCGACCTCTATCTTGATAAAGTCAAGGGGCTGATTTGTGAAGCAGATTTCGTAGAATTGTCAAAGGACTTCACATCGCAAAAGGAACGGCTGGAATCGCAGGTGTTGGAATGTCAAAAGCAAATTACGGAGATTGACATCAAAATTGCCGTAGGCGATAACCGACGCGAACTCATTGAGCAGTACGTCAATGTGGAGCATCTGACACGGGAAATGGTAGAGATTTTGATCGACAAAATCATGGTCGGAAAGCGTATTGAAGGCACTCGAAACGTGCCCATTGAAATCCATTGGAATTTCTGAAAAACGGGTTAGCCGAAAAGTGCAGAAACCCATTGTAAAATAAGGATTTATCACACTTTTACAAACCTTGATTTTTGTTGCGAATACGTGATAGTAACAGAGCAAAAGGCGCGCGTAACCTACGACAATTTGCTTCGCCTTATCGATGATCCCGATGTGCGCGACCCCATAAAGTTCCTTCGTGAACGTGAGGTGGTGCACTATCAGAGATTTGCAGAGTCACTTGCGCGGGCGCAGGAGCTTTCGCCAAAGCCAAATTTCTACGCTTGCAATATGAGCTTTGACAAGGGCTGTAACCCCGATTTTATGTGGCAGAACGGTTGCGGCTGTAACCCCAAAAACGGTCGTTGCGGCAAATAGACAAAAAGGCTGTCAAATGACAGCCTTTTATCATATTCCAAGTAACGCCGAGGCAAAGCGGAAGTAAATTACAAGTGATATTGCATCAACTATTGTTGTTATAAAGGGGCTTGCCATAACCGCGGGGTCAAGTCCGAGGCGTTTTACAACCAGGGGCAGGGAAGCACCGATTATTTTTGCAGCCACCACCGTACAGAACAGCGTAAGGCTGACTATGGCGGCGAGGGTGAGATTTTCAAGGGTAAAGGAGGCGTGGAGGTCAACGAACATAACCTTCACAAAGTTTGCCACGCACATTGTTACCGCGCAAAGGAGAGATACCTTAAACTCCTTGAAAATGACCTTGAAGATATCCTTGAAGTCAATTTCGCCAAGTGAAATTCCTCTTATTACGGTAACCGACGACTGTCCGCCGGCGTTACCGCCCGAGCCCATAAGCATAGGGATAAACGAGGTGAGAATAACGTAAGTTCCGAGGGCGTTTTCGTAGTGCGAGATGATTCCGCCCGAAAGCGCGGAGGATATCATAAGCAAGAGTAGCCATGGAATACGTTTTTTCCAAGTCTCGAACGTAGATGTTTCCATATAGGGCTTAGCCGTGGGCGAGATAGCCGCCATAACTTCGATGTCCTCAAACGCTTCTTCTGTAATGACGTCAAGAGCATCGTCTACAGTTATAAGACCGACCAGACGGTCCTCTTTATCCACTACGGGGAGCGAAAGCAGGTCGTATTTAGCGATAAGCGCGACGGCATCCTGTCTGTCATCAGACGTGGTGACCCGTTTAACATCGCCCACCATAATATTTTCTATAAGCTCGTTTTCGTCGGCAAAAAGCAGGTCCTTCAGCGACACTATGCCCTCTAATTTGCGGGAGCTGTCGATAACGAATGCGGTATAGACCGTTTCTTTATTTACACCCGTTTTTCTTATACGGTTTATTGCCTGCGCCACGGTCATATTCTTCTTTAAGTCAATATATTCGGCGGTCATAACGCTTCCTGCCGAGCCGTCCTCATAGCTTAAAAATTTATTTATAAGCGCGCGGGTTTCTGGCTTTGCGGAGCGCAGGATACGCTTTACCATACTTGCGGGAAGCTCTTCAAGCAGGTCAACCGCGTCGTCAACGAAAAGACCGTCAATTATGACTGCCAGGTCGCTGTCGGCGGTGGTAAGAATAATTTTCTCGCGTGCAGTGGTTCCGAGTTCGGCAAAGACCTCTGCCGCAACGTCTTTTTTCAGCAGTCTGAAAACTGTAATAAGCCTGCTGTCTGTGAGCGTGTCGATATATTCTGCCACGTCTACGGGGTTGGCTTGGTCGATAAGCCTTGCAAATTCGTGATAACTTCGACTGTCAAGTAAGCTGTTTAGTCTTTCGTGGTTGTTTTCAAAAAATTCGTGCACTGTTATCACCGACCTTTCTATGTCTATTTAAGGATTTTCAAAATATCGCCGACTGTTTCGGCTATGTAGGTTGCTCCCGTGCTTTCAAGCTCCTCGCGGTCGCCGTAGCCGTAGAGGACTCCTATCGAGTCTATTCCCATTTTTGCGGCACCCTCGGTGTCGTGGTGTCTGTCGCCAATCATAACGACCTCGTTTTTGTCCTTGACTCCAAAGCTTTCAAGGGCGTAGGCTATTACCTCTGATTTGGTACTGATTTTGCCGTCAAAGGTTGCGCCCGCGATGAGGTCGAAATATTTTGTAAGGTCAAAGTGGTCGGCTATTCGCGTGGCAAAGGCTTCGGGCTTGGAGGTTGCTACTATAAGCTTGTAGTCCAACTTTTTCAGCGTGCCGAGCAATTCGGGGATCCCGTCATACACTCTGTTTTCGAATATGCCGATATTTCTGAATCGCTCGCGGTAATACTCAACCGCCTTGTGGGCGTTTTCTTCGGTAAAACCGTAAAACTTCATAAAGGCATCGACGAGAGGGGGACCGAGGAAAACTCTGAGCGGCTCTCTGTCCTCCACCTTGATGCCGAATTTTTCAAGGGCGTATACTATGGAGTTTATAATACCCTCGGCGGAGTCCGTGAGGGTTCCGTCAAGGTCAAAAAACAGGTATTTGTATTTTGCCATTTTTTTGCTCCTCTGATTCTCAAATTTCAGTAAACACTTGTGAAACGTCGTGAAGCAACGTCATTTGCCCGCGCACCGCCGAATCGAATCTCTGCTTTGAGCCGGATTTCGCGGCGCGTTCTGTCTCTGCGGTAAGCTCGGACATCTTTTTTACAGCCGTTTGAATAAGCTCAGCCGCTTTTGAAAATCTTGCTTCTTGCTCATTTTCAAAGTCCTTTAGCTCGACTGAAAGATGGTTAAAACGATTAAGGTGTTCGCCGCTTGCCGAGTACTCCGAAATCGCGATTTTACGCAACAAAAGCTCGGTGGACAAGTGATGCGTCTCACTGTTGTTGGGATGAAATAAAGGGGGGAGCGCGCTCAACTCTGAAGCCTTTGCTTGAAGCGCAACCGCCGTTTTGCAATGCTTTTCCCACAATTCACCCGAATCGGAAGAAAAAGCCGAGAACAGTGAGTCGGATACTGTGGAGCATACACTCTCAAGCAGGTCGGTAGCACTTTTTAATATAGCTATTGCCTTGCCGACTGCTTTTGCAAACTGCGCGTCGGTTTTGTCCATATATTCGCGGCACTTGACGGCGAAAGCCTCGAACTCTGCAGAGCCGTTCTCAGCTTGTCGGCAAAAAAGCTCAAAGCTGTTGGCGTCGCTGTCTTTAAGAAGTGAAGGTTGTACTCCGTTACTCAAAAGTATTTCGTAGGTGTTTTTCATACTTAAAATAAAGGAGCTGTTTTTATTACAGCTCCTTAAATCCCTTTGTAAACTTATTTGATTTCAACGTTTACCTTTTTGCTTGTATTTCCTGCTGCAGCCTTGATAAGTGAGCGAATGGCCTTTGCAATCTTTCCGTGCTTACCGATAACCATACCCATATCGTCGGGTGCAACGCTTAATACCAAGGTTATGGTATTGTCGTCCTCTGTCTGGGACACCTTAACCTCGTCGGGACTGTCGACAATTGCCTTGGCAATGTCTGTTAAGGTTGCTTTCAAATCTGCCATCTCAGGTCTCCGTTTACTTATCAGTCAACGATACCGGACTTCTTAAGAAGAGCCTTTACGGTCTCTGTGGGCTGTGCGCCCTTGCCGATCCAAGCCTTTGCCTTCTCGCCGTCGATGCTGATTTCAGCGGGCTCTGCAAGGGGATTGTAGGTACCGATCTCCTCGATAAATCTACCGTTTCTGGGGTAGCGGCTGTCTGCAACTACAACGCGGTAGAAGGGAGCCTTCTTTGCACCGATTCTCTTAAGTCTGATTTTTACCATTTTTAAGTTCCTCCAAAATGTAAATTAAAAAATTTTTTACTTATTTATAAAAAGCCGTCAGAACGGCATTTTCATCCTGCCTTTTGCAAATTTCGAAAGCTTTGAGGGGTTGGAAAATTCCTTCATCAGCTTTCTTATCTGTTCAAATTGCTTCAGAAGTCTGTTGACCTCCTCAACCGTTGTACCGCTGCCCTTGGCAATGCGGATCTTTCTCGATGCCGCAAGAATTTCGGGCTTTTCGCGTTCAAGCTTGGTCATTGACTTGATTATCGCTTCCTGCCTTGCAAGCACCTTTTCGTCGAACTTTGCGTCCTTGAGTGCCGCTTGGTTCATACCCGGAATCATTCCCGCAAGCTGTTCCATACTGCCCATATTTTTGAGCTGTGCGAATTGGTCGAGATAATCGTCAAGAGTGAAGGTCTGCTGTCTTATTTTTTGTTCAAGCTCAGCCGCCTTTTTCTCGTCGAAAGCCTGCTCGGCTTTCTCTATAAGAGTAAGAACGTCGCCCATACCGAGAATTCTCGATGCCATTCGGTCGGGATGGAAAGGCTCGATCTTGTCGAGCTTTTCACCCGTACCTATGAATTTTATGGGCTTACCCGTTACGTATTTTACAGAAAGTGCCGCTCCTCCTCGGGTGTCACCGTCAAGCTTTGTGAGGATAACTCCCGTAACGTCGAGAAGCTCGTTGAAGGTCTCTGCAACGTTTACCGCGTCCTGACCTATCATTGCGTCGATAGTCAGCAGTATTTCGGTGGGCTTGACCTCGGCTTTTATCTTCTTAAGCTCCTCCATAAGCTCTTCGTCGATGTGCAGACGGCCTGCGGTATCGACAAAGACCATATCATAGCCTTTTTTCTCGGCGTACTTAACGCCTTCAGTGGCGATTTTTACGGGGGATACATCGGTTCCCATAGAAAATACGGGGATTCCAAGTGTTTCACCGACTATCTCAAGCTGTTTGATAGCCGCGGGACGGTATACGTCGCAGGCGACGAGCAGAGGATTTTTGCCCTGACCCTTGTAAAGCCCCGCGAGCTTTGCGGCATGCGTTGTTTTACCTGCGCCCTGGAGACCTACCATCATAACTACCGTGGGGGGCTTGGGCGAAATGGTCAGCTTTGCCTGAGAGCCGCCCATAAGGTTGGTCAGCTCCTCGTTTACTATTTTAACGATCTGCTGTGCGGGAACCAGCGACTCAAGAACGTCGCTTCCGACCGCGCGAGCCGATACGGTGTTTATAAAGTCCTTTACTACCTTGAAGTTAACGTCAGCCTCAAGCAACGCGAGCTTGATTTCCCGCATACCCGTCTTGACGTCTGCCTCGGTGAGCTTGCCCTTGCTTCTGAATTTCTTGAAGGCGTTGTTCAGCTTATCGCTTAAGCTTTGGAACATATAAGCACCTGCCTTTCATATAATGTATTACTTTTTCAGTATCTGTACCAAATTCCGCATCTGAGAGGTAAGCTCCTCCGATGCATTTTCCCTGTTCATAAGCTCGAAAATTCTGTCGCTTTGCTCAAGTGCCTCATAGAGCTTTTTTTGAAGTCCGAGCTTATCCTCAAGAAAGATCAGCTCCTCTTCGGCTTTTTTGATGAGATCTCTTACGCCCTGTCTTGAAATTCCGATCTCATCGGCTATTTCGGCAAGCGAAAGATCCTCGTTGTAATACAAAGAGAGCACTTCCTGCTTTCTTTGGCTCAGTACCTCGCCATAAAAATCAAGCAAGCTGGCAAGTCTGAGGTTTTTTTCAAACATCTTTTCAAACCTTCCGTGGTACAAAAATACTGTGTAAAGCAAAACACTTTACAGAGTATACCACGGAATTGCGGATTTGTCAAGAGCTTTTTCAAATTTTCTTATTTATTTTTTAATTTTTATGTTTGTGATCTTCAGCTTGTTGGCTGTTTCAATAAGGACGGGGGTTATATCCTTGTACGTGAGGCAGGTGGTAAGGTGGTCGAAGAACCCGATGTCGCGCATTTCGCTTCTTTCGGGGATAGGCTCAAATTTTGTTATCTCTGCGAAAAACACCTGACCGTCAGCATAGTTGTCCTTGTCACCCGAACGGTAGTCGAATATGGGACGAATGGTATACTCAACCGCCCCCGATTCTTCGTAAAGCTCGCGTTTTGCCGCTTCGAGCGGGGTTTCGCCTTCTTCAATGTGACCGCCCTGTGTTTCCCAGCTTATGCGAAGATTATGCTTGCTGAGAACAAGCGATCCTTTATATACCGAAATTATTACAACGTATTTGTAGCTTGGAAGTGAGCCAAGCTTGTAGACTTTACATGCCATTTTCGTTCTCCTTTGTTTCGGTTTCGCTTGAGCCCGTTGCAACTTTGAACGCAAAGCATCTTGCCGTAGCGTATACCGATACCGCCAAGAGCAGAATCACATACCCCAAGTTTCCGAGCACCACGGGGGTGGCTGCAAACTGCGAGACGCCTGACAAAATATACGTGAAGGAACTTAAAGACTGGGAAAATCCGAAAACAACGGTCAGCGCAGAAAACGCGATGTGAGCGCGAGGCATAGAAACACCGAGATATATGCGCGTTTCGCAAAGTATAAGTAGCATAGATGACATAAGAGCAAAACTTCCGAATATCTTGTGCGGACTGTTCATTGCGACGTTCATATTAAAGTAAAGCGAGGCGAGAACAGCGATGTATGCAACGATGCAAGCTATGGATAAAAATGCTCTGTAAATATCGAGTTTGTTTTTTGCAACCACGCCTAATGCGTAAAATGCTGTTGAAATCACAGTGAACACAAGAGCTATCTTGCCGAGTGTTCCCAATGTGCCTGAGGTGGATATATACGCCGCGGCAAGTATCGTGATTAACGCCGAGCACAGTGAGCTGAGTCTGAAAATCGGATGCTTGGGACAAAGCTCTGTGCAGAGTGAGTCCTTTTGAAAAATGAATCTTGCAGAAGCGGCTCCGATAATTGCGAGAGCAACTAAAATATTTGTTATAGTGTTGAGAGGGGAAGGGTTGAAATATCCCGTTTCAACGTCGTATGAGAAGAAAAGACACAGCGTTCTCAAAGCAGTTATGAGAACTGCAAGCCCTATGGCGGTACACGCGTAGATTTTGATTTTTTTATTCGTATCCATAATATGTCTCTTTCCAGTAATTTATATATATAATAATTATACCTCAAAATTGTTAATTAGGTGTGTACAAAATAAATTTTTTTATTTCATCTTGACAAATTTCAAATCATATGATAAAATGTTCATATGAACAACAATTCATATAACGGAGGCGCTATGCAACATATTAAAAAACAAACACAGATAGATTTTAAGGCGTTGACCGATATGGCGGGATTTTTCAAGGTGCTTGCCGATGAAACGCGGCTGAAGATTCTTTTTTCGCTTTTCGACGGTTCAAAATGCGTTATGCACATAAGCGAGCGTGTTGAGATGAGTCAATCGGCGGTTTCGCATCAGCTTGCCATACTTAAACGCGCCGACCTTGTAAGGGTGGCGCGGAGTGGCAAAAATCAAGTTTATTCGCTTGCCGATGAGCACGTAAGGCTTGTGATGGATATGGCGGAGATGCACGTTTGCGAGGAATAAGAGGGAGGAGTAAATAATGAACGATAAACATACAAATGAAAATAAATGTTGTTGTAATTGGCATGACAACAAAAAACACAACCACAATAATGGAGAAAAATGCGGATGTTCGCACGACCACGAGCACAAACATAATCACGAGCATAACCACGAGCATAGCCACGGACAAGAATCGGGGTGTGCTTGCTCTCATGACCGCGATTCTTGCTCTTGCGGATGTGAGCACAGCGGCGGTCTGACGAAAAAAGTCATCCTATATTATATATTGGGCGCTCTGCTGTTGCTTCTGGCTTTTCTCGGGGAGCTTCAACAGCTTTCTTTGTGGGTTTCTATTCCCTGTGCTGCAGTGGTTTATTTGCTTTTTGGCAGGGAAGCGTGGCTCGGTGCGTATAATAACATAATAAGGAAGAGATTTTTCACAGAATTCACTCTGATGTGTGTGGCGACAATAGGGGCGGTGGCTCTTGGAGAATTTGCCGATGCCGCGGCGGTTATGTATCTCTATTCACTTGGCGAAACTGTTTCCGGCGAAGCCTACAGCCGCTCCAAGAAAAACATTTCTCAGCTTATAGAGATAACCGAGGAAAACGTCACCGTGGTTTGTGACGGCGCTTCAAAAACTGTCCCTGCCTCAAAGGCTAAAGTAGGCGACGTAATATCTGTGAGAGTGGGAGACCGAATCGCTCTTGACGGCGTTGTGGTTGACGGAAGCGGATACGCCGACACCTCGGCGGTTACGGGGGAGAGCATTCCTCGCGAGTTAAACGTGGGGGACGTCTGTCTTTCGGGAATTGCTCTTATTTCGGGGGCTTTGATGGTCAGAGTGACCGAGATTTATGAAAATTCCACCGCAAGCAAGTTGAAAAAGGCGGTTGACCTTGCAGCAAAACAAAAAGCGCCCACTGAAAAGAAGATAACGCGCTTCGCGGAAATATTCACGCCTATTGCGTTTGCTGTTGCTCTGGCTGTTTTTGCCATCGGTCTTTTTGTTAAGGATAGCGTGGGGGATGCGTTCCGTTCTGCGCTTGTTGTGCTTGTCGCGTCTTGTCCTTGCGCTTTGGTGCTTTCGGTTCCGCTTGCATATTTCTCGGGTATAGGACGTGCGGCAGGCCGCGGAATAGTTTTCAGAGGCGGTCAAGTTATTGACAATGCGTCGCTTCTCGGTGCAGTGGTTTTTGATAAAACGGGTACGCTTACCTCAGCAACTCCCGATTTTATCGGTGTAAAAATGGGAGCCGAGTCTCCGATATCTGAAAAGCAATTGCTTGATATGTCAAAAGCGGCACTTCTTAAAAGTCCTCACGCTTCTGCAAAATCCTTCTGTGAAAAATATACCGCCTCATCGCATTACAAAGCCGAGGGTGTTAAAGTTATAGGCGGCAGAGGCATAGTGTGTGCTGTTGGCGGTCGGACGGCGGCTTTCGGAAATCGTAAGCTTATGGCTGAGCTTGGCGTAAAGGTGTCTGGAACCGATCAGAGTGCCATATACGCGGCGCTTGACGGAAAATTCTGCGGCGCGCTCCTGTTTTCAGCTAAGGTCAAGGATAACGCGCTGGGTGAGGTCTCAGCGCTTCGCGGTAACGGTGTTGTACGCGTGGCAATAATGAGCGGTGACACCGCAGGCGCAGTAAAGCACGTGGCTGACGTTGTGGGCGTTGATGAATATTATTCCGAACTTAAGCCCGATGAAAAGCTCGAACGGTTTAACACTATATACCGTGAGGAGAAAAAGGCTCACCCCGAAAAGACCGTAGCTTTTTGCGGTGATGGACTTAACGACTCGGCGGCGATCGCCCGAGCTGACGTGGGTATAGCTATGGGAAGCGGCTCGACGCTTACTGTTGAAAGTGCCGACGTAGTGATAGTTGACGATAATCTTGCAAGAATAAACGATATGGTGCAGGTTGCAAAGGATACCGTAAAAATAGCGGAGCAAAACATTTGGCTTTCGCTTGGAGTAAAACTTGCTGTGGTTTTCGTGGGCTTGTTTGCCTATCCGTCACTTGGGCTTGCCATAATTGCGGACGTGGGAACCGCGGTTCTTACGGTGCTTAACGCAACCCGAGCAGGCAGAAAAAGATAAATATAATATTTTTCACAGTGCTCCTAACAAAGGGGCACTGTTTGCTGTTTTGTGTATTATGCACAAAAACAAGGATAAAAATTCTTCAATGTTCTACTAAACAAAATTCGTTAAAAATCTTGCAATCTTGAGAAAAATATGATATAATAGCAGAGCTTGATATGCGATGAAGCAAGAGGTTGCTGCTGCGGAGACGTCTGTAGCAGGTAATTCTTGTGGAGTATGTCCGATTAAACGGGCGACAGAATTGTAAAATGTCTGACGGGTGGGACTTGGAAATCCCTACGGAGTTTGGTTCACAGATGCTGATGTGCGTCAAATTCCTGATTTTTTGGGAGATGCAAGAAACACGTGAAAGAGTGTTGAGCAATTCGCCCCCACAAAACGCTACATTATATATACGCAAGTCTGCGATGGCTTGCCGGGTATGTGTGGTGAATCTAAAAGGAGGTAACGTAATATGGCAGTAAAGGAAAAGATCAGAGTTAAACTCAAGAGCTACGATCACACAATCATCGACGCTGCAGCTGAGAAGGTTGTTGAGGTAGCAAAGAGAAACGGCGCTACTGTATCGGGTCCTATCCCGCTTCCTACCGAGAAGGAGATCATCACGATCCTTCGTGCGGTACACAAGTATAAGGATAGCCGCGAGCAGTTCGAATTGCACACACACAAGAGACTTGTTGATATCATCAAGCCCTCTCAGAAGGTTGTGGACGCTCTTATGAACATCGAGCTTCCCGCCGGTGTGGAAATTGAAGTTAAAATATAATCAAGCACTCGTTAAAACATCGCAAAAAGTCGTTATCAAGTACGGCATCGTTGCATAGCAACGGATTTTGTCGGTCACGTTGGCGTAGCTCCTTCGGGAGAAATTCAAAGCGTCAACCAATAACCTACAGGAGGAAAACAAAATGAAAAAGGGTATTATCGGTAAGAAAATCGGTATGACTCAGATCTTTGATGAGATCGGAAACGTCATCCCGGTAACGGTAATCGCAGCAGGTCCCTGTGTAGTAACACAGAAGAAGACTGCTGAAAACGACGGTTACGAAGCTGTTCAGCTTGGTTTCGTAGACGCTAAGGAAAAGCACATGACAAAGGCTGAGATCGGTCACTTTAATAAGGCAGGAGTTGCTTTCAAGAAGCATCTTAAGGAGTTCCGCCTTGACGATTGCTCCGCTCTCAACGTCGGCGATGTCATCACAGCCGAAACCTTCGCCGCAGGCGACAAGGTCGACATTACAGGTATGACAAAGGGACGTGGTTACACAGGTGCGATCAAGAGATGGAATCTTCACAAGCTCTGCGCTACTCACGGCGTTGGTCCTATCCACCGTCAGTCGGGTTCTATGGGTGTTATCGACCCTGCGAGAATCTTCAAGAACAAGAAGATGGCCGGACAGTATGGTAATGAGCAGGTTACTGTGCTTAATCTTAAGGTTGTAAAGATCGATGCGGAAAAGAACATCATCGCTGTTAAGGGTGCAATTCCCGGTGCAAAGAACGGTATCGTGTTCATCCGTGACTCGGTTAAAGCGTAAGCGAAAGGAGGACATACACAATGCCAAACGTAAAAGTATTTGATATGGCGGGCAAAGAGGTCGGCGAGATCGCATTGTCTGACGTAATATTCGGCGCAGAAATCAAGGGTGCAGTTCTCCACGCAGCTGTCAGAACTTACCTTATGAATCAGAGACAGGGTACACAGTCCACTCTCACTCGCTCCGAGGTATCGGGCGGTGGCAGAAAGCCCTGGAGACAGAAGGGAACAGGTAGAGCTCGTCAGGGTTCGACACGTTCGCCCCAGTGGACACACGGTGGTATCGCTCTTGGCCCTAAGCCCAGAGATTACCGCATCGCAATGAACAAGAAGACAAAGAGAGTTGCTCTTTACAGCGCTCTTTCTGCCAAGGTTGCTGAAGGAAACCTTATCGTTGTTGATGACATCAAGTGCACAGAGTACAAGACAAAGACAATCGTCAATATGCTTGGTGCTCTCGGCGCAGAGAAGAAGTCGCTCATCGTTCTTCCCGAGGTTGATAACTTCGTAGTTAAGAGCAGTGCGAACATTCCCGGAGTTGTAACATCGATTTACAGCACAATCAACGTATACGATATTCTCAATGCAGAAAAGCTTATCGTTTCCAAGGCTGCTGTTGAAAAGCTTGAGGAGGTATTTGCATAATGAAAATGATTCAGGATGTTATCATCAAGCCCATTATCACAGAGGCAAGTATGGATGGAATCGCAGAGAAGAAGTACACCTTCGAGGTTGCTAAGGACGCTACAAAGGCTGACATCGCTCACGCAGTTGAGGAGATGTTCAAGGTAGAGGTTCTCTGCGTAAACACAATCAATATGAAGAAGAAGCCCAAGAGACTCGGCGTACACTTCGGATACACATCCGAGTGGAAGAAGGCAATAGTTACTCTTAAGCCCGATTCCAAGACCATCGAGTTCTTCGAAGGCCTCAACTAAGTAGGAGGTTAAAGAAATGCCTACAATTAAGTATAAGCCTACGACTCCCTCGAGAAGACATATGGCTGTTCCGTCTTTTGACGAGATCACCAAGTTCTCTCCCGAGAAGAGCCTCATAGTTATCAAGAAGAAGCACGCCGGCCGTAACAGCTACGGTAAGATCACAGTTCGTCATCACGGCGGCGGAAACAAGGTTAAGTACAGAATCATCGACTTCAAGCGCGACAACGAGTCGCCCGCAAAGGTAATCGGTGTTGAGTACGACCCCAACAGAAGCGCGTACATCGCACTTCTTGAGAATGAGAACGGCGACAAGAGCTACATCATCGCTCCCGTTGGTCTCAAGGACGGAGACGTTGTTTACTCCGGTGCCGAGGCTGATATCAAGCCCGGTAACACTCTTCCTATCGCAAACATCCCCGTTGGTACGATGATCCACAACGTTGAGCTTTACCCCGGTAAGGGCGCACAGCTCGTTCGTTCCGCAGGCGCATTTGCACAGCTTATCGCTAAGGAGAACGGCGTTGCTCAGGTAAGACTTCCCTCGGGCGAGGTTAGAATTATTCGTCTTGAGTGCAAGGCATCTATCGGTCAGGTCGGCAATATCGAGCACGACACAGTTAAGCTCGGTAAGGCAGGTAAGACCAGACACCTTGGCATTCGTCCCACAGTACGCGGTTCCGTAATGAACCCCTGCGATCACCCGCACGGTGGTGGTGAAGGTAAGTCGCCTATCGGTCGTCCTTCGCCTGTTACACCTTGGGGTAAGCCTGCTCTTGGTTATAAGACAAGAAACAAGAAGGCAAGAACAGACAAGTTCATCGTAAAACGCAGAAACGCTAAATAAGGAGGGAATATAAAATGAGCAGAAGCCTTAAAAAAGCACCTTTCGTAGAGGAGAAGCTCTACGCTCGCATCTGTGCCATGAACGAAAAGAACGAAAAGAAAGTTCTTAAGACATGGTCTCGTGCGTCGACCATATTCCCGGAATTTGTCGGTCATACGATCGCTGTTCACGACGGAAGAAAGCACGTTCCGGTTTACGTAACCGAGGATATGGTAGGACACAAGCTCGGTGAGTTTGCGCCCACAAGAACATTCAAGGGACATGCAGGTTCCAAGACATCCAACAACGGTAAATAAGCAAGGGAGGAATTAAGAAATGGAAGCAAAGGCATATCTTAAGTATGCAAGAATTTCTCCTCGCAAGGTAAAGATCGTTCTCGACCTCATCAGAGGTAAGGACGCCGGTGTTGCGATGGGAATTCTCAAGAACACACACAAGAGCGCATCCGAGTATCTTATCAAGCTCCTCGGCAGCGCAGTTGCAAATGCAGAAAACAATTTTCACATGGACCCCTCTAAGCTTTATGTCTCCGAGTGCTTCGTATGCCCCGGTCCTACTCTCAAGAGAGTAATGCCCAGAGCAAAGGGAAGCGCAGACAGAATCCTTAAGAGAACAAGCCACGTGACAATGGTTGTTAAAGAAAGAGACTAAGAGAGGGAGGTAGCTAAAATGGGTCAGAAAGTTAATCCGCACGGCCTGCGCGTCGGCGTAATTAAAAACTGGGATTCAAGATGGTTCGCAAAGGACGAAACCTTCGGCGATACTCTTGTCTCCGACTATAACATCAGAAAGTATCTTAAGAACGAGCTCAAGGAAGCTGGCGTTCCTAAGATCGAGATCGAGCGTGACGGACACAGAGTAAGAGTGTTCATTCACTGCGCAAAGCCCGGCCTTGTAATCGGACGTGGCGGCGCTGAGATCGACAAGTATAAAGCAACCCTCGAGAAGATGGTTGGTATGCCCGTAAACGTAAACGTTGTCGAGGTAAAGCAGCCCGACCTCAATGCACAGCTCGTTGCAGAGAACATCGCATCTCAGCTTGAGAAGCGTACCTCTTACAGAAGAGCAATGAAGATGGCTCTCCGTAACACAATGAGACTTGGTGCAAAGGGTATCAAGATCAGCTGTAGCGGACGCCTTGCAGGTGCCGAGATCGCTAAGACAGAGCACTACCACGAGGGTACAATCCCGCTTCAGACCATCAGAGCAGATATCGAGTACGGTTTCTGGGAAGCTGACACAACCTACGGAAAGATCGGCGTTAAGGTATGGATTTACAGAGGAGAGGTTCTCTCTGAAGTAAACAGAACGTCCGAGCGCGCTCCTCGCGATAACAAGGATCGCAAGAATTTCCGCAGAGACAATCGCAACGGCGAGAGACGCGGCAATAACAGAAACGATAGAACTCCGAGAGAAGGAGGACGCAGAAATGTTAATGCCTAAGAGAGTTAAGTTCCGTCGTGTACAGCGCGGCAGACTTAAAGGAAAAGCATCCCGCGGAAATACGCTTACAAACGGAACCTACGGTCTCGTTGCACTTGAGCCCGCGTGGATCACAAGCAACCAGATCGAAGCAGCCCGTATCGCGATGACAAGATATACTCGCCGTGGCGGTCGTGTTTGGATCAAGATATTCCCCGACAAGCCTATCACTGAGAAGCCTGCAGAAACACGTATGGGTTCCGGTAAGGGTTCGCCTGAGTATTGGGTAGCAGTAGTTAAGCCCGGACGCATTATGTTCGAGATGGCTGACGTTGCACCCGAGGTTGCAAAGGAAGCTATGCGTCTTGCATCGCACAAGCTTCCCATCAAGTGCAAGTTTGTTTGTAAAGAAGAAAACGGGGAGGGCTAAGCTGTGAAGACAATAGAAATCAGAAAAATGTCCGCAGAAGAGCTGGAAGCAAAGCTCAAGGAGCTTAAGAGCGAGCTTTTCAACCTCCGCTTTCAGCACGCGATCAACCAGCTTGAAAATCCGCACAGAATTGCAGATGTCAAGAAGGATATCGCACGCGTAATGACGATTCTTCGCGAGAAGAACGCATAAGGAGGATAAGTCATGACAGAAGAAAGAGCACTTAGAAAAACCAGAGTGGGCATGGTTGTCAGCGATAAGATGGACAAGACAGTTGTCGTAGCTATCGAGGATAACGTAAAGCATCCTGTTTATGGTAAGATCATTAAGCACACCTTGAAGGTACACGCACAGGACGACAACAACGAGTGCGGCGTAGGCGACAAGGTTAAGATCATGGAGACAAGACCTCTCTCTAAGACAAAGAGATGGCGCGTTGTCGAGATCATCGAAAAGGCTAAGTAATAACACAATAATGCGAAAACAGTAAATACGTCAAAAATCGTATTGAAATAGGAGGAACGCAAAAGTGATACAGCAACAAACATTAATGAAGGTTGCCGACAACACCGGAGCAAAAGAGCTTATGTGCATTCGCGTACTTGGCGGTACAGGCCGTAGATACGCAAACATTGGCGACGTAGTAGTAGCCTGCGTAAAGAAGGCTGCTCCCGGCGGAGTTGTTAAGAAGGGCGAAGTAGTCAAGGCTGTTATCGTAAGAAGCGTACACGGTCTTAAGCGTGCAGACGGTTCTTACATCAAGTTTGACGAGAACGCAGCGGTAATCATCAGAGAAGATAAGACGCCCAGAGGAACCCGTATATTTGGCCCTGTGGCAAGAGAGCTTCGTGAGAAGGACTACCTTAAGATCCTCTCTCTCGCTCCCGAAGTACTGTAAGGAGGTAACGCACGATGAAAATTAAAACAGGTGATAACGTAATACTTCTTACAGGTAAGTATGAAGAAAAAGCAACAGCTCATAAGGTAATCGCAGTTTCCCCCAAGGAAGGCAAGGTTATCGTTGAGGGCGTTAACGGAGTTCATAAGCACGTTAAGGCTCGCAGACAGGGCGAGACAGGCGGAATTGTTGATACAAATGCAGCAGTTTACGCTTGCAAGGTTGCAATCGCTTGCCCCAAGTGCGGCAAGGCTGCAAGAATCGGTTCTAAGGTTCTTGATAACGGCAAAAAGGTTCGTATAGCTATGCACAAGAAGTGCGGCTATCCCGAAATATAAGGAGGTAGTAAACTATGGCAAGACTTAGAGATATGTACAAGGCCGAGGTTGCTCCCGCCCTTATGAAGAAGTTCGAGTATACCAGCGTAATGCAGATTCCCAAGCTTGATAAGATCGTTATCAATGTTGGTGTTGGCGACGCAAAGGATAACTCCAAGGCAATTGACAGCGTTATTAACGATATTTCTCTTATCGCAGGTCAGAAGGCAGTTCCCACTTACGCAAAGAAGTCGGTAGCTAACTTCAAGCTTCGTGAGGGAATGAAGATCGGTGTAAAGGTTACACTCAGAGGCGACAAGATGTATGAGTTTGTAGACAGACTTTTCAACTTCGCACTTCCCAGAGTTCGTGACTTTAAGGGTATTAACCCCAACGCATTCGACGGCAGAGGAAACTACGCGCTCGGTCTTAAAGAGCAGCTTATTTTCCCTGAAATCGAGTACGATAAGGTTGATAAGATCCGCGGTATGGACATCTGTTTCGTAACAACCGCAAACACCGACGAAGAAGCAAAAGAGCTCCTTACACTTATGGGCGCTCCCTTTGCAAACTAATTGGAGGTAACAGGTAATGGCAAAGAAAGCTATGATTTTGAAGCAGCAGAAGGCACAGAAGTTCTCCACACGTGAGTACAACAGATGCAAGATCTGCGGACGTCCCCACGCTTATCTCCGTAAATTCGGTATCTGCCGTATTTGCTTCCGTGAGCTTGCTTATAAGGGCGAGATTCCCGGCGTAAAGAAGGCAAGCTGGTAAGATTGTTTACGGCGAAAGCCGCAACAATAAATTTTGGTCGAAAGACCGCTCCAACTATCAGAAGGAAGCCAAGCACCAAAAGGTGCAAGGCTTAACCGCTGATATGCCGCCGAGAAGATTTCGGCAGCAAGATTAAATTACTTGCATATAGGAGGATTAAAATTATGCAAATGTCAGACGTAATTGCCGACATGCTCACACGAATCAGAAATGCTAACAACGCAAAGCATTCCACAGTTGACATTCCGGCGTCCAACATGAAGAAGTCTATCGCAGACATTCTTGTTGAAGAGGGTTATGTAAAGGGCTACCAGATCGTAGATAACGGTAACCAGGGTATCATCCGTATCACTCTTAAGTATATGGAAGGTAAGCAGAAGGTTATCCGCGGCATCCGCCGTATCTCCAAGCCCGGTCTTCGTATCTATGCCGGATATGAGGATATGCCTAAGGTTATGAACGGCCTTGGCGTAGCGATCGTGTCAACATCCAAGGGTATCATGACAGACAAGAAAGCACGCAGCCTTAAGGTAGGCGGCGAAGTGCTTGCATTTGTTTGGTAATTAAAGCGGGAGGTATAGAAATATGTCAAGAATTGGTAGAATGCCTATAGCTGTTCCCGCGAACGTTACCGTAACAATTGCCGACGGAAACGTCGTAACTGTTAAGGGACCTCTCGGAACACTTACAGAAACATTTAACAGCAATATGAAGATCGCTCTTGAGAACGGCGAGCTTACTGTTACCCGTCCTAACGACGAGAAGGAGAACAGAAGCCTTCACGGTCTCACCCGCGCACTTCTTGCTAACATGGTAGAGGGCGTTACAAACGGCTACACAAAGACCCTCGAGGTAGTTGGTGTAGGTTACAAGGTTGTTAAGCAGGGCAAGACACTTCAGCTCTTCCTTGGTCACTCTCTTGTAAACGGTATTCCTCAGGATAAGTTCTGCATCGCAGAGCCCGACGGAATTTCCTTCGACGTTCCCAACCCCAACACAATTGTAATCAAGGGTTACAATAAGCAGGTGGTCGGACAGATCGCTGCGGTAATCAGAGGCAAGAGACCCCCCGAGCCTTATCATGGTAAGGGTGTTAAGTACTCTGATGAGTACGTTCGCCGCAAGGCCGGTAAGACCGGTAAATAATGAAAGGAGTGGACACAAATGGTTTCAAGAAAAGATAGTAATCTTGTACGTCTTAAGAGACACAAGAAGATCAGAGCTAAGATTTCCGGAACTGCAGAGCGTCCCCGTCTCGCTGTATATCGCTCTAATGCGAATATCAGTGCGCAGGTTATCGACGACGTTGCAGGCGTAACATTGGTTTCCGCTTCGACTCTTGAAAAGGATTTCGAGGGTAATGGCGGCAACAAGGAAGCTGCAAAGCTTGTAGGTAAGAAGATTGCCGAGAGAGCAGCAGCAAAGGGTATCACCGAAGTCGTATTCGACAGAGGCGGCTATCTTTATCACGGACGTGTATCGGAGTTGGCTGACGGCGCTCGCGAGGGCGGCCTTAAGTTCTAATCGCTTGTCGATTAGTCCGGTTTGTACACTGTTCAACAGTATGTATTGAACAAATTTAAGGAGAAAAAACATGGCAAAAAAGTTTAATCCGGCAGAGCTTGATCTCAAAGAGCAGCTCGTTGCCCTTAACCGTGTTTCCAAGACCGTTAAAGGTGGTCGTATCGCAAGATTCGCAGCTATCATGGTAGTTGGTGATGAGAATGGTCACGTTGGCGTAGGACTTGGAAAGGCAGCCGAAGTACCCGAAGCAATCCGCAAGGGTATTGAGGACGCAAAGAAGAATATGATCGAAGTATCCCTTAAGGGTACAACAATTCCCCACGAGATCCTTGGCGAGTTTGGCGCAGGCAAGGTGCTTCTTAAGCCCGCTGCACCCGGTACAGGTATCATCGCAGGTGGTAAAGTAAGAGCAGTGCTTGAGCTCGCAGGTATCAAGAATATCCGTGCAAAGTGCCTCCGTTCCAACAACCCCACTAACGTTGTTAAGGCAACGATGGAGGGTCTCCGTGCACTTCGTACGGCAGAAGAGGTTGCTAAGATCCGTGATATCAGCGTAGAGCAGGTAAAGGGTTAAGGAGGTAGCAATTATGAAGAAGGTTACACTTATAAAGAGCCTTATCGGTTGCAAGCCTAACCAGATTGCTACTGCTAAGTCACTCGGTCTCGTAAAGCTTGGCGACAGCAACGTTCATAAGGACGACGCTGTACTCGCAGGTAAGATCAAGGTGGTTTCTCACCTTGTAAAAGTAGAAAACGTATAAGGAGGCGGCACAATGAAACTTAATGAACTTTCACCCGCTGCAGGCTCCGCAAAGGCTGCATGGCGCAAAGGTAGAGGACCCGGTTCCGGTAACGGAAAGACCGCAGGTAAGGGTCACAAGGGACAGAATGCTCGCTCCGGCGGCGGCGTAAGACCCGGCTTTGAGGGCGGACAGCTTCCTTTGTACAGAAAGCTTCCTAAGAGAGGCTTCACAAACGTATTCGCAACAAATTACGCAACTGTTAACGTAGAAAAGCTTAACGCTTTTGAGGACGGTGCAGTTGTAGACATCAATGCACTTCTTGAGAAGAAGATCATCCGCAAGGCTATGGACGGACTTAAGGTTCTTGGCAACGGAGAGATCACCAAGAAATTAACTGTAAAGGCAGCAATCTTCTCTGCATCTGCAAAGGAAAAGATTGAGGCAGCAGGAGGAAAGGCTGAGGTGGTATAGGATGTTTCAGACGTTAAAAAATGCTTGGAAGGTCCCGGAACTTAAGAGTAAGCTCCTCTTCACATTGCTTATCGTCCTCCTGTATCGCTTGGGCGCATGTATCCCCGTACCTTACGTAAATCCTGAGGTTATTGAGTCCTTCTCCACCGTATTCGGCGGAATGTTCGACTATCTTAACTTCATCTCGGGTGGCGCTCTTTCTCAGGCGACATTGTTCGCTCTTTCGGTCAGCCCCTATATCACAGCATCTATCGTAATTCAGCTTCTAACTATTGCTATTCCCGCACTCGAAAGACTGTCTAAGGAAGGCGAAGAGGGACGCAAGAAGATCAGCGCGATCACAAGATTCGTTACTGTTGCTCTTGCTCTCGTAACCAGCTATGGTTATATGAAGCTTCTCGAAGCAAACGGCTTCCTCGTTGAGGGCGTTGGCGTATTCGAAAAGATAGTTATCGTTGCTTGCTTCTGCGCAGGCGCATCGCTTATTATGTGGTTGGCTGAAAAGATCAATGATATGGGTATCGGAAACGGTATTTCAATCATCCTTTTCGCAAACATCATCTCCAGAGGTCCCGCCGTTGTTTCGGGTCTTTGGAATATGATCACGAGCGACAGCTATCACATTGCTGTGGGCATCGTACTCGGTGTTGTATCTATTGTTATTACACTTGCAATAGTAATCCTTGTCGTTCTTGTAACGAACTCGGAGAGAAGAATCCCGATTCAGTACGCGAAGAGAGTTGTTGGTCGTAAGATGTACGGCGGTCAGAACACTAACCTGCCCATCAAGATCAATATGTCTGGCGTTATGCCTATCATCTTCGCAAGCTCTATCGTGTCTATCCCTGCAACCATCGCCGCTTTCTTCCCGAAGGCAGCTTGGCTTCAGTGGCTCAACACCTACCTTGGCTATGATTCTTGGATTTATCTCGTTATAAATCTTCTCCTTATCGTAGCATTCTCCTATTTCTATATTATGATTTCGTTTGACCCCGTTGAGGTTGCAAACAATATCAAGAACAATGGCGGAGCAATTCCCGGCGTACGTACAGGTAAGCCCACAGTTGACTTCATCAGAAAGATTCTTAGCCGCATAACCTTTATCGGAGCTATATTCCTTTGCTTCATCGCAGGATTCCCCATGCTCATCAATATCGTGTTCGGCGGTCAGTTTGCAGGACTTGCATTCGGAGGTAACTCCTTGCTCATCGTTGTCGGTGTCGCTCTTGAGACCGTTCGTGAGCTTGAAGCGCAGCTTACTATGCGTAACTACAAGGGATTTCTTGACTAATATCTGACCCTTGTTTGGAGGAAAAGAATGAATTTAATTTTGATGGGAGCTCCGGGTGCCGGAAAGGGTACCCAGTCAGAGAGAATTTCCGAAAAATGGAATATTCCCGCAATTTCCACGGGTGATATGCTTCGCGCAGCTATCCGTGAGGGCAATGAGCTGGGTAAGGTCGCCAAGACTTATATTGACGACGGAAAGCTTGTTCCCGATGAGGTTGTTATCGGAATTATTAAAGATTATCTTTCATCCGAAAAGTGTAGGAACGGATTTATACTCGACGGTTTCCCGCGAACCATCGCTCAGGCAGAGGAGCTTGAGAAGATGGACGTGAAAATCGACGCGGTGCTTAACATCGAGGTCGCAGACGAGGCGATAGTCGCAAGAATGAGCGGTCGCAGGATATGCTCAGGCTGCGGTGCGTCTTACCACGTCGAGTATAATCCTTCCAAGGTTGACGGTATTTGCGATAAGTGCGGAAAGTCGCTCTATATCAGAGATGACGATGCGCCGCAGACCGTGAAAAAGAGATTGGAAACTTATCACAGTCAGACAGAACCGCTTAAGGCGTTCTACGCCGAGAGAGATTTGCTTGTTAACGTCGAAGGACAGGATAAGGTCGAGAATACGACCGCGCTTGTCTATAAGGCACTTGGTAAGTTTGAGGCATAAGCTAAATGATACAGATCAAAAATCAGATTCAAATAGCGGCAATGAAGGAAGCAGGGCGTATAACGGGCGAGGCTTTGCTCGTGGCGCGAGAAATGGTTCGTGAGGGAGTAAGTACCTTTGAAATTGATAAGGCTATCAGAAACCACATCGAAAAATCGGGCGCTAAGCCCTCCTTCCTCGGCTATGCCGGATTTCCCGGCTCAGCGTGCATAAGCATTAACGATGAGGTCATTCACGGAATACCCTCTAAGAAGCGTGTTCTTAAGGAAGGCGATATCGTTAAGATAGACGTTGGAGCGTTTTATAAGGGATTTCACGGAGACAGCGCCAGAACGATACCGGTCGGAAAGGTCAGTGATGAGGCATTGAGACTTATCGAGGCCACCGAGAAAAGCTTTTGGGCGGGAATCGCCAAGGCTGAATCGGGTAATCGTATAGGCGATATCGGAAATGCAATAGAAAGCTGTGTCAAGGAATATGGATACAGCGTCGTAAAGCGTTATATCGGTCACGGAGTTGGTCACGAGCTTCACGAATCGCCCGACGTTCCCAATTACGGAACGGCAGGACGCGGAGTGAGACTTTGTAACGGTATGACTCTTGCAATCGAACCTATGGTAAATATAGGTACAAGTGAGGTCAAGGATATGCCCGACGGCTGGACGGTAAAGACCGCCGACGGTAGCCTTTCAGCTCACTATGAGAACTCAATTGCAATAACCTCCGAGGGCGTAATTGTCCTGACCGAGGTTGAACGCGGACTTTAATCGAATGGAGGGATAATTTTGCCGAAGGACGACGTAATCGAATTTGAAGGCGTGGTTGTGGAAGCAATGCCCAACGCCACCTTCAAGGTAAAGCTTCCCAATGAATATATCGTAACAGCGCATATTTCGGGAAAGCTCAGAATGAACTATATCAAAATATTGCCCGGTGATAAGGTAACCGTTGAGGTGTCAATATATGACCCCAGCAAGGGCCGTATAACCTGGCGTGCAAAGTAAAACCAATACTAAAGAAAGGAATGGTATAATATAATGAAAGTTAAACCTTCCGTAAAGAAGATTTGCGAAAAATGCAAAATCATCAAGAGAAAAGGTAAAGTAATGGTAATTTGCGAGAACCCCAAGCACAAGCAGAAGCAGGGTTAATCGCTACCAATATTCAGAGAGAGGTGAAATATTAAATGGCTCGTATAGCAGGTGTTGATATTCCGAACGCTAAACGCGTAGAAATCGCTCTTACCTACATTTACGGTATCGGACGCAAGAGCGCAAACGATATTCTTGCAAAGACAGGAATCAATCCCGACACTCGTGCAAAGGATCTTACAGAGGAGGAAGTTGCAAAGCTTCGTGACGAGATCGAAAACTCCTACACAGTAGAGGGTGACCTTCGCAGAGACGTTGCACTCAACATTAAGAGAATGGTTGAAATCAACTGTTACCGCGGTATCAGACACAGAAAGGGTCTGCCCGTAAGAGGACAGAGAACAAAGACCAACGCAAGAACCAGAAAGGGTCCTGCGAAGACAATCGCTAACAAGAAGAAATAAAGGAGGGGCATAAAAATGGCAAAGGTTGCTAAGAAGGTAATCAAGAAGCGCCGCGAACGTAAAAATATAGAAAAGGGCGCTGCTCATATCAGTTCGACCTTCAACAATACAATAATCACCATTACAGATGCTCAGGGAAATGCAATTTCGTGGGCTTCGGCTGGTGAGCTCGGCTTTAAGGGTTCGAGAAAGTCTACTCCCTTCGCAGCACAGAGCGCAGCAGAGACTGCAGCAAAGGCAGCAATGGAGCACGGTCTTAAGACAGTTGAAGTTTTCGTAAAGGGTCCCGGTTCGGGACGTGAATCCGCAATCCGCGCACTTGAGACAGTGGGACTTCAGATCACAATGATCAAGGACGTAACTCCCATCCCTCACAACGGATGCAGACCGCCTAAGCGTAGACGCGTATAATTAGAACAGGAGGAATACGAATATGGCAAGATATACCGGACCTGTGTGCAGACTCTGCCGTAGAGAGGGCAAGAAGCTTTATCTCAAGGGTGAGCGTTGCACATCTGGAAAGTGCGCACTCGATCGTAGAGCAACAGCTCCCGGTCAGCACGGCGCAGGTAATAAGAAAATGAGAGAGTACGGAAAGCAGCTCCGCGAGAAGCAGGCAGCTAAGAGATACTACGGCGTACTCGAGAAGCAGTTCCTTAACTACTTCAAGGAAGCAGACCGCAAGGAGGGTATGACAGGTGAGAACCTTCTTACACTTATCGAGCGCAGACTTGACAACGTAGTATACAGAATGGGCATGGCAGAGAGCCGTAAGGAAGCTCGTCAGCTTGTTCTTCACGAGCACTTCGAGCTTAACGGTAAGAAGGTAAACATTCCCTCTATCATCGTTAAGGCAGGCGACGTGATCGCAGTAAGAGAGAACTTCCGTGATTCGGTAAAGTGCAAGGCACTCGCAGAGACACTCAAGGACAAGACAGCTCCCAAGTGGCTTGACGTAAACAAGGACAATCTCACAGCAAAGGTAGTAGCTCTTCCCGCAAGAGAAGATATCGACTTCCCCTTCGAAGAGCAGCTTATCGTCGAGCTTTATTCCAAGTAATGCCGATATTGCAGGCGCATTTCGGCGTTGCTTAGTTCGGCAATGTGCTGCAGTATAGGTGCAAACCCAAATCCCAAGGTTTTTAACCCCATTAAATTTTAGGAGGATTATTTGGAATGATAGAGATAGAAAAGCCCAATATAACGACCGTTAACCTCAGCGAGGACGGCACAAGCGGTAAGTTCATCGTAGATCCCCTTGAGAGAGGCTACGGAATAACCCTTGGAAACTCTCTTCGCAGAATACTTCTCAGCTCGCTCCCCGGAGTAGCTGTAACAAGTATCAAGATTGACGGAGTGTTGCACGAGTTTTCCACAATTCCCGGCGTAAAGGAAGACGTAACAGAGATCGTCCTTAACGTAAAGGGTATTACGGCAAAGCTTCATTGCAATACACCCAAGACGGTTGTAATTGATGTAACGGGTGAGCAGATAGTTACCGCAGGTGACATCAAGCAGGACTCCGACATAGAGATCCTTAATCCCGATCATCATATAGCAACAGTCGGCGCAAATGAAAGATTCTATATGGAGCTTACATTTGAGCACGGCCGCGGATACGTATCCCAGGAACGCAATAAGCAGAATCATACAATGATGGCAGGCCAGACAACTTCGGCTCCTATCGGAACGATTTACACTGACTCTATCTACACTCCCGTTTACAACGTAAACTATTCGGTTGAGAACACCCGTGTAGGAAACATCACAGACTATGACAAGCTTACCCTTGAGGTTCTTACAAACGGAACTATCTCGGCAAAGGAAGCGATTTCGCTCGGAGCCAAGATTCTCAACGAGCATCTCAACTTGTTCGTGGACTTGTCCGACGAAGCAAGAAATGCGGAAATCATGGTTGAGCGCGAGGCCGTTAAGAAAGAAAAGGTCCTTGAGATGACCATTGAGGAACTTGACATGTCTGTACGTAGCTTCAACTGCTTGAAGCGCGCAGGCATTGACACAGTAGAAGATTTGACCAACCGTACCGAGGAAGATATGATCAAGGTAAGAAACCTCGGAAAGAAGTCGCTTGAAGAAGTAATACAGAAGCTGCACTCGCTCGGACTTGCTCTTAAGTCCGAAGAGGATTGATCCTCTCGGTGCACAAACGAGTAGATAAAAGATAGCAGAAGGAGGGAAATCACAATGCCCGGAACCAGAAAACTTGGCAGAACAACTGCTCATAGAAAAGCAATGCTCCGCGGACTTGTAACTCTCTTGCTTGAGAATGGTAAGGTTGAGACCACTCTCACAAGAGCAAAGGAAGTTCGTTCGGTAGCTGAAAAGATGATAACACTTGGCAAGAAGAACACTCTTGCAAGCCGTCGTAGCGCACTTGCGTACATCACCAAGGAGTCGGTAGTAGCAAAGCTCTTTAGCGAGATCGCTCCCAAGTACGAGAACCGCAACGGTGGTTACACTCAGATCTTCAAGATGGGTCCCCGTAGAGGAGATGCCGCTGAAATGGCGATCATCAAGCTCGTTGATGAGGACGCAAAGGCTGAGTAATCAGACAAAAATTAAGCAGGTCGCTATTGCGACCTGCTTTTTTAGTATCTCGGTTTTTTTATTATATGCTTCCATAATAGCTTTCTTATAAATTCTGCGGGGAATACAGCGAGCGCGGCGAATAACGCGGTCTTTAGCTCATCGGCGTGTAACGGAACTGTGCGAAGGATACTACCTCCGAGATAGACAAAAACTATCTGTATTACAGAAATCATTAGCATAATAAAGGTAAACGGACGGTTTTTGGTAATTCCCACAAGGAAATTTATTCGGTCACTCCGCGCATTGAAGCAGTTGAATACCGCCGCAAAAATAAAGAAAGCAAAAAATGCTGTCAGTAAGTATATTCCGTCGGTGCTTGCTCGGAAGTTTGAGGTGAAATACGGGTGCTTGAGAAACAAAAGTGATAAAACAAGCGTGTAAAGTCCGAGGAAAAGTATCTGATTGACCATATATGCGTTGAGAATAGGCTCGTCGCGGCGTTTGGGCGGCTCTTTCATATAGGAGTCAAGCGGAGGCTCACCTGCAAACGCAAGCCCACCGAGAGTGTCCATTATTATATTCAGCCAAAGCATCTGTACTACAGTCACAGGCGAATCAATTCCTATAAAAGGACCAATCATAGTTACGCCTACCGCACAAAGGTTTATGGTGAGCTGAAGAACTATAAATTTGCGAATGCTTTTGAATATGGTGCGCCCGTACAGTACCGCTTTGACGATTGAAGATAGATTGTTGTCGAGAATTACAATGTCGCCTGCTTCTTTGGCAACCTGTGAGCCGTTGCCCATCGAAAAACCTATGTCGGCGCGCTTTAGTGCGGGAGCGTCGTTTATTCCGTCACCCGTCATTCCGCAGACAAGCCCTTTTGCTTGAGCTATTCTTACAAGACGGCTTTTGTCCTGCGGCAATGCTCTTGCAACTACTGCAAGACGCGGAAGAATATCGGAAAGCTCGTGGTCGGATAGCTTTGCAAGCTCGTCGCTTGTTAGACAAATATCGCACCTTTTTCCTAATATTCCACATTTTTGTGCAATGGCTGAAGCTGTTTCTTTGCTGTCTCCCGTGATCATTGTAACCTGTATGCCTGCTTGTTTTAACAGATGAACTGATGCTTTCGCTTCGTTTCTTAGCTTGTCGGAGAGAACTATTCCGCATACAAGTGCTAATGAGCAACTTTCTCCATATTCAGCGTTTTCGACAGCGCAAAGCAAAACTCTTTCTCCGTGGCGCGTGTGTGAATTCAACCGCGCGTGAAATGAGCTTCTGTCAAAAGGAATAATATTTCCTTTTGAGTCAAAGGAGTTGTCAATGCGCTGAAGTAGCTTTTCGGGCGCACCCTTAAAAAGCTTTATACTTCCTTTTGCTCCAATCTCAGCGTGGGAGATTTTATTTGTGCTGTCAAATGGCGTGCGTGAAAAAAGTCGGAATTCCTTTTTTTGCTCGGATGGAAGCAGGGAATTAAGGAGCGCCTTTTCGGTGGAGTTCCCGCCTACCGCCTTGCCGTTTTCAAGCTCTGACGAGGTGTTGTAAAGCGCGTTTAATCGGTACAACTCGTATGCGTGAGGCAAATTGCACTTAAATTCCGAAAGACTTGTAAACTCGCTTCTGTCGGTAAATAAAGATGAAACGCTGAGATTTCCTTCCGTCAGCGTTCCCGTCTTGTCGGTAAAAAGAATATTCATACTTCCTGCCGCCTCAATCCCCACCGGTTTTTTGACCAAAACCATATCGCGAATCATCTTTTTTATGTTGGACGATAAAACAACCGAGACCATGAGTGGAAGTCCTTCAGGCACAGTGACGATAACTACGGTAAGAGCAAGCATAAAGGCGTCGAGAAGAGTTTTGATGACGTAGCGAAAGTCCTTCAGCTTCATAAGCATAACTGCGGCGTTCAGGCCGCTGTCGAGCACTACGGCGTTGAAAATATATACTGCGGCGATGAGAAGTGCAGCAGTATAGCCGAGGTATGTTATTTGCTTTGCTAGCTTGGAAAGCCTCAGTTTCATTGGGCTTTCGCGGGTGTCTTGCTGTAGCTCACGCGATATTTCGCCTATAAAGGTTTTGTCACCTACGGCGGCAACCTCAAGCACTCCGTCTCCCGAAAGCACCGAGCACCCACGCAAAAGAGCCGAGCGCGACGATGGTGAAAGCTGTTCCCCGCGCTTTGGCTTCTTTTCAACCTCGGCGCTTTCTCCCGTCATTGCACTTTGGTCAACAGTAAGCTCGCCCTCAACCAAAAATCCGTCGGCAGGAATGCTGTCGCCTGCCGAAAGCAGGACGATATCGCCGCAAACTATGTCAGAGACGCATATTTCGCAGATTTTTCCGTTGCGCCTCACTCGGCAAATGTAGTTTTCGTTTTGCTCGTTAAGTCTTGCAAAAGCGTTCTCACTTCCGAATTCAGAAAGGGTGGAAATAAAGGTTGCAAGAAACACCGATATGGCAATTCCTGCTGTCTCAACCCAATCCGAAGTCTTAAAAATAAAAATTATATTGATAAAAAGTGCGCCTATAAGAACTTTTATTATAGGGTCGTTGAGATTTGATATGAAATGCGCCCAAAAGCCTTTTCGCTTTGTTGAGGTCATTTGGTTACCGCCGTGCTCTGCACGTGATAATTCAACTTCGGCATCATTCAGACCGTATTTTGTTTTGGATTTTTTTGGTGTGTCTGTCATCCGCACAACTCCTTTTAATCAACTGAACTGTAAAAATATATGTGTTGGAAGGCAGTAAATATTACAAAGTCACTGGACTTTGGAGCTGCAATGCTGTACAATATAAAAATTTATTTGCGGTGAAAAACGACTCAGCTACGTGTTCCTTGACGATATTGTCCTCGTTCCCCAAAAGTAATAAACAAGGGCACATTATTGTGGGTCAGCCATTTGGGTATGTAAGAAAATGCGTGACAAAGATAAATTAGCGAAGCGGTCCTCCGCGACCAAACACCAATTTGTCTGTGTAATATATAGTCACATCTAAAAACTCAACATCGGACGAATCGGCTATGCTTTTTCCGTCATTCGTCACCAAAATTCTTCGCATAGGGTAAACTATGCACGCGAATTTTTGTTTAGACTGACGAAAAAATCCCTCGCTGCTCGCCTCGCGTGAGTTTTAGAGGTGACCATATTTTTGCAACAACAACTCAACCAAGCTCATTTTTTGCTGATTTTACTTGTTTTGAGAAATTCTATTGACAAAATATTGTTGATGTTGTATAATATATGTTGTAAATTCAAATTCCATAAAAGTACACTTTTAGAGAAATCTGACTTACTTATTTTTTGCTTTAGTTTTGTCCTAAAATTCCGGTTTTAGGACAATTTTTGACTAAAAAAGAGATTCTATAAAGGTGTACTTTTACAGAATCTCCAAATTATACGTTTCCATAAAAGTGTACTTTTGGAGAAAGTTTTAAGGAGAAAGAGTATGAAGAAAATCAATTTCAAAAGAAGTCTTGCGTTGTTGCTTTGCGCTTTGATGTTGGCTTCGGCTGTGATCCCCGTGGGAGCACAGGATCTCCCTGTAAGAAAAAATGACGACGTTGACGTGGCTGACGAATACGATTATATTCTCAACCTCGACTTCGACACCATTTCCAAGGGGACAAAAATGGCAAAAGTTTTCAGTAGTGCTCCCGCAACGGCTAATCCTTTCGGGTACGCTTTGTCGGGTGTGCTTTCCGACAATAACGGAAGCTTTGGTATTATAGAAAAGCGCACAGATACTATGAAAAACTATCTTGAGGTAAGCGTTCCATCCCAATCAAACCAGTCTTGGTTCGGAATGCATATCAGCCTCTATAACAAAGAAGGAAAATCCGAGACCATAGGAAACAGCTATCAGGTGGATTTCGATTTCAAGTGGGACGGCGTTACAAATACCTCCGCAATTATCGACGGAGATATGCTGAATATGCTTTCTTTCCGCCGTGTCAGCAATCAGCCCAGTATTTTGCTGTGGGGTACTTTGGCGACGAAAGAGGTTGACGGAGTTAAGGTGCCCGACGAGACAAAGTTTGATATCTATGCAGGCAGCCAAAAAATCTATACACTTGATAAGGGCGCGGGCTTTACAAGCTTCAAGGTGCTTTACTATGATGCTTCGCAGACCTATACGGTATATATCAACAATACTGTCATAGTTGAGGCAAAGGCTGTACAGAAATACGAAAAGAACGACGATGGTAACTACGTATGGTTATATAATGACCTCAGAACCGCGTCCTTTATCGATTCTGTATATGACAGCGATATGGTGACCGTCTCCCGTGAGGAGAAGAAAAATGAGTATAACCTTAGCGTTATGTTCATGCGTAACACCTTCTCAAGCGGAAAAGCAACGCCCTTCAAATACGGCTTGGACAGCATCTGCTTCCGTGAGCTTGAGGCGGCAGAGGGCAGAACCGTCTTTTATGAAAACAGCTTTGAGGGTTCTGTAGGCAACCTTGTTGACGGCACCTATGGCGGTGAGTCTTATTCCTATAATACGCCCGCAGGTATAAAGGTTGGCACAAACAGTACCAATACTAACAAGTTTCTTAACGTTGCCGCCAAAAGCCGCTTTAACCTTGACGATATGTATCAGTTTGTTCAGGAAGGCAACTACACCTTCGAGTTTGACTTCAAAGGCCGGACCGATTCGGGAGAGGCTATACTGTGTAAGCTGTATGACGGTATTACTATACCTGCCGTATTGCAGGTGGATAATAACGGAAAGCTTTCTTTTATGGGTCAGACAATCCCCGGTGTAATTGCCGAGGATAAGACATCGGATAAATGGACACACGTTGCCGTTTCCGTAAACGTTGACAATAGCAATGCGGGCAAAAATGACTTTACCGCCAGTGCTCCGTCAAATCATCTCAGATACAGACTTACCTGTTGGATAAACGGCAAATTTGTCGGCGCATATGAAGGACAGCGAAGAGAGTTTTCATTCAGCAGTACAACGGCTGCAACGTTTATAAATGAGTATAACTATACGAGAAGTCTTCTTACCGAGGCTCCCGACCTTACGGGCTTTGAAAAGGTATACAGCTTTACACGTAAATCGGGAAGTACGATTACTGACGATGTACACATCTATTATAACAGTGCAGACGGCACAATTTATCAGCTTCAGTACAAGAGGGCTGACGGTAGCTTTGTGGCAGGCGCATGGGGCAACAATAAAAACGCTACCGGCAGCGTTATGCTGACAAAAGGCAGCAGAATCACGATTGGAGACTGTATAGCCTTCTTTGATAATGCAAGCGCAAGCACACTTAACGGTTCCATAGATAACCTTATCTGGTACGAAGGCGTTATTCCAAAGAGCTTTGCGGTAAACGAAAGCGCAACGAGCGGAGTTGTCAACGAGGTTAGCCTTTACGATATAATCATCCCGAGCGATGCCTACATAAAGGCTTATCAAAAGACAGGCGGCGGAGACCAGGGTGTTCTTAATGCCAACCAACTGAGCAGCAGTAATATGACTAAAAAGACAGACAACGGAAATTACGCTGCAATAGACGTTGATGATACTAATCTCGACGTATATTTCGATCTCTTTACGCCCAACGTGGCAGGCAAGGTATATTCTGCCGAGATGACCGTCAAAAACTTTAACTTTACAAGCGGCACAGCAGTTATTATGGGTATGCGCCGTCAGCCTGAGGGCGGAACCAACGAGTTTAAGAGCTTTTTGGTTGGAGAACCGTCGGGTGAGGTATACTTCACAAAGAATAGCATAAAGAACTACCTCTGCGATGAAAACGGTAACCGTTATAATCTTAAAGAGGATTCTTGGAAAACCATCAAGCTTGTCTTTGATGAAACTGGCGACGTTCCCACCGTGACCTATATGGTTAACGGACAAATCGCCTATTTCGTTCAGGAGGGCTTCCCCATATCGGCAGTAATGAAGGCTGCCAACGTTACGGGCGTATTTACATCCGCTCTGACAGACAGAATTGGTGCGATAGACCAGAGAATACGTTTCTTCCAGGCAACAAAAAAAGCGTTTACTCTTGACATAAAGAACGTCAAGTGCGAGCTTGTCGAGCCTGTAGCAGAGCCTTGGGCTGATTCGGCAATGATAGATTTCTCTGATTACAAGAGTATTGACGAGCTTGGCGATCAGTTCTACAGAACTTCGGGTGTAACGCTTGAGGACGGCGTACTTAAGATACCCGCAGGCGAGACCTTTGCGTGGATAGACTACAACGGTGTATTAGCTAAATCCATGGCAACCAACACCACCTCTATTGACGGCTTCAACGTTGAGGCGAGAATCAGAACGTCTCCTGCAAATACTTGGCTTATGGGCGTTGCCGTGAACAAACTCAAAGCTAATTTCGTTTACCTTAAGGAAGGCAATTTCGTTGTCAGCGGAGGTCTCAAAACGCCTCAGCCCGTATGCACTCTTGAAAGCGACGGATTCAGCGACGTATCAGCTACCTTCTCGTCAGCTACTACCGCATCGCTCTTTGTGGACGGCACGTTTGTGGGGGTTGCAAGCTATTCGACGACATTGCCCGCAAATACAGATATAGAGAATTTGGCTATTGTGTTCCCATCAAACACAGAAATAGCCGAGCTTTACATTCACGCTGACCTTAAGCGTGAGCTTGCCGACAGAAGCGGAAGGATTTTCAAAATGGATCCCAACGTCTTCACGGCGAAAGATAGCGGCAAGTATGGTGGATCGGGTATTATGGATCCGGGGCCGTTTAACACATTATCCACTACCCACTCCACCTATGCTTCAATAAAGACAGATAAAGACCCCGTCAGCGGTGAGGAATATAAGTATTATCGATTTGACTTGCAGACCGCGGGCAGTCAAAAGTTCTCGGATATCTATCTTACCGATTATTTTGAGGACAGCGCGGTTGTAATGGAATACAACCTCAGATTTATTCCACATAAGGACGCTACAGCCTCCTCGCCCAGCGTAGAGCTCGCTTTCCTCAGACGGGTTGACGGGGCAGGCTCCACGAGCAATTTGGGAGAAAATCTTTTGTACGTTACAGGTCTCGGACAGATAAAGCTGCTTAACAAACACGTGCTTTGCGATGAGGCGGGAACGCCAATTACCGTGTCGCAGACCGAGTGGAAAAATCTTGCGATAATTTACGACAGCAATGCGGGACATATAAGCTGTAGATATGACGGCACAATTCCTTATTATAAGAATGACAGCGGTGAAATCGTGCTTGCTGACAAGGTTCAGCTTTCAAGACCTGAGCTTTACCGAATGGACTCTTATGAAACTCGTTTGAGAACAGTTAGCTTCCCCCAAAATTTCATAGGTACTCTTGAGCTTAAGGACGTTGAGCTTTATTACGTTGACGAAAGCGAAAAGGCAGAGTTCGTCGGCGTTCAGGTCTCCACCTCCGAGCGCGATATCCGTCTCGTTGCGGGACTTGATATGCTCTACTACGGAGGCACGGGCTTCGATATCGAGGTTTACGATACCGAGGGCAACTTGATTTCCAACGAAACGCGCACGGTTTCCACCGATACGGTTTACTCCTCTATAACAGAGGTGGTAAATAATGTTGAACGCGTTGTTTATCCACGCGATTACGGATACCGCTATTTCTTCACAGCAAATATTACAAAGGTTACGAGCGAAAACGCCGTAAAGCTTGTGGTAACACCCTTTACGACCGTAAACGGCGTAAAGACCTATTCCTCCGAGGTTACACTTGACGTTGACTTCAGTGATGATAATATGACCAAGTGGATATGCGATACCGAGCATAAGACGGTAAGACCTATGGGAGACCACCTTTCGGGCAACTTTACCACTACGGAGTATATTGATTATACGAACGACGGCGCGCTTGAATTTAACGGACTTAACGCCGAGTTTGCCTTTGCCGCAAACTGCGAGGGCGAGGTCAGCCTTGACATTACAAACTCCTTCGGTGAGGTGGCGACAAACAGCAAGTTTGATGTTTACGTTAACGGTGTTCGCACAAAGGAAAACGTAACTCTTGAGTTCGGTCACCACACACTTGTGCTTGCCGAAAGACTTGCAAAGGGCACTTACAGTTTCAAAATAGTCAAGAAGAGCGGCGGCGACTTTGTAAGAATCAATACGATGAATATCTGCGGTGAGCTTACAACTCCTCCCGCGCTTGCACGTGAGGGTGCTGTTGACGTTATCGTTTATGCCCCCACGGTTGGCAATAAGTACGGCAATGTAGAGGCGTACGTACAGGCAAGCGAGTCAAGCGGTGATTATTACATCAAGTATAGTTTCACCTATGAGAACAAGGGTGTTAACGACTATGATTATTACAACGGTAAAAGCAATTCGCAGAACAACAAGGATCTTTACCGTATTGTGGGCGCAAGTCTTGTAAAAAAGAATAGTGACGGTAGCTTTGGCGGTTCAATATTCGACGTTCTCGCTACCGGTGAGATATCTCTTGCCGCAAGCGAGAGCTGGAAGGGAACACATGCAAAGGACTTTGTCGGCGGATTCCACGGTGATGAAAATATGGTGTTTGTAGATTTCTTTGCCGACGGTGTGCGTATCGATACCACACAGGCGGGAAAATATGAGGGTATTACTCATTTTGAAATGATAGAGAGCACCATTATAAACCGTTGCGATACCGAAGAGAATGACGTAATGCTTCACAATCAGAAATATCTTGTCAACACTCTTGGAATCAAGCTTGAACAGCAGGTAGAGTTCCTTGCGGAGGACTATCAGCCAAGAGTAGACGATACCTATTTGCAGATGGCAACCGTTTACAGAATAAACACAGCGCTTAAGAGTGCTTCTACGGTAAACGACGACGCAAATCTTATAGGAGCGTATGCCCGACTTCTCGATGCTAACGGCGGCGAGAATCTTTACGTTGACGTAACAGCGGATGATTATGATTATGATCCTTCGCTTACTAAAACCGTAAATGTAAATCTCGGTCAAAGTACAACCAACAGATACGTGGAGTATCTCGGTAACCCCAAAGGTAATTATTCGGGATTATACGGACTTGTAGGCTTTGTTATCGATGATGCCAGCGTTAAGGCAGGAAACTCCAATCTTGCGATAAGACTGCAGCAGGGAGATAACAAGTGGTATGCATCCTTCGTTACTCCAAGCGGAAAGTCAATCGTTCCCAAGGGAGAGATTTGGAATATAAGCAACTCTTATTTCTTCGATTATAACCCCGCGCTCTACGGCGCAAACTAACAAAATCAAAGGGCTGAGTCATTGACTCAGCCCTTTTCATTAAGTATAGGTGACTATAGTGAAATTGTATATCACCGATCGCCCTCGTTTTTCATTTTCTCAATCGCCTGAGATTTTATGTATGCCTTTAACCCCTTTGTCCAATCGCTGAACTCGCAATTCTTTTCGCCGTAGGTCAGATTGTCCTTATATTCGCGTGGCAACCAGGTGGATATGTCGGCTTCGTTGTGGGAAACAAGCGCCTCAAGATTGTCAAGCGCCTTGTATAATCTTGCTTCTGTAGTCTCCATTGCGTTCATTTCGGCAAAAAGCTCGCCAAGCCCGTCGGCAATGCCGTCGGGAAGCATTCCTAAAAGTGAGTCGATGGCGTTTTCTTCCTCCGCCTCGTCGGCTTCGGTTTTGAAGAATGCGGGAATGTCGCCCGTTATCGCTTCGCCGAAATCGTGAACGAGACACATTTTTATAACCTTGTCAATGTTTGCATCGGGGTACTCGTCGCGGCATAGCATTGCCATTACCGCCAAGCGCCACGAATGCTCGGCGACGCTTTCCTGCCGTCCGTTTGAGTTCCACGAATGTCTTGTATTGCACTTTAATTTCTCTATCGTATTCAAAAATTTGACGTACTGTTCGTATTGCATCTTTTGCTCCTGTTTAGCTTGAAAATGAAATAAGGACGTCTTTTGCAGACGTCCTCACTTTTATCAGTTATGTTCCTTGAGCCAAGCCTCAGCCTTTTCCTTGGAAAGACGCATAATGTCCTCTTTGGTGTAGGGCGAGTCCTCGCCGCCGTTTACATATACGAAATAAAGACCGTTAGGTGTCTGATAGAGGGTTTCCTCGTATCCCGTGGTTTCTCCGAAATTGCCGACAGTAACCTTTTTAACTATGGTGGCGTTATCTGTGTCGTAAACGACCTTGCAAAGCTTTTTCTGCATAATGTGGGACTCCTTTCTTTCAAATTATTTAACGAGAATATTATACTACAATTGCGTGTAAAATTCAATGCTTTTTTGCGATTTTTAATAAATAATTTTGAGAAAGTTATCTATTGGCTCATTTTATTGCGAAATAAATCACCTTTTGGCTGTTTTTGTCAATTGTCAAACAACGGGGTAGACAAATATCTGTCACCTGTGTCGGGAAGAAGCGCAACAATGACTTTTCCCTTGTTTTCCGCGCGCTTGGCAAGCTCTGTTGCCGCGTGGAGTGCCGCACCCGAGCTTATTCCAACAAGAATACCCTCGCGCCTTGCGAGTGCACGCGCCGCCGCGTACGCATCGTTGTTGGTTACGGTTATCACCTCGTCGTATATTTCGCGGTCAAGCAGAGAGGGAACGAAATTTGCGCCTATTCCTTGAATGCCGTGCGCACCCGCGCGACCCTCGGACAGAAGCGGAGAATCCTTTGGTTCAACCGCAATTATCTTTACGTGGGGTGACTGTGATTTGAGATATCTTCCCACGCCCGTAAGTGTGCCGCCCGTGCCAACACCCGCAACGAAAATATCTATCTTTCCGTCGGTGTCGCTCCATATTTCGGGGCCCGTGGTCTTTACGTGCGCGTTTGCGTTTTCCTTGTTGTCAAACTGAGAGGGGATAAAGCTTTGGGGGATATCCCTTGCAAGCTCGTTCGCCTTGTCAACCGCGCCTTGCATACCGAGCTTTCCCTCAGTGAGAACTATCTCGGCGCCGTAAGCCGCAAGCAGTTTTCTGCGCTCAATACTCATTGTTTCGGGCATTGTTAGTATTACCCTGTATCCTCGAAAAGCCGCTATTGCCGCAAGCCCGATTCCCGTGTTTCCGCTTGTTGGCTCGATTATTACCGAGCCTTCCTTAAGCTCGCCCGAAGCCTCTGCCGCCTCAATCATAGAGAGCGCCGCGCGGTCTTTAACACTTCCTGCGGGATTGAGGTATTCAAGCTTGCAAAACAAGGTGGCGGAAAGCCTATTGTCTTTTTCGTAATTTGTGGGCTCAAAAAGCGGTGTTCCGCCAATGAGCTCGGTTATATTTTTGTATATTTTCATAAAATTCACCTCGGTGTTATAATATCACTTTTTTGTGCCGTTGTCAAGAGCCGACGCGCCCGATACCACGTATTTTCCTCCAAAATATGCCTTGGCGGCAATGATAGCCGCAGGGGCGAGAAACATTCCCGCAATGCCGAACAGCCTGAATCCCACGTACATACCGATAAGCGTAGCCGCAGGGTGCAGACCTATAGTTCCCCCAACGATTTTGGGCTCGGCAATTTGCCTTATTACCGTGACAACTCCCCAAAGTATCACAAGCGCAAGCCCGCGCCCGAAGTCGTAGGTAAAAAAACAGAAAACCGCCCAAGGGATAAGCACGGTGCCAACGCCGAGAACGGGAAGCACGTCAAGCAGAGAAATGACCGTCGCCAACAGCAGAGCGTAGTCCGCACCAATTAGAGAAAGCCCGATAAAAAGCTCGAAAAAGGTCAGTACCATAAGAATGGAGTAGGCTTTTAGATACCTCGCCGCAAGCGATTTTGTCTGTACCTTCAGCCGTGGAAGCTTTTTTTGTATTGCTTTTGGCATAAGAAGCGCAAGCCTTTGGTTCATTGCTTCGAAATCAAGCGAAAAGTAAAACGAGGCAATAACGGTGATTATGATAAAGAGCAGAATTGACGGCAGAGAGCGTATAGCTCGCGCGGCAAACGAGGTCATTGCCGTGCCGAGGTCGGAGGCAAAGCCCTTGAGGAACGAGGTTATCATTTCGTCAAGTTTGTTGCCAAAGCCTGCGGCGTGATCCTGCTCCTTCAGGTGTTTTATGAACGGCAGGCGTTCACCAATGCTGTTAAGGTCGTTGGCAAGTGTGGATAGGCTTTGCGTTATAACGCCGTCTTTTGTCAGATTGCCGATAAATTTTTCAATCTCGTCAATAAAGCGGTTTATCCCGAGATAAAGAAGAAGACCTATCAGAAGAAAAAGCAGAATAAGCACACCAGCCGAGCAAAGCTTTTGGGGAAGCTTGATTCTTGCGGAAAGCGCCGATGCGGCGTAGTTTGTAAACAATGCCATAAGCCAGGCAATGAGAAAAGGAAGAAAAGCAGTTGCGATGTACTTTCCCAAAAGAAATATAAAAACCGCCGCAAGCGTAAAGCATATGCCAATCGACGCTAGCCTTTGCCAATCTACTCTCATTCAGACCTCCAAGCTTTTTGTTCTCTTAACATTATTATGCCGCACAGAGCGTAAAAAATCAGCATTTTTAATTATTTGCAGGCTTTTTTTTAATTCGTTTTGTATATGTATACAAAAAACAAAAAAACTATTGACTTTATCGGTTTATTGTGTTATCATATTAAAGTGATAAAGTGAAAGCGAGGTATAAATTTTGGCACATATACTTGACAGCGAAAGCGTAAAGCTTCTTATAAAGGCAATGATGACGCTTGAAAATGAGGAGGAGTGCAGAGCATTTCTCGAGGACCTTATGACCACCAAGGAGATACTTGACATCTCACAGCGCGTGGTGGTTGCGAAAATGCTTTCCGAGCAGGCTGTTTACAATAAGATAGCCGAGGAAACGGGAGCAAGCACGGCAACCATAAGCCGCGTAAACCGAAGCTACAGCTACGGTACGGGCGGATACAAAACGGTGCTTTCGCGCCTTGAAAAAAAGGATTGACAGAGGAACAAAAATGAAATTTGATGAGCTTGTGTTTGAAAACGGTGAGCGTGCCGCCTTTGGGCTTGGTCAGCTCTACCGCAAATACGGATACGTAAGATATAAAATAAGCAAATTTGAGGAGTACGACCTCTACGTTCAGAACAAGAGCTTTCTTGTCAGCGAAAACGTGCTGACCTTTACCGATACCGACGGAAAGCTTATGGCGCTTAAACCCGACGTAACTCTTTCTATAGTAAAGAACTCAAAGGACAGCGGAGAGGGAATACAAAAGGTGTATTACAACGAGCACGTTTACCGTACGTCTCAGGGCGACGGAGCATTTAAGGAGATAATGCAGACGGGACTTGAGTGCATTGGCGACATTGACACCTATTCGGTGGGCGAGGTCGTAATGCTTGCGGCAAAAAGCCTTGAGCAGATAAGTAAAAAATACGTGCTTGACCTGTCGCATCTCGGCTTTGTTTCTGCTTTCCTTGAGTCGGTTTGCGACAACGAGGTTACTCGCCGCAATCTTCTTGGACTTATGGGCGAAAAGAATATCCACGCTATTCGCGCTCTTTGCGAGGATGCTGGAATAAGCGAAAACGCGTGCGAGGGCATTTGTCATTTGACAAAGCTCTACGGACCTGTGGCAAAGACCCTCGGTGAGCTTTTGCCCCTTGTCAGAAACGACGAGATGCGCGCCGCTTACGATGAGCTTGCACAGCTTGTTGACATTATCCGCATTTACGGCTTTGACGACAGAGTTTTCCTTGATTTCTCTATCGTTAACGATATGAATTATTATAACGGCATAATTTTCCGCGGATTTATCGACGGTATTCCCACGGGCGTGCTTTCGGGTGGAAGATATGACAATCTGCTTAAGAAGATGGGCAAGAGCTCTGGGGCTATCGGCTTTGCGGTTTATCTCGATTTGCTTGAGCGCTTTGGTGACAGCGATGAGTATTTTGACGTAGACGTTTTACTTACCTACGAAAGCGGCGCTCTGCCCAAGGATATAATCGACGCGGTAAAGCTTTTGTCAAGCTATGGAAAGTCGGTTAAGGTGCAGATGAAAAACGACGGCGGTGTAAAATACAGACAGCTTGCCGCAGTCAGAAGAGGAGGCTTTGAAATCCTTGAAAACAATGATTAACGTTGCTCTCCCCAAGGGCAGACTCGGGGAGAAGGTTTATGATATATTCGCCGCTACAGGCTATGAGTGCCCCTCGATACACGAGGAGAACCGAAAGCTCATCTTCGAGAACGAGGAGGTCGGTGTCAGATATTTCTGGGTAAAGCCGTCTGACGTAGCTATCTACGTTGAACGCGGTGCTGCGGACATAGGCGTGGCGGGTAAGGATATTCTGCTTGAGTATTCGCCCGACGTTTACGAGCTTTGCGACCTTGGAATGGGCAAATGCCGTATGGCGGTAGCCGCGAAAAAGGGCTTCCGTGACGACCCACAGAAAACACTTCGCGTGGCGACAAAATTCACACACATAGCAAAGAATTATTACGCACAGAAAAGCCGTATAATCGACATAATCAAGCTTAACGGCTCTATAGAGCTTGCCCCCATTTTAGGACTTTCCGACGTTATAGTCGATATAGTTGAAACGGGAAAAACACTGATAGAAAACGACCTTGAGCCTATCGAGACTATAGTTCCAATAAGCGCAAGGCTTATTGCCAACAAGGCAAGCTACAAGTTCAAGAACGCTGAGATATGCGAGCTTTGCGAAAGAATTGAAGAGTATTGCAGGACAGAGGAAAAACAATGATAAAGATATACAAATACAATGAGGTAAACGAAAAGGAAATATTCCTCAGAGATATAAAAGGGCTTGACACCTCGGCGGTGGTCTCGGAGATAATCGCCGACGTAGCCGCAAACGGTGACAGTGCGCTTTATAAGTATTGCGAAAAATTCGATAAGGCACAGCTTGCTGCCCTTGAGGTGAGCGAGGCAGAGCTTGACGAGGCAATGGCTCTCGTTGATGAAGAATTTAAGGACGTTATCCGCCGTGCAGCGGTGAATATCGAGGCGTTCCACCGCCATCAGGTACGTAACAGCTTCGTTGTCACCGAAGAAAACGGCGTGGTAAAGGGGCAGAAAGTAATGCCGATTGAAAAGGTGGGACTTTACGTTCCGGGCGGTACGGCGGCTTACCCCTCGTCGGTGCTTATGAACTGTATTCCCGCAAAGATTGCGGGCTGTTCCGAGATTGTAATGGTGACTCCTCCCTCAAAGGACGGAAAGGTCAATCCCGTTATCCTTGCCGCGGCAAAAATTGCGGGAGTGGACAGAGTGTTCAAAATAGGCGGAGCGCAGGCGGTTGCCGCGCTTGCTTACGGCACAGAGAGCGTGCCCAAGGTGGACAAGATAGTCGGACCGGGTAACGCCTTCGTTGCAGAGGCAAAAAAGCAGGTGTTCGGCAGAGTTGCCATTGATATGATAGCGGGACCCAGCGAGATACTTATTATCGCCGACGGCACCTGCGACCCTCGCGTTGTTGCGGCGGATATGCTTTCGCAGGCAGAGCACGACAAAATGGCAAGCGCAGTGCTTGTCACCGACTCCGAAAAGCTTGCGGACGAGGTTGCCTCCGAGCTTGACAGACAGATAGCACTTCTTCCGAGAGCAGAAATCGCAAGGACTTCTATTGACAATAACGGCAAAATTATTATCACCAAGGACATTCCCGAGGCAGTGGAAATTTCCAATCGCTTAGCCCCCGAGCATCTTGAGGTCTGCGTTGACAATCCTTTTGATTATCTTGACGCGGTAAAGCACGCAGGCTCAATATTCCTCGGCAAAAACTGCCCCGAGGCTCTCGGTGACTATTTCGCGGGGCCGAACCACACCCTTCCCACAAGCGGAACGGCAAGATTTTCAAGCCCCCTTTCGGTTGACGACTTCGTAAAGAAATCGCAGTTTACCTACTACACCGAGGATGCGCTTCTCAAGGTTTGCGACGACGTTGCGTATTTCGCCGAAAAGGAAGGACTTTCGGCTCACGCAAGAAGCGCGACCGTGAGAAAAGATATAAAAAAGTAAGAGGACACAATGAGCAGATTTATCAATTCCCGATATGCAGGACTTGAGGCTTACACCCCCGGTGAACAGCCCAAGGATATGAAATATATCAAGTTAAATACCAATGAGTCGCCTTTTCCGCCCTCTGTCGGCGTGCTTAAGGCGGTGGAGGAAAACGCCGACAAATTAAACCTTTACCCCGACCCCGATTGCGCCGAGCTTAAGCGCGAGCTTGCAAAGCTGTATGGGGTAGAGAAGGAGAATATTTACGTTTCAAACGGCTCTGACGATATTCTCAACTTCTTCTTCCTCGGCTTTTGCGACGGCGGCGCGGTTTTCCCCGACATAACCTATGGGTTTTATAAGGTTTACGCCGAGCTTTACAGCGTTGACTACAAAAAAATTCCTCTTCGCAAGGATTTCACGGTTGCCGTTGAGGACTACTTGGACGTGGGCAAAAACGTGGTTATCGCAAACCCAAACGCCCCCACGGGTCTTACACTCGGGCTTGATGCCATAGAGGAGATACTTAAAAGCAATCCCGATAATATGGTGCTTGTTGACGAGGCTTACGTGGATTTCGGCGGAGAAAGCTGTATTCCGCTTACAAAGAAGTATAAGAACCTTCTTGTGGTTGCCACATTCTCGAAATCGCGCTCTATGGCAGGCGCGCGTCTCGGCTTTGCCATTGCCGATAAGGAGATAATCTCCGACCTTGAAAAGATAAAGTATTCCACCAATCCCTATTGCATAAACCGCTTGACCCTTGCGGCAGGCGTGGCGGCTGTACGTGATAACGAGTACTATATGAACAACTGCAAGCTTGTGATAAAGGCGCGTGAGTACACCGCGGAGGCGCTCGGAAAGCTTGGCTTCTCGGTGCTTGACTCAAAGGCAAACTTCATTTTTGCCGAGAGCGCTGAAATTGGCGGTAGGGAGCTTTACGAAAAGCTTAAGGCAAGAGGAATACTCGTCAGATATTTCGGAAGTGACAGAATAAACAATTTCGTAAGGATAACCGTTGGAACAATGGAGCAGATGCAGGCGCTTGTGGCGGCTGTTGAGGCTATCCTTAAAGGAGAATAAGATGAGAAATTACAAAATAGAAAGAAAAACCGCCGAGACCGACATTGCGCTTTGCCTTGAGCTTGACGGTACAGGCAAAAGCGAAATATCCACAGGCTGCGGATTCCTTGACCATATGCTCACACTTTTTGCGCACCACGGCAGATTTGACCTCTTTGTAAAGTGCACAGGCGACGTTGAGGTTGACTACCACCACAGCGCGGAGGATATAGGAATTTGTCTTGGAGACGCTTTCCGCGGCGCACTCGGTGACGGAAAGGGAATTGTACGCTATGGCGAAATGCTGTTGCCTATGGACGAGGCACTTATTATGAGTGCCATTGATATTTCGGGCAGAAGCTATCTTGCTTACGGGCTTGATATTCCCACGCAAAAGGTGGGCGATTTTGATACCGAGCTTGTTGAGGAGTTTTTCGTTGCCTTTGTAAGGCGCGCGGGAATTACGCTTCACTTGAGACAGCTTGACGGCAAGAACTCTCACCACATTATAGAGGGTGCGTTCAAGAGCTTTGCACGCGCGCTTGCCAAGGCTGTGGCAATTGACCCGAGATTTGCAAACGAGGTCTCGTCCACCAAAGGGGTGCTTGTATGATTGCAGTCGTTGATTACGGCGTTGGAAACCTCTTTTCGCTTAAAAGCTCACTTGCCGCAATCGGCGCGCAAAGTGTTGTAAGCGGTGACGAGGGTGTTATAAGAAGCGCCGATAAAATATTGCTCCCCGGTGTCGGTGCCTTTGAGGACGCGGCAAATAAGCTTCGCGCTTGCGGTCTTGATAAGGTGATATGTGAGGAAGCGGCAAAGGGCAAGCCCATACTTGGTATATGCCTCGGTATGCAGATGCTTTTTGAAAAGAGCTTTGAATACGGCGAGCATAAAGGACTCGGGCTTATCCGCGGAGAAGTGCGCCCTATAGCTGAGGTTATTTCCGAGGGGCTTAAGATTCCGCATATCGGTTGGAACGCACTTAATTTCCCGAAGAATAAAGCAAAAAACGAGATATTCAAGTATCTTGACGAGGGCGATTTCGTTTACTTCGTTCACTCGTATTACGGCGCAAATTGCGAGGAGTCGGTAATTGCCACCTCGGAATACGGTGCGCCGCTTACCGCCGCGGTTGCCTCGGGCAACGTGTACGGATGTCAGTTCCATCCCGAAAAAAGCGGAGAAGTGGGACTAAGAATTCTCAAGGCTTTTTGCGAGCTTTGACATAAAAAGGATAAACAGATGAAAATTTTTCCCGCAATAGATTTGCTTGGCGGCAAAGCCGTCAGACTGAAAAAAGGTGACTATAACGAGGTCACCGTTTACAGCGAATGTCCCCCCGAAATGGCAAAAAGCTTTAAGGCGGCAGGAGCTGAATGGATACACGTGGTTGACCTTGACGGAGCGCGCGACGGAAGCACGGCAAACTTCGCAACCGTTGCGGAGATTGCCAAAAGTGGACTCAAGGTTGAGATCGGCGGCGGCATCCGCAGTATGGAAACTGTGAAAAAGTATATAGAAGCAGGCGTTTCCCGAGTAATAATCGGTACGGCGGCGGTCTCCAACCCCGATTTCCTTAAAACTGCGCTCGCGGAGTACGGCGAAAAAATTGCCGTGGGCGTTGATATCAAGGACGGAATGGTGGCTATAAAGGGGTGGCTTGAGGTGTCGGCTCTCGAATGCTTTGAGTTTTGCGAAAAACTGCAGAACGACGGTGTTTCCACGGTTATATGTACCGATATATCCAAAGACGGAATGCTAAGCGGAACTAACACCGAGCTTTACCGCAGGCTTTCTGAGAGATTTACAATGAATTTCGTGGCGTCGGGCGGAGTTTCCACCATCGACGACGTAAAAGCTCTCGCAAAAATGGGCATGTACGGAGCGATAGTCGGAAAAGCCATATATACGGGCAATATCGACCTCAAAGAGGCAATAGCGGAGGCAAAATAAAATGGTAACAAAAAGAATAATCCCTTGCCTTGACGTCAAGGACGGCAGAGTTGTAAAGGGAACAAACTTTATGGGACTTGTGGACGTTTCCTCACCCGTAAAGCTTGCCGAATATTACAGCAAAAGCGGCGCGGACGAGCTTGTTTTCTACGATATAACCGCCTCAAGCGACGGCAGAAAGCTCTTTACCGAGATACTATGCGAGGTTGCAAGCAAAATATTTATTCCGCTTACGGTTGGCGGCGGAATCAACAGCGTTGAGGACTTTGACCGCGTGCTTAAATGCGGTGCGGATAAGGTCAGCGTGAATTCGGGAGCTATCAGAAATCCGAGTCTTGTTGAAGAAGCGGCAAAACGCTACGGTGACCAATGTGTGGTGCTTTCGGTAGACGTTAAGCGCGTGGACGGCGTTTTCCGCGTTTTTGCCAAGGGCGGCAGAGAAAACACGGGAATGGAAGCTCTTGAGTGGATAAAACGCTGTGTCGGCAACGGCGCGGGAGAAATTGTGGTCAACAGTATTGATACCGACGGAGTGAAGAAAGGTTTTGACCTTGAAATGCTTGAAGCGGTCTGCAATATCGTTGACGTGCCTGTTATTGCCTCGGGCGGTGCGGGCTGTATGCAGGATTTCGTAACGCTGTTTGAAAGCGTTAAGGGGGTTGACGCAGGTCTTGCCGCGTCTATCTTCCACTATTCAGAGGTGGAAATACCCGCGCTTAAGAAATTCCTTGTTGAAAACAATATAAATATGAGAATCTGAGAGGTAAGAAAATGTTTGATATAGAAACACTTAAATTTGACGAAAAGGGGCTTATTCCCGCAATCGTGGTTGACGCTAAATCGGGCAAGGTGTTGACCTTGGCGTATATGAACCGTGAAAGTCTTAAGATAAGTATGGAGGAGGGCAAGACCTGCTTCTGGTCTCGCTCGCGTCAGGAGCTTTGGCGCAAGGGCGCAACCTCGGGCAACTATCAGCACATAGTAAAAATAATCGCCGATTGCGACCGCGACGCCCTTACCGTGCTTGTGGAAAAGGACGGACCTGCCTGCCATACGGGGGCTGATTCCTGCTTTAATGAAGAGATATTCCATAGCGAGACCCTTAACGAGTTCTCGCTTGACGGACTTATGAAGCTTATCGAGGGCAGAAAGACCGAGAAAAAGGAAGGCTCTTACACCACCTACCTTTTTGAAAAGGGAATCGATAAGATTCTCAAAAAGGTTGGCGAGGAGTCTACAGAGGTTATAATAGCGGGTAAAGCTGACGATAAGGCTGAAACTATATACGAGATCTCCGACCTTGTTTACCACGTAATGGTGCTTATGGTGCAGATGGGCATCAGCATCGACGACATCAAGAGCGAGCTCGCGTCAAGACATGTAATTGACCATAAGGTCAAGCAGGAGAAAATGACGAAATGAGACCCTTTAACTACCATTGCCACGCAGAGTTCAGCGACGGAAAAAGCACCGCAGAGGAAATGGTCAGAGCGGCTATAGATGCAGGGTGTGATTCGTTCGGACTGTCGGAGCACTATGTCAGCGTAAAGGGCTCATCCTATAGCCTGAAGCCCGAAAACGAGGCTCCGTATATTGCTGAAATGAACCGCCTTAAAGAGAAATATAAGGACGAAATAAATGTTTTCCTCGGAGTTGAGAGCGACTACACCTCGCCTGTTGCTAAGGGATACGATTACGTTATCGGCTCGGTGCATTTTTTCGTGGTGGGCGACGAGTATATTGACGTTGACCATACCGCCGAAAAGCAGATAAACGCCGCAAATAAGCATTTTGGCGGCGACCTTATTGAGCTTGCCTGCAACTATTACGACTATATGGGCAGAATGGCGGATAAATTCAAATTTGACATTGTGGGTCACTTTGACCTTGTGACAAAGTTCAACGAGGGCGGCAAGCTTTTTGACGAAAGCGATAAACGCTATATAAGGGCGGCTGAAAACGCCCTTGAAAAGCTTGTGCATACGGGAGCGGCGTTCGAGATAAACACGGGGGCGATATCCCGCGGATACCGCACAGATGCATATCCCAACGACTATTTTCTCAACGTAATAAGAGAAATGGGCGGCTCTGTTACCTATTCAAGCGATGCTCACAATGCTATGTATGTAACTCTCGGCTTTGACGATGTAGTTAAGAAGGCGAAAAATGCAGGCTTCAAATCGTTCAGAAAGCTTACAAAAAATGGTTGGATTGACGAAGAATTTTGACAAAATTTTGTCAATTCTATTGAAAACAGATTGATTTTGGTGTATAATGTTAGGGAAGTAAATTTTTCGGAGGAAATTATGAAAGCAGTTATAACAGTAACGGGTAAGGATACCGTGGGTATTATCGCCGCGGTAAGTACCGAATGCGCTAAATTTGGCGGTAACATTGTTGAGATAAGCCAGAGTGTGTTGCACGAGTATTTCGCAATGATAATGCTTGTTGACATTGAAGGGCTTAATCTGCCCTTTGCGGATTTTGCAGATGCTCTTGCGGAGCTTGGAAAGAGCAAGAATCTTGATATCCGCGCTATGCACGAGGATATCTTCAATTCTATGCACAGGATATAAGTGAGGTATAGAAATGCTCAATACTTCAGACATTCTTGAAACTATCCATATGATAAGCGAGGAGAACCTTGACGTCAGAACCGTGACTATGGGTATCTCGCTGCTTGATTGCGTCAGCGACGACCTTTCAAGACTTGAAACAAAAATATACGATAAAATAACGAAAAAGGCCGAAAAGCTTGTCAGCGTTTGCACCGACCTTGAAAAGAGCTACGGAGTTCCGATTATCAATAAGCGCGTGTCGGTAACTCCCGTGTCGATGATTGGCGGAGCAATTGGACCAGATGGCTACGTTCGCCTTGCTCACACACTTCAGCGCGCGGCTGATACGCTTGGAATCAACTTTATAGGCGGTTATTCTGCGCTTGTTCAAAAGGGAATGACGGTAGGAGCGAGAAATCTTATTGAGTCTATTCCCGAAGCACTTGCAACCACGTCCTGCGTTTGCTCGTCCGTAAACGTGGCTACAACTAAAGCCGGTATAAATATGGACGCGGTAAAGCTTATGGGCGAGATAATAAAAAAGACCGCATACCTTACAAAGGATAATGATTCCATAGGCTGTGCAAAGCTTGTTGTGTTTGCCAACGTACCCGAGGATAACCCCTTTATGGCAGGTGCACTCCACGGAGTAGGCGAGCCCGACACGGTTATAAATGTGGGCGTTTCGGGACCCGGTGTTGTGGCTTGTGCCGTTAAAAAGGCAGGAGACTGCGACTTTGGTACGCTTGCAGAGACCATAAAAAAGATTGCCTTCAAGATAACTCGCGTAGGTCAGCTTGTGGCTTACGAGGCGTCGCGCCGTCTCGATACACCTTACGGTATCGTTGACCTTTCGCTTGCGCCCACACCCGCGCAGGGCGACAGCGTGGCTCATATACTTGAGAATATGGGTCTTGAGTGTTGCGGAACGCACGGCACTACCGCCGCGCTTGCAATGCTTAACGATGCGGTAAAGAAGGGCGGTGTAATGGCGTCCTCCCACGTTGGCGGACTTTCGGGCGCGTTTATTCCCGTTTCCGAGGACGCAGGTATGATTCACGCCGTAGAATGCGGCTCGCTGTCCCTTGAAAAGCTTGAGGCAATGACTGCGGTCTGCTCGGTCGGACTCGATATGTTTGCAGTTCCGGGCGACACCTCCGCATCAACTCTCAGCGCAATAATTGCCGACGAAATAGCAATAGGCGTTGTAAATAATAAGACCACCGCCGTCCGCGTAATTCCCGTGCACGGTAAGGGCGTTGGTGAGTCGGTAGAATTTGGCGGACTTCTCGGCTACGCGCCGATAATGAAGCTTAACGGATATTCGTCCGAAAAGTTCATCGCTCGCGGCGGACGTATCCCCGCACCTATCCATAGCCTTAAAAACTAAAGATTATCTCCGAAAAAAGGGGCTGAGTAACTCAGCCCCTTTTACTGTTGTTGGATTATCAGCCGTTGTCACTTATTTTATAAACTTTCATTGATGGAGGCTCATATGTGTGCTCACGGTTTTGCATCATACTCATACTCTTGGGGCAGTTGAGCGCGTTGTAAAGCGCAACGACGCCCGAAGGCTCTGAGGTGGTGTCGCCGAGACCTGCGGTTATGCTTACCGTCACGTCGCTTTCAATAAGAGTTGCAAGTGCACAGCAATCGTAGTACATAAGTGCGTTGGTGTAGTCGGGATTCCAACCGTCAAAGCGCCCCACAAGGTTACCGCCGATGTCGCAGAACCACGGCACACCAAAGCTTGCCTTGGTTACGTCGTTATCCATAGCCGCGATAGCGACAGATTGGAAGGATGCCTGACTTCCTCCCTGAACGTAAAACTCGTCGCCTACCTTCCACTTGTTAAGAGGTGCGATTGTTTTTTCGCCCAAAACTATCTTGCCGTAGCTTCCGTCGCCAACGTATGCCTTAAGGAAACGTGCCGCAATGATGTTTCGGATAAACATTTTTTTGAAGTACACCGTGTCGCGGTTTTGGTTTTCAGTGTTATCAAATCCGTACCTGTTCTCAACAGATGCGTTGGGATCGTCAAGATGATAGCTGTGAGCGCAGATTGAGAAATTTGCGTAGTTGTCAGAGAAAACGGGATTTGGCTTTTTAGCCGCGCCGTAGCTTACGAAGTTACAGCGAAGCGCAAGACTGTTCTTGTTCTTGGGAATTGTAAGATATCCCGTAACAAATCCGTCGGCGGCTTCTATCTCAACAAGGTAAAGCTGATGCTTGTCTGTTCCGCCAAAATCTGCAGGATCAAGCTCGTCAAAGCGCAGAACCTTGATGTCACCCTTATAGCAATCAGAAACCACACCATCCCAGTATTCACCGAGGTCGGATGGAATCTTTCCACCTGCGGTTATCTGTTCAAAGCCCGCAATGGCACCGCCTCTGAATCGCACGTTATCGGTCTGCGGTGTTGAGGTAGCAAGGTCAACGTGAAGGGGGCTGTTGTCTTTGGTTTGCTTTACCTTGTCGGAGTTGCAAACGTAAGCCTCAACTCTTATAGCTCCCGGCTTTGACATCTTAGCCTTGACCGTGAAATGTCCCTTCGAGCCGTCGGCGTAGCCCTCGGTTTTGGGCTGTCCGTCCTCGCCCTCTACCGAGTAGTAGAAGTAGGGCGCGGAGACCACCTCGTTGTCGGCAATGAGATAAATCTCAAAGCTCATTTCCTCGCCCACTTTGTAGGAAAGGGCGTCCTTGTCGGTAAATGCTGCAAAATAAACCGTTGAATCGGGATTGGCAGCCTTGTAGTCGAATACGCTTATTTTAGCGTCCTTAAGCGTATCCTCCGTGCTGCAAAGATACGCTCTTGTACTGCATACGGTAGCCGAGAAGTGTGCCTTTTCGTTACCGCCGTCGAAAAGTCGGATGGTTGAGCCTATAAGGTCTCTCTGCACAAAGCTTCTCGAGTCAACGAATTTTCCGTCAAGGAATACCTGTAGCTGTGAATCAACTTCGTTATAAAGCACTCCGAAGGTGTAGCGCTTGTTTGGCTCAATCTTAACGTTTGTGGGGGTAGCGGTGTCCTTTACGTAGATAACGCCGTTGTCATCAATCTTGAAAGCCCACTCGTAGAACGTATTGCTTTCGGTTTTTCTTATCCAGCTTATAACCGAAAGAGGAAAGTTTGTAACGCCCTCCGCCTTGTGGGGAAGCACATCAAAGATAATGTCTGCCTCCACCATAATGCTCTTTCCCTTAAGGCTTATGTTTGTATCGTCCACTCTTAAAATTCCGTTGTTACCCGTGTTTTTGAAGCCTTCGCCGTGGACTTGTTCGAAATTGTCAAGCAAAATCGAAAATCCGTCGATATCATCATATTCCTTGGTGAAGTCGTATTCATATATCACTTTTTGGGAGATATCGACTATTTCTTCATCGGGGTCAAAGGTCGGGTCGCTTGGAGCTGTGTCTTCTTTCTGAGGCGCGGTTGTCTCGGGCGCATCGGTTACGGCGTCCTGCGCTGTCGTCTCAGTCGGTCCGCCACAAGCGGCAAGCTGAAGCAGGAAAAGTACCGAAAGAAGAAAGGCAACTGTTTTTTTCATAAATTTGTCTCCTTTAGCAAAGCTTTACTTAATTATACAACCAAATAAACTTGTTTGTCAAGAAAAATAAACGAAAAAACAGCGTTTTTTAATCTGGTTTTGGTTGATTTGGCTTATAATGTTGTTATTTATTCTTGACATAATCGCATAAAAGTGGTAAAATTAAATTGGTTACATATAAGATATTATTAAACCTATGCGGTTGAAGTAATAAAATCAAAAAGGAGAAAAAAATGAGAACACGACTGTCTGTTAAGTTGATTATAGCTCTGCTTGCCGTTGCTATTGCCTTCTCGGCAATATTTGCGCTTGAGCTTGGCGCGGAAACTGTGCAGGGAACCTTTGGTGAGGGTGACAATCTTAAATGGAGCGTTGACACCTCGGCAGGAGTGCTCAGCATAAGCGGTGAGGGAGATATGAGCGATTTCAGCTCGCCCGAGCTTACGCCGTGGGCTGAATTTGCAGATTTAATAGTTATTCTGAATATAGGAGAGGGCGTTTTGAGCGTTGGTAAGTACGCGTTTGCCGAGCTTGACAGACTCGGCGCCGTGTCTCTTCCTTCTACGCTTGTCAGCATAGGCGAGCGTGCGTTTTACAGCTGTGACAGTCTCAGAAGCCTTACTCTGCCCGACAGTCTTGTTTTAATTGGTGACTTTGCTTTTTGCGGATGCGTAGACCTTCGTGTGCTTAAGGTGGGCGATTCGCTTAAGGATATAGGAGCAAGCGCGTTCAGGGGATGTTATTCACTTGGCGTGGTTGACCTGCCCGACAGTCTTAAAGATATTGGCGATAACGCCTTCAGCGGATGTCAGAGTCTCAGACAGGTGACGATAGGAAGCGGACTTGCGTTGGTGGGTGAGGAGAGCTTTTTCTCCTGCAACTCTCTTGACAGAGCGGTGATAGCTTCGGCGGACGCAACCTTTGCACACAGAGATTGCTTTGGCGTAAATACCTGGGTGTATGCTCCCGCAGGCTCACCTGCGCAGACCTATGCCTTGAAGTACGGCAAAAAATTTGTTGCACTTCCTCAATATTCAAATTCCTATGCCGTGCTTGACTCAGCAAATCTCGAGTATCGTGCTGACAGCGTGATTGCGTACGTCGGCGATGGCGTTTCGGAAATTACCATTAGCGAAGAAGCCCTCGCAAGAGTGGGCGGTAAGCCGCTTACGCTTATTGCCGAGCTTGCCGAAATAACCTTTGACAGCCTTTCCGCCTCGAAGCTTGTCGAGTGCGGAACAGACGTGACCGTTAAGCTCGATAATCTTACAAAGGACAGAGATTTTCTCAAGCTTTCGGCAGTTGTGACCGACGCGGACGGCAACCGATTGCTCGAATCCAATAACGGTGATAACGGTTCTGTTACAGTCAGAACAACCTATATAAGCGGAGTTGCCGCGGGAAAGGTTACAGCCGACGGTGAGACCGAAAAGGTTATATCCTACAATTCCGAAAGCGGAGAGGTCAGCTTTGTTGCAAGCCGCTTAGGTGAGCTTAACGTGTCGAGAATACGCGGTGTTGCGGGCGATGTTAACGGCGACCGCAGAGTTACTGCAGAGGACGTTGCAACTCTCAGACGTTACCTTGCAGGGTGGGCGAATTACAGCCTTTACGACACCAATGCCGCAAACGTAAACGACGACGGCAAGGTGAACGATGACGACCTGCTTCTTATGAGACTTTATCTTGCAGGGGTAGACTGTGAGCTTATAAACAACACCGACCTTATCCCCGCAGAGCACGAGCACGATTACGTTGAGCTTGATTCGGTTGACGCAAGCTGTACTCACGCGGGATACAGCGGCGGCGTGGCTTGCTCTGTATGTGCGGATATGCTTGAAATGCCCAAATATATTCCCGCACTCGCCCACAGATTTGAAAACGGCACTTGCCGGCTTTGCACCGCTGATTATGAAATAAGCGAGGGCCTTGAGTTTGAAGAAACCGACGGCGGATATAAGCTTGTTGGAATAGGAATCTGTACCGACAGCGACCTGGTAATTCCGTCCTTGTACAACGGCAAGAGCGTGGTTGAGATTGCCGACAGAGCATTTTACGAAAATGCCGATATTACGTCTGTGATTATTCCCACTTCGGTAAAGCGCATAGGCGCGTTGGCGTTCTATAAAAACTACTCGCTTACCTCTGCGGCACTCAGCGAGGGAATCGAGTATATCGGAAACGAAGCATTTGAATACTGTATCGCTCTTGAGGACGTAACAGTGCCCGACAGTGTTGAAGAAATGGGCAACGGCGTGTTTATGGGGTGTTACGCTCTGAAAGAAGCCACACTTGGAAAAGGACTTGAAAAAATCTCCAAGGACAGCTTTTTCGGATGCTATGGCCTTGAAACTCTTAACGTTAACTTCGTGCCCGCCTTTGTTGGAGGGTGGTCGCTTCAGGACTGCGAATCGCTTTCTGTAATCAACTGCGCGGCAAGCGCAGAGCAGTGGACGGATGCATACTTTGGCGAGTATTGGGATACCAATACGGCAGAATATATTGTAATTTGTTCGGACAAGAGCCTTCACGGTCACGTTTACGGTGAGTGGAGTAATATCTCGGATTGCCACTACATCCGTTATTGTGACATCTGCCTTGAGTCCGAATCGAGATATCATCACTCCTATACCGCAACGCGTTCTCTTGTGGACGGGGGCATATCCGATTCCTGCTCGGACTGCGGTGCTTTGATGGTGAGCTATGAGGCAGGCGAAAACATACTTGCCTTTGATTTTGAAGCCGATAAAACTATTGAGGAAGAGCTTAAGAGTTATGAGGACTTCAGATTTATTGCCGACGGCTCGGCTACGGGTACCACGAGAAATACTTATGAGACAATAGGCACAAGAAGTGTGTGGGACGTTGAAGCCCCTACCTTTATAGACTTTGACGCGAACGTGCTCAAAGACGTGGATTATTATACCGTAAGCTTTGATATGTATCTTGGCGACAACTATAAGTCCAATTCAAGCGAAACTTCAAACTCGGTATTCTCCTTCCTTGGCGGAAGCCAAAAAGGCGGTTTTATCGATGAAAAAAACAGAGCATTCGGTTGGGTAATAAAGTATTTCGACTATACCGAGAACGGCGTAAACAAGCGCCTGATTGCAACTCAGTCGGATAAGAGCAAAATAACCGATGAAAACAGCGTAGAGGTCAGTGTTGGCACGTGGATATCTGTCAAGACCTTTGCGGACGCCAAGTCGGGAAAGATGCACGTATACGTAAACGGCGAGTATCTCGGAACTACTTCCTCGGGGCTTGTAAACTACGAAAATCCCATTTACAACGGTTGTTTTGCGTTGCGTTTCAGCGACCAGACCTGCTACGATATTCATTTTGACAATTTCAGAATTACAAAGGTAGAGCCTCACATCTTCAGCGAGTGGGAGCAAGGAAGCAATGCTTGCGAGCAAAGCCGTATTTGCCTTGACTGCGGCGAAAGCGAAACCAGGGTGGTGCATACGGGCAGTGTTGTTGAGACCCTTGCCGCTGCCACGGTATATCGCAAGTGCAATGCCTGCAATAAGACTGTGGATGTTCTCAGACCGTCCGACGCCATCCTTAAGCTTGACTTCGATAAGAGCGTGGCTGATGAGCTTGCAAGCTACAAGGGATTCGCTATAGTCGATGACTCTAAAAACGCATACGTTAATGTAGACGGAAGAAGCACCTGGGATCTGAATCAGATAACCTACATAAACTACGATAAGACGTTGTTTGAGTCGCTTGATAAATTCAATATAAGCTTTGACCTTTACTTTGATAACAGTACGGGGGCGGTGCGTGACAACTCGGTGTTGTCCTTCGTTTGCACGGCAAAGAGCAACTATAATTGGCTGTTAAAGTACGTTGCAATCTGTGACAAGCTTGCAACGAGGGCGGTGAATACCGATAAGACTACGAAATATGCTACTAAAGATGCGGCTAAGAAAGACACAACTCTTACCACAAACAATAGCGTAAGTTATACGCCAAAAACTTGGGTAACTGTGAACGTTCTGTGTGATACGGTTGCTAAAAAAATGTATACTTACATTGACGACACTTATATAGGAATAGGAAACGGCTTCCCCAATTTCAGCGCTTATTCGAGCAGCGATAAAACACAGCTTAGATTCCTCGATGTTACAAGCTACGGTGCGCAGATAGATAATTTCGTTATCTCAAAGATGGGCTCAGCCGTAGAAAAGCCCGATTATGAGGTGTCACAAAACGGACTTGACAGTTTGCTTACAGAGCTGACTACCGCGGACGACATAAAATCGGTTGAAGTGAGCGAGGATACCTACGTTCGCGACGATTCGGATACAAACACTCACGGCGGTGAAGCGGAGCTTGCGGTCAAGCGTTCGTCCAACTCGGGATTTGACCGCGCGATTTTCCTTGAATTTGATATTTCAAAGATAGAGTCTGCAAAAGTAAACACCGCGGAGTTGATGCTTGATTGCATTTCTATGGAGGGGAAAGGTATAGACACAACGCTTAATATTTACAGCGTTGACCCCGATTCGTGGGATGAGGCAACGCTTACCTACGGTAAATATCAAAGCATTGCAAAGGGCTCGCTTGTAGCGCAGAAGGTAATTAACAATACAGGTATTTGCTTTATAGACGTTACAAATTTTGTGAAGAACAGTTCTGGCAAGGTTGCTTTCTTGATTGAGGGCGTTTTGAGCGAATCGAGACGCGTTAATTTTGCCTCATCAGAAAGTGACAGAAATTCTCCCACACTTGTGTTAAAAGGCGGTGAGGCAAACTTTATCGCCAAGATTCCCTACGATACCGTAAATCCGTGGGAAAAGGCTATGGGCGATGTTTCCGAGTGGCTTGTGAGATGGAACACTCTCAAGTCTCAAAGTTACACAGGTAACGAAGAGGTTGAAAAGATTTCGTCTGAGTATAGCCTTTCGGTAGGTGTGTCGTCTGTTCCTGTGACCTCTGCAAGTGGTTACACAAAAAAACCAACGAGAACGGTTGACACCTTAATCGGCTTTACAGCCAATAGCTCCGAGACGGCAATGTACGACGAGTACGGCGGACTTATGGACGAGAGCATGAGGCAGAAGGAGACCGGTTTCTTCTACACCAAGAAGATAGGCGACCGTTGGTGGATGATAGACCCGCTCGGCTATCCCTTCTTCAGGATTGCCTGTGTGCAGATAAGCCACGGAAGCTCGCCCAATCAGAAAAAACTGACTCTTCAAAAGTATCCATCAGTCAGCAGTTGGGCTGTTGCCGCAACCGAAAGAATGCGCGAGATTGGCTTTAACTCTACGGGCGGTTGGTCAGATTTGACTAACCTTTCAGCGGTAAGCAAGCCGCTTGCTCAGACACAGATACTTTACGTATTAAGGGATTATTGCTCAAAACGCGGTCTTGACCAAAGCGAAAGCGGAAATACCGCCCTTGTAGGCAACGTGCTTCCCGTATTCGATACCGCGTTTGCAGACTATGCCGATAATTACGTTAAGAAAGCCGTTGAAAGCTACGCAAATTCGCCCTGCGTGTACGGTTGGATGAGCGATAACGAGCTTCCTCAAGCGCTTAATATGCTTGACAACTCGCTTTCCTTTGACCCCACCGATGAAAGATTTTCGAACTCTTACGCCACGGCTTGGACCTTTATGTATCTCAAAACGGGTAATATAAGAGTTTCTATTAGCGACGTTACCGACGAGCTGAGAGACGAGTACAGAGCAATGGTGTACGATAAATATCTTGACACAGTAAGCTCCGCACTTGAAAAATACGCACCAAACCATATGTACCTCGGCTGCCGATTGCTTACGTCTTGCGCAAAGAGCGAGTCAATAATGCGCGTTGCAGGCTATTGGTGCGACGTTATTTCCTTTAACTACTATGGCGATTGGACTCCCGATTTTGAGTTTATATCCAATGTAAGTAAGTGGACAGACGCGCCCTTTATTGCTACAGAGTGGTATGCAAAGGGAATGGATGCTTGCACAGAGACAAACGGACTTACCAATAACTCGGGCGCTGGCTTTGTGGTGGCAACACAGAGCGACAGAGGAAAATTCTATCAAAATTTTGCCCTTGGTCTTATGGAGAGTAAAGTTTGTATTGGCTTTGACTGGTTCAAGTATTGGGATAACGACCCAACGGATACTGCGGCAGACCTTTCAAACCGTGATGCTAATAAGGGAATCCTTGATAATAACGGAAATGAATACTCCGCCTTGGTGGAATATATGAAAGAGCTTAATAACCAAAAATACAGCGTTATAAACTTCTTTGACCAAAGAAACGCAAAATAAACCCCAAAAGGAGCTGCTTCATTAAGAAGTACAGCTCCTTTTTTATTTTGATGCCGATAAATTGGTGTTTGGTGATATGTTCGCACCTCACCCCGACAGAAAAGTTTTTGGGCGACTTTTTTCAAAAAGTCGCGAGTCTTGCGCCCGCAGGCTCATCGGCGTTTTCTTTTTGTGAGCTTTTTCTTTTGCGCCTTTTGGTACAAAAGAAAAAGCGGAGTTACGGTTTGCGCCTTGTTGTATTTGATGCACCGTAGGGCGGTGCTAACACACCTCTAAACACCAATTTGTCGGTACGCAAAGGGGCTGAGTCACTAACTCAGCCCCTTTACTGTTCAGCGTATATTTTACCAGGTGATTTCAATTACGATAGGCTCGTCAGAGAGGTCGTCAATCGGAATTCCCGTAATGTGAAGATGCACAAGTGCCTGACCGTTTATTTGGTATTCGGGCAGCTTTTCTATTTTGCAATCAAGTGCTTTTCCCGTGTTCATAAGGCGTATTGCCTGCGGTTTCTTGGGGAAGTACTCAAACGCCACCGAGGTTGATACAATGCCCTCGTAGAAATGGAAATAGGATTTTCCGCCTTTTTTCGTAACGATAGCCTTGTTTTTTCTGATTTTGTAATTGAAGCTGTCGGGCTCGTGGCAAACAAGGCAGCCATCCATTCGTCTGTACCAATCGCCTACCTTGCGAATACATTTTGCGTAATCCTCTGTGATCTCACCCTTGCCGTCGGGACCGACGTTGAGGAGATAGCTTCCACCGAGAGCCATTATGCGGTCAATAGACATGGTAAGATATCTCTTTGAGAAGAAGTCCTCGTTGCTTCTGTAGCCCCAACTCTGCTCGCCAACCGAGTTGCAAGCCTCTGTCATACGCGTAAAGCGCGAGCCGTCGGGAGACTGATATTCACGTTCGGGAGTAGAGAAATCCCCCTTGTCATAGCCGCGGTCATTTATGTAGATGCCGGGCTGAAGCTTGCGGATAAGTTCGTTAAGCGATGGATCATAAATTTTCGGCGGAATATCCCAGAAAAATGTGTATATATCGCCGTAGTTTGTCAGTAGCTCCGTGACCTGTGCCTTGACGTATTCGCGGTATTTTTCGGTGTCTATGTCGTCGCGCATAACCGCCTTCCATTGATGTGTAGACGCGGGGTTGTATCCGTAGGGGTGGTGCCAGTCGGGGCAGGAGTAGTAAAGTGACAAAAGCATACCGTGCTTTTTGCAGGCATCTGCAAGCATTTTCAGCACGTCCTTGCCGTAGGCTGTGTGCATAATGCTGTAGTCGGTCTCCTTCGTATCCCACATACAAAAGCCGTCGTGGTGCTTTGTGGTAAAGCAGATGTATTCCATTCCGGCTTCCTTGGCAAGCAGTACCCACTTTTCGGGGTCATAATTTACGGGATTGAACTTATTTATAAGAGCCTCGTATTTCTCGCGCTCCCAATCCATACGTGCATAAACCTGCTCTTGAACGCCGGTCTCTGCGTACATGCCCCAATGGACGAACATTCCAAATTTGTTTTCGTGTGTCATAATTGACTCCTTTTATTGTTAATTGCGGATAATTAAAACAAATAACATATCGGGGGAATTATAACATTTAGCGGATATATTGTCAAGCATAATTTAGTAAAATTTTTCGGTTGGAGCAATAAAAACACTCTTGGCTTTTTGGCTTGCGCAAATTTGTCAAGAGTGCTGTTTTTATTTATTTGATTTTATATTTGAGCCTTAAATTGTCGGCTATCATAGCGATAAACTCAGAATTTGTAGGCTTTCCGCGGTTGTTCTGTATGGTGTAGCCGAAATAGGAGTTGAGAGTGTCCACGTCACCTCTGTCCCATGCTACCTCAATGGCGTGGCGGATGGCGCGCTCAACACGGCTGGTAGTAGTCTGATACTGCTTGGCAACGGTGGGATAGAGTATTTTCGTTACCGAGTTTATAATGTCCGAGTCCTTTATGGTCATAAGAATTGCGCTTCGGAGATACTGATATCCCTTGATGTGTGCGGGAACTCCGATTTGATGAATGATTTTTGTGACTTGGGTCTCAATGTCGGGAGTTTGATTTTCGGTTGCGTTTACCGTGATTCCGCGCTCGCGGTTACGAAGGATTGCGTCGATGTGCTCGCAAAGGCTTCCTATGTTATAAGGTTTCATAAGACAGAGCTCTGCACCTGCGTTTGCCGCCTCAATAAATGTGTTGGGATTGGAAAAAACCGAGAATATAATGAATGAAGGTGGAGTGTCACTGCCGAAATTTATCTGCTTGCAATTGCGAAGCACACCTATGCCGTCAAGCTTTGAAAGGCAGAGGTCAACAAGCACTACCTCGGGGTGATAGCGATTTATCTTTACGAGAGCGTCCTCACCGTCTACCGCGTCGTCGATGTTGCGGTAGCCCGCGTTCTTCAATCCCTCCTTAAGTGTTTGTCTCTGCAATGGGTTTTCGTCGGCAATAAGAATTTTTGCGTTTGCGTTTGTCATAATTTTCTCCTTTATGATGGTAATTTCCCGATTAAAATCGGGTGTTTTTGATTACTGTAATATTTTACCATATTTTGGAAGAAATTGCAAGTCATTTCCAATTGAAATAGTAAACAAAAATACCTCGAAATAATTGGTAAATTTTTACAATTAAAACGAGGTATTGGTTGTTTAATGGCTAAACGAGTCGAAAAACTTAATTTTTAGGCGTGTCACAGGGATGCGCTCCGTCCTTGTGATGCTTGCAGGGATGCTTGAAGAAATCTGTCAGATCGATGTCGTAGATTCCCTCTGCGTTTTTCTCAAATCCTATAGCGCGCAAAAGTCCGTCGTCTGTTTTGTCCGAGAGGTACTTTGCGTAGTGAACGCCGCAAAGGTCGATAAAGTTAAGCGCGGCGCGCCCCATAACGAACAATGCCTCAAAGTCATCCTTGTCGGGCATAAGGGCGATGTCGTAGACCTCGCCGCCCTTGTCGGTAAGCTTGAACTGGCACACTCCGACGAAAACATCGTCAACCGTTGCCGTATATGCGAGAGCATCGGGCTTAAAGGTTACTCCGCAACGTGATGCGGCAAGCTCCTGCTCCTCTTTTTTCTGAATGGGTAAAACCTTAAGCATTTTTGTGTCCTTTCACGGCTTCAAGCCTTTGAGATATGATACCTGAGTTTTGTTGAGATATCTCCATTTCCCGGGGGCAAGCTCGCCGAGCTTGACATTTCCGATTGCCACACGGCAAAGACGGAGTATGGTGAGGTCGAATTTCTCGCACATTTTTCGTATTTGTCGGTTGCGCCCTTCAAAGAGTATCATCTCAAGCACGCAGTAGTCCTGCTTTATTGATATGAGCTTTGTCTCCACGGGGAGGATAGTGTAGCCGTCTATGTCCATTGACTTTGACAGACCGCGCACCTGCTCCTCTGTGACCTTGCCCTTGATTTTTACGTGATATATTTTGGGAATTTCGTGTTTTGGGTGAGTGAGCTTGTTGGTAAGCTCGCCGTCGTTTGTCATAAGCAGAAGCCCCTCAGAGTCCATATCAAGCCGCCCGACGGGGTAGAGTCTTACGCCGACGTCGGCAACAAGCTCGGTAACGCAGGCGCGCCCTCTGTCATCGGTGACGGTGGAAAGGTAGCCGCGTGGCTTGTTAAGCATAACGTAGGTGAAGCGCGGCTTTTGTGAAGCCGAGATTACCTTGCCCTTGTATTCAACCACGTCGCTTTCGGGGTCAATCTTGTCTCCAAGCTCGGCACGCACGCCGTTGACTTTGACGCGTCCTGCGGCAATTTCAGCCTCAGCCGCGCGCCTTGAAAGCACTCCGCAGTCGGTAAAAAATTTTTGAAGTCTTATTTTTTCCATGTCATTCTTTCTTGTTTCGGAAGCTTAAAATTCGCTCCCAAAAGCTAAGCTTTGTTTTATTTGTTTCTACGCCGTCAAAGGCGATAAGTGGGGAGGAGGCTATCTCCTTGCCCTCGCAAAGCACTCTTACAATTCCCATTTCTTTGCCTTTTTGTATAGGCGCGAAAATCGGGCGGTTGGCTTCGATTTTATACTCGATTTCACTATGGTTTTTTGGCAAAAGCACCGAAATCCTTTCGCTGTTTACTGCCACAACCTGCGAGGAATTTCCGCCCGTAATGGGCAAGCTTACCGAAAACTTCCCGCACTCTGCAACCGTCAGTCTTTCGTAGTTTTCAAAGCCGAAATCAAGCAGAGCCGTGTGGTCGCGCCAATCGTCGGGGGCGTTTAGGGTAACGGCAATAAGCCGCATTCCGTCGCGTTCGGCGGCGCTGACAAGACACCTGCCGCTGACCTTGGTAAATCCTGTTTTAACGCCGATGGCACCCTTGTAATAGCGCAACAGCTTGTTGTGGTTAGTGAGATACCGCGTGCCCTTGCCGTCACCCATAGGGAGCGTTTTTGTCTTTGAAGAGCAAATTTCCCGAAATATGTCGTTTTCAAGTGCAGCGCGGGCGATAAGCGCAAGGTCGTAAGCCGTGGTGTAATGGTTTTCGTCGTGCAGTCCGTGGGGATTGGTGAAGTTGGTCGAGCTTAATCCAAGCTCAGCGGCTTTTTGGTTCATAAGCTCGGCAAAAACCTCTATGCTGTCGCCCACCTCGTAGGCGATAGCCGCCGCGGCATCGTTTGCCGAGGCAAGCATAAGCGCGTAGAGAAGCTGGCGAAGCGTGAGCACCTCGCCCTTTGCCATATATATCGACGAGCCCTCGACACCGACAGCCGCGTCGTTTATCTTTACCTTTCGGTCAAGATCGCCGCTTTCGATAGCCACAAGTGCCGTCATTATTTTGGTGGTTGAAGCCATAGGAAGCTTGCAGAACGAATTTTTAGTGTAAAGTATCCTGCCGCTTTCAGCCTCAATCAGTACCGCGCTTTTTGCCGAGACCGACGGCGCGGCGGCAACAGAAAACGCAAAAAAGGGAACAAGGCAAAATATTGCCAATAGAATCGCAATATGCTTTTTCATTTTTTACCTCGCAGAACAGTATATAAAAATATATTGTTTCCGCGAGGTAAATATGAATTAGAGGCGACTTATTCCTCTGCGGAGGTCTCCTCTGCTTCGTCGTTTACAATTTCAAGACCGTCGTTTTCGTCCTCGGACTTGTCCTTCTTGAAAACCGCCTTTATTCTTCGAACGATGTCGGGGCAACGCTCGATAATATCAACGATCTGCTCAATGGGATCGCCCGCAATAGGTGTCTGTCCCACGTTGATCATCTCAATGTTACCGTCCTTCTTAACGATAAGGAAGCCTACGGGATTTATCGAAACACCCGTTCCACCGCCCGCGCCGAAGTTCTGAGGGTTGTTTGCGGGCTTGTCCTTGCCGTTGAAATCAAGACCGCCCGAAGCGTAGCCCACCGATACCTTGGAAATCGGTATAACCGTAACTCCGTTGTCGGTGGCGATAGGTGTGCCGATTACAGTGTTTGCGTCGATCATAGAACGGATATTTTCAAGCGACGTGCGTATAATATCCTCTAATTTGTTTTCGTTAGCCATTCTGATGTCCTCTCATTTCATAGTTTTTTGTGTTACGTATTTAAGCGCGGCGGCAAAGAGAAGCTCAAACGTATGCCATACGCGCAGGGAAAACGAAATTTCAATATCGGCGGTGATTTTTTCCGAAACAAAGTCGGGTCGCACCGCAACTGTGGATTTGTCAAGACCGACGAACTTGTCGGCGTTGTCGAGATAGGTCACAAGCCCAAGCACCGCACCGTTTACCGCAGGAAAGAGCAGAGCGGTTTTTGCCGCGTCATCCGAGCCAACGTTCACGATGATGCGTGAGGCTTTTATTTTCACGCGCTTAGCTGTTTTGGGGATAAGCACAGATAAAAGCTCTTTTATAAGCACGATTGATTCAAGCGGTGTTTTCTTGGCTTTTTTTGCTGTTGACTCCGTGGACTTTTTTGCCGCGGTTTTCTTTCTTGCCGCCTTGAGTCTTTTCCTTTCGGCTTTCTTGCGCCTTTTTTCTATCTTTTCTTTTGAATAATCGGAAATCTTTATCTTCTTTTTTTCTTTCGGGTAGAGTCTGAAGCTCTTTCCGAGAAAGCTGACCTCGGCACATATCTCCTCGCGGTATTTTACCGTGAGTGATGCGGGGAGCAGGGCAACCGTCAGCAGAAGAAGCAGAATTGCCGAAATAATGCAGATAGCTATCATTTAACTGTTTCCTTTCGGGGGCAGATTTATTCTGTCATTCGCTATCTTCAGGTGTATTTACCGTTTCCTCTGTGGGAATCTGCATTACAAGCTGTGAGGTGTCCACCTCTCCCGAAGCGTCAACGTTGAGAGTCATAAGCTCGGTGTTTGGAAGCTCCTTAAGCGAGTTGAGCCCGAACACGCGGAGGAATTTTTCTGTAGTTCCGTAAAGCATAGGACGACCCGGAGCATCAAGCCTTCCGACAGCGTGAATAAGCTCCTTGTCGATAAGCGAATTTACAGCGTAGTTGCTGTCAACACCGCGTATGGTGTCAATGTAGGTTCTGGTTACGGGCTGGTTGTAGGCAACTACGGTAAGCACCTCCATTGACGAAGCCGAAAGGTTGCCGCCTCGCCTTATATCAAGCGCCTCGCGGATGTAGGGCGCGAAAAGCTCCTTGGTGCAGAATTGGCAGGAGTCATCGAACATAAGGAGCATAATTCCGTGCTCCGAGCCATCGCCGTTGTACTCCTCCGACATATGCTCCACCACCGACTTTATATCCTTTTTGGAAAGACCGAGAACCTCCGAAAGCTTTTCGTAGGTTACAGGGTGACCTGCGGCGTAGAGGATAGCTTCAATAGCCGCGCGTATGTTTTTTATCTGTTCAATCTGCTCATTCATCGGTTTTTGCCTCACTTTCTTGGTTTTCATCCCACTCTGAAATGGGCGGTAGCTCCTCGGGAACGTAGTCCTCGTTTATTTCAAACTCCATTCCCATACTGTCCTTTTCTCTCTCGTCGGGATTTGTAATGTTTATCTTTCTTGTTTTTATAAGCTCAAGCACGCCGATGAATATGGCTATCATATCGGGAAGCGATACCGAGTCCATAAGCAGAGACTCAAGAGAAGCTTTTTTCTTTTTCTCAAGGTGGTCGAGTATTCCTATTATTTTAATCTCAACGGGAACGATGGGCTTGCTTATCATGGGCGTAAAGGGCTCTTTGCTTTTTGCGCGTTCGGCAATGGCGTTGTAGTCCATTATACGCCGCGCCGCAAGGCAGAGCTGTTCTACGTCCTGATCGGTAACAAAGGTCTTGTCTACAGAAATTTCGTCGGTGTCCTTAACCATACGCCCGCTGTAAGCCACGTACATAGGCGAAAGCACCAAAGCCGCCGCCTTTGCCTGCTGATACTTGATAAGGGCGTCGGCAAGCTGTTTACGTGGGTCTTCCTCGGTTTCTTCGTTTCGGGGAAGCAGCATTTTACTCTTGATAAGCATAAGCTCACTCGCCATAAGAATAAACTCGCTGGCAAGGTCAAGGTCAAGCCTTTGCGCCTCGTCTATATATTCCATGTATTGGTCGAATATCAGTACAATGGGAATATCCTCAATATTGACTTTGTTTTTCTTTATAAGAGAGAGGAGAAGGTCAAGAGGACCTTCAAACTCCTCGATCTTGTAAGTCAGTTCAGCCATAAAAATGCCTTTCGTTTTATGAGAGCAGTGCTCTTGAAATGTAGACGAGAACGGTGCTCAGATTGTAATTTGCGGCGTGCTCGCCTGAGATACCGAAAATGCTCATAATAATCGAAGCAAGCCCCGAGGTGGCACTTGAAACAAGACCGCTTAAAAAGGGAGTTGACCAAAGCATAACGAGAATAACTATCATAATTATTCTCTCGTATCTCATTATCTTGAAATAAAGATTTACGGGAAGGAAGGTGTAGGCTATTCTCGAGCCGTCAAAGGGCGGAATGGGAATAAGGTTGAATACCGCAAGGCTTATGTTGAGCACTACGCCGATGTAAAGCACGTAGGTCAGCACAGCCATAATTCTGAATCCCGATGAGACCTCGCCTATGCCGTTTAATACTATTGACCAGACGTTTACAAGGTCGTTTGCGAAAAACTTTTCAACAAACAAGAGCTGTATCCGAAGAAGTCCCGCGAAAACTATTGACAGAAGTATGTTTGAGGCAGGACCTGCCGCGGCGGTAAGCGCCATATCGCGTCTCGGCTTTCTGAAATAGCGTGAATTAACGGGTACGGGCTTTGCCCAACCGAAGTGGAATACCACCATGCACAAGAAACCGAGAGGATCTATGTGCTTTATGGGGTTAACTGTAAGCCTGCCGAAGTTGCGCGCCGTAGGGTCGCCAAGCTTGTAAGCCATAAGTCCGTGGCTTGCCTCGTGTACCGAGAGGGCAAGAAGAACTATGGGTAATGAAAGTATATAGGGAATAAGGTTGTTTAACATTTTTTAGCCTTTCTTAAAGCTTTATGTCGGTGAATTTCGATATCTCGCGCCAAAGCTCGTTTCTGCCCTCGTTTTTAAGCGAGGAGAAGGGAACTATCGAAGTGCCTTCTCTTACCGAGGGATGCTCGGCAATGGCGGCAAGATTTGCCTTGCGCTCGGTAGCGTTCAGCTTGTCGGTCTTTGTCACCGCGATGATGTAGGGGATTTCAGCTGAATTCATAAAATCAAGCATCATTTCATCGTCCTTGGTTATGCAAGCGCGGCTGTCGATAAGCTGAACGACTACCGCAAGCAGGTCGATGTTCTTGTTCTGTGTGAAATATCCGTCGGTCAGCGATGACCATTGCTGTTTGTCTGTAAAGGTGCGTTTTGCAAAGCCGTAGCCGGGAAGGTCAACGAGGAACATTTTTTTGTCGATATCGTAGAAGTTGATGGTTATGGTCTTACCCGGTGACGAGCTGACTCGCGCCAAGCTCTTTCTGTTAAGAAGATTGTTTATAAGCGAGCTTTTGCCCACGTTTGAACGCCCCGAAAGAGCTACCTGCGGAACGGCATCGGTGGGGAACTGCCTTGCAGTGCCCGCGCTTATTTTAAGTGATACGTTTTGGAGATTGAGTGCCATTTCGGGACTCCTTTCTTTTACTTTGAGGATGCGCCAAGCCCGATTCTTGCGCTTCCCGAAAGCTCGGGGAGCTTTTCGTCGCCAAATCCGCGGCGTTCGACATCCTCGGTGCAGAGCGCGGCTTCAAGCACCTGTGATATCTTCTTGCAAGGGATAAATTCAAGGTTGTCGCGTGCAAGCGCGTCGATATCGCAAAGATCCTTTTCGTTATCGGCGGGAATGAGCACGCGTTTAACACCTGCGTTGTACGCCGCCATTGTTTTTTCCTTAAGACCTCCAATGGCAAGCACGTTGCCGCGGAGAGTTATCTCGCCCGTCATTGCAATATCGCGTTTTACCGCGCGGCCCGTAAGTGCGCTGACAAGCGCGGTGGTGATGGTAACACCTGCCGAAGGTCCGTCCTTGGGAACAGCGCCCTCGGGGGCGTGAATGTGAATGTCTTTGGTCTTGTAGAAATCGGTGTCAATTCCGTATTCCTTGGCAACCGAGCGAACGTAGCTGACAGCAATTTTCGCCGACTCTTGCATCACGTCGCCAAGCGAGCCCGTTATCTCTATCTTACCCGTGCCCTCAAGAACAGCAACCTCGATTTTGAGCATTGAGCCGCCAAGCTCGGTGTATGCAAGACCGTTTACACTTCCAACCTCGTTTTCAGTCGATATGCATTCGGGCAGAAGCTTACGGTTGCCGAGGAATTCACCGATATTGGCAATGCTTACGCTTACGCTCTTTACCTGCTCCTCAACTATTCTTTTAGCCGCCTTTCTGCAAAGCTCGGCAATAGTGCGCTCAAGATTTCTCACACCTGCCTCGCGGGTGTAGAAGTCGATTATTTCGCAAAGGGCGTCGTCGCTTATCTTGAACAAGCGCTTTGAAAGTCCGTGACGCTTAAGCTGTTTGGGAATTAGGTGATTCTTGGCGATTTCAAGCTTTTCGCGCTTTGTATAAAGCTTGAGCTCGATAACCTCCATTCTGTCAAGGAGAGGACGGGGAATACCCTCATAGGTGTTTGCAGTAGCGATAAAGAGACACTCCGAAAGGTCGAAGGGATATTCCACAAAGTGGTCGCGGAAGTTCTTGTTCTGCTCCGCGTCAAGCACCTCAAGAAGAGCCGACGAGGGATCTCCGTGGGAATCGCGTGTCAGCTTGTCTATCTCGTCAAGAAGAATAAGGGGATTGCAAACCTTTGCCTCGGTGAGCGCGTTTATTATTCTTCCCGGCATTGCGCCTATGTAGGTTTTTCTGTGACCTCTTATGTCAGCCTCGTCGCGGACACCGCCGAGCGATACGCGAACGTACTTGCGGTTCATTGCCCTCGCGATAGATGCCGCAATAGATGTTTTACCCACACCGGGAGGACCTACGAGACAGATTATCTGATTTTTAAGCTCGGGGCAAAGCTGTTTTACCGCGAGATATTCAAGGATTCGCTCCTTTACCTTTTCAAGTCCGTCGTGGTCGGCGTCAAGTATCTTTTTCGCCTTTGCCACGTTTACGCTGTCACGGGTTCGCTTGCCCCAGGGAAGCTCAAGACAAACGTCGATGTAGTTGCGCAAAAGTGCCGCCTCGGATGTGCCGAAGGGCATCTTTGAGATGCGGTTGTTCTCCTTGAGAAGCTTCTCGCAAAGCTCCTTGGGAAGCTCTGACGAGCGTATTTTTTCGTCGTACTCGTCGCACTCGGATTCGGCGTCATCGCCAAGCTTTTCCTTGATGACCTTTATCTGCTCGCGGAGATAGTATTCGTTCTGATGTCTGTTAAGCGCCTCGCGTACCTGACGGTGAATGTCGAACTCACAGTTGAGAAGCTCAGCCTCGCGCTCAAGGTGGAAGATAAGACACTCAAGCCGTTCAAGAGGCTCAAAGCACTCCAGCACAGCCTGCTTGTCGTTGAATTTTACAAGGAAATTTGAAGCCACGAAGTCGGCGAAAAGCCCGGGGTTGTTTATTGTCTTTGCGGTAACGAGAAGCTCGGAGGTTGCGGGGGGAAGGAATTTCATAATTCCCTCAAGCGCCGAAATTGCCTCGCGTATAAGCGCCTCGCCCTTAAAGCCGCCGTCGTCTCTTAAGTGATAGGTCTTGCAGATGGCGTCAGCCATAACGTAGTCGGCGAAATGCTTGTAGCCCGTCACCGTAGCGCGTGAATAACCCTCTACAATAAGACGGAGATGCTTGTCGGGGGTTTTAAGCGATTGCTTGATTTTCGCAACGCATCCCACAGAGAAAAGGTCGTCTATGCCGCCGTACTCCGCAGGGCTGTTTTTGTTCGTGACGAGAAGAACGAATGAGTTTGTCTCAATCGCAGCCTTAGCCGCCGCCACAGACTCTTTTTCGATTACTTCAAAGTTTATGTTTACCGAGGGGAACGCCACCGTTCCGTTAAGTACCACCACGGGAACGGTGAGGTTTTCGGCTTTTTCTATGTAGTTATTGTATTCGCTCATATTTCAATCCTTTCGAGGGGCATTTGTTCATATAAATATACAGAATATATTATATCACAAACTTTTGTAAATTGCTATACCTTTTTGTAATTTTTACAATTTATTTAATAATAAACGCCACAAAACGCGCGATTGCGTGAGCATTTTGTCAAAAGCTTGATAATCACTTGACAGTTTTGGCTTTTGGTATTATAATTAACGTAACTGATTTTATCGGAGGATTTGTATGAACAGGGAACTTTTGGCTGTGGAGAACTGCCCTTGCGGAAAACGGCACGTTTCCACGCTTGAGGATTACGTTATAGAGTCGGGAGCGCTGAAAAGACTGCCCGAGTATCTTAGAAAATACGGTGCGACCAAGGCTTTTTTCGTCGCCGATGTGAATACCTACCCGATTGCGGGAGATACGCTGCGTGCGTTGCTCGATGCAAGCGGCGTGGGCTGTAATTGTTACGTCTTTCCCGAAAAGGAGCTTGAGCCTGACGAAAGAAGCGTAGGCGCGGCAATGATGCGCTATACACCCGATTGCGATATTATAATCGCCCTCGGTTCGGGTGTCATAAACGATATATGTAAAATTGTAAGCAAGGTGTCGGGTAAGCCCTATATTATCGTGGCAACCGCCCCCTCTATGGACGGCTACGCCTCAAACAGCTCGTCTATGGCAATGGACGGAGTAAAGGTGTCTCTGCCCACAAAATGCCCGAACGTAATTATAGGCGACTTGGATATACTTAAAACCGCGCCTCTCCATATGTCAAAATCTGGTCTTGGCGATATGCTTGCCAAGTACGTGAGCATATGCGAGTGGAGAATATCGAATCTTATAAATGGCGAATATTATTGCCCCGAGGTAGCACGTCGTGTGCGGGTTGCACTTAAGAAGTGCGTTGATAACGCCGAAGGACTGCTCAAATGCGACGGGAATGCTCTTGCCGCGGTTTTTGAAGGACTTGTGCTTTCGGGTGTCGCTATGGAGCACGCGGGCTTGTCACGCCCCGCATCGGGTGTTGAACACTATCTTTCACACGTTTGGGATATGCGCGGACTTGCCTTTGGAACAAAAGTTGACCTTCACGGTATACAGTGCGCTGTCGGCACGCGCTACGCCATAAAGGTGTATGAGCAGATAAAAAAGCTGACTCCCGACAGAGAAAAGGGAATTGCCTACGCCGCGGCGTTTGACTTTGAGAATTGGAAAAAACAGCTCCGCGAGTTTATCGGTGCAGGTGCAGAGGCTATGATAGCTCTTGAGGATAAGGAGAAGAAATACGACGCAAAGAAGCACAGCGCACGTATAGCGAAAATTGCCGATAATTGGAACGAGATTTTGCGTATCATCGACGAGGAATTGCCGAGTTCTGAGGAGTTTGACAGAATACTCGACGCTATAGACGCACCCAAGACCGCCGCCGAAATAGGCATTGACGAGGGAATACTGCCTATGACCTTCAAGTCGTCGAAGGATATAAGAGATAAATACGTCCTTTCACGCCTTGCGTGGGATTTGGGAGTAATTGACGAAATTGAGTTTTGAGAAAAAGGGCTGAGACATTAACTCGGTCCCTTTACGCGCCAATTTATCGGTATCAAAATAAGAAAGGAGCTGTTTTATTAGTAAAGCAGCTCCTTTTCTCATGTTTATTCATCAAATTTTTTTGCCGAGGCGCGGTATTTGGTGGGTGTTTGCCCTACAAGCTTGCGGAAGGTCTTTATAAAATGCGGAACGTCGCAAAAACCTACCGCCTCAGCCGTTTCGCTTATGCCGATGTTCTGCGTTCTGAGAATTTCTTTGGCTTGATTTATTCTGTAATCTATCAGAAAGGTTCGCAGAGTAAAATCGGTGTGCGCTTTGAACACTCGGTTGACGTACGAGGGGTTGAAATGAAAATGATTTGCGATATCCTCATTGGTTATGGGCTTGTTGTAGTGCTTTTGAATATATCCGATAACGCTTCGGGCAAGAATTGCCCCTTTGGTATCGCCCGAGGTCTCGAGCTCCTTCTTCTGACGCACGATGCTTATAATTATCGACTTCAGAAGCGATGATAAAAGCTCCTCCTTGAATTCGCCCGCAGTGTTGATTTCCACAGCGAGATTGGTTATCCTTGACTCAAAGGATGCCGCGTCGTAAAACACAATTTCGCGGTTGAGGGCTTCAGCATCGGAAAACTCTATTTTGTGAGAAAAATTCTCGCTTGGAAAGTTCTCTGAGCTGATGGGGGCAAAGGAGCTTTTTATGTTGTTGTTCTCTTGAGTGTAGTCGAAGTTAATGGCTATGTAGCGCATATCGCTTGTTTGCCATACGTATTCGGTGGCGGTCTGAAAAAGAATTATTGCGCCCTCTCTTATTGCATAGCGTCTGCCTTCGATAAGTATTTCTCCGCTTCCGTGCAGGATGTAGAAAAGACGGCAGTCACGCGTTTTTATCTTTTTTCCCGTGTACAGACCTGTCTTCAGCTTGCTTATAACAGCTTGTCTGACAAAGGGGTCGATTTCATTCAGCTTCATTTTATCACCTCTGTTATACAGTATACAGCATAGGGAGATATTTTTCAATAGAAAAACGAGAAAAAAGTACAAAAAACACAATTTAATGTGGATTTTGCACATAGAAAAATCGCTTTTTATGTGGTACAATTTAGACAGAGTGCTTAAGGAGGTGCCAGAATGAAGAGTTTTGACAGCATACTTGACAGGTTTAATAAGGAAATGGAACGCCGAATGGTGCGCGTGCACGGCGTTACACTTATTCAGAGTGAAAAGGTGATTGCCGAGAGCTACAGGTATCCCTATACCGCAGACACAAAGACCAGAATGTACTCGACAAGCAAGTCGATTGCCGCGGTTGCCATAGGCAAGCTTGTGGGCGAGGGAAAGCTGTCGCTTGACGATAAGATTGTGAATATTTTCGCGGACAGATTCGATATGTCTGAGGTTCATCCCTGGCTTAAGGAGCAGACGGTGCGCCATATGCTCTGTATGTCAACCGTGTATTCTAAGCCTACGTACTCCGAAAAGGTAGATAATTGGCTTGAATCGTATTTTTACAGCAATCCCTCTCATCCCTGCGGAACGCTGTGGTTTTACGACAGCTCGGGAAGCTACGTTCTCGGTGCTGTGACGAAGCATATTACGGGAATGGATTTTATCGAGTATCTCCGTCCCGAATTTGATATTATGGGCGTCAGCAAGGATATCAAGTGTTTCAATGGTCCCGACGGAGAGGCGTGGGCATCCTCCGCGGTGCTTGCAACCACGTCCGACCTGGGAAAAATCGCCTACCTTCTTCTCAATAAGGGCAGATGGAACGGCAAACAGCTTATTCCCGAGGATTACGCAAGAGACGCAATATCTCCCCTTGTGCGGAACGACGACGGTGCAAAGGTGTCTCGCTTTAATTGCGGCTACGGCTATCAGGTGTGGGGACACGCTGACGGTGCATTTGCTTTCAGAGGTCTTGGCGGTCAGGTGGCTATCGGTTTCCCCGGACGAGACCTTGTGTTTTCAATCAACTCGGATGCCTCACGCAATACCAACGCCTACGATGATATTTTCCATACGGTCGAGTCTGTTATCCTGCCCGAGTTTCCCATAATTGACAGGGAAGAATATGAAAAGGCGCAGCCGAAGCCGGTCACCGAAAACGTTTTTGAAGAGATAAAGGGTGTCAACTATATTCTTGAGAAAAACTATATGAAAATCGACTCGGTGCGTGTTGAGGGTGACGGCGAGAATTGCAAGCTTTTCTATACTCGCGGCGAAAAGGAATATTGCCTTGATTTTACCGTGGGCAGGGAAAGCGAAACAGTATTCCCTCAGAAATATACGGGAGAAAAGCTTTTTGACCCCGAATATTATATGAATTACAAGTGCAGTGTCATAGGCGAATGGATAGAGCCACGCAAGCTCCGAATCCGTGTTTTTGCTGAGGATATTTACGTGGGTAATATGGCTATCTGCCTTGGCTTCAGAGCAGACGGCAAGATAGGCGTAAAGGCTCAAAAGAACGCGCAGTTCTTCTTTGATGATTTCAACGGCTTTGCAGGCGGCGAGGCGGAAAGGAAATAAATTATGGAAAATAAAAAACTGACAGTAGCATTTGTTGGATGCGGAAAATTTGCAAGATTTTTCGTGCCGCTTTGCCAAGCTCATCCATACGTGGAAAAGGTCTATGTTTGTGACCTTATTCCCGAAAAGGCAAAGGACTACGCCGAGAAATTCGGCGTGGAGATAATCGACACCTACGAGGAGATACTTGAGCGCAAGGACATCGACTGCGTGATGAACTTTACACAGAGACACCTTCACGGGGATATCGTTATCCGCGCGCTTGAGGCGGGCAAGCACGTTTATTCGGCTGTGCCCATGGCTTCAAAGGTGGAGGAATGTGAGAGGATAGTAGAGCTTGTCAGAAAAACAAAGCTCACCTATATGATGGGTGAGACATGCTACTACTACCCCTGCGCAATGTTCTGCCGAGAGGCATATGCCGACGGAAAATTCGGTAAGTTTACCTACGGCGCGTCGCAGTATTACCACGACATTGACGCTATAGGCTACGGTAAAGACCCCAAGGAGGGCGGTATGCCGCCTCTGCTTTACCCCACACACTCCACCGCAATGATTCTTTCGGCTGTGGATTCCTACGTTAAAAAAGTAACCTGCGTGGGATATAAGGATACCGAAAACGACGGTCGCTTTGGTGTCGGAAATAACCTCTGGGATAACGAATATTCAAATCAGTACGTGTTTATGGAGCTTGCAAACGGCGGCGTGGCAAGAGTTACCGAGGCAAGACGAATCGGTTGGAAGAGCCCAAGCTCTTATATTTCGGCGCTTTACGGTACAAATGGCGGATACGAGTTCAGCAACGCACAGCATATTCTTGTGGAACGCGACTTAACAAGCGAGAAAGAGCGCGTTAGCCTTACCGACGTAAGCGATTACGTAAATCCTGCCGCAATGTTGGCTCATAAAAACGACCCCGATTTCAAAGAAAAAGTTGCCAACGGAATGTGGCAAAAGGATAGCAACGCCGCTGTTCAGCAAAAAGAGAAAGAAAGACTCCCCGAGGAATACGAGGGACTTGAAAACAGACATATGGCAACGCATCAGTTCCTTATCGACGACTTTATGACCGCCGCATATAACGGCAAACAGCCGGTTATAGACGCTTGGAAGTCGGCAAGATATACCATTCCCGGACTCGTCGCTATCGAATCTGCAAAGCAAGGCGGTATTCCGCTTGACGTTCCCGACATGGGCGAGTGCGATATATAAAGGAGAAAAAATGAGATACGGTTACTGTAAGGAATATTCCACACCCTTAAAAACCGAGGTTGACTACGAGCTTATAAAGCTTATCAAGGAGGCGGGCTACGACTTCGTTGAAATGCGCGCAATGCTTGTTGCGTCGCTAAGCGACGAAGAATTTAACTACCTTGAAAAATTCCTTAAGGAGCTTGACCTCGACTGCGATTGCTGCTGTGCGCTTTTCCCACGCGACATCCGCGTTACGGGTAAAACGGTAAATTACGAGCAGGTGTCGGAATATATTGAAAAGATATTTACAAGGTGCAAGCGTCTCGGCACAAAAACCATAGTTTTCGGAAGTGCACCCGCACGCGCACTTGACGATGAGACCTCGCAGGACGAGGGCTACGCGCAGATTGCAGAGCTTTCAAAAAAGATTCTTGTTCCCGCCTGCGAAAAATACGGAATTACCGTGGTTATCGAACCTTTGCGCTCGACGGCGTGTAACTTTATACACACCCTCAGCGACGGAATGAGAGTTGTTGACGCGGTTGACTCCAAATGGATTGCGTTGCTTGCCGATACAATCCATATGAGAAACAACGACGATGACCCCGACCATATCCTCAAATACAAGGACAGCCTCAAGCACATTCATATATCCGAGCTTGACAGAGTTCTTCCCGAGGACGGCTACAGCGATTACGTAAAGAGGGTTATCGATAACGCCGTATCAAACAGCTACGACGGTACTATCTCCTTTGAAACCAAAAGAGGAGAGGGTCTTGAAAGTATGAAAAAAGCGCTTGCGCTTCTTAAAAAACAATTTAATTAAAGGAGAAAATAAAATGGCATTCAAAACAGCGATAATCGGTTGCGGAAGAACTGCAAACGACCTTCACGCACCCGTACTTGAAAAGCACCCCGATTTTGAGGTTACAGCAATCTGTGACGTAAATCTTGACGCTCTTGACAAGTATTCAAAGAGATTTCCCGCGGCTAAAAAGTATACCGATTACACCACAATGCTCGGCTCTGACGAGTTTGAATTTGTAATCATTCTTACTTATAGCTACACACACACCGCAATAGCTCTCGACTTTATCAGAGACGGCAAAAACGTGCTTATCACAAAACCTTGGGCGGTTACTACCGACGATGCCGATTCGATTATCAGGGCAGCGGCAGAGAACAAGGTCATTGTAATGCCCTTTATTCCTTGCCATAACGGCGCGGACGTTGAAAAGCTCAAGGAGGTCGTTGCGGCAGGTACTATAGGTAAGGTGTTCAGAGTTTACCGCGCGCAGATGACCTTCGGTAAGAGAAGCGACTGGCAGACACGCAAGGCGTACGCAGGCGGATACCTCAACAACTGGGGACCTCACATTGTTGAGCAGGCAATGCACTTTGTTGACGAGCCTATCAAAACAGTTTACGCACACAAGAGACAGATAATCAACCCCGGAGACGCAGATGATATGTTTTGCTCAATGCTTACCACCGAAAGCGGCGTAATCGTTCAGGTTGACCATAACATTATCTCCGACTATCTCCCTAACTGGGTAGTGCAGGGCGATAAGGGAACTATCTACGTAAAGGGCAACGAAATGGAAATTCACGAAATTTCCTACCCCAATTCAGACGATCCCAACGTTTACAGAAGTGTTACAGAGACAAAAAAGACACACATCACCATCGAGGGTAAGGTTTTCGGCGACCACTATTCTATTTATACGATGATTGCCGAGACACTCAAGGGCAAGCCTTATATCGTCACGCTTGACTACGCCCGCCACCTCACCGAGATAATGCAGGCTATTCATGCATCGGCAGACGAGGGAAGATTGGTTACTCTTTAATATGGTTTTATAATTGCAAAGGAGATGAGCCACAGACTCATCTCCTTTTTCGTGTTGATTTTTTTTGCAAAATGTGTTATACTAAAAGTGCAAAGCTTTGAAAGGAGGCGAGGGGATGAACAAAACCTATATCGCTATTGATTTGAAATCCTTTTACGCCTCTGTGGAGTGCGTTGAGAGAGGACTTGACCCAATGACCACAAACCTTGTGGTTGCCGACGGCTCACGCACCGAAAAAACTATTTGCCTTGCGGTTACTCCGTCGCTAAAAAGCTACGGAATATCAGGGCGTGCCCGTCTTTTTGAGGCTGTTGCCAAAATAAAAGAGGTGAATGCGCTTCGCCAAAAAAACTCGCCGCGCGGACGTCTTGAGGGCAGCTCTTGCGACGATAATGAGCTTAAAGCCAATGGCTCGCTTGCCGTCGATTATATCGTTGCGCCGCCGCGTATGGCTCACTATATGGAATACAGCACGCGTATATACAAAATATACCTTGAGCACGTAGCCCCCGAGGATATCCACGTGTATTCGGTTGACGAGGTGTTCATTGACGCCACGCTTTATCTTAAATTAAGTGGACTTTCGGCTCACGATTTCGCGCGGACGATTATGAAAGACGTTCTTAAGAAAACCGGAATAACCGCCACCGCGGGAATAGGTACAAATATGTATCTTTGCAAGGTGGCGCTTGACATAGTGGCAAAGCACGTGGATGCCGACAGCGACGGAGTGAGAATTGCCGAGCTTGACGAGGACTCGTACCGCAGACTTTTGTGGGATCACCGCCCAATAACAGATTTCTGGCGTGTGGGCAGAGGATACGCCAAAAGCCTTGAAGCGCAGGGAATATACACTATGGGCGACGTGGCGCGTTGCTCGGTAGGCGACGTTAATTCTTATTATAACGAGGCTTTGCTTTACCGACTTTTCGGTGTGAACGCTGAGCTTCTGATAGATCACGCCTGGGGCTATGAGCCCTGCACCATAGCCGATATAAAGTCCTATAAGCCCGAAACCAACAGTCTTGGCTCGGGTCAGGTGCTCGGCTGTCCTTATACCTACGAAAAGGCGCGGCTTATCGTCAGAGAAATGACCGACCTTCTCGTTCTTGACCTTGTGGATAAGGGACTTGTCACCGACCAGATTGTCCTCACCGTGGGATACGATATAGAAAACCTCTCCAATCCCGAAATCAGCAAAAAATATCACGGCGCCGTGACTACCGACTACTACGGCAGAAAGGTGCCCAAGCACGCTCACGGCACGGCTAACGTGGGCAGACACACTTCCTCAACAAAGCTTATCCTTGATGCCGTTACCGAGCTTTACGAAAGAATAGTAGATAAAAATCTTCTTGTGCGCCGACTCAACGTTACCGCCGCTCGCGTTATACCAGAGAGTGAGGTCAAGGACAGCGGCACGGGCGAGCAGATGAGTATGTTTGTGGACTACGAGGAGATAGAGCGTAAGCGCGATGAGGAAGAGGAAAAGCTGAAGCGCGAGAAAAAGATGCAGAAAACCGTAATAGATATAAAAAAGAAGTACGGAAAAAACGCTATACTCAAGGGAATGAATCTTGAGGAGGGCGCAACGGCAAAGGACAGAAATAGACAGATAGGAGGGCACAAGGCGTGAACGAAACTCATAAATACGACGATATAATCAACCTGCCGCATCACGTGTCAACCTCGCGTCCGAGAATGTCAAATCGCGACCGTGCGGCGCAGTTTTCACCCTTTGCCGCACTTACGGGCTACGACGCGGCGGTAAAGGAGACCGCGCGGCTTACCGACCAAAAGCAGGAGCTTACCGAGGACGAAAAAAGCGCACTTAACGAGAAATTGCAGATAATTATTGAAAATATCGACTGCGCCCCTACCGTTTCACTTACCTATTTTCTGCCCGACAAACGCAAGGAGGGCGGCGAGTACGTGACTAAATTGGGGGAGATAAAGGAGATAGACGCATATACCCGTTCGGTTGTGTTTACTGATAAAACCGCAATTCCCATTGACTCTGTAAGAGCCATTACCTCCCCCATTTTTGACAGCTACAGCTTTGAGGTGTAATCTTAAAAAAACTATTGCAAAACGTGTAATTATGTGGTACAATAAAAGTGAAAATAAAAGCAAAGGAGAAAATATTATGTCAGTAATCAAGATAAACAAAGAAAATTTTGAGGCTATAACAAACGGAGATAAGATTGTACTTATCGACTTTTATGCCGATTGGTGCGGTCCCTGCCGTATGATGGCTCCCATCGTGGACGAGATAGCAGAGGAAAGAGACGATATAGTAGTAGGCAAAATAAACGTGGACGACGAGCCTGAATTGGCAAGCAAATTCGGCATTTTCAGCATTCCCACACTTGTGGTTATGAAGGAAGGTCAGGTGCTTGAGCAGGTTTCGGGGGCACGCCCCAAGGACGCTATTCTTGACTTGATAGACGGCTGAAACCAAAAGCCGATGAAGGAGCTGTCTTTTGGGCAGCTCCTTGTTAAATTGTGAAAGGATAAGCATATGGAACAGATTTACGATATGATAGTCATAGGCGGAGGACCTGCGGGCTATACGGCGGCACTTTACGCCGCGCGCGCAGGACTTGATACGCTTGTAATTGAAAAAATGTCAGTGGGCGGTCAAATGGGACTTACCGACGTAATAGACAATTACCCGGGCTTTGAGGAGGGAATTGACGGACTTACGCTTGGTATGAAAATGCAGGCAAGCGCAGAACGCTTTGGCGCAAAGACAAAATACGCCGAGGTCAAGGACGTGTCGCTTGCTGAGAGTGTAAAAAAGATTGTTACCCCGAGAAATACCTTCCTTGCGCGCACCGTGGTTATTGCCACGGGAGCAAATCCGCGTGAGCTTGGTATAGAGGGCGAAAACGCCTACGTTGGGCGAGGACTCCATTATTGCGCTCATTGCGACGGCAGATTTTATAAGGATAAGACGGTGGCTGTGGTAGGCGGCGGCAACAGCGCGGCGGCAGACGCGCTCTATCTTTCGAGACTTGCAAAAAAAGTTTACGTGGTGCACCGCCGCGACAGTCTCCGAGCCACGAAAATATATCATGGACCGCTTATGAATGCGGAAAACGTGGAGTTTTTGTGGGATAGCGTTGTGACCGATTATATAGTTGACGGCAGAATAAACGGTGTAAAGCTGAAAAATCTCAAGAGCGGCGAGGAAAGCGAGCTCGCCCTTGACGGTGTTTTCGTCAGCATCGGCAGAAAGCCCGCAACCGAAATTTTTGCGGGCAAGCTTGAGCTTGACACTCAGGGTTATATCCTTGCCGACGAGAGCACAAAAACCAATATTGATGGCGTATACGCTGTGGGCGACGTGCGCGCAAAGGTGTTAAGGCAGGTGGTTACAGCCGTTGCCGACGGAGCGGTTGCTGTCCATTACGCCGAGGAATATCTTTCTTAAGGAGTGAGTGCTTATGCAATATATAATCTCATTTCTTGAAGGAATTATAACCTTCGTTTCACCCTGTCTTTTGCCTATGCTTCCCGTATACGTATCGTATTTCGCGGGCGGAGAGGAAAAGGGAAGTAAAAGGGTGATAAAGAATGCCGTTGGTTTTATTCTCGGCTTTACGCTTGTGTTCGTTGCGCTCGGCGCGCTTGCGGGAACGCTTGGAAGACTGCTTGTTGAATACCGCGTCTTGGTGAATATCGTTACGGGACTTGTGGTGATTTTCTTCGGACTTCACTTTTTGGGAGTTTTCAAGCTTGATATTTTCAAGGGTATCAAGGGCGCAAAAACCGAAAATCTCGGCTTTTTCTCGTCCTTGCTGTTCGGCGTGGTCTTTTCCGTGGGCTGGACTCCCTGCGTGGGGGCTTTCCTCGGCTCGGCGCTGATGCTTGCCGCAAGCCGCGGACATGTGCTTGAGGGCGTGTTTATGCTGCTTTGCTATTCGCTTGGTCTCGGTATTCCGTTCTTTATCAGCGCATTGCTTATAGACAAGCTTAAAGGCGCGTTTTCCTTCGTGAAAAGACACTATAACGTCATAAATACGGTAAGCGGAATACTTCTGATTGTCGTCGGTGTGCTTATGGCGAGCGGATTGCTTGGAAAATTCCTTAATCTTATGTCTTAGGAGAAATTATGAAAAATACAGTAAAATGGATAATTATCGCTCTGCTTCTTGTGGCTGTGATAGTTGCCGCGGCTGTGCTCTACGACAGACTCGGCGCGGAGTACGGCGGAGATAATCTTGTGCAGAATACCGATACAACGCCTGCCGATAGCGAAAGCACCCCCGAAAACGAGGCGCACCAAGCTCCCGATTTCGAGGCACTCGACGCTGATGGAAAAAAGGTCAGGCTTTCCGATTATAAGGGCAAGCCCATAGTGCTTAACTTCTGGGCAACCTGGTGTTATTACTGTAAGCAGGAAATGCCCGACTTCAACGAGGCGTATAAAAATTATCCGGATATTCAGTTCCTTATGGTCAATGCCACCGACGGCGTGCGCGAGACGATAGAGCTTGCCAAGGCGTACGTTGAGGGCGAGGGCTTTGAGTTCGAGGTGCTCTACGATACCGCACTTGAAGCGGTAAACAGCTATTACATCACGGGCTTTCCGCAGACCTTCTTTATAGATGCCGAGGGCAGACTTATAGCGCAGGGAAGCGGAATGCTTGACTACGAGACCCTTGAGAGGGGAATTTCAATGATAAAAGGAGAAGAACAATGAGACAAAAGGTTATTGACTTTCTTAAAAACGAAAATATAGCTTACGAAATGACCGAGCACGAGGCAGTCTACACAATGGAGGATATGGAGCGTCTGGGGCTTTATGATCTGGGTACAGTCTGCAAAAATCTCTTTATCAGAGACGCCAAGGGAAAGCGGCATTTTCTTGTGGTTGCCCATAACGATACTCGCATAGACCTTAAAGTGCTTGGCGTTACGATTGAGGCGGGTAAGGTGAGCTTTGCATCTGCCGAAAGACTTGAAAAATATCTCGGAGTTACCGCAGGCTGTGTCTCGCCCTTTGGCGTTCTCAACGACGCGGAGCATTCCGTGACCGTGGTTTTTGATAAAAAGCTTGTCGGATGTCCGCGCCTCGGCGTTCATCCCAATGAGCATACCGCTACGCTGTGGCTGTCCTTCGACGACCTTGCCGCCGCAATAAAAAAGCTTGGCAACGAAATCATCATAGCCGAGCTGTAAAAGAGGAAATATCGAATTGACGACGGAAATATTGAAAAGTTTGACGAATACACCTATATAGGGAGAAAATATTATGCGTAAAAATTTCGGAGCGAAAACCTGGCTTTATCCAATGCCTGTGCTTATTGTTGGTACGTACGGAGAAAACGGAACGCCCAATGCAATGAATGCGGCTTGGGGCGGCATCTACGACACCAATCAAGTTATGGTCTGCCTTGCCGATGATCATAAGACCACCGAAAATATTAAGAAAACGAGGGCTTTCACCGTCAGCTTTGCAACGGAGAGTACAGCCGTGCCCTGCGATTACGTAGGTATCGTTTCGGCTAACGACGTGCCCGATAAGTTTGCAAAAGCGGGATTTCACGCAATAAAAAGCGAGTTTGTAAATGCGCCCATTATCGCCGAATTGCCTATGACGGTGGAGTGCAAGCTTGTAAAATTTAACGAGGACGGTATTTGTGTGGGCGAAATAGTCAACGTCAGCGCAGACGAAAGCGTGCTTGACGCAGACGGCAGGATAGATGCGAAAAAGCTTGCACCAATTATATACGATAGCGTAACTCACGCATATTGGGGCTTGGGCGAAAAGGCGGGTCAGGCATTTTTTGAAGGAAAGAAAATAAAATGAAAAAAGTTATTGTAATAGGTTGCCCGGGAAGCGGCAAAAGCTTTTTTTCGCGTGCGTTGCACAGTAAAACGGGCATTCCGCTTCATCACCTTGATATGATGTATTGGAACGCTGATAAAACCATAGTTGAAAAGTGCATTTTCCGTGCTCGCTTGTCTGCTGTGCTTGAGACGGACGAATGGATAATTGATGGGAATTACGGCTCTACAATGGAGCAAAGACTTGCGGCGTGTGACACCGTGTTCTTTCTCGACTATCCACTTGAGATCTGCCTTGACGGAATAAAGTCGCGTGTGGGAAAGCCTCGCGGCGATATGCCGTGGGTAGAGACGGAGATAGACGAAGAGTTTGTCGGTTTCGTAAAAAGCTACAATTCTGAAAGCAGACCAAAGGTTTTGGCGTTGCTTGATAAATACCGCGATAAAGACATCGTCACATTTACAAGTAGAGAGCAAGCTGACGAATTTTTGAATGAGCATTTTTGATAAATAAGGGGAGAAATGTTCAATGGGAAAATTTGAAATGCTGACTAAATATATCGACTCGTTTTCGGTTGACGAATTTCAATCTGATGAGTGCAATATCTAATCGATAAATTTGAAGGCAAATATGAATTATGGAATTTAATGAAAAACTTCAAGAATTAAGAAAACAAAATGGATTGACGCAAGAGGAGCTTGCAGAACAGCTTTACGTATCCCGAACTGCTATCTCAAAATGGGAGTCAGGCAGAGGATACCCCAATATAGATTCTTTGAAAGCAATCTCAAAGTTTTTTGGGGTAACAATTGACGAACTGCTGTCTGGTGATGAATTGCTGACCATAGCAGAAGAAGATACCAAGCAAAAGGAAAAGCATTTTTGTGACCTGGTATTTGGATTGCTCGATTGTAGTATTGCAATGTTTTTCTTTCTGCCGTTCTTTGGGCAGAAGGCAGATGCGATTATACAGGAAGTGTCTCTTTTATCCCTTACCGAAGTTACACCATATTTGAGGACGGCATATTTTGTTGTTGTAATTGGAATTATAGCATCCGGAGTTTTAACCCTTGCTCTGGAAAATTGCTATCAAGCATTTTGGGTGAAGAATAAAAGTAAAATATCGTTAGCATTAACTGTAGTTGGAACACTCCTTTTTATCATTAGTTCGCAACCGTATGCAGCAGCATTTCTGTTCATCTTCTTGGTAATAAAGGTGTTATTGCTCGTAAAATGGCAATGATACGAAGAGTATCCTCATTGTGATGACCTGTTTCTTGTGGTTGTTCATATCTTCTCTTAGAATGTGTTTAGGCGAGAGCCAAATACAAAAAGGTAGGTTGAAAAATGAAAAAAGAAAACCAGAGAAACTTTTGCATTGCAACATGGATGCTTTTAGCATTTTTGTTATGGACGGTAGCAATTCAATTTGTTGATGTGCAAGCAATCGGACCACAAGAATCATCTGTTGGATTTGCAACGATTAACCAGTTCGTTCATAACCTTACAGGTGTGCATATGTCCCTGTATACTATCACAGATTGGCTTGGTCTGGTGCCTCTTATGTTTGTGATGGGATTCGGCACTCTCGGACTTATTCAATGGATTAAGAGAAAACACCTTTTGAAAGTTGACCATAGTATCCTTGTTCTTGGCGGCTTCTATATCGTTGTGATGGCAGTATATGTGCTATTTGAAATGCTTGTTATAAATTATAGACCTGTATTGATTGATGGGATTTTGGAAGACTCTTATCCATCATCAACAACAATGCTTGTAATGTGTGTTATGCCGACTGCGATCATGCAATTGAATGCCCGTATCAAAAACGATGTTCTCAAACGATTTGTTGCTTCTGCAATTATCGCTTTTATTGTTTTCATGGTAATTGGCAGACTTGTTTCGGGTGTACATTGGTTTACCGACATTATCGGCGGTGCATTGCTTAGTGCAGGTCTGGTGCTGATGTATCTTGCTGTCATTAGCCAGGAAGTTAGATAAATCCATTTTTTCTAACTGATGGCCCAAGGACTCCCGGCACTCCTTGGGGTACACTTTTTTGCTTGGGGTGCAACTATCGCAACAGAGGTGCATTTGTCAAATTACTGCTGTAAATTGTATCCATAATTAACGCCAAACCCCAAAAATTCAGAACAGAATCAGCTGTTCTGGATTTTTTACATTTAGAGGAGAGATTCGAACAATTAAATGCAAGTGTCCGGTGGACACTTGCTCGATGCGGGCTCGACCGCATCGACACCGTTACTTACCGAATCTCCCTCTCGGATTTTAAAAAACAGGAGGTGCTGCTGCACCTCCTGTCAGACTGTAGAAAAAGCTTCGCAGAATTTTTTGCGTAAGCAAAAAACAAAGTCATAAACATTTTGTGCCGGGGCGTGTACCTGGCACAAAATACATCTCAGGCTGCAAGTGTGGAATCTGTTCGCTTATGGCGAAGAGATTATGCGCGCAGCAGACTGCAAAAATCTGGCGGAAAGCCCCGAAGGGGATTTTCGACACGCTGA
>JBGVRT010000088.1:0-12756 GCA_045128735.1 Eubacteriales bacterium | reverse complement strand
ATTTTTTAACACCTGAAGGGGAAATCCACTTTTCTTTTTGAAGCCAAAGGCGCAAAAAGAAAAGTTCCCAAAAGAAAAACGCCGCATGGGGAGGCGGTCGCTTCCCCAAAAGCTCCGCAAAACTTTTCTTCCGGGCTGCGGTGCGAACATACCGCTAAACAATAATTTATCGGTCACCCAAAGCTAACGAGGTCGTGCTTAGCGTCCGAGTGGGTTGCGACGGATATGTTCGCACAAATCACAGATACGGGCGCGCTATGCCTGCGCGTGCTCACGCGCCAAACAACAATTTATTGCGCTCATTGCTAACTGCTTTTTATTCACTAATCTTCCTTCTGAAGCAGTTGCCGATTGCGGCAATGAGGTTGAGCCAAGGCTCAATAAGCTCGGGCTCGCCGATTCTGACCTGATTGAAGGTCTCAAAGCTGAGGTCGCCCTCGTAGCCTATCGACTTGAGCGCAGAGCAAAACGCGTTCCAATCAATAGTTCCCGTGTAGGGCGCTTTGTGTTGGTCAATATTGCCTGCGTTGTCGTGAATGTGCAACGCCTTTATGCGTTTGCCGATTACGGAGATATAACGTCTCGGCTCGTGGCGCATAATGTTCATATGTCCCGTGTCAAGGCAAAGACCGAAGCATTCCTTGCCTGCCGCTTGATTGTAAAGGTCTATCATTTCAACCGCCTCTCGGGGGTCTCCGCAAACGCCTGCAACAACGTCAGCGCCGCCGCCCGCGGGGAGGTTTTCAATGCACACGGTTACGTTTGTGCGCTGAAGCTCGGGAATAAGGCTTGAATAAAGCTTGTCGTTAAGCGCGTCGATTGACTCAATAAGCTCGTCGTCGTGTTTCTTCATTCCCGAAACACCGTGAATTATTACGTTCTGGCATCCTACCGCGTCAAGAAAAAGAATAACCTTTTTGTAAATTCCTATCATATATTCAAGAACCTCGGGCTTGCCCGTGACGTAGGCGGGGAAGGGCGCGTGCGCTTGGGTTATGGTAAGATTGTTCTTTTTGATGTAGAAAAGCTCTTCCTTGTAGTAGTCGAGAATCTCGTCGAGCTCTTTTTCAAAAATGCAATTTCCTCTGTATTCTCCATTTGTGATGGTTGCGGCTCTGAGTGCGTGGTCAATGTTCCAGTCAATAGCCTCAAAGCCTGCCTCTGCAATGGTTTTGTAGCATTTTTCAGCTCCCAATTGGTCGATAATTCCGCCTGTCTGTACTGCAATTTTCATAATAAACTCCTTCCTTTTATTGGTGTTATTCGTAAATGCTCTTTTTTGCCTTTGTCAGGTCTACGTCACCGAAATATTTTTTGGTGTCAATGCCTAAGTATTCGCCCATTCGTATCATCTCGGCTACGGTGCTGATGTTAACGTCAATTCCGTTTTTCAGCTTTTCGTCCAAGCCCCTCAGTTCCTTTTCACCGTGGGTGTAGATGGGAGTGTCCTCGTTTGCGCGCTTTGCATCGCGAAGCTCCTGCAAAAAGACCGAAAGATGCTCCTTAAGCTCCTGCGGATTGCCAAAAATTGCAGGGTCAATAACGATGAACGAGTGGCAAGTGCCCGCGCCCACGCCTGCGGCACGGATGTGGTGGTTTGAGGTTGCTCCGCCCGAGGTGATGGCGCAGAGAATCTCGCAAATCATGCTGAAGCCGTAGCCCTTGTGGCTGCCCGTTTCCTCAGCAGAACCGCCAACGGGAAGAATACCGCCCACTCCAAGGTGACCGTCTATGCAACCGAGCACGCGAGCCGCATCAGTACAGGGCGCACCGTTTTCGTCAACTGCCCAGCCATCCATAAGCTTTTTTTCTTCCTTGTTGCAGACCTCAAGCTTGCCCTTGGGCACAACGGTGGTTGCCGCGTCAAACCAGAAGGGATAAGGCTCGGCGGGCATTGCAAAAGCAATGGGGTTTGAGCCGAGAATTGCCTGCTTTGAACCCGTGTGAACCATTATTGATTCGGAATTTGTGGAGCTGATACCGATAAATCCCGCATCGCAAGCCATTTTGCTGTAATAGCCCGCAATGCCGAAATGGTTGGAATTGCGGACGCTAACGAACGCCATTCCCACCTTTTTGGCTTTCTCTATGGCAAGGTTCATAGCGTGGGCGGCAACAAGCTGTCCCATACCCGAGTGACCGTCTATGACTGCCGAAACGGGGGTCTCAAAAACAGTTTCGGGCTTGGCGTCAACCACCACGCTTTTCTTTTCTATCGCCTTGTGATAGCGCACAAGACGTTGCGTGCCGTGGGACTTTACGTCATAAAGGTCGGCAAGTATCAGCACGTCGGTAATGCGCCAGGCATCCTCTGCGCTGAATCCGAAGCCCCTGAACGCCTCCTCGCAAAATTCTCTCAGCGTATCTGCGCTGTATCTTATTGAACTCATAGCTTTCTCCATTTTTATTCTTATTGGTACTATTATACGCCGTCGCAAGCTTCATTTCAAGAGATTATCGTTTGAAAAAACAGGCTTACCGTTCAAAATATTGAGTGGTTTTACAAAGCTTTTTGCAATTTTTATTGACATTCATTCGTTTTTATGATAAAATCCAAAATGGAGGTGAGGGAAATGAGCGCTAATACTCCTTATGACCGCGAGTACGGCACAAGATGGACCGAGATGCTGACCGAGTACAGAGAGGGCTACAGCACGTCGGTAAACGACTACCACGAGCACGAATTTTATGAGGTAACCCTTATACTTTCGGGCAACGCCAAGGTGCTTCTGCGTGACCGATTTGAGGAGAGCTGTGACAACCGCGTGGTGCTTACCAGACCGCACACCCCGCATTATATCACCTGCCGTCCCGACAGACTTTACAGCAGATTGTATCTGATATTTACCGAGCAGTTTGTGTCGGAGCTTTTCGCGGAATGGAGCGAGCTTTCGGCGGTGTTTGGCGAAAACGGCAGAATAATTGCGCTGACTCCGGAGGAAACGGAGGAGGTAAAATCGCTTATAGAGCAGGCAGAAGCGCAGAACAGCCGACTTGGTAAAAGGCTTTTTGTTTATCTTTTGCTTCTTAAGCTGTCGGAGATATCGGGCGGAGAACGCGGGGAGGCGAAACAGCCGCCCTATCTTCACGAGGCTATTGCCTACGTTGAGGAGAATTTTTCGGGGCGTATAGTAGCCGAGGAGCTCGCCGCAAGGCTGTATATCGGCAGGACAACGCTGATGACCGAGTTCAAACGCCACACGGGGCGAACGCTTAACGAGTACGTTACCGACTGCCGACTGAAAAACGCCATAAGCCTTTTACGCGACGGCGCGACGGTGGAATACGCCGCCGAAAAGTGCGGCTTTTCGGACAGCAGCGGACTTTCCCGCGCGTTCAAACGCAAATACGGCGTCTCGCCTAAAAGATACGTCAGAGGTGTGAATTAGGGAGTGAAGGTGTGTTAGCACCGCACCACGCGAGAAAAGTTTTGCGGAGCTTTTTTCAAAAAGCGACCATTCTCGCGCCCGCAGGCGCATCGGCGTTTTCTTTGAGAGCTTTCTTTTGCGCCTTTTGGTTCAAAAGAAAGCGGGGTTACGGTTTGCGCCTTATTATATTTGACATATCGTAGGGCGGGAGCAAGCCCCCGCCCTACGATACGCCATTTTTGTTTGCGCCAAATACCAATTTATCGGTCTCATATTTTCATAAAAAAGGGCAAAATGAATTTGCCCTTTTTATATTGTTTTTATTCAGCTTTTTCGTCAACGGTAACCTTTCCGTTGCGGTTGACAATAATTTTTCTGGGACACTTTTCGGCACATTTGCCACATCCCGTGCATTTTGCGTAATCTACGCTTGCAAGATTGTTTTCAACGTGGATAGCGTCAAATTCGCACGCCTTTTCGCAAAGCTTGCATCCGATACATCCTACGTCGCAAGCCTTTCTCACGTCCGCGCCCTTCTGCGTAGAGGAGCACTCGACCCAAACGGGAGCGCTTACGGGGATAAGCTTGATTATGTGCTTGGGGCAGAGCGCAACGCAGGTTCCGCATCCGCGGCACTTCTGCGGGTTAATGTGCGCCACCTTGTCAACGACGGTAATAGCGTCGAAAACACAAGCCGCCGCGCAGGTTCCGAATCCAAGGCATCCGCCGGGGCAGAGCTTGTCGCCGCCCGAGGTCTTTGATGCCGAAATGCAATCGTCAGCGCCTATGTAGAGGTATTTTCTCTTGGACTTCTCGCCGCAGCCTGCGCACATTACCTGCGCGCGGACGGGCTCGGTCTCCTCGACCTCAACGCCCATTATTGCGCCGATAGCCTTTGCGACCTCATTTCCGCCTACCGAGCAGGCGTTGGGGCTTGCTTCGCCCTTGACGATAGCATCCGCAAGAGCCGCACAGCCCGAATATCCGCATCCGCCGCAGTTCGCGCCGGGGAGGGTGTCGGTTATCTGCGGAATACGCTCGTCAACCTTGACCTCAAAAAGCTTTGAGGCAACCGCAAGCAACACTCCGAAAAGAAGTCCCAATCCCGCGAATATCGCCACGGGAATAAGTACGTCACTTATTTGTATATTCATATTAAAATCCTTTCTGTTAGAAGCTGATGCTTGTAAAGCCCGAGAACGCCATTGCAAGAAGTCCTGCCGCTATAAGCGTAAGGGGAAAGCCCTTGAAGGCTCTGGGGGGCTTTGCATCCGACAGCCTCATTCTCACGCCCGCGAAAACGACAATGGCAAGTGTAAAGCCGATTGCCGCCGCAAATCCAAAGCAGACCGACTCTATAAAGTTAAAGCCGTTCTGAATGTTGAGAAGTGCCGAGCTGAGCACCGCGCAGTTAGTGGTGATAAGCGGAAGGTAGATTCCGAGCGCGCTGTAAAGCGAGGGAACGAACTTACGCAAGAACATCTCGATAAACTGCACCAGCGCCGCGATAACGAGAATAAACGCGATAGTCTGGAAATACTCGACGTCAAAGTGGTCAAGTATCTGATAAACAAGCCAGGTCACCGCACTTGAAAGTGTCATAACAAACGTGACCGCCATACCCATACCGAGGGCGGTATCGGGCTTTTCTGAAACTCCGAGGAAGGGGCAGCAGCCGTAGAACTTAGCGAAAATAAAGTTCTCGATAAGCACCGCACCGAACATCATAAGCAAAACTTCGGTAAAGCTCATAGGTTTTCCTCCTTGTTCTCGTTTGCTGTCATTTTTGCAATCTGCGCCTTGTCCTCGGCGTTATTGCGTATTTTCTGTACCACGGCAATAATAAGACCGAGGGTGAGGAACGCGCCGGGAGGCGAGATAAGTATTGTTGCGGGGCTGTAAAGACCGCCGAAGAGGTCGTAGCCCATAAACGTGCCCGCACCGAGTATCTCACGGATAGTTGCCATGATTACAAGGGCGAAGGTAAATCCGAGACCCATAGCCAAACCGTCAACCGCCGAGGGAAGCACTTTGTTTTTTGATGCGAAGGCTTCCGCGCGTGCGAGAATAATACAGTTAACGACTATAAGTGGGATAAAGAGTCCGAGTGCCTGATAAAGAGAGTAGAAATAAGCTCTCATAGCAAGCTCAACCGCAGTAACGAAGCCCGAAATAATAACGATGAATGCCGCTATTCTTACCTGCTTGGGAATGAATTTACGGAGCAGGGAAATGAAAATGTTGGAGCAGATAAGTACCACTGTTGCCGCAAGTCCCATACCTATTGCGTTTTCTACCGATGTGGTTACCGCAAGGGTAGGGCACATGCCGAGAAGCTGAACAAGAACGGGGTTATTGTCAAGAATACCGCCCTTCATCTGTGCGAGGAATCCCGATTTTTTCTTCATTATTCAATTCCTCCTTCGTTTGGCATTTGACCGTTTTCCAATGCTTTGAGGTAAGCAATTGCACCGTTTGCGGTGTTAACAGCCGCGTTGATAGCCTTGGAGCTTATGGTCGCACCCGATACCGCAACTATGTCGGAGGATGCGCTCTTGGAAATCGTAAGCTCGCCCGACTTACCTGAGTATTGGGAAAGGTGCGATGCTTCCATAGCCTTGGTTCCTACACCCGGGGTCTCTGCGTGGGAGATAATGTCCACTCCCTTTATTTTTCCGTCAAAGTCGTAGCCTATCATAAGCGTCATATCGCCGCCAAAGCCCTTTGCCGTGACGTTGACGCAGTAGCCGACTTTTTCGTAATTTTTACCGACCACATAAACGTCGTTAACTCCCTCCGGTGTGTTTAACAGGGTCTCATAGTCGATGATGTCATCGTCGGATTCAGCGAAGATACCCGCAAGGGCAATACGCTTTTCGTTTTCAAGATTCTGATTGTAGGCGTCGATGGTCACCGAGTAAACGAATGATACAACGCCCGCGATAACCGCACATATAAGCAGAAGCTTAAGACTTATAAGCACGGCGGTTTTGAAGTAGCTTTTACTCATTTTCCTGCCACCTCGCTTTTCTTAGCTTTGCCCGTACCGAAAATACGGGGTCTCGTTGCGCGGTCGATGTACCAGACAAGTGCGTTCATAACGAGAATTGAGAAGGAAACGCCCTCGGGATAGCTGCTGAAGTATCTGAAGAATACCGTCAGAAGTCCGCAGCCTATACCGAATATAATACGTCCCTTTGCGGTTACGGGGGAGGTTACGTAGTCTGTCGCCATAAAGAGCGCGCCGAGCATAAGACCGCCCGCAAAGAGCTGTGTGAGCATAAATTCAAGATTGCCCATACCGCCCTGAGGGAATATAAACGTGATTATCGCAACCGTTCCGAGATAGGAGACGGGAATGTGCCAGCTTATTACCTTCATTATTATAAGGTAGATAGCTCCTACAAGAAGCAGGAGTGCAGATACCTCGCCGAGAGAACCGCCCACGCGTCCGATAAACATATCGAGTATCGACGCACCTGCTTCACCCGTACCAGCAAGAGAGGCAAGGGGAGTGGCGTAAGCTACCGCGTCACCCGATACGCTTTCGGCAACGTCAACTCCGAGAGGTGCGTCGAACGCCGCCATTTTGTCAGACCAGGAGAGGAAAAGGAAAACTCTCGCCGCAAGCGCGGGGTTAAGGAAGTTTTTGCCTATTCCGCCAAAGAGCTGTTTAACCACTACTATAGCCACAAACGCGCCAACCACGGGAATGAGGGGCGGAACGCTTGCGGGCAGGTTCATAGCCAAGAGAAGTCCTGTAACCGCCGCCGAAAGGTCCGAAACCGTGACCTTGTGCTTGAGTATCTTCTGCGTTGCCCATTCGAAGAAAACGCAGGAAACTACCGAGATAGCCACTACCGCCGCCGCGCGTCCGCCGAACATAATTATTCCCCAAATTGTGGCGGGGAGAAGGGCGATAAGCACGTGAAGCATTATCTTCTGCGTGGTTATGCCTTTTTTTATGTGGGGAGAGGGCGAGACAGCAAGCAGACCGTCGAGCTTTATCTCGTTGTCAATATTTGTAATATTTTCGTTCATTGCTTTGTCCTTTCCAAAAATCTTATTTCGCCTTTGCGGCTTCTTCCGCGCGCTTTTTTGCCGCCGCGGCGCGGATGTCGGCTTTGGCGTTTCTGATGTACTGAACTATGGGAATCTGCGCGGGGCAGTTGTAGGAGCAGGTGCCGCACTCAACACAGCTCATAGCTCCCATTGCCTCGGCGTCCGAGAATTTAAGATTTTTTGAATGAAGCGCCAGATAATTGGGCATAAGATGCATAGGACAGTTCTTTACGCATCTGCCGCATCTGATGCACGCCGACTCGGGAGCCGAAATCTGCTCGTCAAACTCTTTTGAGAAAACGAGGATAGCCGATGTTCCCTTTGTTACAACGCCGTTTTTATTCCATTGTGCAAAGCCCATCATAGGACCGCCGTTTACTATCTTGTGAGGAACTTTTTTGAGTCCGCCGCAGTATTCGATAAGGTCGAGAAAGGACGTGCCCGTGTGGGCAAAAATGTTCTTGGGCTCCTTTATGCAGTCGCCGTCAACCGTTACAACGCGCTTGACAAGGGGAGTGCCGTTGTAGAATGCACGCTCCATAGCCGCGCAGGTCTCTGCGTTGAAAATAACACAGCCGATGTCTGCGGGAAGCTTTCCGGGAGCAAGCTCCTTTTTGAACAGCGCGTACATTATCTGTCGCTCGTCACCCTGAGGATATTTGGTTTTCATCTCAACTACCTTTAAGGGTAGGGAATGGTCCTTTATGTAGGCGTCAAGCGCGGCAATAGCGTCGGGCTTGTTGTCCTCAACTGCAAGGAATCCCTCAGAGAGACCGAGAGCGTGGCGCATAATTTCCGTACCGCGAATGACAGCCTCGGGCTGTTCAACCATAAGTCGGTGGTTTGCAGTGATGAAGGGCTCGCACTCGGCACAGTTGATTATAAGAGTGTCAGCCTTGCCGATAGCACCCGCAAGCTTTGCGTAGGTGGGGAATGTCGCACCTCCCATGCCCGAAATGCCCGCCTTTCGTGCAACCTCCACAAGCTCCTCGGGAGTTGTCTCCTCAAGTGGCTTGGGGAAGGGCTTTAAGTCCTCACCGCGCTTGTATTCATAGTCGTTTTCAATAACTACGTGCTCAATGGGAGTGCCCACCGAGTTGATAACTACTTTGATTTCAAGAACCTTTCCTGATACGCTTGCGTGAACGGGACAGCCGAGTCCGCTTTCAATCTCGCCTATAACCTGACCGTAGGTTACGTAATCTCCTGCGGCAACAACAGGCTTGCAGGGGACGCCGATGTGCTGTGCCAGGGGAATAGCCACCGTCTTGGGAGCAGGGACTCTTTCAATCGCGCACGCCGCGGTGTTCTTGTACTCGCGTACGTGCATTCCACCTTTGAATGTGTATGCCAAAGCATCTACCTTCTTTCTTATGTATTCGGCTAACGGAGGCTGGCTCCGCGTTGCCGTAAGCTCAACAAACAGTATTATGTCATCATAATTATATCATAAAAATCAAAATTGTTCAATAGCGAATTGCAGGCAAAATGGGATTTTCAAGCCAAAAAAGACAATAAAACTTGGAAAAAGTCGGCTTAATTGTTGCTTTTTTAACAAATTGACAAAAAAGATTGGAAACAAATAAAAAAAGATTAAAAAAAGTGTTGACAAATTGAAAAAACTGTGATATAATATCAAAGCGTTCGAAAAAAACGCACACAAATGTGGCGGGATAGCTCAGTTGGCTAGAGCAATCGGTTCATACCCGATAGGTCATGGGTTCAAGTCCAATTCCCGCTACCAGGCCCGTTGGTCAAGCGGCTAAGACACCGCCCTTTCACGGCGGTAACGGGAGTTCGATTCTCCCACGGGTCACCAAACGTACCAAATCCGAACTATTTCGTAAATCGAAATTGGTTCGGATTTGTTTTTTACTATTGATTGTTCGTTTTCTCGAATTTTCAATTTATTTTCTTTGACTACAGCGATGCAACTTTTGATTGATAAGTTTCATTATAATATATTTCTCTGCATAGAAAAACTTTACCGAGGAAAGGTTTGATCTAAAAAGAGTAAAGGTACAATGATTTGGCTCTAACCACGATACAGTACATGAAATGGCGCGCGACGAAGCTCGTCACGGCAAGGCTCTTGAGGGACTCCTTAACAGATACTTCAAGTAATCCCACAAACCCAAGTAACATAAGGCTTTATAGCACCGAAGAGCAGATTTTCGTCTGCTCTTCTTTTTTGCTCTTTTTGCTCAAAATAGCCCCGATTTATGGAACTTTTATGGAACTTTCCATGCCATGAATTGAGCAAAATGGAAGCTAAAATGGAAGCTGAAATGGAAGCTGAAATGGAAGCTTTCCGCTGTAGCTTTATTATATTACAAAAGCCCATTCTCGCGAATAGGCTTTTTGTGTTGTTTGCGGAATTTTTGCGATTGGTAGAAAAGTATGGGAACATTAGTGAACCATGGGTGGTGTCACATTGGTCTGACAAGGTGAACTAAACAGAATAACAACGGAAAAGCGTATAGGAAAAATAAGTTTAACCCCAATAACCATTATAAGGGTGACGAATGGCGAATTGCAGTTCGGTTTGTTCCAATATATTTTTCCATGTGAGACAAGTCATAAAATCCGCATGCATGAGCAATTTCAGTTTTGGACATTGTTGAGTTTTCAAGCAGTTCCATAGCTTTTTTTATGCGGTGTTTATTCAGATATTGTATGGGCGAACAACCGCACATATATTGGAAATTACGCAAAAATGTTGATTTTGAAAGAAAAACACGGTTGGCAAGCAACTCAATAGAAATTTTCTCTGAAAAATTTTTATGTATATATTCAAGTGTATCCAAAATCTGAACCTCATATTTTGAGGAATTCGCCTCTTTTTTTGTATTCAGTTGTTTGTCGAAAAGATAGGAAAGAAAATAGATAATTTTCCACGTGACGTGATATTGAAGTTCATTATAGTTTGGGAGGTATAAAGGGTTGGTGTCCTCAATAAATTTTATATCTTGTTGCAATTCTTCCAGGCGTTTTGAGTTGAGATGAAGAAATACGGGGTCGTCGTAGTTTTGGCGCAAGAACGGCTCGATTTCCATGAGTTGGCGATACCCGGGAAAGTTTTCGGATTGATTTTGACGCTCCTGTATAAATACGGTTTTCAAAAGAATGTGTGTGACTTTTAAATCTTCTGAACTGAAAAGCGCGTGTGGAATGAAGGGGGGGATTACAAAAACGTCTCCACTTTGGATAGGAACCGTGGAATCGCCGATTTTATGGTGTCCTTTGCCTTGACTGACGATTATAATTTCATAAAAGTCATGGTCATGCAACGAGGTTGGAAACTTATTGAACTGGAATGCTCTGACAAAATGCTGCGGTGATGCAAACTCTTTGCGCTCAAGAACATGACGTACAGATTCCATATCTTCCTCCTTTTGAAAAGATTTTACAAGAAATTGATGTGTAATTACTATTATTATATCACTTCCTTGTGCTATAATGCAAGATGTAAAGTGGTATTTTTGCACAGGATTTTGAATGTTGTGTTACCGCATCGGATTGGTTGGTTGATTCATTAAAAAATACAGTAAGGAAGTGGTAAGATGAAGAAATATTTTTTACAAAAGGCAGAGGAAAACCTGCCAAAAATATACGCAGAGAAAATTTCCATATCGGCTGATGCAAAGGTGCTTCATAGCGGTGACAGCTTTGTATTGGATCTCGGAAATCATCACGTAGGATATTTTTCTTTTGTTTTAGGCTACACAGATATCTATCCGGATGCGCCGGTTCGGTTGTGTGTGAAATTTTGTGAGCAAAAGGACGAGTTGGATGCTGATTATTCCCTGTATAAGGGGGTTCTTTCTCCTTCGTGGTTACAGGAAGAGATCATCAACGTTGACGATGTTGGCGAATACAAGATGCCCAGACGATATGCCGCTCGTTATATCAAAATCAGTGTCGTGTTTACCCCCCGCGAAATCACACTTTCAAATTTTGTTTTTACGGCGGTGACAAGTGCTGATAAGAAAAATCAAGTGGTGGCAGACATTGAGGATCCGGAGCTGAAGGCGATCGATGCCGTGGGAATGAATACCCTTAAAAACTGTATGCACAGGGTATTCGAGGACGGACCCAAGCGAGACAGGCGGTTATGGATCGGGGATCTTCGTCTGCAGGCTCTGACCAGTTATTATACCTACAGGCAGGAGGCCTTGGTTCGTCGATGCTTATACCTTTTTGCCGCCGCAGACTGTGATAGTGCAGGCTTTTTGCCGGGATATCTCTATGAAAATCCAACCTTTGTTTCGGGATATTGGTTTCTTCGGGATTACGCGTTGCTTTTTGCGGTGACACTTTGCGATTATTATCAGCATACGGGGGACGAGAAGACTTTTATGGATATCTATCCCGTTGCAAAAGCACAGATGGAGGCGGCACACAGAAAGCTTGATCAAAACGGAATTTTGGTTGTCAAAGATGCCCATGACATTTTTATTGATTGGAATCGCAATCTGAAAAAGACAACGGCATTGAATGGCGTATACTTATATGCGTTGGGAATTTTATATAGGACTCTGACGACGCTGAAGCACGAGGATGTGAGTCTTTACGGCTTGCGTTATCGGGAGGCAAAAGAAGCGGCTCTTCATCATCTTTACAACAAGGAAGATGGTAATTTTTCGAACGAATACGATGGTTATCAGACCAGCGTTCATTCTGTTGCCTGGATGATTCTCGGCGGAGTTCTGGAGGGAGAAAACGCATGGGCACTTTTGCAGAAAACTCTTGACGATCAAGATAGTGAAAAAGCGGTTACCCCCTATATGCATCATTATATTGCGGAAGCTATGATGAAGTTGGGCAAGAACAAGGAAGCTTTGGATTACGTAAAAAATTTCTGGGGCTTGATGGTGCGTCAGGGCGCGGATACGTTTTATGAGGTGTTTGTGCCGAGGAATCCCAACAAATCTCCGTATGGCGATAAGATGATGAACAGTATGTGTCATGCGTGGAGCAGTACACCTTCATATTTTATAAGGAAACAAATTGAAAATTCATAACAGAAAGAATAAAAAGAGCGATCTTAGCGTCGCTCTTCTTTTATACCTCATTAAGTCTCAATCCGGAACTTTATTATAGCGTAATTTTATGCGTTTGCGAACGCTAAAAGGGAATTGTTTGCGGAAAGGTTGCAACTGTACTTGAACTTTTGAACTTGCGACCTCTACCACCCCAACGGCGGGGTTAACGTTTTTCGGGTGATTTCGGCTCTTTTGGATGCTTTTTAGTCCGAAAAACCGTGCTCTCCGCCCCGCCCAATGCTCTTACCTCCATGTGCTCCAAACGTGGAAGTGGTCAAATA
>JBGVRT010000087.1:0-28571 GCA_045128735.1 Eubacteriales bacterium | reverse complement strand
AAACACCAATTTATCGGTCGTCCAACGCTAACGACTCGGTGTTTAGCCGAGGAGTGGGATGCGTGGCACTATGTTCGCACAAACAACGGTGCGCTGACCTATAGGGCTGCGGCGCCTTCGCCGCTAAACACCAATTTATCGCTGTATAAGGGGTTGAGTCGCTAACTCAGCTCTTTTTTTGCCGAAACAAAAGAGGGGAGCAAACTTTAGCGAGGGGAAGTGTATTCTCAAATGAATCGAGTGACCAATCGAAACTCAGGCTTACCGCCTTTTAACATCAGCTTTGTGATTGGTGCGCTTGTGTATAATATTGTCTGTTCGCAAGTTGTGCACAGGCAGGGCGGGGAAGGGAAGCGCAAGCTGAGCGCAAATACGAATAAAGTGGTGTGATAAAAAAACTGAAATCAAATAGAACAAATGTTCTATTTTGTAAAAGGTGAATGGAGAGTAGGAGTAAATAGGACGGCGGTCTCGCTTCCGAACACATCGCGCGTCTTGTGGGGCGTTTTAGCGGCGTTGCGGAGCATTTCCGCGACATTGGTGGCAACTCTGCTTTCGAGGCGTTGCCGCGCCTTGTGGGGCGTTTTGACGGCGTTGTGCGCCGACTCATGACGGAAATGCTATTTGTTCGACAGATTGGTGTTTGCGCGTGCTCACGCGCAAACAATAATTTATCGCAGTGTTTACAAATAAAAGCAAGGGGCAATCTCAAGTGAGACAGCCCCTTTTCGTATCAGCGGCGGTACATTCGCCGCTTACTTATTTCTTTTGAAAATATTGAAGTCAATCTGCGAAAGGACTATTGCCACAAACATAAGCGCGCATCCGACAAGCTCGCGCCCCGACATCATCTGATTGAGCACTACCGCGCCTGCGATCGTCGCCACCACCGACTCAAAGCTCATAATGAGCGAAGCCACCGTGGAGGACGATGAAAACTTCTGTCCGATAACCTGAAAGGTGTAAGCAATTCCGCAGGAGAGCACGCCCGCAAAGAGGATAGGTCCGATGACCTGCGCAATAAGCTCGGGGTGGAATCCGCCCTCGAAAGCAAGCGTGAACACGCTTGCGATAAGTCCCGAGACCACGAACTGCACGCAGGAGAGCTTAACGCAGTCGGTTTTGTCGGCGAACCGGTCTACCGAAAGGATATGGAACGCGAACGCCACCGCGCAGAGAAGCGTTACCGCGTCGCTGAGTGCTACCGAGAAGCCCTCGCTTCCCACGCAGAGCAGGTAAAGACCCGCAACGGCAAAAACTATACAGCCGTAAATGTGGGGTTGTATCTTTTTCTTGAGCAATAGACCGATAATGGGAACGAAGATTATGTACATTGCCGTAATAAATCCCGATTTTCCGGGGTCTGTGCCAAGGGAAAGTCCCCATTGCTGGAGGCAAGCGGCAATACAGTGGAAAAATCCGCATACCGCGCCGCCGACGTAGAGAAATTTCTTTTCGGCTTTGGTGGGGGGGGTGTATTCGCCTTTTTTCTTTTTCAGACCGTCCATTACGAGAATGACGGGAACAAGCACCACAGCACCTATAAGGGTGCGTACTGCTTGAAACTCAAAGGGGCTTATGACCTCGGCGGCAATATCCTGCGCCACAAAGGTGCATCCCCATATAATTGTTGCGATTAAAAGGAAGAGACTTCCTTTAAGGTCCTTTAAGTTCATTGGTATTCCTCTATTTGTGATATTTTGTTCCCTTGATGATATTCAGTGCGCGGTAGATTATCTCAAGAAGCATTACGCGCATAAGCTGATGGGGAAAGGTGAGCTTTGACACCGACAGACGCAAGTCGCACAAGGACTTTAACTCCTCGGCTATGCCGTGAGAGCTACCAATTATAAGACAGACCGTGCCGCTTGTCAGCGTTATTTCTTCAAGCTTTTTTGCAAGCTCCTCGGAGGAGAATTGCTTTCCCTCAACGCAAAGGGCAATTTTGTACGCCTTTTGCGGGATAGCCTTGAGTATTCGTTCGGCTTCCTCGGAAAGCGCGCGTTTTATTTCGCCCTCCGACGGGTCATCGGGCAGCTTGTGCTCCTTAAGCTCCACAATGTCGAGGGCGCAGAAAGCCGAGAGCCGCTTTGAGTATTCGGAAATGGCATCCTTAAGGTAGCTTTCTTTGAGAGAGCCTACTGAAATAAGCTTTATATTTAACATACCGACTCCTTTTCGTCAACCAGACGCGTCAGCTCGTATTGGTCGGCGGTGGCAAGATTTATTCTGTCGTCACCGATAGCCGCCGCCACCTCGTCAAAGGCGATTTCGGGGGTGTTGTTCTCCTCGCTGATGTGGGCAAGAAGAATATTTTTCGCGCCGCAGGAGACAAGCTTTGCGGCAAGCAGGGCGCAATCGCTGTTACAAAGATGACCGCGCTTGCCCAAGATGCGTTTTTTCAGCTCGTAGGGATAGCTTCCGTTTTTGAGCATATCTACGTCGTGATTTGCCTCAATAATTACCGATTCACAGCCCGAAAGCCCCGAAAGTATATCGGGTGTAACGTAGCCCACGTCGGTGGCAAAGCCGATCTCACGCTTTTTTCCGTTCTCCTCAAAGCTTATGCGGTAGCCCACGCTTGAACGGCTGTCGTGAGGGGTGACAAAAGAGGTCACGGTAAGACCCTTTACCTGCACCGTAAACAGCGGAGTGTGGAGCTTGAGATTCTGAGTGAGATAGGGAATGTCGTAATTTATAAGCTTTTCCGCCGCGCCGTCGGTTATGTGTACGGGAATGTGGTGCTTTTTAAGAAGTACCTCAAGTGCCGAAACGTGGTCGGAATGCTCGTGTGTAATGAATATGGCGTCAATATCGCAGGGTGACAGACCTGCCTCGCAAAGTGCCTACTTCAGCTTCAGCGCACTTTTTCCCGCGTCGATAAGGATGTTCGCGCCGCCTGCCGATATAAGGGTAGAATTGCCCTTCGAGCCTGAATAAAGAGATATTATTTTCATTTTTTAAGTATTTGTAAAAGGTTTTGCAGAAGGTAGATGTCAAGAACCTCGAAGAAAAAGGCGGCAATCATTGGGATGAGTATTATAAGCGCCTTTTTCGACCTTTTGCGCCTTGCGGCAAGGTCGTCCATAAAGGCTTTTTTCTGCTCGGTACCCCATTCTGCGGGGAGCATATCCGAGGTTATCCGCGAGGAGAAAATTCCGCGGTTGACCGTTATGAACCATATAGCCGCCGCAAGGGTTATCACGCTGTAAACTGCGATGACGGCGATATACGCCCCAAGGCTTACCTCCTTTGCCGTTCTGAAAATGAGAATGGCAAGCAGAGAGAGACAGAGCAGACCACCGGCAAGACCGAAGTTGAATCTGCGTTTCATTGCGCTGACCTTATATAACCTTGATTGCACCGCGGGGTCTGATGCGGAGAATTATGCACGCGCCCTCGCCAAACGCCGCGTCCATAACTGCGCGGAAGCTTTCAGCATCGCCTGCGGGAACGAACGCCTGAATAGTGCCCGCAAATCCGCCGCCGTGAACACGCCAAGCCGCCTTTTTGTCAGCAAGGAAGCCCTCTGCAAGGCAAAGTGCCAGGGAAAGTCCCTGCTCGGACACGTTCTTGGTGGTGTATACGTTCTGGAGATAGCAGAAGGAGGAGCGTCCCGAAGCCTTAACGCCATCAAAGAAAGCATCAAGGTCGCCCGACTTGAGCGCCTCGGTCTGTGCGGCTACGCGCTCGTTCTCGTTGAAGAAGTGAAGCGCGCGGAGAATAGCGCGGTCGCCGAGCTCTTCGCGGAGTGCGGGGATTTCCTTTTTCACGGTCTCAGCGTCAAGCTCGCGGAGAACTGCTTTTCCAAAGTGCGCCGCAACGCCCTTCATCTCTGCGGGCACAGAAGCGTAGTCGTCGGTAAGGTCGGCGTGGTTTCCGCCCGTGCTTACTATGCAAAGGTTGTAGCCTGCCTTCGTAACGTCGAAGTCAAGCTTTTCAATTACGGGTGCCTTGGGCTCCTTGAAGTCGATGGCAACTATACCGCCGCAAGCGCAGGCAACCTGGTCCATAAGTCCGCAGGGCTTGCCGAAGAACTGATTTTCCGAATACTGCGCAAGCATAGCAATCTCAACGTTGTCAACCTTGCCATCGTTGTACATATGGCTAAGAATATTTCCTATCATATCCTCGAAAGCGGCGGAGGAGGAAAGCCCCGAGCCTTTAAGTACGCTTGAGGTTGTGTAGGCGCAGAAGCCGCCTATCTTGTGTCCGTTGTTGGTAAAGCCCTTGCACATACCCGCGATTATGGATGCGGATGTGCCGTAAAGCTTTTCGTCGGGTGTGTCGTACTTTGTAAAGTCAACGGCGTCCTCGCCAAAGCCCTCGGATTTGACCCTGATAACGCTGCCGTCAAGCTTTGCGGCAACCGCGATAATGTCAAGGTCTATTGAAGCGGCGATAACTCTGCCGTAGTTGTGGTCGGTGTGGTTGCCCGAAAGCTCGCTTCTGCCCGAAACCGAGAATATCTCAACGTTTTCCATTGTGCCGTAGAGCTTTTCAAACTCGTCGATTGCGCGAAGGTATCTGTCTGTCTGCTTTGCGAGATTTGCCTCTCCGTAAAGCTCTGTAAGTGTGCTGTCTATGCGGCGTTCTTTTATAGCCGAACGAAGTTCTTTAGTGTTCATTGAATAAAGTCCTTTCAACAAAAAATATATACAAAGATTATTGTAACATATTTTTGCGTTTTCGGCAAGGGCTTTAGAGAAAATTAAGCGAAAAAACAGCGAAAAAAGCTAATTTCACCCAAAATTATCAATTCCCGCGTCGGTGCAAAGGGTTTCGGGGTTGAAAAGCAGAAGCAATGCGGGGGCGTCGCCGTTTGCGTAAATCGAGTCGAGAAGCTCGCTGAGCGGACGGCGAAGATAGCGCGGGTCGATTATCTCAAGGTCAAAATGCCGTGAGAGAAAGGGGACAAGTGAGTTTGCGAAGCTGTCCTTGACAATGACAAGCCGCCTTTTTTTGCCGCTTTCAATTTTTAAGTGCGCCTTGTTTCCACCGAGGAAAAAGTCGTATTTCGAGGCGGAGGAAAGGAAATTTTCGTCGTACAGCCCAAAGACCTCGCCCGTGTTTTGGTCAGTTATTTTTATTTCGCCGTCGCCCTCAAATCGAAAGGCGGTAACAGTGTCGGGGGTTGCCGAGGGAAAAAGCGATGCGGAATACGAGCTTCCGAAAAAATCACCGCAGACCTTCTCCTCTGTGAACTCGCTGAGGGGAAAAGGGGAGTAGCCGAGGTGCTTGCCAAGCTCGGCGTAGGCGTAGTACGCGCCAAGCGAGGTCCAGTGGTGGTCGGTGCGGTAGAAAATATATTCGCCCGACTCGGCTTTTTTATGCAGAGTGTCGGTCACCGTCAGCGCGCCGTATTGGTTTATCTTATCCCACAAACCGCCTGCGTGCGGGTCAAATTCAAGCGGTGCAAAGCCCGAAAGCACGTCAATTGCGCGTGGAGCGCAGAAAAACACCGCCTTGGTATCCATTGACTTTGCGTAGGCGCAAATCCTTTTTACGGCATTGAGGTTTTCTACAAGCGTCTCGGCGTCGTAAAGTTCAAGCCTTTTTATAAGATTGCCGTTTTTGCCGCGCATCACGCCGCCGCTTTCAAGCCTGCCAAGCCCCTCGGAAAGCCGAGTATCGGTGTGTAAAAGCTGTGTTCGCAGTGGAAATCTGTCACAGCAAAAAGCCGAAAGCTCCTCGCCAAAACTGCCGTCAAGCAGGGAATTAAGCCCGACAGAGGGGAGCTCCGCAAGCATACGGTTTTCCTCGGGCGAAAAAGCTTCTCTCGGTAATGCGAATATCAAGACCGCCGTTACCGAAATCGCCAGCGCGTAAAGAACGCAGAGAAAAAAGGCGGATCTTTTGGACATTTCATCATCTCCTTTTAACTATTGTTCCTCGCGGAATAATGAATATTCATTTGCAATGTTGACAATTTTCAAAGAAAGTGCTATAATGAACTTCAAGAACTTTTTTAGGAGTCAAAAATGAATTGCAGATTCTGTCACAGCGAAATATCCGATAAGAGCATAGTTTGTCCGCGTTGCGGCTCTTTTGTGGCGCAATCGGTGTCGGGCAATATGGCGGCGGTTACGGTAAACCGCGCCTATATGTACCTTGAGGATAGCGAATTTGATAAAGCAAAGCAATGCTTTGCGGCGGTGATAGCAGGTGAGCCCGAAAACGCCAAGGCGTATGCGGGTATGCTTATGGCAGAGCTTGAGATTTGCAAGGAAGAGGAGCTTTTGTACGCTTCCTCGGATTTTACGAATAATCCCAATTACCTCAGCGCAATGACTTACGGCGATGACGGACTTAAGGCGAGACTTGGCAATCTTGCCGCAAACCGCGACCCGAGCAAAAAGCCCGCGCCGCCAAAGTCGGCTGATACCGCAAAGCGGGCCGAGCCGCCAAAGCCGGTTGAGCCTCAAAAGCCAATCGAACCGCCTAAGCCGGTTGAGCCTCGAAAGCCAATCGAACCGCCAAAGCCGATTGAACCTCAAAAGCCCGCGAAACCCGTGGAAATACCGAGGCATATTCACATACCCCAAACGCCTACCGAGCCCACCGCGCCAAAGCCGCGCAAGGAGGAGACTCCCGCACCGCCCACCGATGAAGTGGATTCGGCGCAGGAGGAAAGAGCAAAGCTTCCGAGGGCACTTGTGTGGTCGATAATAGGCGTAACGGTTGCCATAGTTCTTGCCATAGCCTTTTTCGTGGTGGCAAGAAGCGAGGTCTACCTCAAGTCGGCAGAGCCCGAGCTTGGCTCGGTAGAGGGAAGCGGCTCTTATTGGATATGGGAAGAACCGCAGATAACCGCACTTCCCGAGGTTGGGTGCGAATTTGTCGCTTGGAGTGACGGAAATACCGATAACCCGAGAATTATTGATATAACTGTGCCGGATGCCGACTATACGGCTACCTTCGCAAAGAAAAAATACAGCGTAAAGGTTAACGAAAACGTAAGCGGAGGAAGCGTTACGGGCGGCGGTATCTATGAGCACGGTGAGGTGGCTGTAATTACCGCCGAGCCTGCTACGGGCTACGACTTCGTGGGTTGGGGCGACGGAAGCACCTCGCCTACCCGCAACGTCCTGGTTACCAAGCCCCTTGAATACAACGCGATTTTCAAGAAAAAAGTGTTCCTTGTTTCCTCGGCGGTCAATTCTACGGCAATGGGCAGAGTTACGGGAACGGGTAACTACGAGTACGGAAGCACCGCAACTCTCACCGCCGTCCCCAACGTGGGATATAAGTTTGTAAGCTGGAGCGACGGCACCATATCTCCCGAAAAGAGCTTTACGGTCACCAAGAGCATAAGCTACAATGCTATTTTCAAAGAGCTTAATTTCACAATTACCGCAAAGTCAAACCGAAGTGACTTAGGAACTGTTACGGGCGGAGGAAGCTACGCCTACGGTACTACAGTTACTCTTAAAGCAACCTCAAGCGCCGATGCGTATTTCGTGGGCTGGTCTGACGGAATAACCAATTCCACGAGAAAGATAACGGTCAACAGCAATAAGACCTATACCGCAAACTTTGCGCTTATGAATCCCACCGCGAGCGTGGGCGGTGTCGAGTACGGAAGCCTTCAGTCGGCAGTAAACGCGGCGAAGAACGGCGATACGGTGACCCTGCTTAAGGACACCACGCTGACCTCGACCGTAAGAATAAGCGGAAAGAGCCTTAACATAGACGGCAACAAGCACACGCTAAACGCAAACTTTACAGGCTCGGTTATTGAGTTTTCGGGCGGAAGTACAAGCGCCTGCAGACTCAATATCACCGACCTTGAAATAATCAATAGCGCAAAATCGGGATACTGTATCGAAACGTCGGGTAAATATGCCGACCTTGACCTTGACGGCTGTGAGCTTACTCATAAGGGAGGCAACGACGGATACGGTACCGAGCTTATCAGACTTTATGCAGTTGAAAACGGACTTTATCTTTCGGACTGCGACCTTCTCAGCGACGATACGGCAATAGGTGTGTACGGTCAGTCGGTGATAGAAATAAGCTCCGACAGCAGAGTGAGAGCAAACATCTGCGTGGCGTTCCGCTACGATAACAGCGACGAGTCTGCCTTGAGCGCAAAGCGAAGCAGCTTTGAGGTTTACAGCAATTACAGACTCGGAGCGATAGTTGAGCTTTACGCAGGCGCGTCGGATATCGACGCAGAGTTTGTAAACTGTGAGTTTGACGTTGGCGTTACGGCGGGCTATAATAACGTGCGCCTTGTTTCCATGACTACCGCAAGCGGAGTTTCGCCTGTTCGAAACAGCGTAAAGATAAGCGGCGTAAGCACCGAGCTTAAGCTGATTTCGGGCGGCTCGGTTACAAACGCGTCCAACTCTGCCTGCACGGTAGAAATTGTTGGCGGTACGTATAACAATACCGCGTTTGCCAAATACGTACGTCCGGGTTATACCATAACCGACAACAAGGACGGCACTTGGACGGTGGGAACTGCGGCATCCGCACCGTTAACCCCAAGACCTTAAATGAATATACGGAAAAAGGAGCTGACTCGCCAAGAGTTCAGCTCCTTGTTTTATCAAGTAGACAAGCCTTGCCACTTCGGTGTCATTTGCCTTAAGAACTATTTGTCAAGTGGATTCACCCAAAAACAAACGCACAGCCTCTCTTGTATCTCGTTTTGACAAACGGCAAAGCTCGGCAGTCCTTTGCTTTAGCAAGCGCGAAATTTCGCCCTCGTTTTCAAGCAGGTATTCCATAGCGCGGACAAGCCCATCGCCTGTGCGAGAGTCAATGGGAACGGCAAGAAGTGTCGGCAGACCGCAATCAAGGACAAAGGACTTAAGCTTTGGGTCGGCGCACAGCGCCACAAAGGGAACGCCCGACGAAGCGGCGATTATAAGGGCATGGAGACGGCTTGAAATCACGAAGCGCGATTCCGAAATAAAGCTGACAAGCTCGTCTGTGCCGTCAAAGACTTGGGTGCGAGCCAAAAACGGCATTGAGGCGGCAAGTCTTTGCGAGGCACGCAGGTCGCGCTTTAAGTTCATCGGCGCGAAAACCGCCTCGCTATTGCCAAATAGCTTGCCGCAACGCGAAAGCGCGGCAGTAAGCTCACGGCTTTCGTCCTCTCCGCGAATGAAAATCGCGATTCTGTCAAAGCGGCGCACGGAGGTTAGCGGTGCAAGTGCAGGATCGCAGGTAAGATAGCGCAGAGTGTCTTTAGGCAAAATCGAGTCGGCGGAAGATAGCGATGCGCTGTCGCGCAGACTGACGGTGTCAGCGTACCTGAGTGCCTTTTTGCACGCCGTATTTGCACTTTTGCCGTTAAGCGGACCGATGCCGTTGGCGTAAAGCATTACTTTTTTGCCGTATCGGTTGGCGAGCTTCAAGATAAAAAGATAGTATTCAAGCGACCTGCGGCTTGTGGCGTTTTGCAAAAGCGAGCCGCCGCCGAGAATTACTCCCGAGCTGTTTTTTATTGCATAGCAGAGTCTTGGAATGTCGAAACGCCGGATTCTGCCGCCGCCCCGCGCGCCCACAACTGCAATACGCATAGGTGCGAGCGAGTCTATAATGTGCCGTCCCACAAGCTCGTCACCCGCGTTGCCGAAGCCGTAGTATCCGCAGAGCAGGGCGTCGTATTTCAGACGGCTTTTGAAGTGCCAGATTGCCTTTTTGTAAACGCTTACCGTCTTTTGCGCCATAAGCTCCGCGCGGTAGCCTTTTACCACCCTTTCGCGCAGGCGCAGATTCTGTGAGTCAAGTCCGTCAAAAAGCGCGCAGATATCTGCGAACAAACGCTCGGCATCGGGTGGCGGATAGCCTCGGGCGCAGAAATTTTCTTTGGCGGCAAGGTCAAAATTTTCCTCGCGGCAAATGCCGAAATAGCCCTCGTTTCCGCAAAGAATCACGGGCTTGTTACAGCTCATCGCTTCAAGTGCCGCGCGTGAAACACCCGCAAAAATATCGCATTCTCTTATTTGGGGAAGTACGTCGCAAAGTCTGCCCGCGCATACTACCGCCTTTCTGCCGATAGCCGCGTTTGCTCTGCTTGCAAGCTCTTTTATTTTCTGTAGGTCGTTGCCGCCGCCTACCACCGTAAGACGAAAATCGGGATATATCTGCGCAAGCCGCGGTGCGAGAGTGCACAAAAGCTCGGCAGAGAGCGAGCAATCGCGGTCAAGACGGCTGACTGTGAGAATGTTGTGCGCCGCCGTCTTTTCCTTCGGTGAAAATCTGTCTGTGTCTATGCCGTTTTCAATGACGGTAATATTGTCAGCGTCCGCCCCGAAGCAGGCGGCGAAATGTCGCTTTATGTCCTCGCTGACCGCAAGAGTATGGCGCGGCGGTTTGGTGAATAAGCCCTTTATTCCGCCATTTTGAAATTTGGCGTGAGCCGTAAAAACAAGGGGAAAGGGAATTGCGGGGCGCACCGACTCACAGAGAAAAAGGCTTTTTCTCGTGTGGGCATGAACGAGGTCGGGCTTGTACTCGCGCAAAAGCGACAAAAGGCTTGATCTTGCGGCGCCAAGGCTTAAGGGAAGACCCGAAATACTCTTGCATTCGGTGACCTTTACGCCGAGAGCCTTAAGAGCATCAGCGGTTTTGCCGCCCCCCGAAAGCAGAGCAACCTTGTGACCCGATAATAAAAGAGAGCGCGAAAGCTCGTAGATGTGAGTTTCCGCGCCCCCAACGTCAAGTGTGTCGGCAAGCAAAAGAATTTTCATAAGAACCCCCGAAAAAAGCTATGTACGCCTTACAGACCGAGGGCAATATTGGTTACGGGAATGCCTTTTTTTATGGCGTATTCCACCGTGTACGCCGTTCCTCCCGAGGCTTTGGTGCAATAGGCTATGCACGCGGAGGAAGCGTCTGCCATAGCTCTGTCACGCTCGAACATACAATATCGCGTGTACTCCTCGGACACGTAAGTAACATCGTCGGCTTGCTCAAGCAGACGGCGGTATTTTCGTTTTTCGCTTTCGCCCCATTTTGCGTCCTGGTCGCGGCAGGGAAGCATAAAGACAAGCGAAATGTCCGCGCCCCCGTCCTTCAGCTTCAGCACGCATTCAGCCGCCATCTGGTCAAATCCTACTGCTCCGCCCGAGATAAAATATTTATAGCCCTTCTCGATAAACGAGACAATTGCTTTTTCAAGATTGTTGAAGTGATGCGCACCGTCGGCGCGGTAAACGTCGCGGTGTCCTGTAAAAAATAATGTTTGCGATTTTTCCATTTAGTACACTCTTTTTCTGTCTTTTTTATATTATACCCTATTATCCGAAAAAAATAAAGAGGGAAAATGAAAATTTAATAATTTTGCGGAAAAATTTTTATGGCAATTACCGAAAGGTCGTCCTCGCGGTGCAGATTTCTCGAAAGCTCAATTATATCCTCGGCTATTTCCTCGGGTGAGTTGTCTTTGTACGAGTGCAGATAATCAAGCAGGGGAAGGCTGTCGTTTTCGCATTCCGAAACTCCGTCGCTGACCATTATAAAAAGGTCGCCGTCAGATAGGTTAAGGTCAATTTCGCGTAGGTCGCTTTTTCTTATTATGCCCATGGGAACAGTCCTGGCGCTGAGTCTTATTATGTCGCTCTTGCGCACGAGATAGCTTGGGGCGGCACCGCTTTTGCAGAGAGTGGCTTCGCCGGTGTAGAGGTCAAGGGCGAGCAGGTCTACGGTGGTGGTGATTTCGTCCTCACAAAATTCCGAAAGCTCCTCTGAGAGCAGAGAAATGGCGTTTCTCGGTGTAAATCCGCAGAGAAGCAGTAATTTCAGTGCCTCCAAAGCACGCGTGGATATGGCTTTTGCCTCCTCGCCGCTTCCCATTCCATCGCAGATAAGGGCGTAGAGGTAATTGCGCTCCTCGTCGAGAAAGACCTCCGCGCTGTCGCCGCAGACCTGCTCACGGGCGGAAAGCGACAGGTCGTGACGGCAGGCAATAAGCGGCTCGCGGCGCAGAACAAGTGCCGACCTGCCTGCGTACTCGGCAGGCTTTGGACGGGTGAGTTGCATTGCCGTGGTCTCCTCAAGTCTCCTGCGGATAAAATCGAGCCGTTCCGACCTGCCGAAAAGCCGCTCCCCGCAGAGAAAAATCTCAATCTGCCGTTTGCCCGTGACGGTAACCTCAACCCGACCGAAACCAAGCTCGTAAAGCCTTCGCGCAATGCTCCGTGAAAGCTGTTTGTTTTCCGACGAGCATATTTCTGCATCGTTTTCTATTGCCTTTATAAGCTGTGCGGTAAAGCGCGGCGAGGTGAGCCGTGCCCCGCTGTCGGCAAGGGCTTTTTGGGCGGTTTCAATTTTTCGCTCAAGGCTTTCAAGACGTATTTTTGAGGTCAGGTCAAGGCTTGTCAGCGAAAGTCGGTCGGTGCTTTTGTCGGATTTTTCGGCTATCAGTTTTTTTAGGGTGGCGTAGACCGCACAGCCAAGCAAAAGCGAGATGAATGGGTCGGACATATAGGTGCTTCCCGTAAGCATAACGCCGCATACCGTTCCTGCAATGCAGGAGACCGCCGCCGCTAAGGTGGGCGAGGCGTCGAGAACGCAGTAGGCGGTAAACGATGCGACAATAAGAACGGGAATATTCTGCACACCGCACACCGCACCGCAGATAATAGAGGAAACGCAGGACTCAACAAGTCCGTATCTCAGGCAAAAATGGTTTGTGAAGGCAAACGCCGCCGCAAGCCCCAACGAAACACCGTTTATTGGGAGCGATTCAAGGGCGAGGCATAGCATTGCCGCTACACTTAACGCTGAGGTTTTTTTGTACAGTGAGAGAAATTTTGTCTGCGGTTGCGTGATTTCAGGGTGCTTGAAGGCGCCGTAAAATATTACGGTGGCGGCAGATGAGGTGATGACGGCAAAAATCGCTCCGAAAAGGTCGTAGTATCTGAATCCGCCCGAAATCACCGACCAAAGCGACAGCGCAAAGACCGAGACCGCCGCCGACGCGGCGCGGAGAGGGAGAGCCTCGCAGAAAAAATTTCCGCCCGCGTGGTCAAATATCAGCTTTGGTGCGGGCTTGTCGGAGCTTTTTATTGGAACGTCAATAAAAAGCCTGGTAAGTATTCTCAAAAGAATGGCAAAAAGCGACGAGATAAAGTATGCGATAGGCGAGAGATGAGTAAAGAACGAAGCAGTAAGAAGCCCTGCGGCGGCGTATAGCGCAGTGCTTGAAGCCGCGCAGAAAAAGGCTATGCCCAAAGGATATACCGAAAGGGGCAGTGGGCAGATGCCCATAAAAAACGCGGTTACGGCGCAGAGCGCGCCCATGGCAAGCTCTCCGGAGGTTAGCTTTGGAAGCTTGTCCGACTTAAAATATCCCCAAAAATTAACTTTTCTTTCGAAATTCATTTTTCGACCTCCTGTTTTGGTTCAGTCTTATTTTACTATATGATAAGATTTGATAATTGTCGCAATAGGTCTGTCAAAAAGAGTAAAAAAATCCCACCATGGGTCAGAAGTGGATAGGAATTGTGTAAAAAAAGCCCAAAAGGGCGAAAGAAACCGAAAAAAACCGTCGTTTTTCGACGGCTTTGGAGTGAAAACAGCGAGGAATGAAGATGACTTTTCAGGGTTGCGGATAAATTGGTGTTTGAAGGTGCGCCACGTTCCTTTGCCCCCCTTTGACAAGGGAGGCAAAGGAGGCGGTTTGTGCGAACATAGTGCGTTAAACACCAATTTATCGGTATCATATCTTTTCACGCAAAAAAGGAGCTGAATTCTTAACGAATCAGCTCCTTATTTGGTTAAACGTATCTGTCCTTAAGCGTGTCGGTAAGCTGTACCTTTATGGGGGAGGAGTTTTTCATAATAATCTCGCCCTCGGTTGTTGTGAATATGGTCGGGTCATTGTAGCCCGTAACCGTCACATTTTCAAAATAAATCTGCTTGAAGTGCTGAGCGTTCATAAAGATTGCGTCCTCACAACCCTCGCGCGGCGAAATTTCAACGTCCTCAAGACGGAGCGAGCAGGGCTCGTTTTCGTCACAGTAGAGGTCAATGGGAAGCGAAACGCCGTGGCATTTGCAGTTCCTTATGGTAACGTCAACGAGCGAGCGGTTTGTTACCCACTTGTCCTTGCCCCAACGCAGACGGAACAGGGAATTGGGGCGGTCGAAAACGCAGTTCTGAATAATTACGTTGCCCTGCACGTTTTCAATCGGCTTTTTACCGCAGGCAAAGTAAAGAAACGGAGTGTGCTGTGTGTGGCGGTGCGTTTCGTTTGTGGGGGCTGACGCCGCCTTTTCCGCAGGTGACAGACTTCCTCTGAAGCCGTAGCGGGAGGGCGCATGTGTGCGGCAGTTGTCTATAAGAATATCCTTACCGCCAAGACGGATTGCACTGCAAGCGCAGTCAAGCAGACAGTTTCTTACCACCACGTTTTCGGTATCTATTCCTGCAACGCAGTCGTCGCCCGTGTAAAATTCGCAGTTTTCAATAAGCACGTTTTTGCTGTATTTGAAGTGAATACCGTCGTGACCGCCGAGAACTGTGAGGTCGTGAGCGTAGATGTTCTGACAGCAGGGCGCGTTGTGGGCGAAATTCGCGCTGTTCTTTACCGTGTAGCCCGCAAACTCAATATTGGAGCAGCAGGCAAAGGTAATGGCGTGAGGACCTCTGTAATTCTCCTCGCCCTCGGGGTTGAAGACGTCGTTTCCGCAGATAAATGAGTCCTTTTCACCGAGTATCTTGATATTTTTCGCCTTGTAGGCTCTTATGAGAGAGTTATACCAAGGGCGTGTAAGATATGCAGTTCCGAGATAGGGGTCGGATTCAGCCTCGAGGTCGTAGACCTCAAGCGTGTCGTCAAGGAAATGGGTGTAGTCCTCGGGGTCGGTGCTTCCGTCAAGTACTGCGCCCGAAAGCAGACGGAGCGTGATGTTTGAGCGAAGCTTTATTGTGGCGGTCTTGAAAATGCCCGCGGGAACGACTACCTCACCGCCGCCCGCAAGAAATGCGGCGTCAATTGCCGCCTGTATTTTAGCGGTCTGAAGCTCGCTTGAGCCTGCAACCGCGCCGTAATCGGTTACGTTGTAAAGCTGTTTCATATTGAACCTCCAAATCTCTGTAATCATCACAAGTTTAACACATTATCCCAATAAAGTCAAGTGCAAATAGAAAAACAAAAGGGACTGATTTGATGAAATCAGCCCTTTGCATATAAAAACGTGATACAGGAATTAGGGGGATCGGCACGTACTTTATTCTACCCCCACGTACCCACACTGCTCGATAAGCTCTTGACCCTCGGCGGAGAGAAGCCAATCAATCAAAATCGGGATATTTTCGTTTTTGTTGTCAGCGCGGTATACGGCGTAGAATTGCGCTACTATGGGATAGCTTCGGTTTTTGATATTCTCCGCGCTCGGGTAGACTCCGTTAAGCGACAGCATTTTCACCTCGCCGTTATCCACAATGCCGTCCATATAGTATCTGAACGAAAAGCCGATAGAGCCGCCCGTTATGGAAAAAAGCGACTTTCTGCCTATCTCGCGGTCGCCCATAAACGACTCGAATGCCGTCTGACTTCCGCTTCCCTCAAGCCTTGTTATTGGGTTGATGATTCGGCGCGCGCCTCCAACCTCCAACCAATTTGTGTATTCGCAGGCGTATATTTTGCGAATCTGCTCGGCGGTGAGGTTTTCTACGGGATTGTTTTTGTTTACAAAGAAAACAAAGCCCTCAAGACCCACGGGAACGTATACAAGCTCAACGCCGCAGTCGGCGGCGTATTGCTTTTGCGCCTCTGAGGGCGCGGCAGAGAAAAATACGTCGGTTTCGCCGTCAACGATAGCCTTGTAGCCGCGCACCGTGTTTTTGTATTGCATCGCGCTGTCCTTGGCGAAATTTTCACCGTAATAATTGTCGTCCGAAAATTCACCGCCCTCGTATGTGACGCACCCCTCGGGGTAAATGCTGTCGATAATTGCGGCATATACGGGCACGAGAGCCGCCGCGCCGTCAAGCACGGGAAGCTCGCCCGAAAGCCTGAGCGATGACCCGATATCGGGCAGATTTGAGCCTTCGGTGTGGGGCAGGTAACTGCCAACGTCTATCATCTGCGCTTGTGTTGCACCGCTGAAATTGTTGGAAAGCCGCGCCGTCAGCAGAGCGTACATGCTGAGATTGAATGCCGCAAAGAGAACGACAACGGCGGTAATGACCGCTATTTGTTTTTTTAGTTTCATAGCCTACCACAGCTCCTTTCCGATAAAGTAAATTATCGAGCAGTGATTGTAGGCGTAGACCGCATAGATAAAATGCGCCACCGTCAAGGTTACGCAGAGGGCGGTCACGGCAAACAAAATTTTGTAGAAGTTCTTTTCTTTCATGGCAACCTCACATAAAGGCAACCGCCATAAAGATTAGGGCGGTGAAGCCAATCACGACCAAAAGAAGAGCACCCGCAATGATAGAGGTAACGGCAAGAAAAATTCCACGCCTGTTTAACTCCTCAGAGCTGAAGCTGTCGGGAGCTTTCTTGTTCTGTCGCTTGGCGTGAAGATAGCGGTAAAGGCTGACGCCGAAAAACGCAAGAATTACTGTAGGTATCGCAAAAAACAAAAGGTCGTAAATAAATATGCCGAACATAAAATTCCTCCTTTATGGCTTTACTCCATTATACCATAAAACCTATTACTTTTCAACCTTTACAATAAAGTTAATTCAGCTAAACCGAAAAACACCTTGCGCAAGTCTGCCATTCCTTCGGAACGGAAGTTCAAAACGTCAATGCTCAAAACAACAATAAGCGGGGCAACTTTGTTGCCCCGCTTATTGTTGGCTGGGATGGCCGGATTTGAACCGACGAATGCCAGAGTCAAAGTCTGGTGCCTTACCGCTTGGCGACATCCCAATATTAACTTTATTATTATACCAAACATATTTCCATTTGTCAAGATGGTTTTTTGTAAAATGTGGGAATGTGGGAAAATAAAATTGGTGTAGACGTTGTATGGTTGTACCAATTTTGTCTTATTTAGACATTTGTTTGTGGGCGGACGACCAATGGTCGCCCCTACAGTGCATCAATTTGATTTGTCGTTTACCCAAAGCAAACTCCTCGGCGTTTAGCCGAGGAGTGAGTTGCGTATTGCTATGTTTGCGCAAACAACAGAGTGCTGACCTTTTGCCCGTCCGGCAGGCGGTTATTTTGCCGCTTCTCTGCGCGCCTTCATTACGGCTTTCATACGAAGCTCGTTATTGAGTATCTTTTTACGAAGTCTTATAGACTTGGGCGTTACCTCGATAAGCTCGTCATCGTTGATAAACTCGATAGCTTCCTCAAGGCTGAAGATAACGGGGGGAGTAAGCAAAAGCTTTTCGTCCGCGCCCGCCGAGCGGATAGCGGTGAGCTGTTTCTTCTTACAGGGATTTATTGCGATATCCTCATTTTTGGGGTTCTCGCCAACTATCATACCCTCGTAAACGGGAGTCTGAGGACCTACGAACATAGTTCCGCGCTCCTGCGTATTAAAGAGTCCGTAACGTGTGGTCTCGCCGTCCTCGGACGCGATAAGCGAGCCTGTAAATCTCATTACTATCTCGCCTCTGTAGGGCTGATAGCCCTCAAAAATAGAGTTCATAATACCCTCGCCGTGGGTGTCGGTAAGGAACTCCGAGCGGTAGCCGAACAGGCCGCGGGCGGGAATGATGTACTCGATTTTTGTGCGGTTGCCCACGGGAGACATTTCAAGCAGGTCGCCCTTGCGGCGTCCAAGCTTTTCAACAACCGCGCCCACGTACTCGGTGGGAACGTCAAGCACAACGCGCTCCATAGGCTCGCACTTTTCGCCGTCAATCTCCTTGTAAAGCACTCGGGGATTGGAGCAGCAAAGCTCAAAGCCCTCGCGGCGCATATTCTCGATAAGAATAGAAAGGTGCATTTCGCCTCTGCCCGCAACCTTAAATTCCTCGGTTGTCTCGCCGTCGGTAACGCGAAGCGAAACGTCCTTAAGAAGCTCTCTGTAGAGTCTGTCGCGGAGCTGACGGGATGTAACAAATTTGCCTTCACGTCCCGCAAAGGGGCTTGTGTTGACCGCAAAGGTCATTTCAAGTGTAGGCTCGCTGACTTTGACAAATTCAAGGGGCTCGGGGGCGTTAAGGCTTGTGATGGTATCGCCGATTGTAATCGCCTCTGCGCCCGAGAAGCAGACGATATCGCCTACCTTTGCCTCGTCAACGGGAGTTCTTACAAGGCCGTCTATCTGGAAAATGGCGACTATCTTTGTGCGCTTTGGTGTAGCTCCTGTGTGATAGTTGCAGACGTAAGCGTCTTGATTTTTCTTTATCATACCGCGCTCTATACGACCTATACCGATACGTCCTACGTAGTCGTTATAGTCAATTGACGAAACGAGAAGCTGAAGCTCACCGTCCTCGTCTCCGCCGGGGGCGGGGATGTAATCGAGGATCTTGTCAAAGAGGGGAACAAGATTTGTACCCTCAACAGTGGGGTCCTCGGTTGCTGTGCCTGCTCTGCCCGAGCAGTAGAGCATAGGGCTGTCAAGCTGCTCGTCGTTTGCTCCAAGGTCGATAAGAAGCTCAAGTATCTCGTCCTCGACCTCGCCTATACGGGCGTCGGGCTTGTCTATTTTGTTGATAACAACGATAACGCGGTGGTTGAGTGAAAGTGCCTTCTGAAGCACGAATCGTGTCTGGGGCATAGGACCCTCAGCCGCGTCAACAAGGAGGATAACTCCGTTAACCATTTTGAGGATACGCTCAACCTCGCCGCCGAAATCGGCGTGACCGGGGGTGTCGATAAGGTTAATTTTTACGTCTTTGTAGTGAACGGCGGTATTCTTTGCAAGAATAGTGATTCCGCGTTCTTTTTCAAGGGCATTGCTGTCCATAACTCTTTCTTCGGTTGCCTGGTTCTCTCTGTACGCGCCGCCCTGCTTGAGCATTTCGTCCACAAGTGTGGTCTTTCCGTGGTCAACGTGGGCAATAATGGCTACGTTTCTCAAATCTTCTCTGATCAATGCCGTTCTCCTTAATTTTATTTTTCTCTAACTTATATATTATACACGATTTTACCCCTCGAAATAAATACTCCAAATAACGAAATTTTAACACATATTAAGAGCCTTTTTGTGTATTTTCACCATTTTCTCTGCTTGACAATGCTTTTTTGCTATGTTATAATAAGCCTGAAGATATAAATTCCTTCTGAATTTGGGCATAATATATAATAATTTCGGAGGGATTTATGAAAAAGCGAAAAAATGAACTAACAAAAAGACTTTTTCTTGTGATTTGCGGAACGCTTGTGCTGTCGTTTGGAACCGCGGTTTTTATTATTCCGTTTGACCTTGTGGTGGGCGGTGTGTCGGGATTTGCTATTGCCCTGAGCCGTGCCGTGGGCGGTGCGGTGTCGGTGGACCTGCTTATAACGGTTTTTACCTGGTCGCTTTTCTTCTTGGGGCTTGCGGTGCTCGGCAGGGGATTTGCGGTGAAAACCCTTGTCTCAACGGCGCTTTATCCCGTGGGAATATCGCTGTTTTCAAGGCTTGCGGACTCGGGGGTGTTTGGCGGATTTTTCGACCTTACCTCAAGCGGATATCCTCAGCTTGCGTTGCTCGTTTCGGCTCTTTCGGGCGGACTTTTCGTGGGGACGGGATGCGCGCTGACCTTTCTTGGGGGTGGCTCTACGGGTGGCGTGGACATTCCCGCGTTTATTATCTGCAAATATTTCAGGCGCGCGAGAAGCTCGGTGGTGATTTTTTGCATAGACGCGGCGGCGGTTGCGCTTGGAATTTTTGTTATAGGCGATATGGTGCTTGCAATTCTTGGCGTTATCTCTGCTCTTGTCAGCGCAATGGCGGTTGACAGGATATTCCTCGGTGGCTCGCAGGCGTTTGAGGCGCGGATAATAAGCGGTAACTGCGAGGAGATTGGAAAAAATGTTATAGAAAGGCTTTACCGCACCGCAACGCTTATAGAGGTTACGGGTGCGTACAGCAGAGAAAAGAAGCAGATGCTTTCGGTTATTTTTTCAAAAAACCAATACGGCGAGCTTATGAGTATAATAGGCAGAGCCGACAAAAAGGCATTTATAACGGTGCACCGCGCTCACGAAATAGGCGGTGAGGGGTGGACATATGAAAGAAGGGAAGAAAAATGATAAAGGCGGTAATATTTGACTTTGACGGCACACTTGCCGACACGCTCGACTCTATCGGCAAAGGAATTAACCTCACGATGGATAAATTCGGCTATCCTCACAGCACAAGAGACGACGTGCAGGCGCATATAAATCACGGAGCGAGAAATCTTATAAAGCTCTCACTTCCCACAGAGCTTCAGAGCGACGGGGCGCTTGTGGATAAGGTGTATGCCGAGTACCACAAAAATTATAATACCGTGTATCTTGAAGTGGAAAAGACCTACGACGGAGTGCTTGATGTGATAGATAAGCTTCACAAGTCGGGAATAAAGATGTCGGTGCTTTCGAACAAGCAAGACCCAATGGTCATAGGTCTTTGCGAAAAGCTGTTGCCAAAGGGCGCGTTTACCGAGTTTCGCGGTCAGCGCGTGGGCGCGCCTACAAAGCCCGATCCCACAGTCCCGCTTGAAATCTGCGGACTTATGGGTGTTAAACCCTCGGAATGTGCTCTTGTGGGCGACAGCGACGTGGATATGGCAACCGCAAAGAACGCGGGCTTTAAGGCTGTTGGCGTGTCGTGGGGATACCGACCGCCCGAATTGCTGCTTGAAAATGGTGCAGATGCTATTGCCAATACCCCAAGTGACTTGGTCAATATCATTTTGGAATGAATTGCGGAGGAATATTATGATAGCTTTTAACAGAGATTGGTTGTTTTTTAAGGGTGACGTTTACACCTCGGGTCAGCGCGGATTCACCAAGGCAGGTGCTTGGTGGCAGAACGGCGCGGCTAAAAATCTTAACGACAGCAAATGGAAGAAGGTTGATCTTCCTCACGACTTTATGTTTGAGAGCGAATACACCAAAGCTCCCGCGGACCAGACCTGCCCCGCAGACCTTCCCGATATGGGAACTATTGACAGTATCCACTCCTCGCGCGGCTCTGTTGCGGGCGGTGTTGCGTGGTACAGAAAGCATTTCCTTGCCCCTGAGGGCTCAAAGGGAAAGAAGGTCTATCTTCGCTTTGACGGCGTTTGCCGCGATGCCACGGTTTACGTAAATCAGTTCCGCGTTACCTCGCACTTGAACGGCTTTATGGGCTTTGTTGCCGACGTAAGCGACCTGCTTTCCTATGAGGAGGAAAACATAGTAGCCGTAAGAGTTGACACCACCGAGACAGAGGGCTGGTGGTATCAGGGCGGCGGTATATACCGCAACGTGTGGCTTGACATAAGAGAGCCCGTGCACTTCACCCGCGAGACGCTCCACGTGCTTCCTGCGGTTGACTTCGAGAATAAAAGGGCATCGGTCAAGGTGGCTTTTGATATTGAAAATCACAGCTTCGCTCCCGAAAATTGCAAGGTGACCGTTCAGACCTATTCGCCGGAGGACGTGCTTGTTAACGAAAGCACCTGCACCGTTGAGGTCGCTGAGCTTGACAAGGCGAAGGGCGAGGTAAGCTTTGAACTTGAAAATATCTCGCTTTGGAGCTGTGAGACCCCTGCGCTTTACCGCGTTATGCTCTCGATTGACGACGGCACGCGGGAGGGAAGCGACAGAATAGAGTGCAACACGGGATTCAGACACATCAGATTTGACAAGGACAAGGGCTTTTTCCTCAACGGCGTAAATCTGAAAATGAAGGGCGTTTGCGTTCACCAAGGACACGCTTGCGTTGGCTCTGCCGAATACGACGGACTTCACGAATACAAAATCAAAAAGCTTAAGGCAATGGGCTGCAACGCATACCGCACCTCGCACCACCCCGTATCGCGCGAGCTTCTCGACGCCTGCGACAGACTCGGTATGCTTGTTATGGACGAAACGAGGCTTATGTCCACGGGAAACGAGGACAGAGCGATATTCGAGCAGATGATACTAAGCGACCGCAACCACCCCTCGGTGGTAATGTGGTCTATCGGAAACGAGGAGCACAAGATTCAGTTTACCGAGCAGGCAAATTACATATGCCGCACAATGACGGCGATTGCCCATAAGCTTGACCCCACACGCCCCACCACAGAGGCTCTTCTTCTGTGGGACGTTGAGAAAAAGATACTCCGAAGCGACGTTGAGGTGACCGCACCGGTTTCTGATAACGTTGATATTGTGGGAATAAACTATGGTGTGGCAAATTGGGATAATCTTCATAAGACCTTCGGAGGAAAGCCCTTTGTGGCAAGTGAGACGGCAACAATAAACTCCACACGCACCGCAGTCGTGAGAAACGACAAGCTTTGTCAGATTGCCCTTGACTACGATTTTGCAAAGGGCGAAAGCACCTGGAAAAAGGTTGCCGAAAGCGATTACTGTATGGGAATGTTCGCCTGGACGGGCTTTGACTACTTTGGTGAGCCCACACCTTTCACCTATCCCGCAATTCTCGGCGCGTTCGGTATAATGGACGTCTGCGGCTTCCCCAAGTACAGCTATTACTATTACAGAGCAAATTGGCGTGACGACGTTGACACCTTTGAGCTTTGTCCCCATTGGAACTACGTTGCGGGCGGTGAAAAGCGAAACGTTTACCTTTTCTCAAACTGCGACGAAGCCGAGCTTTTCGTAAACGGCAATTCTATGGGCAGAATAAAAATCGAGAAGTATCTGCGTGCCGAGTGGAAGGACGTTGAGTTTGTTCCCGGCGAGATAACCGCCGTAGGCTACAAAAACGGCGTGGAGACCAACCGAAAGACGGTCAAGACCACGGGAGCAGCCTGCGAGCTTCGCGCCGAGGTCGAGCACCTCAGCGTTGACGCAAACAAGTTCGTTTGGGGAATTATCAAGCTTTCCGCAGTAGACGCGGAGGGCAATATCGTTCCCACGGCAAATAACCGCGTAAATCTTGAAATGGGCGAAAATATGATTCTTGCAGGCTCGGGCAACGGAAATCCCATTGACCACGACAACGGGAAGACGGCAAGCCGAGCGCTCTTTGGCGGTCTTGCGCAGGTTATTCTGCGCCGCGACGTTTCGGCAGGCGGTGGCACTGCAACCTTCTCCATAGACGGTCTTAACAGCGTTACCGTGGAATTTTGATTTCGGAACGTAGAAAATATGCTTGAAATAATTATGGCCATCGAGGACGATGGCGACCGAAGCTTTGTTGAACAGCTTTACATAAAATACGAAAAAAAGCTGAAAATGCTTGCCTATGGCATAGTTAAGAACGACAGCGATGCCGAGGACTGCGTAAACGATACCTTTGTCAAGGTAATTGAGTATCTTGACAGATATAAGGACTCCGACCCTGTTTACACAGAAAAGCTGATAAGCATAACCTGCAAAAACATTGCACTCAATCTCTACGGCAGAAAAAAGCGTGACAGCGAAAGGCAGACGTCGTTTGACGAGGAGCACGAGGCTCTTGGCGACAGCGAGTACGACCCCTCGAGAATAGCCGTCAACGACTACACCAAAAAGCTTATAATAGGGCTTCTTGGCGAGCTTGACGAAAAGAACCGCGAGATACTTATTCTCAAATATCAGTACACCCTAAAAAATACCGAGATAGCCGCCATAATGGGAATGACCGAAACGGCGGTAAGTTCGCGCATACTCCGCGCCAAGCGGGAGCTGATGAGGAAAGGGGGGAACGAGCTTTATGAGCTTTTCACCGTTTGACAGGCTTGACCTGCTCCTTACTCTTGCAACCGTCGAGGTGGGCAACGAAAACGCCGAGATACTCCGAAGCATCGACGGAGAGGACGTCACCTTTTCAAGCCGCTATTACAGACGGCGCAGAAGAATTATCAACCTGCAAAAAACGCGCAGGCGCACCGCAATTGTAAAGCGCGTGGCGTCAAGGGCGGCAATAGTTCTGCTTGCCGTAATGTCGGCGGCGCTCATCACCGTAATGAGCGTTGAGGCGTTGAGAAATGCCGTGCTCGATTTCTTCTTCGATTGGAATGACGATGAAGGCTCTGTAATCGTAACCTACGACCCGCTTGAGGAGATTAAAGATACCGATAGCAACGCGGACGTTAATGAGCCGAATTACTACAGACCCACGTACGTGCCCGCGGGATTTAAGATTACGTATAACACGAACGATGAAAAAGGCAGCTTTGTAATGGACTGCCACAAGGACGATGATTGGCTTACCTATGTGGAATACCCCAATGGCGATGCCGTTATTCCCGAAAGCAGTGAAACTATAACGCAGGTGGATATAAACGGCATAGTGGGGCTTTTATATTACAGCCAAATAAAAGATTCGGTTGTTTGGTCTTACGAGGGCTACGAATTTGTTGCAATGTCAAATATGGGCGAGGAGGAATTGCTGAAATTTGCCCGAAGCGTTGACTTGGGCAATCCCATTTACCTTCCGCCCACCAAAATAGAGCAATACAGAAAGCCGTCGCTTTCGCCTGCCGATTCTGTTGAGGAGGAGGTAATCAGAGCGTTGGGAGCGTATATTTTGGAGTATTTCCACGTTGAGGATGACGAGAGTATGCTTTTCTATAGGCAGACACCCAAGGACGGCAATTTCGGCACCTTGAATTCGGAGGGATATACGGTTGAAAGCACGACCGTTGACGGCTTTGATGCCTTTCTTATGCGTAATGAGGAAAAGCATTCCGCTTTTCTGTTCTGGTGTGACCGAGACTATAGCTATCTTTTCTCTACTCAATCGGCTCGCGTATCGGTTGGCGATTTGATGAAGATAGCCGAAAGCATTGTCGATGTTGAATAAATTTTGACGCATTCTGTTGTGCAATGCGCCAAAAATACAAAAAGGAGCTTTTTCCATGTGACGGAATCGGCTCTTTTTTGTTATGTATTATGAAGGGAAGATATGTTTTTATTGACATAAAGATTGGTTTGTGATATACTTTCAATAGATATTTATCTCTTTCTCTCGGACCGAAACGGTCCAAATAGCCCCGAGCGCAAAACGCTCGGGGAGCAAAAAGCTTGGAGGACACTATGAAAAAATTTCTTTCGGTATTATTTTTACTGGCAATCCTGACCTTGACACTTGTCTCCTGTGGAACAAAGGTCATCTGGTATGATGCCGACGGCACTCTGCTTTACAGCGAAAAGCTGGCAAAGGACGCCACCGCATTGCCCGAGAAGCCGCTTCCCGAGGACAACGGCGAGTGGGATTATACCGAGTGGAAGGAAATATCTGCCGACGAAAAAGAGATAATTTTAGAGGCGCAGAGAGTTGCGATTGAGAGATACGTGTGGAAGGATGCCGACGGAAGCGAGCTTCACTCGGTAACGGTTCAAAAGGGAACCGAGACTCCTACCTACGACCTGCCCAAGGACAGCGCAAAGTGGGATTATACCGAATGGACGAGTGCCACCGAGGGCAACGTAACCACCTACACCGCACAGCGCGTAGCCGTTCAAGGCATAGTCTGGACGGACGTTGACGGAACGGTGCTTTACACCGCATACATTCACCCCGGCGACGACATTCCCGAGCGCTATCTCCCCAACGATACCGCCGAGTGGCATTATACCAATTGGAAAAGAGCCGACTCTGACGACGGAAGCATAAAATTCGTTGCCGAGCGCGTGAAAAAGGAGAAGATAATCTATTTAGACGTTGACGGCACTCTGCTTTATACCGACAGCAAAGCTCCCGACAGCCCACTCGAGCTTCGCGCACTTCCTAAGGGCGGCGGCAAGTGGATATACAGCGAATGGGAGGAGATTACCGAAAACGGCGGCGACCGCACCTTCCGCGCGGTGGGCACGCTTGACCCCGATTATTTCAAGGGCAACGTTTTTCAGATAGTTGTTTACGATATCAACGGCGATGCGTTGCAGACGGGCACGGGCTTTATATTCAACAAAAACGGTTGGTTTGTAACAAATCATCACGTGCTTGAGGGCGGCATAACCGCAAAGGCGTTCTTTGAGATTGAGAATTACTCAGAGGGTATGAGCTACACCGTGCTTGATATCGACAAGGGATATTACGGCAGCGCGGATAAGGACATTTTTATCGGACGAATTTCGGGTTACTCAAAAATCTCAAATAAGTACAAAAATATTCCTATGGTAAAGGATTACGCCGTGGGCGACGTCACCTATTCGGTGGGCTACCCCAAGTCGTCGGTTAAAATGGAGATACATAAGGGCGAGGTTGTGCCCGAGCACGACGAGGATTTCAATAATCTTTACGAAAAGCTCTACAGCGGCGTTACCTATATTCCTTCAACAAGCTATATCTACCCCGGAAGCAGCGGAGGAATACTCGTCAACGAAAATCTTGAGGTTATCGGTATGACCTCAAGAGTCCTTCTTGATAAAAAGGAAAACTTTGTCGTCGGCGCGTCGATAAGGGTATTTAACTATCTCAGCATTGCCAATGCGGTAAACACGTGGGGCGAAAAGCCCATGCTTGAGGTTCTTTACCCCGAGGAGGGCGCGGCAATTCATCTCTTCCTCAAGGCGGGCGAGCACGAGAAATGTACGGGTCTTAAAAAGGACGAGGACGGATATTATTATCAGCTTATCTGGGAGAATACGCATAGAAACTATGAAGAAGCTTGGGTGCTTCGGGTATATTTAAGCGGCATCATTGCCGGAAATCTGACGAGAATGTACGTCGATGAACCCGATATTATGACCTCGACGTTGAGTGGAGTCTACAAGGGTGCTTCGTCTATCGACGATTTTGTGTATGTGTATACCTACAATTGGGAAAGCGGAGGCTCGATGACTGTTGCTTCAAGTAATATAAACTACTCGTCCGATGCGTCGAAAACGCTGTCAAAATGCCAAAGCAATGCTGACGGAGTGAAAATAAGCGCGAGCAATATGGCTCACGCTCGCGAACGCTTCAACGAAACCTACGTGTGGCTTCGTGACACACTCAAAGGCTTGAGTGCGTGAGGTGCAGAGCGGTGAAGCTTTTTGAATTGCTGTTCTGTTGCAAATGTCCGCATTGCGGAGAGCGGGGAATAAGCGCGTGGAGCAAGCTTTGCGGTCTGTTTTCGCGCAGACGCTTCAAATACGGCTTGCGCCGAAAACCGATAAAATGCCGCTGTTGCGATAGGGAGTGCTCAGCGTTTACAGAGCTGTACTTATTCCTGCTCGTGCTTGTTATTGCGGTATTTGCCTTGATAGCGGTAAATATTTTAGAGCTGTCTACCGCGGCTTTTATGCCGATTTTGATTTTGATTGTATATTTGATTGTATATTTTATGCCGTTGTTCTGATTTTGGACCGAAAATTGAGAGGTGTTTATGAGAAATCTGACAATAAAAAGAACTAAGAGCTTTGTTGCGTCTCTTGCCGGAATGCGAGTCTTTATTGAGGACATCGCCGGACACACGGTGATTGAAAACGTGACCTGCCGCAAGCTTGGAACGCTGAAAAACGGCGAGGAAAAAAGCTTCCTTATAGACGAGAGAGAGGCAAAGGTCTTTGTGATTGCCGACTCGTTAAGTAAGGGCTTTTGCAACGACTACTACCAAATTCCAGCAGGCGACGAGGATATAAGCCTTTCGGGAAAAAATCTGTTTAATCCCGCCACGGGTAACGCCTTTCGCTTTGACAATAACAATTCCGCCGACGTTGCGGCAAGCCGCAGAAAGGGCGAGAACAAGGGCGTTGTCGTGCTTATCGTTTCGCTGATAATCGGAGCGATATTGGGCATGGGCATAAGCAACGGAATTATCAGGTCGCTTGATTCGCGCCCTAAGGATTTTTCCGAGCAGGAAATGACGGTAACGCTTACTCGCGAGTTCGGTGAATTTGCCGCCGAGGGCTTTACCGTGTCCTATTCCTCCGAAGATGTTGTGGTTTTTGCGCTCCGAGAGGATTTTTCGCTTGCCGAGGGGCTTGGTGACTTCACGCTTGACGATTACGCCGCGCTTGTTATGTACAACAACGGCATCGAGGGCGCGGAGCTGAAAAACGTTGACGGAATCCCGTATTTCGAGTACGATACCGATTTTGAGGACGAGACCTACAGCTACGCGATATTTGTGTATAAGGCGTCGGACGCCTTCTGGCTTTTCCAATTTGCCACTCACGACGAGGATTACGATAAGCTGAAGCTTGACATTCTCGGCTGGGCTTCGTCGGTGAGATTTGAGTAAACGGTCGGATACATGAAGAAAACATGTTGCGCCAAATAATGAAAAGGAGCTGATTCATTAAGAGTACAGCTCCTTTCTTGTTTAGATGTTGATAAATTGGTGTTTAGCGGCGAAGGCGCCGCAGCCCTATAGGTCAGCGCACCGTTGTTTGTGCGAACATAGTGCCACGCATCCCACTCCTCGGCTAAACACCGAGTCGTTGGCTTTGGGTGGCAGATAAATTGGTGTTTGAAGGTGCGCCCCGTTCCTTTGCCCCCCTTGTCAAAGGGGGGGCGGACCACGATAGTGGTGGGGGGATTCAATAATTTGAAATCCCCATCAATACACATATTTATTGGTTTTATCTGTCGTGAATCCCTCCACCAAGCGTAGCGGTCGTCCCCACTCCCTTTGACAAGGGAGGCAAAGGAGAC
>JBGVRT010000086.1:0-6333 GCA_045128735.1 Eubacteriales bacterium | reverse complement strand
GGCTCATCACATCCTGGGGCTTGGAGAAGGTCCCAAGGGTTCGGCTGTCCGCCGATTAAAGTGGTACGCGAGCTGGGTTCAGAACGTCGTGAGACAGTTCGGTCCCTATCTGTCGTGGGCGTTGGATATTTGAGAGGAGCTGACCTTAGTACGAGAGGACCGGGTCGGACGCACCTCCGGTGCACCAGTTGTTCTGCCAAGGGCATAGCTGGGTAGCCGCGTGCGGATGTGATAAACGCTGAAGGCATCTAAGCGTGAAGCACACCTCAAGATTAGATATCCCTCCAACTATAAGTTGGTAAGGTCACTTGTAGACTACGAGTTTGATAGGTCGGAGGTGTAAGTACAGTAATGTATTTAGCTGACCGATACTAATAGACCGAGGGCTTGAACTTTGTGTTCAAAACAATTAACTTGAGTTTCTTTCTACAAATTCTCAAACTTTATTCGGTTTTCTATGGACGTTCGAAAGTCCCAAAGACGAGCATTGCTCGTCTTTTTTCGTTATTTACAGAGTTGACAAACTTACCGATTTTTGATATAATAAACCTAACCATATTTTTATCTGAGGTGACGGCGATGAAAACAAACTCCAATGTAAAATCTATCGAGCCAAATATTGCCGATTTGGCAAACGGGTGGCTCAAATCCTACAAATTGGATTATAAATTGGAACAAAACCCTTTGGCAGAGGATATTGACAAGGCACTTGATACATATTTTTCTAAAAACGGTGGAAGTGGTGGCAACAGACCCGACGCAAAGCTGTTACTTTCCGATAAATACGGAAACCGTTACCCTATCCTTATTGAATATAAAGGATATAAGGACAGACTTATTAAAACAACGCCCGACGGTCAGATTGATAATAAGAACGATAAGAACGAATACAACTTCAAGAATATAAATTCCTATGCGGTAAACGGCGCGGTGCACTATGCTAACGCCGTGCTTCATCATACAAACTATACCGACGTTATCGCTATCGGAATGACGGGCGATATGAATGAGTACGGTAAAATTGAACACGAGATAGGTGTGTATTATGTGTCGAAGCGCAATTTCGGAATGGGTCAAAAAGTTGACGATTATACTGATTTATCCTTTTTGAAAAAAGAAAATTTCGATGCCTTTATCTCAAAGATAAATACGCTCAATCTCACTTCGGAAGAACTTAATAAGCTGAAAGAGCAGAGGGAAAAGGAAATATCTGCAAGCCTTCAAAAGCTGAATAATGATATTTATCAGAACGAAAAGGGTTTGGGAGAAAACGATAGGGTTTATCTTGTAGCCGCTTCAATTATTGCTACACTTGGAATACCCGAAAAGGACGGAGAGGCAGGCGTTCGCCCTCTCGATATATCTGAGCTCAAATCTTCTATGGAAAAGGATAATACCGACGGCGATATAATTTTAAGAAAAATAAATGCCTTTTTGAGTCGAAAGAAATTGCCAACAGAGAAAAAGGACTTAATAGTCAGAACCCTGCAAAATACCCTAACTACAGATAATATCAATAAACCCGAAAACGGTGAAAGTCAGCTTAAAAGAGTGTTCAAAAAGATAGTTGATGACTTGGGAATATACTATAAAATAGGTCTTACAACAGACTTTACGGGGAAGCTCTTTAATGAGATGTACGGCTGGCTCGGATTTTCGCAGGACAAGTTAAACGACGTTGTACTTACCCCCTCTTACGTTGCAACGCTTTTGGTAAAGTTAGCAAGAGTAAATAAGGACTCTTATGTGTGGGACTTTGCAACGGGTTCGGCAGGACTTCTTGTTGCGGCGATGAACGAAATGCTTGTTGATGCAAAGGAAAAAATAAAGTCCCCCGACGAATTGTCTAAAAAGGAAGCGGCAATCAAAGCTGAACAGCTCTTGGGATTGGAGCTTCTTTCAAGTGTTTATATGCTTGCTATACTAAATATGATATTGATGGGCGACGGAAGCTCCAATATTCTTAACAAAGACTCACTCAAGGACTTTAACGGAAATTACGGCTTCGGTAAAATAGACGAGAAATTCCCCGCAGACGCTTTCGTGCTTAATCCGCCTTATTCGGCACCCGGAAACGGAATGAATTTTGTGGAAAAGGCTCTTTCAATGATGAATAAGGGCTATGCGGCAATTATTATCCAAAATTCGGCAGGTTCGGGAAAGGCTGTTGAATACAATAAGAAAATACTAAAAAGGAATACGCTTTTGGCAAGTATTAAAATGCCTCAAGACCTTTTTGTAGGAAAATCCAGTGTTCAGACCAATATTTACGTTTTCAAGGTCGGTGAGGAACACCAAAAGGACGATACTGTAAGATTTATCGACTTTTCAAATGACGGATATACGAGAACAAACCGCAAGAAGGCAAGCGTAAACCTCTTTGATACCGATAGAGCTAAGGAAAGATATCAAGAGGTTGCAGACTTGGTGCGTTACGGTAAATCTAAGCTGAATATTTTTACTGAAAAAGAGTATTACGAGGGCAAAATAGACCCGAAGAACGGCGCGGATTGGAATCAGAGCGCGCCCGTCGATACTAAGCCTACCTTGGAGGATTTTAAGAAAACCGTTAGCGATTATCTCGCTTGGGAGGTCTCTAATATCATTAAAGGACAGAATAGGGAGGACGATCGCCTGGGAAAATAGAAGCCTCACTTAACGAGAAACTCAACAGTGTTGAGTGGGGCGAATATAAAGCAAGTGATTTGTTTGAAATACAAAAGATTACAAGGATGCTTTGTAAGGACGATTTATCAGATAAGTTTAGTTTTCCCGCATATTCAGCAGATTCAACAAATAACGGTATAATAGGATATACTGACAATCCCGAATTTATATGTGATGATAAACACCCTATCTTCGTTACTTTCGGTGACCATACAAGAACATTCAACATTGCTGAGAAGAGCTTTTCTGTTCTTGATAATGTTAAAGTATTGCTGCCGTGTACTAATAGCAGCCGTGCGCTGCTTTGGATATTTTCTGCTTGGAAAAAGCAAATACCAGACCTTGGATACGCTCGTCATTGGAAGATAGCGAAAGCTTGTACAATACAACTTCCAACAAGAAATGGCAAAATAGATTACCAATTTATGGAAGGGTATATAGCGGAATTGGAGGCGTATCACGTAGCGGAATTGGAGGCGTATCTATTAGCTACAGGATTGAAGGATTATAAGCTGACCGATGAGGAAGAAAGAATGTTGATGTGTTCTGAGTCATTAGAGTGGGGCAATTATAGGTTAGGGGATTTATTCGACATAAATCCTACAAAGTATTATCGATTGGAAAATGAAGAAATAATTTCACCCAAAGGAAGTGTACCTTTAATTTCAAATTCTTCTACTGATAATGGTGTAATGGGATTTTCTGAACTTAAGGCAAACAACAACGGAAATACCTTGACTTGCTCTGATACAACACTTGGAGCAGATACAATGTTTTATCAGGAGAAGGATTTTATAGGCTATTCTCATATACAACATTTAGTTCCTAAGACAGAAAAATTTAATAAAGCCATAGCTCAATTTATTATTGCATCATGTCGGTCATCTACAGCAAAAAAGTATGATTACGGTAATAAATATAATAGGGGAGCAATGAATAATACTGTAATACAACTCCCAACGAAAAATGGTAAGCTTGATTATAAGTATATGGAGTTGTTTATTTCCGCAATTCAAAAGTTAGTTATAAAGGACGTTGTTCTGTATAGTGAGCGAAAGATAGAGACAACAAAAAAGGTTGTTGAGGGATAGAGCAGAATTAGTTGCCCCTACTGCGAGTGATACGCTCTGCGTGTCGTGAGTAGTAGGGGCAATTGTAAAATATCAGATGCGCACGTTAATTTTTTGTCAAAATTGTAGCATATTACTATATTAAAGCCCTCAAAATTACAAAAAATGTCAAAATGGATATTGACATTTTATCTTAAAAATGATAAAATAGATAATGTAATTTTGTTTTTTCGGAGGACAAACAAATGAGTTTCAAAATGCAATATCTCAACGATCTTCTTGATAGAGTAATCAAGAGAAATCCTAACGAGCCTGAGTTCCATCAGACTGTTGAAGAGGTTCTCGCGTCCATCGAGCCCGTGCTTGAAGCACGCCCCGATTACATCGAGTCGGGTGTGGTTGAAAGAATGGTTGAGCCTGAGCGTATCATCAAGTTCCGTGTTCCGTGGGTTGACGACAACGGCAAGGTTCAGGTTAACCGCGGTTTCAGAGTTCAGTTTAACAGTGCAATCGGTCCTTACAAGGGCGGTATCCGTTTCCATCCCTCTGTAAACGAGAGCATTATGAAGTTCCTCGGCTTTGAGCAGACCTTCAAGAACTCTCTTACCTCTCTCCCCATGGGCGGCGGTAAGGGCGGCGCAGACTTCGATCCTCAGGGCAAGTCTGATATGGAAGTTATGCGTTTCTGCCAGAGCTTTATGACAGAGCTTCAGAAGTACATAGGCGCAGACACAGACGTTCCCGCAGGTGACATCGGTGTTGGCGCGCGCGAGGTTGGTTATATGTTCGGTCAGTACAAGAGACTTCGCGACGAGTTCACAGGCGTTCTTACAGGTAAGGGACTTCCTTACGGCGGTTCTCTTATCCGTCCCGAGGCTACAGGTTTCGGAGCTGTTTACTACACCTGCGAGATGCTCAAGTACTTCGGTGACGACATCAAGGGCAAGACAGTAGTTGTTTCGGGCTTCGGTAACGTTGCTTGGGGTACTGTTAAGAAGGTTACCGAGCTTGGCGGTAAGGTTATTGCTATTTCGGGTCCCGACGGATACGTATACGATCCCGACGGTGTAAGCACCCCCGAGAAGATCGACTATATGCTTGAGATGCGTGCATCCTGCCGCAACCGCGTTGAGGACTATGCCGACAAGTTTGGTGTACAGTTCTTTAAGGGTCAGAAGCCTTGGGGCGTTAAGGCTGACATTCTTATGCCTTGCGCTACTCAGAACGAGGTTGGTATGACTGAGGCACAGCAGATGGTTGCTAACGGTCTTAAGTACTACGTTGAGGTTTCCAATATGCCCACAACCAACGAGGCAGTTGCTTACCTTAAGCAGAACGGCGTAATCGTTGCTCCTTCCAAGGCAGTTAACGCAGGCGGTGTTTCTGTTTCGGGTCTTGAGATGTCTCAGAACTCTATGCGTTACAGCTGGAGCGCAGACGAGGTTGACGCAAAGCTTAAGACAATTATGAGCAACATTTTCAACAACTCGGTTAAGGCTGCAAATGAGTACGGCTTTGGCGACGACCTTGTAGCTGGCGCGAACATCGCAGGCTTCATCAAGGTTGCAGAGGCTATGAAGGCTCAGGGTGTAGTATAATTAACATCTATAGAAAAGACTCGGCAGATGCCGAGTTTTTTCTGTGTATAAAAAACTATTGATTTTTTTGCTTTTTTCGTTTATAATAAAAGCAGAACGATAGGAGGTGCAAATATGATAACCTTTGAAAATATTAAAAAAGATGCGGCTATAAAAACCTACATCGAGCGCGCAGACAAGGCGCTTGCGGCTCTCGGCTACACCGAGCACAGCTATGCTCACGTGCTTAAGGTGGCTGATACGGCAATGAGCATTTTGCGCGCGTTGGGGCACTCCGAGCGTGAAATAGAGCTTGCGGGAATTGCGGGCTACACTCACGACATAGGCAATCTTGTTAACCGCACGGACCACTCGCAGAGCGGCGCTGTGATGATGTTCAGGCTTCTTGACCACAAGGATATGCCCGCTGAGGACATAGCTACGGTGGTTACAGCCATAGGCAACCACGACGAGGGCACGGGTGTGGCGGTCAATGCCGTTGCGGCGGCTCTTATACTTGCCGACAAGACCGACGTGCGTAGAAGCCGTGTGCGTAACAGCGACGTGTCTACCTTTGACATTCACGACCGAGTAAACTATTCGGTTGAAAGCTCGCGCCTTGACGTGGACGGCGAGAAAAAGGAAATAACGCTTTTCCTCGATATTGACAGCACCATAAGCTCGGTTATGGATTATTTTGAAATCTTCCTTGGTAGAATGGTGATGTGCCGCAAGGCGGCTGATTATCTTGGGCTTAAATTCAAGCTCAATATTAACGGACAGCAGATGCTTTGAAGAAAGGAGCTGACAGAAAAGTCAGCTCCTTTTGCTGAATACCGCGGGGCAGTGAGGCAACGATAAATTGGTGTTTGAAGGTATGTTCGCACCGCAGCCCGCGAGAAAAGTTTTTGCGGAGCTTTTTTCAAAAAGCGACAATCTCGCGCCCGCAGGCGCATCGGCGTTTTTCTTTTTCTTGAGCTTTTTCTTTTTGCGCCTTTTGCATCAAAAAGAAAAAGCGG
>JBGVRT010000085.1:0-12403 GCA_045128735.1 Eubacteriales bacterium | reverse complement strand
CAGATTTTTTGACACCCAAAGAGGAAATCCACTTTTCTTTTTGAAGCCAAAGGCGCAAAAAGAAAAGTTCCCAAAAGAAAAACGCCGCATGGGGAGGCGGTCGCTTTTGAAAAAGCTCCGCAAAACTTTTCTGTCGGGCTGCAGTGCGAACACACCGCCAAACAATAATTTGTCAACCCCAAGCCAACGACTCGGTGTTTAGCCGAGGAGTGGGACGCGTGGCAGTATGTTAGCACAAACAACCGCGCGCTGACCTATAGGGCTGTCGCGCCCCCGCGACCGCTGACCTACAGGGCTGCGGGCAGGTCGCTTGCGACCTTGTGGGCGAAGCGGGTCTTCGCTGCCAAACACAAATTCACCGCCCTCCGAAAAGTCTGAAGCTGTTTTTATAATAATCAAGAACTCCCTCTTTTTTCAGCTTGCTTATCTCCGCCGACAGACCGCTGCGGTCAACCTCAAGATAATCGGCAAGCTCCTGACGGTCAAAGGGAATGTCAAATCTGTCGCTCCCTGCCCTTTTCGCCTGAATAAGCAAGTACGCAAGCAACTTTTCCCTTGTACTGCGCTTCGAGGTGATCTCCATTCGCTGATGGAATATCAAGGTCTTTTTCGCAAGGTCCTTCATTAAATTAAATATAAGCTGTTGGTGGAAACCACAGTTGTTTTGGCAGGTGTGGAGAATATGGTCGCAATCAATAAGCATAATTTCGCTCGGCTCGCTTGCAATCACGGTCACGGGCATCGACTCCACCGCCGCGCAGGCAAACGCCTCGGCAAAGACGTGGGGGCTTTCTATCTCCCCAAGAATACTGCGGTTGCCGAAATAATCCACCTGAATTATCTGAACCGCCCCCGACAAAACCACGCCTATGTACTTTGCGGACGTACCCTCGGCAAAAACCGTATATTTTTTATCGAAATGCTCTACCTTTGCCCCAAGACAGCCAAGCATTCTTATAAGGTCGTCATCTCCTATTCCGTCAAAAAGCGGGCATTTTTTCAGAATTTCCAAATATTTCTTCAATGTTTTTCTCCTTCTGTTGAATTTTCAACATACTTTACAGCCTAATTATACTATAATAATTTCAGAAAATCAAGGAGAATTTCAAATGAAAATCGCATTTTTTGATACCAAGCCCTACGACAAGCCCTCTTTTGACAAATTCGGGGCTGAAAAAGGAATAAAATTCAAATACTTCGAAACCAAGCTCAACGAGGACACGGCAGAGCTTGCCCACGGCTTTGACGGTGTCTGCGTGTTCGTCAACGACACGGTAAACGCCGCCGTTATCGACCGACTCGCAGAAATGGGCGTAAAGCTTGTGGCTCTCCGTTGCGCGGGCTTCAACAACGTGGACGTAAAGCACGCCTTCAGCAAAATACACATCCTTCGCGTTCCCGCCTACTCGCCTTACGCGGTGGCGGAGCACGCAATGGCAATGCTTCTGACCTCGATACGCAGAATTCACAAGGCATATATCCGCACCCGCGATTTCAATTTCAGCCTTGTCAATATGACGGGCTTTGACCTCCACGGAAAAACGGTAGGCGTAATCGGAACGGGGCGCATCGGTCGGGTGTTCATCGACATCTGCCGCGGATTTGGAATGAGGGTTCTCGCCTACGACAAATTCCCCGCAGAGGGTCTTGATAACGGCGACACTATCCGCTACACGGAGCTTGACGAGCTGTTCAAAAACAGCGACATAATCTCGCTCCACTGCCCTCTCAACGAGGAGACCTACCACGTTATCGACGAAAAAAGCATCGCAAAATGCAAGCGCGGCGTGGTAATTATCAACACCTCCCGCGGTGCACTCGTCGATGCCGAGGCGCTTCTTTCGGGAATAAAATCCCGTCAGGTCGGCGCCGCCTGCCTTGATGTTTACGAGGAGGAATCCGACATATTCTTCGAGGACTTCTCGGGTCACATTATCGAGGACGACACCCTTGCAAGGCTTATCTCAATGCCCAACGTAATAGTCACCTCGCATCAGGCGTTCCTCACCGAGGAGGCACTCTCAAACATCGCCGAAGCCACGGTAAACAACATCTGCGAGCTTACAGAAATGGGCGAATGCCCCAACGAGCTTTGCTTCAGATGCGGAAGCGCAGAGGATTGCAAAAGCGGAAAATGCTTTTAGGAGTATAAATAAATGATAAGAAAGATAATTAAAATAGACAAAGAAAAATGCAACGGCTGCGGCGCTTGCGCGGCGGCTTGCCACGAGGGTGCAATCGAAATGACAGAGGGCAAGGCGACCCTCACCCGCGAGGACTACTGCGACGGGCTTGGCGACTGCCTGCCCGCCTGCCCCACGGGCGCAATAACCTTTGAGGAGCGCGAAGCTCCCGCCTACGACGAGGAGGCTGTAAAGCAGGCTAAAAAGAAAAAGGTCGGCGCAAAGCTTCCCTGCGGTTGCCCGAGTACACTCTCAAAGTCAATCAAGCGCGAGACTCCCGCAACAAAGCTCTCCGCGCCAATAACAAGCCGGCTTTCCCAATGGCCCTGCCAGATAAAGCTCGTTCCAACAAACGCCCCCTACTTCGACGGCGCGAACCTGCTCATAGCCGCCGACTGCACCGCCTTTGCCTACGGCAATTTCCACAGCGAATTTATCCGCAACCATATAACCCTTATCGGATGCCCCAAGCTTGACGAGGGCGACTACGCCGAAAAGCTGACCGCCATAATCTCAAACAACAACGTAAAAAGCGTCAAGGTGGTCAGAATGGAGGTTCCCTGCTGCGGCGGAATCGAAAACGCCGTCAAGCGCGCGCTTATGGCAAGCGGCAAATTTATCCCGTGGCAGGTCGTTACCGTAACCACTGACGGAAAAATTCTTGAATAAATTAACAAATAACAGTTGAATATCTTACATATTTGTGATACAATTAGAAAAATACTTCAGGAGAGGTGACGAAATGACTATTACCAAAGACATTAAATACATCGGAGTCAACGACCACAAGATAGACCTTTTCGAGGGTCAGTACGTGGTTCCAAACGGTATGTCCTACAACTCCTACGCCATAATCGACGAGGAAATCGCCATTATGGATACGGTTGATGCAAGCTTCACCCACGAATGGCTCGACAATATCGCAGAGGTGCTTGGAAACCGCAAACCCAACTACCTTGTTGTGCAGCACATGGAGCCCGACCATTCGGCAAATATACTAAACTTTACAAAAGCATATCCCGACGCAATGATCGTCTCAACCGAAAAAGCATTCACAATGATGAAAAACTTTTTCGGCACCGATTTTCCCGATAAGCAAATAGTAGTTACACAAGGCAACAAGCTTCCCCTCGGAAAGCACGAGCTTAATTTCATCACAGCCCCTATGGTACACTGGCCCGAGGTTATGGTGACTTACGATAAAGCCGATAAAGTGCTTTTCTCTGCCGACGGCTTCGGAAAGTTCGGAGCGCTTGACGTCAACGAGGATTGGGCGTGCGAGGCAAGACGCTACTACATCGGCATCGTGGGCAAGTATGGCGCGCAGGTGCAGAGCCTTCTTAAAAAGGCGGCAGGACTTGACATCGCCGCAATCTGCCCTCTCCACGGCCCTGTTCTTAAAGAAAATCTCGGCTACTACCTTGACCTCTACAACACCTGGTCAAGCTATCAGCCCGAGGAGGAAGGCATAGTCATCGCCTACACCTCGGTTTACGGCAATACCAAAAAGGCAGTGCTTTCGCTTGCCGAAATGCTCAAGGCAAACGGTTGCCCCAAGGTAGTTGTCAACGACCTTGCAAGATGCGATATGGCAGAGGCGGTTGAGGACGCCTTCAGATACAGCAAGTTAGTCCTTGCCACCACCACATATAACGCAGAGATATTCCCATTTATGCGCGAGTTTATTAACCACCTTACCGAGCGCAATTTCAGCAACCGCACGGTGGGTCTTATCGAAAACGGAAGCTGGGCGCCTCTGGCGGCAAAGGTAATGCGCGGAATGCTTGAAAAGAGCAAGAACCTGACCTTTACCGACACCACCGTGAAGATTCTTTCCGCACTTAACGACGAAAGCACAGCACAGCTTAAGGCTCTTGCCGACGAGCTCTGCCGCGATTACCTGGCACAGCGCGACGACACCGCAAACAAAAATGACCTCACCGCCCTTTTCAATATCGGCTACGGTCTCTACGTGGTTACCTCAAACGACGGCAAGAAGGACAACGGACTTATCGTTAACACGGTAACTCAGGTCACGAATACCCCCAACAGACTTGCGGTAACCATAAACAAGCAGAACTATTCCCACCATATCATCAAGCAGACGGGCAAAATGAATATCAACTGCCTTACCACCGAAGCTCCCTTTAAGGTGTTCGAGGCGTTCGGCTTCAGAAGCGGAAGAAACGTGGACAAGTTCGCCGACTGCGAGCCGCTTCGCTCGGATAACGGTCTTGTATTCCTGCCCAGATATATCAACTCCTTTATGTCGCTTAAGGTCGAGCAGTATATCGACCTCGACACACACGGAATGTTTATCTGCTCGGTCACCGAGGCAAGAGTGCTTTCGGATAAGGAAACTATGACCTACACCTACTATCAGAACAACGTTAAGCCCAAACCCGAAACCGAGGGCAAAAAGGGCTACGTCTGCAAAATATGCGGCTACGTCTATGAGGGAGATAAACTTCCCGAGGACTACGTCTGCCCCCTCTGCAAGCACGGCGCAGCAGATTTTGAACCAATTAAATAAACGGAGGAAAAAACTATGATGAACGCAAAAGTACGCGAGCTGTTAAACAGCCAGATAAACAAGGAATTCTATTCGGCATATCTCTACCTCGACTTCTCAAACTACTTCAAGGCTAAGGGTCTTGACGGCTTCGCCAATTGGTATATGGTGCAGGCGCAGGAGGAGAGAGACCACGCAATGCTCTTCTATCAGTATCTTCAGAACGAAAATCAAGTGGTTACTCTTGAAGCAATTGCAAAACCCGATAAGGTTTTCGAAAGCCATATGGACGTGCTTAAGGCAGGACTTGAGCACGAGGAGTACGTAACCTCGCTTATCAACGATATCTACGCGGCAGCATATGAAGTAAAGGACTTCCGCACAATGCAGTTCCTTGACTGGTTCGTTAAGGAGCAGGGCGAGGAAGAAACCAACGCCAACGATATGATAACAAAGATGGAGCTTTTCGGAACGGACCCCAAGAGTCTCTATATGCTTAACCAGGAGCTTGCGGCAAGAGTTTACACCGCCCCCTCATTGGTGCTTTAATGCAAAAGGAGCTGTTTCCTTTGTGAAACAGCTCCTTTTTTGCGCCAAAAATATGACACCAATTTATCGATGCGCAAAGGGGCTGAGTTAGTGGCTCAGCCCCTTTTCTTAAATTCATCAGACTCAGCTCATAAACGAAATCTCGTCAAGCTTGTCAACGAGGGCGTCAAGTGCTGTCTGGTATTTTATCTTGTTGGATTCGTATCTCTGCGAAAGGTCGTCGGAAAGCACTCTGAACAAGCTTCCGATACCCTCAATACTCTTTGTGGAGAAGCAGAAACCGAAGTTGTACGTAAAGGAATTGAGAATAAGGTCGTACATCTCGGCATCCTGAGGAGCGTCGGAGTACTTACCCTTAAGCACGATGTCAAAGAACGCGGGAGTTACCTGCTTGTAGGACTCAGCCGCCATAAGCTCAAGTGTCGAACCTACCATTTCAAGGTCTGTAACTGTGGAAAGAACGACTACAAGCGAGGAAAGATTGGACGAGAGCGTTCTGTATTCCTCCTGCTCCTCGTCAAACTTGGGCAGAGGAAGAATTCCGTAATCGTCGTTCATAGCTCTGAGCTCCTGACCGCTGTGGATAAATCCACGAGTGAAAAGCTGATTTCCTGCAATGAAATCGGCGACAGAGTTGTGATTGGTTTCAACAAGCGTACCGGGATTGCCCAAATGAAGAGTCTTAAGCTTTTCGTACGCCTCAACCGTGTGCTCGTTGTAGAAGGTAAGCTCGGGATATCCGTCTACCATTGTGGTAATGTCTATGCCCATAGCCGCAATCCATGCGTCCATTGCGCCGTCGCCGGAGCTGTCGGCATAACGGAATCCGAAGGTGTCGCCCGAGTTAAGCACACCGTCGCTGTTGGTATCTATCCAAGCGTTGGAGGTCAGCTTGTACATCTCGTCAACAGTCCACTTGTCGTCGCGTACAATCTGGTAGAGGTCGATCTCCTCTGTAGCATAAAGCTCGTTCATAAGGTTCTTGTTGTAGAAGAGAGTAACGCCCCAAGCAACCTCGGAAATAGCTATATCGCCCGCAAGGAAGTAAACTGTGTTGAAAAGCTCGGTCTCGTTAATGATAGACTTGTTCCACCAAGGCTTTGAAAGCTCAATGTAGGGAACGTCAAGAACGTTGTAATAAAGTCCCTCAACAGCAAGCGCAGAACCTGCGGATGCGTAAATTGCAGCCGCATCGTAGTCGCCCGACTTTGTAAGTACCGCATTACGCATGGTCTGGTTCCACGAGTCGATAACTTCCCATGCACCGTTCTGCTGAACCTGCTCGATAACTACGCCAAGTCTGTCCTCAACCGCGTCGTTTCTGTAGAATACCGCGTCAATAAGCGTGTCGTTTACCGTCTTTTCGGCATCCATTTCGTATTTGAATGTGTCCTGATTGTCGCGCGTGAAGAAGGTCACAGTGTTGTCACTCTGCGACGAGAAGTCAAGCCCCTCGGGAACATTATCCTTGACCGCATCTCTGTTTGCGGTATCCGTGAGAGATCCACCGTCTGCAGGCGTGTTGACCTGAGGCTTGGTGTCAACGGGAGGCTTGGTTACGTCCGAAGGACCGCCGCAAGCCGCAAAGCAAGCGACGAGCATAACGAGCGCAAGTACAAGCGACAAAATTTTAACTGATTTCATTGCTCAATTCTCCTTTGAATTTTGAAAATAGGGATATTCATCCGATTTAATTATATTATAAAAAAATCGGTTTGTCAATAAACCGATGCAAACTTCTTAATTTTGTACACAAATATCTTAAAAAATGCAATATTTAAGTCAAAAAGGAGCTGCTTCATTAAGAGTGCAGCTCCTTTCTTATTTTGATGTCGATAAATTGGTGCGCAAAAGGGCTGAGTCACTAACTCAGCCCCTTTTCTTCAGCTCTCAAGCTGCTTTCCGAGAAAGCTTGCCGCCGTGGCAATAAGCTTGCCCTCGACGTCACCGCCGTGCGCGGCGTGAGGCTTGTCCGCCTCAAGCTCGGCAACCGACGCCACACATCCCACTATGTCGCCCTCGCTGATGATCGGCATGGCACAGCTTATAAAATGCGAACCGCCGTCGGAGGTTATGGGCAGCTTTTCGTCGCCCTCTCGCCAGAGATAGAGCGAACGGCGCTCAACAAGTGCCTCAAGCTCGTCGGATAAATGCCTGTCGGCGTATTCCTTTCGGGGCACACCCGAGCAGGCAATGACCGCGTCGCGGTCGGTGATAATAACCGCCATAGAGCAGGTCTTGTGGAGGGTCTCGGCGTACTGCGCCGCAAAACCCGTAAGCTCACCAATGGGCGAATACTTCTTGAAAATCACCTCGCCCTCTCTGTCGGTGTAAATTTCAAGAGGGTCGCCCTCGCGGATTCTCATTGTGCGGCGGATTTCCTTGGGAATGACGACTCTGCCGAGGTCATCAATTCTTCTTACTATTCCCGTTGCTTTCATAGATATATAAAATCTCCTTGTTTTTACAGATTTGTAAAGTTAGTATCTGCAAAACAAGGAGATTTATACTGTAACACTTTACTTTTCCGTTTAGTTATGATATAATATTTTTAACGATATCACAAGGGAGAAAAATATGGAAGAAAGAATTTTAGAAGGACTGACTTACTTAATTTCTTATCCAAAAGGATTCGATAAAGACGAAAAATATCCTTTAGTTATTCTTTTACACGGCGCAGGATCTCGCGAAGAAACAACCAAGAGCCTGAGAGCTCACAACTGCCTTAAAAAATTTTTGGAGCGGCAGGACGAAAGAGGCTATGTTCTTCTTGCTCCTCTTTGCAAGAGAGGAACTTGGAACGAATGGATGACGTTGCTGGTTCATCTGGTAGAAAAATACCGTGGAATTGCTTATATTGACGAAACACGTGTTCATCTGACCGGTTACAGCATGGGGGGCTACGGTACTTGGGCGCTTGCGACATTGTATCCGAATTGGTTTGCCTCGGCAATGCCCATTTGTGGCGGCGGCATTGGCGCATTTGCAATGAATCTTGTAAATCTTCCCATCCGCACATTTCATGGACTTAAGGATACGGTCGTAGATCCCATTGAGAGCCTGCAAATGGCAAAAGCGGTAAATCTGCATGGCGGTCATGCCGAATTGATACTCTTTCCGGAGCTGGGACATAATTGCTTCTACACGGTTTATTCCGACGAAAAAAATTACGATTGGCTTCTTTCCTTTACTGCTTCACAGGATAAAGATTTGGCGGATGATCCATCTCTTTCCCTTTACGGGTCCAAAAAGCGGGAAAATTTTTGAACCGTCTATTGCTTTGAAAACGGTACTCGTGATGTGTAGATAATGGAGAAGGCTCTGCATACTGAACAAATAAGCGAGGTGAATTTCATCTCGCTTTTATTCTTTTCACCACACTATGTATAGCCCAACAAAGCCTGTCGAAATGTGTCAATGTTGTCAGCAATCGATGGCACTCGCGGATTCCCATTGTGCGGCGGCTAGGGCAGTACGGAAATTGTGAATAGCGGCGGTTATCGCCAGGGTGGCTCTCTCTATGGCTGTTCTCTTTGTGTAAGTTCTTCTTCTCGTCATTTTTTGCACCTCTTTCGTCGTTTTTCCTCGACTTAATAATACCACATCGAGTGTCCAAAAAAACGGACTTTGCCGTGAACTTCCGCAATTTTTAATTACATTGGCGCAAAAAGCTTTCAAAAATAACAAAACAAATTTTCGCGCGCTCCGACCCTTGACATATGTTCTGAAATGTAATATAATAAATATAATACAATTAAGCAGCCTAAGAGGTAATTATGAAAAAATACAGAACCGAGCTTCTTTCCCCTGCGGGAAATTTCGAAAAGCTCCGCGCGGCGCTTCTCTACGGTGCGGACGCGGCTTATCTTGCCTTCAACCGCTTCGGAATGCGCTCCGCCGCCGACAACTTCACACTTGAGGAGCTGTTTGAGGCATCCCGATACGCCCACGAGCGCGGCAAAAAAATATATCTCACTCTCAACACGATGCCCCACGCCGACGAGTACGGCGAGCTTCGTGAGTTCCTTCGCGCCATTGCCCCCGCTGGCATTGACGGCGTGATAGTCGCCGACCTTGGCGTGCTTGCCGAGGTTAAAAAGATACTCCCCGATATGGAAATCCACATTTCCACACAGGCAGGAATCGTAAGCCCCGAATCGGCGTTGGCTTACGTGGCACTTGGCGCAAAGCGCGTCGTCCTTGCCCGCGAGCTCTGCCTTGACGAGATAAAGGCTATCCGCGAGGCACTGCCCGACGATGTGGACATCGAATGCTTCGTCCACGGCTCAATGTGCGTTTCCTACAGCGGACGCTGTATGCTCTCCCACCACCTTACGGGCAGAGACGCCAACCGCGGCGCCTGCACCCAACCCTGCCGTTGGGGCTACAAGCTTGTTGAGGAAAAACGCCCCGACACTCCGCTTCCCATAGAGGAGACTGACCTTGGCACCTTTATTATGTCCTCAAAGGATATGAACACAATAGAGATTCTGCCAAAGCTTATTGAATGCGGAATAAACTCCTTCAAAATTGAGGGTCGAATGAAGAGCGCATATTACACGGCAGTAGTGACCAACGCCTACAGAATGGCACTTGACGCCTATCTCCGCGACCCCGAAAAATACGAATTTGACGCCCGACTTCTGCGCGAGCTTGACAGCGTTTCGCATCGCGAATACTGCACGGGATATTATCTCGGTCTGCCCTTTGACGAGGCTCAGCTCTGCTCGCAGGACGGCTATATCCGCGAGAAGGCATATTTCGCCACCGCCGAGGGCAACGACTCAGCGCAATACGGCGAAAGCCTCTATCGATTCAGACAGAAAAACAAGGTGAAGCTTGGCGACGTTGCCGAGGTCATCTCGCCCTCAAAGGTTGGGCAGGAGTTTACCGTCACCGAGCTTTTCGACCTTGACGGCACCCCCATCGAGTCGGCACCCCACCCCTCGCAGGAATTTTTGTGCCGTGTGCCATTTGAGGTTAAAGACGGCGACATAATGCGTAGCGGCGGCGGGGAAGCCCCCGCGGGCCTGTCGCGCAGCGAGGGATAATTGGTTCTAACATAGTTCCTCGCGTCCCACTCGCCTTTTAGACAAAGGCTCGTTAGCTTTGGGAGACATAAAGTAATTTGTACGTGAGTGTCGGCAGGGTCTCGGGGGTTCCTGACGACAGACGGAAGCGCAATCCGTCAGCGTAACCAAAGTTACGGCACAGTAAAGACGGGCATATGGCTACGCACCCAACCAATTCCACCCCAAAACCCTCAAGAAAAGTTTTTGCGGAGCGGCGAGAATTGGGGTTTGCGAAGCAAATTTGCGGTGTTTAGCCGCAAAACCAATTCTTGCACCTAATAGCGGAGCTATTAGCATTTTACAAAAAGTGGCACGCCTCCCCCGTTCCCCTTGCCCCCACAAAACATCAAAAGGAGAAAAATATGTTAATCATCAAAATACTTACAGCCGTGCTGTTCGGAATTGTTGAGGGAATAACCGAGTGGCTTCCCGTAAGCTCCACGGGTCACATGATACTGCTTGATGAATTCCTTTCGCTGTCGGTAGGCTCGCCCGAATTTGCCGCTGAATTTTACAACCTTTTCGAGGTTGTAATTCAGCTTGGCGCAATTCTCGCGGTCATTATCCTCTACTTCGGCAAGCTGAATCCACTTGCGCCCTCAAAATCCGCCGATGAGAAAAAACGCACCTGGACGCTTTGGTTCAAGGTCATCGTAGCCATTATCCCCTCGGCAATCCTCGGAGTGCTTGCCGACGACTTTATCGACACGCACCTTGGCAACTACGTGACGGTCGCCATCACCCTCGTGCTTTACGGCGTGGCGTTTATCCTTATCGAACGTAAAAAAGGCGGCTCGCCCACTATAGGCGACACCGACTCGATATCCTATAAAACCGCCCTCCTCGTGGGTGCTTTTCAGATGCTTTCGCTTATCCCGGGCACCTCGCGAAGCGGCTCGACTATCCTCGGCGCAATGCTTCTCGGACTTTCGCGCTCGGCGGCGGCTGAATTTTCCTTCTTTATGGCAATACCCACAATGCTTGGCGCGTCGCTTGTTCGCGGTCTCAAATTCGTAGATTACGTGGTCGATGAGTCGGTCTCGGTGCCCGCCGAAGCGTGGATAATTCTTGCCGTGGGAACGCTTGTGGCGTTCGCAGTCTCGCTCGCCGCAATAAAATTCCTTACCGATTTCGTCAAAAAGCACAGCTTTGCCGCCTTTGGCATCTACCGCATAGCCCTCGGCATTCTTGTGCTCCTCTACTTCCTTGTAAAGTGATATGAAAAAACCGAGAATAATCTACCCCATAATCGTCGAGGGAAAGTACGACAAAATCCGCCTCACCTCAATTTTTGAGGCGCAAGTGGTCACCACCGACGGCTTTGGCGTGTTCAATAAAAAAGAAAAAATGGCACTTATCCGCACCCTTGCCGCAAATTCGAAGCTTATCGTCCTCACAGACAGCGACGGCGCGGGCAAGCTGATTCGCTCCCACCTTACGGGCGCCCTACCAAAGGAAAAGCTGATTCAGCTTTATATTCCCCGTATTGAAGGCAAGGAAAGGCGCAAAACCGAGCCATCGGCAGAGGGTACGCTGGGGGTTGAGGGAATGGAAAATAAGCTGTTGTTTGACCTGCTTACGCCCTACTCCGAGGACGGCGAGCCCATAACCGAAAATCAGCTGTCAAAGACCGACCTTTATATAGACGGTCTGACCGGCGGCGAAAACAGCCGCGAAAGGCGTGACGCCCTTGCTGCCTCGCTTGGACTTCCCCCCGGAATGACCCCCAACGCCCTGCTTGAGGCGCTCCGTATCGTCTGCCCCTACGAAAAATATCTGAAGCTTGTGGGCAGAGACGGCAATTGCGGAGACGCGACAGCCCCGTAGGTCAGCGGTCCTGCCGGACGGGCAAAAGGTCAGCGCACCATGGTTTGTACAAACATAATGCCACGCAACCCACTCCTCGGCTAAACACCGAGTCGTTGGCGTTGGACGACCGATAATTGGTGTTTGGCGGTGTGTTCGCACCGCACCCCGACAGAAAAGTTTTGCGGAGCTTTTGGGGAAGCGACCGCCTCCCCATGCGGCGTTTTTCTTTTGGGAACTTTTCTTTTTGCGCCTTTGGCTTCAAAAAGAAAAGTGGATTT
>JBGVRT010000084.1:0-2465 GCA_045128735.1 Eubacteriales bacterium | reverse complement strand
CAGATTTTTTGACACCCAAAGAGGAAATCCACTTTTCTTTTTGAAGCCAAAGGCGCAAAAAGAAAAGTTCCCAAAAGAAAAACGCCGCATGGGGAGGCGGTCGCTTTTGAAAAAGCTCCGCAAAACTTTTCTGTCGGGCTGTCGCGCCTCCGCGACCAAACACCAATTTATTAACAAATCGCCTATTTGAAAACCTCCAAAAATTTCTTTGAATTTTTTTTGAAAAAAGTATTGACAAAAGAGAAATGTTGTGATATAATAACGGAGTCCGATTGATGGATACGCTGGTGTCCTGCAAATGGATATGCTGGTGTGGCTCAATGGCAGAGCAGCTGATTTGTAATCAGCAGGTTGATGGTTCGACTCCGTTCACCAGCTCCAATAGGGGCTTGAGGCAGGAGCTTCGAGCTCTATATGGGGGATTTCCCGAGCGGCCAAAGGGGGCAGACTGTAAATCTGTTGTCACTGACTTCGGTGGTCCGAATCCACCATCCCCCACCAAAAAGAAAGAGATGGCTTTAGCCGTCTCTTTCTTTTTGCTATGAGCATTGTATTTTCGAACTTCAACGCCGAAGGCGTTGCAGACTTGCGTAAGCCAAACTGCCCAACCGCACAGCACTGACCGCAAGTCAGGTCCAGAATCCACCATCCCCCACCAAAAAATACCGAGAACATTGTTCTCGGTATTTTTTATCCAAGCCGCAGGCTTGGTATATCATCACCGCGCGAAGTGCGGTGGATATCATCAAGGGCGGTGCGCCGCAAAAAAGAACGTGCGTACCCTTGCCGTGCAACGGTACGCCCTCCTATGAATTCTGCCTATGAATGTCTTTATCTTATTTGAGTTATTGCAATTTCAAGGTGGACTCTATATCTGCTTGAGGTTCTTTATAACCCTATTGTACAATCTGATGAAGAGGAAGGCGCAAACCGCCACCGACATCACCTCGGCTATGGGGTAGGACCACCACACCGCGTTCACGTCGCCGCTGAGCGACAGCAGATACGCCGCGGGAAGCAACACCACAAGCTGACGGGCAAACGACATAATTGCGGCGTAAATTCCCTTTCCGAGCGCCTGGAACACCGACGTAAGCCCGATGCAAACGCCCGCGAAAATATAGCTTATACTGATTATTCTCAGCGCGGGCACGCCAATGGAGAGCATTTCCTCGCCTGCGTTAAACAGCGCAAGCATCTTGTCGGGAATCGTCTGCATAAGCGCAAGCGCGCAAAGCATAATACAGATAATCGTAACAACCGACGTGCGGATGGCCTTGAGAAGCCTGTCGCGCTTTCCCGCGCCGTAGTTGTAGGCGATGATGGGAATAACGCCGTTGTTGATTCCGAAAATCGGCATAAACGCAAAGCTCTGAAGCTTGAAATACGCTCCGAAAACGTTGACCGCAACCTCGGAGAAGCCGTTGAGAATCTTGTTCATTCCCGTGGTCATGACCGAGCCGATTCCCACCATAATAACCGAAGGAATACCGATAGAGTAAATGCCGCCGATTATCTTTTTGTCGGGTCGGAACTTAAGAAGCCTCAGTTCAACGTCCTTGTTGAACAGGTGGTTGAGAATAATGCCCATAATAAAGGCGAAAATCTGACCTGCCACAGTTGCGATAGCCGCGCCCTTTGCGCCCATCGCGGGCAGACCGAAGTAACCGAAAATGAAAATCGGGTCGAGAATAATGTTAATAATCGCGCCAACGCCCTGCGTGAACAGAGTGTACACCGTGCGCCCCGTCGCCTGCATCAGGCGTTCGAACATTATCTCACCGAAAATTCCGAAGGAGAAGATACAGCAAACCGAAAGATAAGCAGCTCCCTCCGCGATAACGCTGGGGGTGTCGGTCTGGAAGCGAATGAACGCCTCCGCGCCAAAAAGTCCGAAAATAAGGAACAGAAGATAGCCCAAAAGCGCAAGAAAAACACCGTTTTCAGCAACACGGTTGGCGCGTTCGCGGTTTTTCTCGCCGAGACTTCGCGACAGAAGCGCGTTGACACCGACACCCGTACCCGTGGCAAGACCAATCATAAGGTTTTGCGCAGGAAAAGCGTAGGTAACCGCCGAGAGTGCCGCCTCGCTGAAGCGTGCGACGAAAATGCTGTCCACCACGTTGTAGAACGCCTGAACAAGCATCGACGCCACCATAGGTATCGACATTGTAAATATTAGCTTACCGATGGGCATCGTGCCCATTTTGTTTTCCTTTATTTCAGCCATTTTACTTCCTTGATTTTCCGATTTTCCAAAAACACACTACTGTTTATTATAACATATTTGTATAAAAAAGTCAATAGAAGCAGATAAATTAGTGTTTGCGCGTGAGCACGCGCAGGCGGAGCGCGCCCGTGTCCGCGATTTGAGCGAACATATCCGTCGCAACCCACTCGGTCGTTAAACACGACCTCGTTAGCTTTGGGCGGCAGATAAATTATTGTTTGAAGGTGTGTTCGCA
>JBGVRT010000083.1:0-5034 GCA_045128735.1 Eubacteriales bacterium | reverse complement strand
ACACTATGTTCGCGCCGCACCCCGACAGAAAAGTTTTTGCGGAGCTTTTTTCAAAAAGCGACAATTTCGCGCCCGCAGGCGCATCGGCGTTTTCTTTGTGAGCTTTCTTTTGCGCCTTTTGGTTCAAAAGAAAGCGGTGTTACGGTTTGCGCTTTATAAAACGGTTGTGGAATAAATGAAAAATTAGTTTATACCTCGTAAATTGTTACTTTTATTTGTGCCCAGATTTTTTAACACGTAAATAGAAAAGCCACTTTTTCTTTTGTACAAAAAGGCGCAAAATAAAAAGTTTCCAAAAAGAAAACGCCGCATGGGGAAACGGTCGCTTTTTAAGAAAATGCGAATAGCTCCGCTATTCGGTGCAAGAATTGGTTTTGCGGCTAAACACCGCAAATTTGCTTCGCAAATCCCAATTCTCGCCGCTCCGCAAAAACTTTTTTGTCGGGGTGCGGTGCGAACAAAATGTACAACCGATTGGAAACACTATGTTAAAAAAACTATTCACCAAACACAAAGAAATAATTATGTACCTCATCTTCGGGGGACTGACTACCGCCGTGGGAATGGGAAGCTATTTTCTCATACTCTTTTTCGCCCGCGCCCTCGGGGTCTCGGAATCGAGTGCCGCATACAACGGTGTCCGCGTCGCCGCCCAGATAATTCAATGGGTACTCGCCGTGCTCTTCGCCTACTACACCAACAAAAAATGGGTGTTCGGCGTTACGGAAAAGACAGGCGAAAAGACCCGCATCGCTTCATTTTTCGGCTCCCGTCTTTTCTCCCTCGGGTGCGATTCGCTGGTCACCTTCGGCGTTATCTTCGCCCTCTCGGCGGCGGAATACGTCACCTTTACCCTTTCCCTGCCCCTCGGCATCTCACTCAACTTCACCCCCGACCTGTGGGCAAAGCTTGCCGCGGCGGCGGTGGTCATCATCGTAAACTACGTCTTGAGCAAATTTCTCGTGTTCAAGAAGAAAAAAGAGGTATAAGCAATGCAAAAAATTCGCGAAAAAGCAGGTTTTATCTGCGACATGGACGGAGTCATCTACCACGGCAACAAAATACTCGACGGTGTTGCCGAGTTCGTAAACTGGATGGCGGACAACAACAAAAAATTCGTTTTTCTTACCAACAGCCCCGAAAGAACTCCCCACGAGTTGAGTATGAAGCTTGAGCGTATGGGGCTTTCGGTGTCGGCAGACCACTTTTACACAAGCGCAATGGCGACTGCCGAGTTCCTGCACAGCCAGGCTCCCGGTTGCACCGCCTACGTTATCGGTGAGGCGGCTCTCTCCAAGGCGCTCTACGACCAGAAAATCTATATGAACGACATCAATCCCGACTACGTGGTAATCGGTGAGACACGCACCTACTGCTTCGAAAAGCTTGAAAAGGCTATCGAGCTTGTAAACAAGGGCGCCAAGCTTATCGGCGCGAACCCCGACACCGTGGGCGTTACCGAAAAGGGTATTATGCCCGCCACCGGCTCGCTTGTAGCCCCAATTGAGATAGCAACCGGCAAGAAAGCCTATTTCGTGGGCAAGCCCAACCCGCTTATGCTCCGCCACGGTCTGCGCAAGCTCGGCTGTCACAGTGCCGATATTGCCTTTATCGGCGACAGAATGGACACCGACATTATCGCGGGAATCGAGTCAAACGTTGATACCGTACTGGTTCTCAGCGGAGTAACCGCGAAAGAGGATATTGACAACTTCCCCTACCGCCCGAAATATATCCTTAACGGAGTTGGCGATATCGTCAGAAAGTAAACGGACGAACACAGCTTCTACATTGCATATCCCGTCACAAAAATTTGCAAAAAACACCGCAAATGATATAAAAAACCTTGACATTGTCAATTATTGGGTGTATAATAGTATTTGTAAAAATTTGATTTTTTGGAGGTCAAAAAATGGACGTTATTAAGCAGTTATCTCTCATCGGTATCGTTCCCGTTATCAAGATCGACGACGCAAAGGACGCTGCTCCTCTTGCAAAGGCTCTCGTTGACGGCGGTCTCCCCTGCGCTGAGGTTACCTTCAGAACAGCGGCGGCTAAGGACGCTATCGCTATTATCGCAAAAGAATACCCCGATATGATCGTTGGCGCGGGCACGGTTCTTACCAAAGCTCAGGTTGACGACGCTATCGAGGCAGGCGCAAAGTTTATCGTAAGCCCCGGCTTCAACCCCGAAATCGTTAAGTATTGCCAGGAAAAGGGTTGCCCCATCGTTCCCGGTATCAACAACCCCTCGGGAATCGAGGCGGCTCTCGAGCTCGGTCTTAAGACAGTTAAGTTCTTCCCCGCTGAGCAGTCGGGCGGTATCGAAATGATCAAGGCAATGTCCGCACCCTACGGCGGCGTAACATTTATGCCCACAGGCGGAGTTAACCCGAAGAACGTTAACGATTACCTTGCATTCCCCAAGATCATCTGTTGCGGCGGCAGCTGGATGGTTAAGCCCGAAATGATTGCCGCAGGCGACTTTGACGGCATCACAAAGCTTGTTCGCGAGGCTGTTGACACTATGCTCGGTCTTAAGTTCCGTCACGTCGGCATCAATCCCTGCGGCGCAACCTCCGAGGGCACCGCAAAAGTTCTCGGCGACTACTTCTCATTCGGCTCTAAGGTTACTTCCAAGTCTATCTTCGTAAGCCCCGAGCTTGAGATTATGAACGACAAGGGTCCCGGCACACACGGCCACATCGCTATCGAGACGACAAACGTTGACCGCGCCGTTTACCACCTTGAGCGCAGAGGAGTTAAGTTCGACTACTCTACAGCTACCTACGACGACAAGGGTGCAATGAAGTTCATCTATCTCGCAGACGAGATCAACGGCTTCGCATATCACCTTGTAAAATAATGGACTTTAAAACTTGTAAAATGATGGACTTTAAAATTCGAGAGCTTGTCACCTATGACATCAAGCACTATGCCGAGCGGGGTCCCGTCAACATCGTGATCTGCGGCGACAGTGTCTCCCACGGAGCGCTGAATGGCGAGTTTGATTACGATACGGTGTATCACAACCGCCTTCGATCGATGATCAATAAGCACTGGCAGAGTATGCCGGTCAACGTCATCAATACGGCAGTCGGCGGAAAACGATCCGATTACGCGCTTGCCAATTTTGAGCGCGACGTGGTTCCCCACCGCCCTGACCTTGTTATCATTTGCTTCGGACTCAATGACGTCAACGCCTCTATGGAGGCGTGGCACGAGAATCTCGGCGGACTGTTTGACAAGTGTCTTGAAAACGGCTTCGAGTGTGTCTATATGACCCCCAATATGCTCAACACCTACCGCAACGACAATACCGCCCTCCAGCACTTTGATTACGCGCTGAAAACAGCGGATATGCAAAATAGCGGACGGATGGATGCGTATATGGAGGCGGCGCGCGAGATGGCGGCAGAACGCGGCATTCCCGTTTGCGATTGCTATGCCGAGTGGAAGCGGATGGCGGCAGAGGGCGTTGATACAACGGCGCTTCTTTGCAACTACATCAACCACCCCACCCGCGAAATGCACAAGCTCTTTGCCGATATGCTCTTTGAGACAATTTTCGGCTTTCCCTATTCCGATGAGATCGGCAATGCCGAAAGCGGTATGTATCAGAAATCTTAATCAAATTTTATAATACGAAAGGACTTTTACCATGAGCAAGATCGTTACTTTTGGTGAGCTGATGCTTCGTCTTCAGCCCTACAACTATGAGAGATTCGTACAGTGTGACCACGTTGAGTTCACATTCGGCGGCGGCGAGGCTAACGTTGCCGTTTCGCTTGCCAACTACGGCATGGACGCGGCTTACGTAACCAAGCTCCCCACTCACGCTATCGGTCAGGCGGCTGTTAACAGCCTTCGCCGCTACGGCGTTGACACCTCTCTTATCACCCGCGGCGGTGACAGAGTAGGTATCTACTTCAACGAAAAGGGCGCTTCTCAGAGAGGCTCGGTTTGCATTTACGACCGCGCTAACTCGGCTATCGCAAAGGCTACTCCCGAGGACTTCGATTGGGATGCTATCTTCGAGGGAGCTGACTGGTTCCACTTCACAGGTATTACTCCCGCTCTCGGCGCGAACGTAGTCGAGATATGCAAGGAAGCCTGCAAGGCGGCTAAGGCAAAGGGCGTAAAGATTTCCTGCGACCTTAACTACCGCGGTAAGCTCTGGACGAGAGACCAGGCAAGAGAGGCTATGACCGAGCTTTGCAAGTACGTTGACGTTTGCATCTCCAACGAGGAGGACGCAAAGGACGTATTCGGCATCGAGGCAGAAGCTACCGACATCTACGGCGGCAAGCTCAACCACGACGGTTACAAGTCTGTTGCTAAGCAGCTTGCAGACAAGTTCGGATTTGAGTACGTTGCTATCACTCTCCGCGAGAGCCACAGCGCATTCGATAACGGCTGGTCCGCAATGCTCTACGACGTAAAGGCTGACGAGTACTGCTTCTCCAAGAAGTACGAGCTTCACATCATCGACCGCGTAGGCGGCGGCGACAGCTTCGGCGGCGGACTTATCTACTCGCTCCTTTCGGGCAAGACCGCACAGGCTGCCGTTGAGTTCGCAGTTGCGGCTTCGGCACTCAAGCACTCCATCGAGGGCGACTACAATATGGTTACTCTCGCAGAGGTTGAGAAGCTTGCAGGCGGCGACGGCTCGGGAAGAATCCAGAGATAGTCCTCACCACCTGCCGGTGGAGGCAATAGGCTTCGCCGTTCACGCAATAAAATTCGTGCGAACAACTCGCACGCTATCCGAAAACCGACGTTGTTCAGACGTCGGTTTTCTTTTATTGCAGCATATAAATTATTGTTTGGCGGTGTGTTCGCACCGCACCACGCGAGAAAAGTTTTTGGGCGACTTTTTTCAAAAAGTCGCGAGTCTCGCGCCCGCAGGCGCATCGGCGTTTTTCTTTTTCTTGAGCTTTTTCTTTTTGCGCCTTTTGCATCAAAAAGAAAAAGCGGAGTTACGGTTTGTGCCTTATAAAACGGCTGTAAAATAAGAAAAACAATTAGTTTACA